>NZ_JBAQYR010000086.1:0-14948 GCF_049790275.1 Polaromonas sp.
ACTCCCCGGACAGCGAGCGGGCGGCCGATCGCGCGGCCGTTTCGGTGCTGGCATCAATCAGGTCCGCAATCGCCTCCGCTTGCGCCAGGTCGATCTTGTCGTTCAGAAAGGCGCGCTCGGTGAACTCCCCGGGCTGGGCCAGGCGCAAGCCCGCGAGGCGCGGCTGGCCCAGGGCCGCATCGCGCTCCGCGGCTGCTTCCAGGCAGCGGGCCAGCAACAGCTGCAGCACCACCGGCCCACCATGGGCCTGCAGCTCCAGCACATCCTCACCGGTGTAGGAATGTGGTGCCGGGAAATAAATCGCCAGGCCCTGGTCGATCGGCTGGCCCTCGGCATCGCGAAAAGGCAGGTAAGTGGCTTGCCGGGGCGTCAACGCCCGGCCGCACAGCACCTGCACCAGCGGGGCCATGGCCTTCCCGGAAATGCGCACGATTCCCACGGCGCCGCGACCGGGCGCAGTGGTGATGGCAGCGATGGGGTCGTGGTGTCGGGCCAGCATGAAGGCACCATGTTAAAGGGCCGCGAAGCGGCCCTTTTTTGTTTTTTTAGCTGAACTTCGGCAAGTTGAACTGGGGCGGCACACCCATGCGCGTGTTGATCACCCACTGCTGCGCAATCGACAGGATGTTGTTGGTGATCCAGTAGAGCACCAGGCCGGCCGGGAAGAAGAAGAACATCACGCTGAAAATCAGCGGCATGAACCACATCAGCTTGGCCTGCATCGGGTCCGGCGGCGTCGGGTTCAGGGCCGTCTGCAGCATGGTCGTCAGTGCCATGACCACGGGCAGGATATAGAAGGGGTCGGGCGAAGACAGGTCGTGGATCCACAACACCCAAGGCGCATTGCGCATTTCCACCGAGCTGAGCAGCACCCAGTACAGCGCAATGAACACGGGAATCTGGATCACGATCGGGAAGCAGCCACCCATCGGGTTGACTTTTTCCTCCTTGTACAGCTTCATCATCGCCTGCTGCATTTCCTGCGGCTTGTCCTTCAGGCGTTCGCGCATTTCCATGATCTTGGGGTTCACGGCTTTCATCTTGGCCATGCTGGCATACGCCTTGGCATTGAGCCAGTAGAACCCAGCCTTGAGCAGCAGCACCAGCGCCACAATGGACCAGCCCCAGTTGTGGATGAAGCCGTGCAACTTGTCGAGCAGCCAGTACAGCGGCTTGGCCAGGATCGTCAGCCAGCCATAGTCCTTGACCAGTTCGAGCCCGGGCGTAATGGCTTCCAGCTGCTTTTCAACTTGCGGGCCCACAAAAAACTTCGCCTCCACCGATTTGGTCGCGCCGGGCGCAATTGTTTCCAGCGACGTGATCATGCCCACGGCGTACAGGTTGGTGTCCACCTTGCGCAGGAAAATATCGCGCTGGACGCCATCGGCCAGCATCCAGGCCGTCGCAAAATAATGCTGGACCATGGCCACATAGCCATTGCTCGCGTGTTTTTCGACATCAACCTTGTTGTTCTCGATGTCCTTGAATTCGACCTTCTGGTACTTTTTCGCCTCCGTGTAAAGCGCCGGGCCGGTGAAGGTGGAATAAAACGAGGACTCGCCCGGTGGTTTGTTGCCGTCACGCACCAGTTGCAGGTAAAGCTGCGGCGAAACCGCGCTGCTGCCCGTGTTGACCACATCGTGGCGCACCGCCACGTCGTACGCGCCGCGTTTGAGCGTGTAGGTCTTGACCAGCTTGACGCCACCGACATCGGCTGATTCGAATTTGACTTCCAGGCTGTCCTGGCCGTCCTGCAGCGTGCGCTCGCCGGGCATGGCCGTCATCAGCGTCTTGTGCGTGGGGAAGCTGCCCCCGGCGGCACCGGCAATCAGGCCGGACTGCGCCACATACACACGCGCGGAGCTCTGGTCGAGCAGCACAAAGCCGGAGGCTTTGTCCGTCATGTCCTTGTATTTGGTGAAGGACGAATGCACCAGCGTGCCGCCTTCGGTGTCAAAGGTCAGGTCGAGCACATCAGTCTTGACCACCAGACGCTCTTTGGTCGCGGAAGGCGTGCTGGCGGGCAGCGCGCCCGGTGCAGCGGGTGCGGCGGATGCACCGGAAGCCACCGGTGCCGGCACGGCGCTGCCAGCAGTCTGGGTGCCCGGCACGGCAGCCCCGTCGGCGGGCTTGCCAACGGCAGGCGCCGTCGTGCTCACTGCGGGTGCCGGGGAGGGGAAGAAGGTCGCCTTCTTGCCGTTGGCAAGCTGCCACTGGTCCCACAACAGGACCATGGAAAAACCAAAAATCACCCACAAGATGGTGCGGCGTATGTCGTTCATGACGGCTTCTTTTTAGAGGAATTCGAAGTCACGGGCGTGACCAGGTGGGTGAAAAGGGAAAACCGGCCCGACGACCGTGCGGCCGAAGGCGGTACGGGGTCATAGCCGCCATGACACCAGGGGTGGCAACGCGCCAGGCGATGCAGCGTCAGGTAGCTGCCCCTGGCCGCGCCATGCTGCTGCAGCGCCTGCAATGAATAAGCCGAACAGGTGGGCTCGAACCGGCAGGACGAACCCAGCCAGGGGCTGAGCAGCAGGCGGTAGCCCTTGACCAGGGTGACCAGTGTTTTTTGCGGCAGGCGGCTGAGCGCCACCGCCATGCGGCGCAACGCAGACAGGGCGTTCATGCGGCTTGCGCCCCGGCTTGCATCAGGGCCTGCACTTCGCTGCGAACCGCCTGCTTGAGCGCCTCGGAGCTCGCACTGACAAATTCCTTGCGCGAAAAATCACGGCGCAGGCGAACCACCCACGCAGTGGGTGGCGGGCGAGGAGAGAAATCGGCGCACACGGTGTAGATCTGTCTTTTGATGGCGTTACGCGTCACGGCACGTTTGGCCCAGCGTTTAGGCACCATCGCCCCGACCCAGACGTCCTGAACGGGAAACAGGTCCGGCGTGTCATGGGTCTTGCTGGGCACGGTTTGCGCGTTCATGGCATCAAGCGCATTGCGGTGCAATGCGAAATGCGTTGTTCTTGCAACAATGGCGCCAGCAAGGACTGCCTGGAACTGGGGTCGGGTTTGAAGCCGTTGCAAGCGTCAGCTCGAAAGCAATTGGCCTGCGGGACCCACTGCTTAAACAGCCAGGCGCTTGCGGCCTTTGGCGCGGCGGGCTGCAATCACTGCGCGGCCGCCACGTGTTTTCATGCGTGACAGAAAGCCGTGCGTACGGGCGCGCTTGACTTTGGAAGGTTGGTATGTGCGTTTCATGATGGGTCCTACAAGCTACAAAAAGCTCCCCTTTGCAAATTTCGGATTTTGCGATTCGTGGTCCCGGTAGCTGTACAGCACACACTACCCGGCAAGTCAGCCAGGCCGGCAAAACGTCGATGGATGCTTGAAAACAAGCGCCAAACCGGTCATGCCAACCCGCTATGAATCAGGGAAACCCATGATTATCGCAGATTTCCCAACGCTGGCAACAAGTTAGGGGCCGCAGTGGCGGTAAAGGCTGAGATCAGCCAGATGGCGCAAGAAGGAATTCCGGGCAGGAAAAACAGGCTCGCTCTAGGTTAAAACCCGGGGTCAATCTTTTTGTGGATAACTACGCCGCGCGACTACAATAACGGGTGCCAAAAATTAATAATATCCACAAGCAAAAGCATGCTGGCCACTGCATCCATCCAGCCCACCGACCCGATGCGTGAGGGTGCCGCTCACAGTTCCAGCCAAGGCTTGTGGCAAAGCTGCGTGGACCATCTTGCCCAGGAATTGCCCGAGCAGCAGTTCAATACCTGGATCCGCCCGCTGGTTGCCGAGGTCGCCGCCGACCTCTCCAAAGTCACCATTCAGGTCGCCAACCGCTTCAAGCTGGACTGGATACGTGCCCAATATGCGGGCCGCATTTCCGCCCTGCTGGAGAAAGTTTCCGGCCAGAATGTCCATCTTGAGTTAGCGCTCGCTCAGCGTGAACCTGGCAGCAGGGCTACGCCGATCACTCGCAGCTTCGAAGGCAATGGTGTGGCCGAGCCGGTCGGCCTGGGCGTGGCCGAAGACGTGGCCGGCGCTCCCTTCAAGAGCCGGCTTAACACCGCACTCACCTTCGACACCCTGATCGAAGGCACCGCCAACCGCATGGGCCGCGCTGCCGCCCTGCATGTTTCCAGCAGTCTGGGCCAGCTTTACAACCCCTTGTTTATTTACGGCGGCGTCGGCTTGGGTAAGACCCATTTGATGCACGCCATCGGCAACAAGCTGCTCGCCGACAACCCGGCCGCCAAAGTTCTCTACATCCACGCCGAACAATTTGTTTCAGATGTGGTTAAAGCCTACCAGCGCAAGACTTTTGACGAGTTCAAGGAGCGTTACCACTCGCTGGACCTCCTTCTTATAGATGACGTGCAGTTCCTCGCCAACAAGGACCGCACCCAGGAAGAGTTCTTCAACGCCTTTGAGGCCTTGCTGACCAAGAAGTCGCACATTGTGATGACCAGTGACACCTATCCCAAGGGCCTGACGGACATCCATGAGCGGCTGATCTCGCGTTTTGACTCCGGACTGACCGTCGCCATCGAACCGCCCGAGCTCGAGATGCGCGTCGCCATCCTGATTCGCAAGGCCGAGGCTGAAGGCACGGTCATGCCCGAAGAAGTGGCCTTCTTTGTCGCCAAGAACGTGCGTTCCAACGTGCGTGAACTCGAAGGCGCGCTGCGCAAGATCCTCGCCTATTCGCGCTTCAATCTGAAGGAAATTTCCATCCAGCTCGCGCGTGAAGCCCTGCGCGACCTGTTGTCCATCCAGAACCGCCAGATATCGGTCGAAAACATCCAGAAAACCGTGGCCGACTATTACAAGATTAAAGTCGCCGACATGTATTCGAAGAAGCGTCCGGCCAGCATCGCCCGGCCGCGCCAGATTGCCATGTACCTGGCCAAGGAACTCACCCAGAAGAGCCTGCCCGAGATCGGCGAGCTGTTCGGCGGCCGCGACCACACCACCGTGCTGCACGCGGTGCGCAAGATGTCCGCCGAGCGCCAGCAGATGACCGAGCTCAACCAGCAGTTGCATGTGCTCGAACAAACCCTGAAAGGCTGAGATGACGCTTCGCTCAGCCATTTTTCCCCGGTTTCAGGCCTGCCTGACAACCATGGGGACAAGTTTTGAACAACTAATGACTTATCCACAGAGAAGGTGGATTAGCCAAAGTTGTTCATATTTGACAGCAGGGTTGCAGGGATGTCTGACCACAAGGTTAAACAAGCGCCAAGTAGTTGATCAAAAAGAAGAAAATAGACCTGTCCACAGATGGGTGCTGCCCTTATCTACTACTACTAATTTGAATTAAAGAAATAAGAGGTTAAGACAGTGATCGTTCTCAAAGCTACCCAGGATAAAGTTTTGGCAGTTCTGCAGTCAGTTGCGGGCATCGTGGAGCGCAGGCATACACTGCCGATTCTGGCCAACGTGCTGATCCGGAAAACGGGGGCGCAGCTGCAGCTGACCACCAGCGACCTGGAGATCCAGATCCGCACCACAGCCGAGCTGGACGGTGACACGGGCAACTTCACCACCACGGTGGGCGCACGCAAGCTCATCGACATCCTGCGTTCCATGCCGAGCGACCAGACCGTGTCGCTCGAGTCGGCCCAGAACAAGCTGATCCTCAAGGGCGGCAAAAGCCGCTTCACGCTGCAGACACTGCCTGCCGAAGACTTCCCCCTGGTGCAGGAAGCCGCCAACTTCGGCCCCAGCTTCTCGGTACCGCAGAAGGTGCTAAAAGAGCTGCTGAACCAGGTGTCGTTTGCCATGGCGGTGCATGACATCCGTTACTACCTCAACGGCATCTTGTTCGTCGCCGAAGGCAAACAGCTCAGCCTGGTGGCCACCGACGGCCACCGCCTGGCATTTTCGTCGGCCATGCTCGATGTCGAAGTGCCGCGCCAGGAAGTGATTCTGCCGCGCAAGACCGTGCTCGAGATGCAGCGCCTGCTCAGCGACAAGGAAGGCGCCATCGAAATGCAGTTCGCCGGCAACCAGGCCAAGTTCAGCTTCGAAGGCATGGAGTTCGTCACCAAGCTGGTTGAGGGCAAGTTTCCTGACTACAACCGCGTGATCCCCAAGAACCACAAGAACATCATCACCCTGGGCCGCGTGCCGCTGCTGGCTTCGCTGCAGCGCACCGCCATCCTGACCAGCGAGAAGTTCAAGGGTGTGCGCCTGAACATCGAGCCCGGCACCCTGCGCGTGGCCTCGAACAATGCCGAGCAGGAAGAAGCCGTGGACGAGCTCGACATCGACTACGCCGGCGACGCCATCGAAATCGGCTTCAACGTCACCTACCTGATCGATGCGCTGACCAACATGGACCAGGACATGGTGAAGATCGAGCTGGCCGACCCCAACAGCTCGGCGCTGCTGACCATTCCCGACGATGCGGCCTTCAAATACGTCGTGATGCCGATGCGGATTTAAGCCGTACAAGCAAAAAAACAAACCGCCGCCCCTACCGAACCCGCTAGCCAAAGCGGGTTTGGTCATTCAAGAGATTGAGAAAACGTAGTTCACCGTAGGTAAAAGTTAGTTATGACCGAAGAAAACAAACCCAGCGAAGCCACCCCTGGCGAAACAGGCCGTGAAGTGGAAGGTGTGCATTCCGGTGAAGGCGGTGAGGGAAGTTCCAATTTCCAGCCCAAGATCGACACCAACCAGGCAGGTGCGTCCGAAGGGTATGGCGAAGGCTCCATCCAGATCCTGGAAGGCCTGGAGGCCGTGCGCAAGCGCCCCGGCATGTACATCGGCGACACGTCCGACGGCACCGGCTTGCACCACCTGGTGTTCGAGGTGGTCGACAACTCCATCGATGAATCGCTGGCCGGCCATTGCGACGACATCATGGTTACCATCCACCTGGACAACTCCATCAGCGTGGTCGACAACGGCCGCGGCATCCCGACCGGCATCAAGATGGACGACAAGCACGAGCCCAAACGCTCGGCCGCCGAGATTGCCCTGACCGAGCTCCATGCCGGCGGCAAGTTCAACCAGAACAGCTACAAGGTCTCTGGCGGTCTGCACGGCGTGGGCGTGAGCTGCGTGAACGCGCTGTCCAAGATGCTGCGCCTGACCATTCGCCGCGAGGGCAAAGTTCATGTGATGGAGTTTTCCAAGGGCTTTGTGCAGAACCGCATCATCGAAAATGTCGGCGGCGTGGATGTTTCGCCGATGCAGGTGCTGGGTGATACGGACAAGCGCGGCACCGAGGTGCACTTCCTGCCCGACACCGACATCTTCCAGCAGAACAATGACTTCCATTACGAAATCCTCAGCAAACGCCTGCGCGAGTTGAGCTTCCTGAACAACGGCGTGAAGATCCGCCTGAAGGACGAGCGCAGCGGCAAGGAAGACGACTTTGCCGGCGCCGGCGGCGTGACGGGTTTTGTGAACTTCATCAACAAGGGCAAGACCGTCCTGCACCCCAACGTGTTCCACGCCATGGGCGACCGCCAGAGCGACCAGAACACCAACATCGGTGTTGAAGTTGCCATGCAGTGGAACAGCGGCTACAACGAGCAGGTGCTGTGTTTCACCAACAACATTCCGCAGCGTGACGGCGGCACCCACCTGACCGGCCTGCGCGCCGCGATGACGCGTGTCATCAACAAATACATCGACGACAGCGAGCTGGCCAAAAAAGCCAAGGTCGAGGTGACCGGTGACGACATGCGCGAAGGCCTGACCTGCGTTCTCAGCGTCAAGGTGCCCGAGCCCAAATTCTCCAGCCAGACCAAAGACAAGCTGGTGAGCAGCGAAGTGCGCGGCCCGGTGGAAGACATCGTCAGCAAGCTGCTGGCCGACTACCTGCAGGAACGCCCGAACGACGCGAAAATCATCGTCGGCAAGATCATTGAAGCCGCGCGTGCCCGTGAAGCGGCCCGCAAGGCCCGCGACATGACGCGCCGCAAAGGTGTGCTCGACGGCATGGGCCTGCCCGGCAAGCTGGCCGACTGCCAGGAAAAAGACCCGGCCATGTGCGAAATCTACATCGTCGAGGGTGACTCCGCCGGCGGCTCTGCCAAGCAGGGCCGTGACCGCAAGTTCCAGGCGATCCTGCCCCTGCGCGGCAAGATTCTGAACGTGGAAAAAGCACGCTATGAAAAGTTGTTGACCAGCAACGAAATTCTGACGCTCATCACCGCCCTGGGCACCGGCATCGGCAAGGCCGGCGGCACCACGGGTAACGATGACTTCAACGTGGCCAAGCTGCGCTACCACCGCATCATCATCATGACCGATGCCGACGTTGACGGCGCGCACATCCGCACCCTGCTGCTGACCTTCTTTTACCGCCAGATGCCCGAGCTGGTGGAGCGCGGCCACATCTACATTGCGCAGCCGCCGCTGTACAAGGTCAAGTCAGGCAAGGAAGAGCAGTACCTCAAGGACAGCGCCGCCCTTGACAGCTTCCTGTTGAAAATTGCGCTGAAAGACGCTGCCGTGCAAACCGGCGTCGACCCATCCAACGGCAAAGGCACGCTGCTGACCGGCGACACACTGGCCGAGCTCGCACGCAAGCACCAGCTGGCCGAGTCGGTCATCAATCGCCTGCGTGGCTACATGGACGGCGAAGCACTCAAGGCCATTGCCGACGGCGTGGCCCTGAACCTGGACACCGTGGAAGACGCTGAGCGCTCAGCCGCCGCGCTGCAGGCCCAGCTGCCCACGGCCGAAGTGGCCGGCGAGTTCGACACCCGCACCGACAAACCCATTCTGCGCATCAGCCGTCGCCACCACGGCAACGTGAAAAGCAGTGTGCTTACGCAAGACTTCGTGCACGGCGCCGACTACCTGGCACTGGTGGAAGCCGCCGTTACCTTCAAGGGCCTGATGAGCGAAGGCGCCAAGGTCACGCGTGGTGAAGGTGAGCGCCAGAAGGAAGAAAAGGTGGACACCTTCCGCGACGCCATGGCCTGGCTGATCACGCAGGCTGAAGCCGCCACTGCACGCCAGCGCTACAAGGGCCTGGGCGAGATGAACCCCGCCCAGCTGTGGGAAACCACCATGGACCCCGCCGTGCGGCGCCTGCTGCGCGTGCAGATCGACGACGCCATCGAAGCCGATCACGTGTTCACCATGCTGATGGGTGACGAAGTCGAGCCGCGCCGCGAGTTCATTGAAACGAATGCGCTGCGGGCTGCAAACATTGACGTTTAAGCGGCGAGCGACTGCATGATGTCGCTGGCCTGAACGCCGCGCATGAGCTGCATCGCCGTCATCGACTTTGAAACCACCGGCCTCTCGCCCGCCATGGGCGACCGCGCCACCGAGGTGGCCATCGTGCTGGTTGAAAACGGCAACGTGGTTGACCGCTTCCAGAGCCTGATGAATGCGGGTGTGCACATTCCCGCCTTCATCACCAGCCTCACCGGCATCAGCAACGCCATGGTGGCCACAGCGCCCGACGCAGCCACCGTCATGCGCGAGGTCAGCCGCTTTGTCGGCAACGCGCCCATGGTGGCGCACAACGCATCGTTTGACCGCAGGTTCTGGCAGGCCGAGCTGGCGCTTGCCGGGGAGGCGGCGGCGCAGCCCTTTGCCTGCACCATGCTGGTGGCGCGCCGGCTGTATCCCCAGGCTTCCAGCCACAAGCTGGGCGTGCTGGTGGACTACCACCACCTGCCCCGTGCCGGCCGTGCCCACCGGGCGCTAGCGGATGCGGAAATGGCGGCCTCGCTGCTGGGCCAGATCCAGCATGACCTGCGCACCCGCCACCGCGTGGGCCAGCCCGACCACGCCTTGCTGATGAACCTGCAGCGCTGCGCGAAACCTGCCGTTCCCGCACTGATGGCGAAGTACGCCAGCCAGTAAGCGCCCCGAGTCGCTATTAAAATAGTAGCTGCTTGCGCCCACCCGTAAAGGGCTGGAGCCCTAAAACACTCATAATCTGCGCCATGACCACCCACACCCACCCCGCCACGCCGCTGTCCACCCACGACACCACCCGCATTGACGACACCCGCATAGGCGCGGTGCGCCCGCTGATCACGCCCGCCCTGCTGCAGGAGTGGCTGCCGGTGCCCGAAGCCAGCCTGAAGCTGGTCGAAAGCAGCCGCGCCGCCATCTCGCGTGTGCTGCATGGTGCCGACGACCGCCTGATCGTTGTGGTCGGGCCCTGCTCCATTCACGACCATGACCAGGCCATGGACTATGCCCGCCAGCTCAAGCTGCAGGCCGATGCCCTGGCCGGCGAGCTGCTGGTGGTGATGCGCGTGTACTTCGAGAAGCCGCGCACCACCGTGGGCTGGAAGGGCTACATCAACGACCCGCACCTGGACGGCAGCTTCGCCATCAACGAAGGGCTGGAAATGGCGCGCCGCCTGCTGCTCGACGTGCTGGCCCTGGGCCTGCCCGTGGGCACTGAGTTCCTGGATTTGCTTAGCCCCCAGTTCCTCAGCGACCTGGTGAGCTGGGGCGCCATTGGCGCGCGCACCACCGAAAGCCCCAGCCACCGCCAGCTGGCCTCGGGCCTGAGCTGCCCGGTCGGCTTCAAGAACGGCACCGACGGCGGCATCAAGGTGGCCACCGACGCCATCCAGGCGGCGCAGGCGCAACACGCCTTCATGGGCATGACCAAGATGGGCCAGGCCGCGATTTTTGAAACCCGCGGAAACAACGACTGCCACGTGATCTTGCGCGGCGGCAAGCAGCCCAACTATTCAAAGGCCGATGTGGACGCCGCCTGTGTGCTTCTCAAAAGCGCCGGCCTGCGCGAGCAGGTGATGATCGACGTGTCCCATGCCAACAGCAGCAAGCAGCACCAGCGCCAGATAGCCGTGGCGGCCGAAGTGGCCCAGCAGATGGCCGCGGGCGACCAACGCATCACCGGCCTCATGATCGAGAGCCACCTGCATGAAGGGCGGCAGGACATCGTGCCCGGCACGCCGCTGCGGCCTGGTGTGTCGGTCACCGATGCCTGTATCAGCATGGAACAGACGGTGCCTGTGCTGGAGGAGTTGGCGCGGGCGGTGAGGGAGCGACGCGAGGTGAAAATTTAAGTCGACCTGGCCCGGCTTATCGGATAGCTCAGTTCTTATTGCCAAGTTAGATCAAAGCTATTTTTTGGCCCGTCATAGTGGAGCACCCCAAGGCGCAGCAGATCCATTCCTATCAAACCGCGACAGAATCCTTTGAATTGCCCAGCGGGCACAGTCCCGACCGGGAAAACAGGGTGATACCAGCTGTCCTGCTGTCGCGGCTCTTTCAGTCTCAGCGAGAGCGCGAACGAGTGTCCCGCTACTGTAGGACTCATGCCGGATTGCGTGAGTATCGGCAGCGTTTTCATTAAATGCCATGAATCCAGCAGGTCCTCTTCGACCCAGCATCCCGTAGCGCCCGTATCAATCAGGAAATCTGCGACAAACCGAGGCACCACATTGGGAGGGTGCATTTGAAAGTGACGTTGGAGCGGTAGCCCCGGCTTCCCTTCGACGCTTACGATTGGGCGGTTAGTGATGTCATATCGCAGCCTCAGACTTGGCATGTCGCCTGAAAGTCAATGTGCGCACGCAGGGGCTCAACGCGCTGCACCATGAACGAGTCTGCTGCGAAATTCTCATATCCAGCCGTGAGTGCCGACTCGAGGGAATTAAACACCTTGAAAAGGTGCGCATTCGCGTAGACAACGTATTTGCCGAGGTGCGCCGGCAACAGTCCGTCAAGCTGTGCACAGAAGGCGTCGATGTTTCCTTGCAAACCGGCATCCACGATTACTATCTGGTGCGTTCGGTCGGTTGCCATCCGCGCATGCGGCAGCGGATGGTCGGAAAAAAAATCATTCATATCACCCTCCTTTTACATCATCTTCAAACGGAAATCAGCCCGTAGCAACTTTCAATTGCGTAGGAGTCATTTTCTTAATCACTTCTCTGCGGATCTGATCTAGCTCAATGACGAAAGCGAATGCATATTGGCCGTCCGTCGCACGCTCCAACGAGTCAGCTCCACCGCGCAGGTAGATGTGTTGGCCATCCGTAACAATGTGGCTTGCGGGAAGCGCGCTCAAGGATATGCCAGGTTGGTATTGCTTTAGGTGCTGAAGACCCTTGCGCAAACGCAGGCTTGAAATGCCAATCTTGGAAAGCTTTGCCACTAGTCGAAGCGCGACTACATCGCCAAACGAATAGTGTCGTGGAATGCCATGGCCGCGTGCGCAGTTACAAGACGGCTCAATCACTGCTTCACGGCACAGGTAATTCAGCATAGCCCGAGATAGGCCCGCCAAACGGGCGGCCTGCGTGGCTGTGAACCATTCGGAAGGTTCGTGAATTTGCTTGTTTGACACGTTAAATATAGTCCCGCGTTAAACGCTGAACTGTATTTATACAGTATTGTTAGATATTTATCCAGAGACTTTTACATCCACTAATCCCTTGTTTAATAAGGGAAAAACCTAGTTATCCACAGAAACGTATTTCTAGGGGGCTGTGCATAACTTATAGGTAATTGATTCATCAGTCGCCAAGATTCATGGGGGGATCGTCCTAACACCGCGATAACGGGCGCACAGTGAGCTAATTGCTGCCGTATTGGACTTGCATAGACGGCTGGTGGCGCCTTTGTTCTTGAGCGTCCTAACTTGGGCGAGTCTCCGAGTTGCGGCCGCCTAGCCTTGATCGTCAGGTATTGGCCAACTGTGATCAGGCGCTGTATGCGGCAGCTCTAAACATCTCGAAACGGTGCGCAAGGCGATTTCGATCCGGGGCGTCTGCTGGCCGTACGGGTAAACGAATCAGTTGTCCGTGGAGCCCTTGCATCGCCTGCAATATCGGCCCATCGCTTTGGGCGAGCAATCGCGTGGAGACGTGAACGCGAAAATCTGGATCGATACCAATAAGATGAGCATCGAAGGCCGCGTGATGGATTTTTGTTAAGGGAATGCCATTTGAAACAACTGCGTGGCCAAGCTCTTCATGGCCGTCTGAAATGATGTGCGCTGCGTCAAGAAGCATCGGCTCGGGCATTCCTGATAACGCACAGCGATTGCCATACGCGGTAATCACCGCATCTCTGAACGAGGCCTGATGCAGCCGCTGCTTTACCTGACGAAGCGCATAACGTCGGGTCATGCTGTCCTCAGATACCTTAGGCGTGCCGCTCGAATCTATTTCGCTGAACGAAACTTTCACCTTGGCTTCGTTTGGATGCCAGCTTTCAATGAACGCAGGAACAAAAGCCTGATAACGACCAGGTGACACACCTAAGAAATAGAGGATCGGGACGCGGCGATCCATGGCCTCTTTCAGCCATCTGTTATCGGCAACGTTGGGATCGGTCCCCATGAACGAGTAGTCAACAGTCTCATCGCCGTCGTAAATTTGCTTGTGGACGCTGCGCTGGTCGTCGTACCAGATCTTTGCGCCGGGTTTTGGGAAGACGGTTTTGATGGAGAGGAGGGCCTCCATTTGACGCGGCTTGAAGATTCCGCGCTGTGGGTTGACAAGGGGAATGCGTTGCCCTTCGAATTGAAACCCTTTGGCGAGGTCGGCGCCAGTTAGTTGGTCCCTGACTTCTTGCAATCGACGGACTTGCTCAAACGCAGCCGTTCTCATTGCCCAATCCGTACTGCTGATCTTCATTGGTGGAGCTTAGCAACCTATCCACAGGCTTACTAGCGGGTTTAGCGCAGACTGTCACTTGCTAAACTTTTCGCACTTCCTAATTTCAAGGAGCCGCCATGCCGAACCCCTCCGACCTTCCCCCCAGCATCCTCTCCCACCTCTCCATAGGCACCAATGACTACCCGCGCGCCCGCGCGTTTTACGACGCGGTGTTGGGCACGCTGCAGATCCGTAGCGTGATGGAGCATGGCGAGTCGGTGGCTTATGGCCGGACCTTTCCGGAGTTCTGGGTGGGCCGGCCGCTGGATGGCGGGCGGGCTGCGCCGGGTGATGGCATACACATCTGCTTTCGGGCCAACTCGCCGGCGGAGGTGGATGCCTTTCATGCGAAAGCGCTGGCGCTGGGTGCGCAGTGCGACGGGCCGCCGGGCTTGCGGCCGCACTACACGCCCACGTATTACGCGGCGTTTGTGCGCGACCTGGATGGGCACAAGATCGAGGCGATGTGTTTTACCGGGGCGGCGGGCTGACGGGGCTGGGCTCGCGCGGGGCTGGTGCGGGTGTGCGGGGCATGGATCCCGGGTCGAGGCCCGGGATGACCCAGAGAAGCGGTTTGGGCTGTTTTTGGCTGCTTTATATTGTCAAATCGGCCTTCAGCCCTTTGCTGGCGGGCGCAAGCAGCTATGAAAACCGTAGCGCCTGGGTGCGCCTCACCAGTGGGTGCTGCCTGCCACCCGCTCTACTTCGTCCACCGCGTACCGGGTGAACTCCTCGATTTCGGTGGCTTTGTCGAACACGGCGTCGGCGCCCAGGGCCAGGCAGCGCTGGCGGATGGGTGGGGTGGCGTAGTTGGTGAGGACGATGACTTTTTGCCGCAGGGCCCGGTTGCCGCAGCTTTTCACCACATTGAGGCCGCTGCCCTGCAGCAGGAACAGGTCCACCACGGCCAGGTCCCAACCGGAGGCGTTGTCGGCCAGCCACTGGCGGGCTTCGTCTTCGTTGCTGGCCGAGCCGACCACGCGGGCGCCGGTCAGCTCTTCCAGCGATTCGGCGAGGTTGTCGCGGATGATGGGGCTGTCTTCGACCAGAAAAATTCTCAGGCGCATCCAGGGGTCCGGTTGAAACTACATGCGTGCAGCCCGGGCTCAGGCTGGCGATGGGAAAAGTCTAGAAGCAGTCTACCCAAAGGGGAAACCGGGTAAACGCTAGAGAACAAAGTTTGCTTTGCTGTGTGTGGCGCCTGCGTGATGGCCGGAACACGGCCTTGTCTGACATAAAGCAAGGCGGTGCAGCCGAAAAATGGGAAGCTAGTCAGCACCCCGGCTTGCTTTGGCACCTGCGCCAGGGCCGGGGCGCTTTTCCTTTTTCCCCCACGGAGTGCACCATGAGCAGCAA
>NZ_JBAQYR010000087.1:0-61801 GCF_049790275.1 Polaromonas sp.
GCCTTCGCCGTCGGCCTGACCTTCAGGGCGCTGTGCGCGTTCCGGGCGGGCTTCGTTGGTGCGGCCCTCGCCGCGTGCTTCACCGGCGGGACGCTCCTGGCGGGCACCTTCTGCCCGGCCATCGGCATTGCGTTCACGGCGCTCGCCACCGCGGCCTTCACCGCGCTCGCCACGTTCACCGCGCTGGTCCGGACGGCCTTCGGCACGGCCCTCGCCGCGGCCGCCACGGCCACCACGGCGGCCGTCACGGCCTCCGCGTTCACCGCGCTCGCTGCGTTCACCCCGTTCGCCGCGCTGTTCGTCACGCCGGCCTTCGCCGCGTTCGTCTTTCCTGGCTTCCCTGGCCGGCGCTGCAGCGGCAGGTGCCGTTTCCGCACCCACAAAAAATTCCTTGAGTTTTGCAAAGAAGCTTTTTTCAGCGGGAGCCGCGGCAACCGGGCGTGTAGGCCGGGCTGCAGCTGCAGGCGCTGCCACCGGTGCGGGCTTGGGCACAGCAATCGGTGCGGGTGCGTCGGGCAGCACGCCCTTGATCACGGGTTCCTGCTTGTTGTGTTTTTCCTGGCTGCGGCGGGTGACCGTGGTCGGGTCTTCCATCTCGTCGGCCATCTTGTAGCTGGCCTCGATGTTGTCCAGACGCGGGTCGTCGTGTTTCAGGCGCTCGAGCTTGTAGTTCGGTGTTTCCAGCGTCTTGTTCGGTACCAGCAGCACGTTGATGCGCTGCTTCATTTCGATCTTGGCGATCTCGGAGCGTTTTTCGTTGAGCAGGAAAGACGCGACATCGACCGGCACCTGGCACAGCACCGAGGCCGTGCTGTCTTTCAGCGATTCTTCCTGGATGATGCGCAGGATCTGCAGCGCCGAGCTTTCGGTGTCGCGGATATGGCCGGAGCCGCCGCAACGCGGGCAGGGGATGGATGCGCCTTCTGACAACGCAGGCCGCAACCGCTGGCGGCTCATTTCCATCAGGCCGAACTTGCTGATGGTGCCGAACTGCACACGCGCGCGGTCCTGGCGCAGCGCATCGCGCAGGCGGTTTTCAACGTCGCGGCGGTTGCGCGACTCTTCCATGTCGATAAAGTCGATGACGATCAGGCCGCCCAGGTCACGCAGGCGCATCTGGCGCGCGACTTCGTCGGCGGCTTCCAGATTCGTGCGTGTCGCGGTTTCCTCGATGTCGCCGCCCTTGATGGCACGCGCCGAGTTGACGTCCACCGACACCAGGGCCTCGGTGTGGTCGATCACGATGGCGCCGCCCGAAGGCAACTGCACGGTGCGGGCGTAGGCCGACTCGATCTGGTGCTCGATCTGGAAGCGGCTGAACAGCGGCGCGTCGTCGCGGTAGCGCTTGACGCGGTGCTCGTGCTCGGGCATCACGTGGGCCATGAACTGGCGCGCCTGCTCGTAGACGTCGTCGGTGTCGAACAGGATGTCGCCGATGTCGCTATTGAAGTAGTCGCGGATCGCGCGGATGACGAGGCTCGATTCCTGGTAGATCAGGAAAGCGCCCTTGCCGCCTTTGCCGGCACCGTCAATCGCGGTCCACAGCTTGATCAGGTAGTTCAGGTCCCACTGCAGCTCGGCGGCGCTGCGGCCGATGCCGGCGGTGCGGGCGATGATGCTGGAGCCGGCCGGGTATTCCAGCTGGTCCATGTTTTCTTTCAGCTCGGCCCGGTCTTCGCCTTCAATACGGCGGCTGACACCACCGCCGCGCGGGTTGTTCGGCATCAGCACCACGTAACGGCCGGCCAGCGAGACAAAGGTGGTCAGGGCTGCGCCCTTGTTGCCGCGTTCTTCCTTTTCGACCTGGACCAGGATTTCCTGGCCTTCGCGGATCACGTCCTGGATGCGCGCCTGGCTGACCGACACGCCCTGGGCGAAGTACTGCTTGGAGATTTCCTTGAACGGCAGAAAACCGTGGCGGTCTTCACCGTAGTCGACAAAGCAGGCTTCGAGCGAGGGCTCGACGCGTGTCACGACGGCCTTGTAGATGTTGCCCTTGCGCTGTTCGCGCCCTTCAATTTCGATTTCGTAGTCGAGGAGTTTCTGTCCGTCGACGATGGCCAGGCGGCGTTCTTCCGACTGGGTGGCATTGACCAGCATGCGTTTCATGGGGTTTCCTTCGTTCTTCTGTCACTTCGTACATCACTGCCCAAAAAAATGGGCAAACGATGCCGGAGCAGACGCTGCGCAAACGTGGGGAATTGCCGGAGAGCTTTTGACGCGCCATGGCGACTGAAAAAATCAGTCAGCTGAGCGGTCTGGGCGTAGGCGCGTGGATGGGGTGAGCCGGGGTCTGACAGGTGTTTGCTACCAAAACAGTAGCTGCTTGCGCCCGCAGGACAAGGGCTGGCGGCTGATTTATGCCTGAAAACGGGGCCAGAAGGCGCCGCAGGCATAAAAAAATCAGTGCTGCCAGTGTTGTCAAGAGGCTACCCATATAAAGACCAGATTTCACCTGGATCCGTGTCCAGCCCGCGGGGCTGAACACATCGTATTCCGTAGTTGTGTTCGCGTAACGTCGACTCGTCTGCACTGCATATTTCCGCCGCGGGGTGCCTGGCACCGTGCGCTTGCGGACATTTGCCGCCAGTGGCATCGACCTTCCAGCAAGGCTGTTGGCAGTGGCTTGATGAGTGTGTGGACTAAACTCCCAGACAAATCAACCACTTACAGCTTGTCGCTAGTGAAACACATTATAGGCGCAGGTTCAGCCAAAACACGGCGTCCGGGTAAACCCCCGGCGGCGGCAGTGGCTGTCCGCGCAGCCTCTCCCACCCCAGTGCCAGCCTTGCCGGCGTTGCCCGAAAAAGCGGCAGATCCGGCCGGCAAAGCCGCGCCGCAAGCCACGCTGGTGACGGTGGATGCCGACTTTGCGGGCCAGCGCCTGGACAATTTTTTGATCCGGCAGCTCAAGGGCGTGCCGAAAACCCATGTCTACCGCATCATCCGCAGCGGCGAGGTGCGCATCAACAAGGGCAGGGTGCAGGCCGACACCCGGGTGGAAGCCGGCGACGTCGTGCGCCTGCCGCCGGTGCGAACCTCGGAGCGGGCCGACGACAAGGCGCGGGCCATGGCGGTGGAAGTGGCCCGGCACGGCGCGGCCTCCACAGTTGGAGGTCATGCGCCTTCGCGTGAGTTTCCCATCCTGTTCGAGGACGAACACGTGCTGGCGATCGACAAACCGGCCGGCGTGGCCGTGCACGGCGGCAGCGGGGTGGCTTTCGGCGTGATCGAACAGCTGCGCATGGCGCGGCCGGAGGCGAAGTTCCTCGAGCTGGTGCACCGCTTGGACCGCGAGACCAGCGGCATTTTGCTGGTGGCCAAAAAACGCATGGCCCTGAAAAACCTGCAGGAACAGTTTCGCGAGCGCGAAACCGACAAGATTTACCTCGCGCTGGTGGCGGGCGCGTGGCCGGGCAACAAAAAAGTGCTGGACGCGCCATTGCAGAAATACCTTTTGCCGGACGGCGAACGCCGTGTCAGGGTGGTGGACAAGGAGCACCCGGACGCCATGCGCGCGGTCACGCTGGTCAAGGTCGGTTCTGCGCTGGGCATCGCCGGGCGCGATTACACCCTGCTGGAAGTCACCATCAAGACCGGCCGCACGCACCAGATCCGTGTGCACCTGGCCAGCGCCGGCCATCCGATTGCCGGTGACGACAAATACGGTGATTTCGAACTGAACAAAGCCTTGCAAAAAGAAGCCGGCGGTGTGTCCCTCAAGCGCATGTTTCTGCATGCCTGGCGGTTAAAGTTCACCCATCCGTCCAGCGGCAAACGCATTGATCTGCTGGCCGCGCTCCCCCCTGATCTTGAGAGCTTTATTGCCCATGCCACGTCCGCTGAACTTTGACCTGATTGCCTTCGACTGGGACGGCACGCTGTTCGATTCCACCAAAATCATCGTGCGCTGCATCCAGGCGGCGGTGCGCGACGTGGGCGGCACCGTGCCCACGGACGAGGCGGCCGGTTATGTCATCGGCCTGGGCCTGATGCAGGCGCTGGCCCACGCCGCGCCCGACGTGCCGCCGGAAAAATACCCCGAGCTCGGCGCGCGCTACCGCCACCACTACATCGGCCACCAGAACGACATCATCCTGTTTGAAGGTGTGCTGCCTCTGCTGGACACGCTCAAGGCGCGGGGCCACCTGCTGAGCGTCGCGACCGGGAAAAGCCGGCACGGGCTGGATGAAGCGCTGCAGGCCGTGGAGCTCAAAAACCGTTTTGACGGCTCGCGCACTGCCGATGAAACCGCCGGCAAGCCGCACCCGCGCATGCTGCACGAGTTGATGGAGGAGTTTGGCGTAAATCCGGAGCGCACATTGATGATTGGCGACACCACGCACGACCTGCAGATGGCGCTCAACGCCGGCTGCGCCAGTGTCGGGGTGAGTTACGGTGCACACGACACCGCGGGTTTCAGTGCACTGAAACCCCGTTTTGTTGCACATACCGTGCAGGACCTGGCTGACTGGCTGGCGGGTAACGCCTAGCTATATGGCCCCCACGTTTGTCACTTCGTGTACTGCACTGCCCCCCGGGGGGGCGCTGCGCCTGCGGACCGGCAGAGCCGGATCCGCGGCCCTGGCTGGTGAGGACCGGGGCCCCGGGCTTTTCACTTCGTATGCGCCGGGCGTCCCACGCCTGTCGCTGCGGGTGGATGTGTTTTGTAATGGATGAATCGCTGATCGCCCTTTGTTTGGCCGCTGACCTGGTCGACGGCGGCGATGCCGTGCCCTTCGACGTCAACTATGCGGGCCAGACCTGCCGCGCCTTTGCCGTCCGCTTCGAAGGACAGCCACACGCTTACCTGAACCGCTGCACCCATGTGGCGATGGAGCTCGACTGGCAGCCGAACCGTGTGTTTGACGACAGTGGCCAGTGGCTGCTGTGCGCCAGCCACGGGGCAGCCTACCGGCCCGATACCGGCGAATGCAGCGGTGGCCCCTGCCAAGGCGGGCTGGTCGTCATTGATGTTTCTGAAGAGGACGGCCTTGTTTTCTGGCACACGTCCTACAAACTTAAAACCGTGGAGTTCTAAACTATCCCTTATGAATGATTCAAACCGTACCGAACCGTCCGACACCCCCGATTTCAATCCAGATCGGGCTTCAGCCCTTGGAGGACGGGCGCAGACCGCTCCAGAAAACATAGCAAGCCGCAGTGCCGGAGCCGACCTGGCTCCCGGCTGGGAGCGTGCAACGCTGGAGAAACTGGCGTTTGCCGCCCTCAATGAGCAAAAAGCCACGCGCCGCTGGAAGACCTTTGTACGCCTGTCCTGGCTGGCATTTTTTGTGTTTCTCGTTTGGTTTGCGCTGTCCCGCGGTGCGGCCACCAGCAATGTCAGCGTGCCGCATACCGCGGTGGTCGAGATCAAGGGAGAAATTGCCGACGGCGCCGATGCCAGTGCGGAGTTTGTCAACGCTGCACTGCGCGCTGCCTTTGAGGACGAAGGCGCCAAAGCTGTGGTGCTGCTGATCAACTCCCCCGGTGGCAGTCCGGTGCAGGCCGGCATGATGAACGACGAAATTGTTCGCCTCAAGGCCAAGCACAACAAGCCGGTGTATGCCGTCGTGGGAGAAACCTGCGCGTCGGCTGCCTATTACATCGCCGCTTCGGCCGACAAGATTTTTGTGGACAAGGCCAGCATTGTCGGCAGTATCGGCGTGCTGATGGACGGCTTTGGGTTTACCGGCCTGATGGAGAAGCTGGGCGTGGACCGCAGGCTCATGACGGCCGGTGAAAACAAGGGCTTTCTGGACCCGTTCAGCCCGCAAACCGAACAGCAGCGCGCCTATGCCCAGACCATGCTGAACCAGATTCACCAGCAGTTCATCACGGCCGTCAAAAACGGACGCGGCAAGCGCCTGAAGGAAACACCTGAAATGTTCAGCGGTTTGTTCTGGACCGGCCAGCAGGCGGTTGAACTGGGCCTCGCCGACCAGCTGGGCACGCTCGACTATGTCGCGCGTGAGGTGGTCAAGACCGAAGAAATCATCGACTACACGCGCCGTGAAAACGTGGCCGAGCGTTTGGCCAAGAAATTCGGTGCTGCGATTGGTGCGGGCGCGATCCGGACGCTGAAAACGATTCCTGCGATTCACTAGGCTGGTTCTTTTCCCGGTCCCCAGGCAAAAAGCCCGCAGCAAGCGGGCTTTTTGCTGTGCCGGCAGTTTTATCGGCCTATGCAGAACACTCCGGGCAAGGCCAGCGGTGCAACTGGCTTGTCGCGTTTCCATGCGTTCACCGGGGCGCTGTGTGACCAGCCCGAGCCCAGAGTCAAGCCGCAGCTCAGGGACAGTCGCGTGTTGTTCTGCAGCGTTTGCAGCAACGCCTGCAGCAGGGCGGTGTTGCGATAGGGCGTTTCGATAAAAATCTGGGTCTGGCCGGTTTTCAGCGCCAGTGATTCGAGTTCACGGATGCGCTGGTTGCGGTCACCGCCGTCCTGCGGCAGATAGCCGACAAACGCGAAGTTCTGGCCGTTCAGGCCACTGGCGGCGAGTGCCAGCATCAACGACATCGGTCCCGTGAGCGGCAGCACCTGCAGACCCAGGTCATGCGCGGCGCGCACCACCGACGAGCCCGGGTCGGCAATCGCCGGCATGCCGGCTTCGCTGATCAAGCCCATATCCTGGCCGGCAAGGGCAGGCGCCAGCAGGGGCCTGGCGTCGAAGTTGCCGCCGTGGTCGCCTTTCTTGTGCACTTCGCGCGGCAACTCCTGGATTTGCTGCGCCTGCACCGGCTGTTTCAGCGGCAACACCTCGCCCACCCGTTTGAGGTAGGCGCGTGTGCTTTTGGCGTTTTCACAAATCCAGCAGGACAGGCTGGCAGCGACCTGCAGCGTGCCCAGCGGCATCACGTCCTGCAGGGGTGCCTGCGTGTCGCAGCCGAAATCCAGCGGTGCGGGAACCAGGTAAAGCCTCCCTTTGGGGGCGGCTGTCATGCTGGCTCCTGGCGCGCCGGCAGCAGGGCGATGCCTGCTGCCCGGAGCATACGGCAGGTCCGGATCAGAGGCAGGCCGACCAGTGCGGTCGGGTCGTCGTTTTCAATGGCTTCGAGCAAGGCGATGCCCAGGCCCTCGCTTTTGGCGCTGCCGGCACAGTCGTATGGCTGTTCGGCCTGCAAGTAGTTTTCAATTTCCCCATCGCTGAGCGTGCGGAACTGAACTTTCACGGCCGCCAGGTCGGTTTGCTCAAACCCGGTTTGCAGGCACACCACGGCGACAGCGGTCTGGAACACAACGCTTCGGCCGCTCATCCGGCGCAACTGGGCCACGGCATTGGCATGGTTGCCGGGCTTGCCAAGCGGCTGGCCGTGAAGGTCGGCGACCTGGTCGGAGCCGATCACCACCGCATCCGGGAAGTTGGTGGCCACCGCCCTGGCCTTGGCCAGGGCCAGTCGCCGGGCCAGCGTCGCCGGGGCTTCACCGGGCTGCGGGCTTTCGTCTACATCAGGCGAAACGACTTCGAAAGGCGTCTGCAGACGGTGCAGCAGTTCACGCCGGTAGGGTGAGGTCGAGCCCAGGATCAGCCGGCGTGCCGTCATGGGGGAGATGCCGGTGCGGGCATCCGGGGAAGGTGCAGGGTTCATGCTTCGATTCTCTTACACTGCCTGCATGTCCAGACATCTTCATGCCCAGCGCCTCAATATGCAGGCATTTGCCCAGGAGGGAAAGCCTCTCATCGAGATGACTCCGCTATCAGCGATGGAGCGCCTGGCGCAGGAGCTGCATGCGCAGGAGCCCGATTTGTCTGTCAGCTGGCAGGCCAGGGCCGAGTTGCGCCCTCGTGCTGGCGCTGAAGACGAGGTATGGCTGCATCTGCAGGCCCAGGCAACGCTGCCGCTGACCTGCCAGCGCTGCATGGGCGCGGTGCCCGAAGCGTTGCAGGTGGACCAGTGGTACCGCTTTGTTGCCGATGAAGACATTGCCCTGGCCGAGGATGACCAGTCTGAAGAGGATTTGCTGGTGATGACGCCGCAGTTCGACCTGCTGGCCGTGCTGGAAGACGAATTGCTGATGGCTTTGCCTCTGGTTCCCATGCACGAAACCTGTCCCGTGACACCGGTATTCAGTGCTGGAGAAAGTGAATTGAACGGCCAGGAAGAAGCCAAACCCCATCCCTTTGCCGCCCTGGCCCAGCTGAAAAAGGGCAAGTAAGACTTTCAGCCTCTTTGGCTCCCAGGTCCTTCCTGATACTCCCTCAGACTGTCTGGGCGGAGGGCAACTGGAAAAATGGGCCGTATCAGGCTATAATCAAAGGCTTGGCGCCGCATCCCTCGTGGAGGCTTGCAGCGTAATTTACCAACCTATACCCCCTCAGGAGCGGATCATGGCCGTCCAGCAGAACAAAAAATCACCTTCCAAGCGCGGCATGCACCGTGCGCACAACGCTTTGACCGTTCCGGGCATTGCTGTCGAATCCACCACCGGTGAGACGCACCTGCGCCATCACATCAGCCCCACCGGTTTTTACCGTGGCCGCAAGGTGCTGAAAACAAAATCCGAAGCGTAATTTCACGCTTTAACAACCGGCCCGCACTCATCCTGCGGGCCTTTGTTTTGTTGAATTCCCATTATCTGACTGCACCGGTCCTGCCATGATCAGGATAGCTGTCGACGCCATGGGCGGGGATTTCGGCCCGTCGGTCACCGTACCGGCCAGCTTGGCCTTCCTGGACGGCCATCCTGAGGCTGCAATTTTGCTGGTGGGTCAGCCTGCTGCCCTGTCAGGTCAGGCGCAGTTCTCCAGGCTCCAGACCCATCCGCGCTGCCAGGTGGTCGCCGCCTCCGAGGTGGTGGCCATGGACGACCCGATCGAGGTCGCCCTGCGCCGCAAAAAAGACTCGTCCATGCGCGTGGCCATCACGCAGGTGAAAGAGGGCGTTGCCCTGGCGGCCGTTTCTGCCGGCAACACCGGCGCACTGATGGCGATTGCCCGCTACCTGCTCAAAACCCTGGAAGGGATCGATCGGCCGGCGATTGCCGCGCTGATGCCCAATGCCAAGGGCGAGGCGACCACCGTGCTGGACCTTGGTGCCAATGTGGACTGCACCCCCGAGCACTTGCTGCAGTTTGCCGTCATGGGTTCGGCGCTGGTTTCAGTGCTCACGCACAACGACACCCCTTCGGTAGGCTTGCTCAACATTGGTGAAGAAGTCATCAAAGGCAACGATATCATCAAAAAAGCTGGTGAATTGCTGCGATCTGCCGGCAACTCCGGTGATTTGAACTTTTTTGGAAATATCGAGGGTAACGATATTTTCAAGGGAACAACAGATATCGTGGTGTGCGACGGTTTTGTGGGGAATGTGGCGCTGAAAACCAGCGAGGGCTTGGCGACGATGATTGTCGGGTTCCTCAAGGCAGAATTTTCACGCAACATCTTTACAAAAACCGCTGCCATCATGGCCTATCCGGTTCTAAGTGCGCTTAAAAATCGCATGGATTACCGACGTTATAACGGTGCAGCCTTGCTGGGGCTTCGCGGACTGGTATTCAAGAGCCACGGTTCGGCCGACGCCTTCGCTTTCGAACAGGCCTTGAATCGGGCTTATGATGCAGCTCGCAACAATTTGCTGGACAAGGTGAGAGAGCGCATCGCCCACGCGGCGCCGCTGCTGGCAACCGCGGAGGCGGCATCAGCAGAAATGCCTGCCGCTTCGGCGCCTATCGAACTTGCCGCTCCTACTGCCGCACACTGAGTTATTTCATGAGTCCCTATTCACGTATCACCGGTACGGGCAGCTACCTGCCGCCGCGTCGCCTGAGCAATTCCGAACTGGCTGCAGAGCTGGCGACGCAAGGTGTTGAAACCTCTGACGACTGGATTGTCGAGCGCACCGGCATCCGGGCCCGCCATTTTGCCGAGCCCGGTGTCTGTAGTAGCGACCTCGGGGTCGAAGCCGCCAAAAATGCGCTGCAGGCCGCCGGACTGCAAGCTGCCGATATTGACCTGATCATTGTGGCCACCTCGACGCCCGACATGGTGTTCCCTTCGGCAGCCTGCATCCTGCAGAACAAACTCGGCATCGCCGGTTGTCCGGCGTTTGACGTGCAGGCGGTCTGCAGCGGCTTCGTGTATGCATTGACCATTGCCGATGCCATGATCAAGACCGGTTCAGCCAGCAAGGCGCTGGTCATTGGCGCCGAGGTGTTTTCGCGCATTCTCGATTTTTCCGACCGAACCACCTGTGTGCTGTTTGGTGATGGCGCCGGTGCCGTGGTGCTGGAGGCTTCCCAGACGCCCGGCATCCTGGCCAGCGACCTGCATGCGGACGGCAAACACGTCGGCATTTTGTGTGTGCCGGGCACCGTGTCCGGCGGCAAGGTGCTGGGTGATCCGCTGCTCAAGATGGACGGACAGGCCGTGTTCAAGCTGGCTGTGGGTGTTCTTGAAGATGCGGCGCGTGCGACCCTGGCCAAAGCCGGCCTGCAGGAGAGCGACATTGACTGGCTGGTTCCCCACCAGGCCAACATCCGCATCATGCAGAGCACCGCGAAGAAGCTCAAGATGGCCATGGACAAGGTGATCGTCACGGTGGACCAGCACGGCAACACCTCCGCTGCCTCCATTCCTCTGGCGCTCGACGTGGCGGTGCGCAGCGGCAAGGTCAAAAAAGGGGAGACGCTGCTGCTCGAAGGGGTGGGCGGCGGCTTCACCTGGGGTGCGGTACTCCTGAATCTATAGCAGCTTGCGCCCATCCTTTAAGGGTGGAAGGCTGTTTTTATTGATATTTCTATGAAACCTTTTGCTTTTGTTTTTCCCGGACAGGGTTCGCAGGCTGTCGGCATGCTTGACGCCTGGGGTGATCACCGGGCCGTGCGGGAGGCGTTACGCGAGGCCTCTGACGCGCTCGGTGAGGACCTGGCTCAACTGATCAGCCAGGGGCCGAAAGAGACTTTAGGCCTGACCACCAACACACAGCCAGTGATGCTGGTGGCCGGTGTGGCGGCATACCGTGCCTGGATGGCTGAGACTGGCGTTGCGCCAGCTGTGGTTGCCGGGCACTCCCTGGGTGAATACTCCGCTTTGGTGGCATCCGGTGTTTTGAGTCTTGCCCAGGCTGCACCGCTGGTGCGTTTTCGTGCCCAGGCCATGCAGGAAGCTGTTCCCGTGGGCGTGGGGGCCATGGCGGCGATTCTGGGCATGGAGGCCGCTAAAGTCATTGAAGGCTGCGCCGAAGCTGTGCGCACCTTTGGCCTGGGAACGGCCGAAGTGGTCGAGGCCGTGAATTTCAACGACCCCATGCAGACCGTGATTGCTGGTAGCAAGGCTGCGGTGGAAAAAGCCTGTGAGGTGCTCAAGGCCAACGGCGCCAAGCGCGCTCTGCCGTTGCCGGTGTCGGCGCCGTTTCACTCCAGTCTCATGAAGCCCGCTGCCGACAAACTGAGGGAAAAACTCGCTGCTACAGCTTTTGCGCCGCCGCAGATTCCCGTGATCAACAATATCGAAGTTGCGGTCCAAACCGATCCCGGTCGCATTCGTGCGGCCTTGTACGAGCAGGCCTTCGGTCCGGTGCGCTGGGTGGAATGTATGCAGGCCATCAAGGCGCGCGGCATCACCACCATCGTCGAGTGTGGCCCTGGCAAGGTGCTGGCCGGCATGGTCAAGCGCATCGACACTGACCTGACCGGTGTCGCCATGTTCGATCCCGCCAGTCTGGCGCAAACCAGGGAGATACTTGTATGAGCGATATCAGGTTCGAAGGACAGGTTGCGCTGGTCACCGGCGCTTCGCGCGGCATCGGCGCCGCTATCGCACTTGAACTGGCGCAACGTGGCCTGAAAGTGGTCGGCACCGCCACCACCGACGATGGCGCTGCAAAGATCGGCCAGGCGCTGGCGGCCTTTCCTGGTTGTGCCGGAAAAAACCTCAACGTGAACGATGCGGCAGCGGCGGAAGCGCTGATCGACAGCATCGTCAAGGAGCATGGCGGCCTGCAGGTGCTGGTTAACAATGCCGGCATCACGCGCGACATGCTGGCCATGCGTCTTAAAGACGAAGACTGGGACGCGGTGCTGGACACCAACCTGAAAGCTGTATTCCGCATGAGCCGCGCCGTGATGCGCATCATGATGAAGCAGCGTTATGGCCGCATCATCAGCATCACCTCGGTGGTCGGCGCGTCAGGCAATGCAGGGCAGGCCAACTATGCGGCAGCCAAAGCCGGCGTGGCCGGGATGACGCGTGCACTCGCACGTGAACTTGGCAGCCGCAATATCACTGTCAATTGTGTGGCTCCGGGGTTTATCGAAACCGACATGACCGCCGGATTGCCCGAAGAACAGCAAAAAGCCTTGCTGGGCCAGATTCCGCTGGGCCACCTGGGCAAACCGCAGGACATTGCACACGCGGTAGCCTTTGTGGCGAGCCCGCAGGCGGGTTACATCACGGGGCAGGAGCTTCACGTCAATGGCGGGATGTATATGTAAACCATCCGGCGGCTGCCGGCATGCCTCGTGTCACCAGGATCATGAATAATGGTGACGCATGCAGCCTGCAGGCACCGGACCACAAGCCGGGTTTTATCCGTCCGGCTGGCGGGTTAGGGAATCAACCCCAACAACGCTAAAATCACGGATTAATTCACAACCCTCAGAGGGAACTATGAGCGATATCGAAGCACGTGTTAAGAAAATCATTGCCGAGCAACTTGGCGTGGAAGAAGGTCAGGTCACCAACGAAAAAGCCTTTGTGGCCGATCTGGGCGCTGACTCGCTTGACACCGTAGAACTGGTCATGGCTCTGGAAGACGAGTTTGGCATCGAGATCCCCGACGAAGATGCGGAGAAGATCACCACGGTCCAGAACGCGATTGACTACGCGAACACTCATCAAAAAGCCTAAAGACCCCGGTCTTTTTTCAGCCCGCTCGAAAGGCCTCCCACGGTCTTTCGGGACTTTCTTCAGGATTTGCGCATGAGCCGTCGTCGCGTCGTTGTGACAGGTCTGGGGTGTGTCAGCCCGGTGGGTAACACCGTGGCCGACTCCTGGTCCAACCTGCTGGCCGGAACGCCCGGCATTGACCTGATCACGCAATTTGATGCAAGCAATTTCGCATGCAAATTTGCAGGTGAGGTCAAGGGTTTCGACATCACGGATTACATCCCTGAAAAAGAAGCCCGGCACATGGACCGCTTCATTCACCTGGGCCTGGCAGCGGCCTGCCAGGCGATTGCCGACAGCGGCCTACCCACGGGCGATGCGCTGAGCGAGGAGCTGGCGACGCGCATCGGCTGCAACATCGGCTCGGGCATTGGCGGCCTGCCGATGATCGAGCAGACGCATACCGAGCTGATGAACCGCGGCCCGCGCCGGATTTCCCCGTTTTTTGTGCCGGCCTCCATCATCAACATGATCTCCGGACATGTGTCGATCAAGTTCGGCTTCAAAGGCCCCAATATTGCCGTGGTGACGGCCTGTACCACCGGTCTGCATGCCATCGGCCTGTCGGCACGCATGATCGAGCATGGTGATTGCGACGTCATGGTGGCCGGCGGTGCTGAAGCCACGGTTTCACCGCTGGGGGTAGGTGGTTTTGCGGCAGCCCGCGCATTGTCGACCCGCAACGAAGATCCGAAGACGGCCTCACGCCCTTGGGACAAGGACCGGGATGGTTTTGTGCTCGGTGAGGGCGGCGGTGTGATGGTGCTTGAAGAGTACGAACACGCCAGGGCGCGTGGCGCGAAGATGTACGCCGAGGTTGTCGGCTTCGGAATGAGCGGTGACGCCTATCACATGACCACGCCTGACGTGAATGGCCCGCGCCGTTCCATGGCCATGGCCTTGAAAGACGCTGGCGTCAATGCCGGCGATGTCCAATACCTCAATGCGCACGGTACCTCGACCCCGCCTGGTGACCTGAACGAGACCAATGCCATCAAGGCCGCGTTTGGCGACCACGCCAAAAACCTGGTGATCAGTTCGACCAAGTCCATGACAGGGCACCTGCTCGGTGGCGCCGGTGGCATCGAGTCAGTCTTTACCGTGCTGGCCCTGCACCACCAGAAGATTCCGCCGACCATCAATATTTTCAATCAGGATCCCGAGTGCGATCTGGACTACTGCGCGAACACCGCGCGCGACGCAAAAATAGACGTGGCTGTGAAAAACAACTTCGGTTTTGGCGGCACCAACGGAACGCTGGTGTTCAAGCGGATCTGATGTTTTCCCTCTATTTGCCTGGCTGCAAGTCCTATTCCAGTTACTTACTGTCTTGACCATGCATAGCGCCCCGCCGGTTACTTACCCGATGGGGCGTTCGCATTTTCAGGGTTTCGCGCTGCTGGGCCTCTGGTCGGCCGGCGTGGCTGTGCTGGTGTTGTGGTGGTGGGCGGCACAACATGTTGACTGGCGACTGTGGGTGATGCTGACGGCGGTGCTGACCGTTGGTCTCGCCATCGGCCTGGGATGGAAGAATTCGCCTGCGGGCCAGTTGCGTTGGGACGGCCAGGACTGGTGTTGGGAAAGCCGGGGCTACCAGTCGGGCACGCCAGCGCGTCACCTCGCGGTTGCGCTGGACCTCCAGCGCTCCCTGTTGCTCCGATTGGAGAACCATGACCACGCCACCTTGTGGCTCTGGGCCAGCCGGTCTGCCATGCCTGAGCGCTGGCTGGATTTGCGCCGTGCTGTCCATTCGCGGCGCCGGCGATCCGCACCCGCCGGTACAACGGTGCCGTCGGATATCCTTGCCAGCGCCGTTGTTGTTGCAGATTTTTCAGCAGAGCCACCCCGGCGTACCGGTCCATGAGCACTGTCGACGAACGTGTGCAGGAGCCCGCCAGGGCCAGTGACAGCGATGCAATGCTGGTCGAACGCTCAGTTGCGGGTGACCAGAAGGCCTTTGAGCTGCTGGTTATCAAGTACCAGCGCCGCATCCAGCGCCTGATCGGCCGAATGGTGCGTGACGTGGACCTCGTCGAGGACATCGCCCAGGAAACCTTTATCCGCGCTTACCGCGCGCTTGCCCAGTTCCGGGGCGAGGCCCAGTTCTACACCTGGCTGTATCGGATCGCCGTGAACACCGCCAAGAAAGCCTTGATGGAACTCAAACGCGATCCGACGGTCTCCGAGAATTCCTTCAAATCCGGCCAAAGCGATGAAAGCGATGAAACTTCCCCGCTGGAAAATGAACTAATGAGTTCAGAGACACCCGAAGCTGTACTGGCCGGCAAGGAGATTGCGCAGATGGTCAACGCGGCGATGGAGGCTTTGCCTGAGGAGTTGCGTCAGGCGATCACTTTGCGGGAAATTGAAGGTCTGAGCTATGAAGAGATTTCTGAAGCGATGAACTGCCCGATTGGCACTGTGCGCTCCCGTATTTTTCGCGCCCGGGAAGCGATTTCAGCGCGAATCAAGCCCTTGCTGGAAAATCAGACCGGCAAGCGCTGGTAGTGGCGCATGGTGAGAGTGACACCGGAACACAAATTGACAAGTACCACCACGCCGTTGGCAGCCCGAGCAACTGATTGAAACCGGCAGATACAAACTGCCCTGGACACCATGACATCGACAATAACGCAACATCGTGAATTGATATCTGCCCTGGCGGACGGCCAATTGGTGGGCGACGACTTCTCAAGCGCGTTGGCCGTGTGCGAGGCTGATGCACAGGCACTTGACAGCTGGAATGCCTACCATCTTGTCGGGGATATTTTGCGCTCGCCGGAATTGACGGCGCATGCGGGGGATACGGCTTTCGTCGCACGGCTACGCGCACGTTTGAGCCAGGAGCCGGCTTTTATTGAAGCGCCGGCTGCGTTGGACGTGCCGGCGTTGGCCGGCCGGGCTGTTGGCGAAGCAGCGAACGATGCCAGCTTTCCCTGGAAGCTGGTGGCGGGGTTTGCATCCATCGCTGCCGTCGCGGCGATTGCCTGGAATGCCGGAACTGGCCTTCTGTCGCCATCGAATGCGCCGCAACTGGCCCGCTCGGAGCCCTCTGCCCAGCAAATGCTGGTGGTGTCAGGGCAGGGAACCATGGTGCGCGATGCGCGGATGCAGGAGCTGCTGGCTGCCCACAAGCAGTTCGGTGGAGCATCGGCCTTGCAGGTGCCGTCCGGTTTTCTGCGAAACGCCACATTTGAATTGCCTCAAGGCGAGCGTCGTTGATGTGGCACGGCCCGCAATGACATGCTGGTTCATCCCATGAGATCCAAGCTTTTTCGCCTTCTGGCTTTGATGGGTTTTGCGCTGGCCGCTGCCAGTGGCGCAGCGGCCCAGACGCCGCCGCCAGTTGCAACAGCGGCGTCCGGCGTCCCTGCGGAGCCCAGGAACATCAACGACTGGCTGATGCGCATGCACGAGGCCTCCAGGAACCGCTCTTATGTGGGTACGTTTGTGGTGTCTTCCGGCGGCGCGATGTCCAGCGCCAGGATCTGGCATGTCTGTGATGGGACGCAGCAGCTTGAAAAAGTCGAGACATTGACCGGCGCACCGCGCACCATTTTCCGGCACAACGACAAGGTGGTGACCTTCATGCCGGATCAGAAAGTGGTGCGCGCGGAGAAACAGGAGTCGCTGGGCCTGTTTCCCCAACTGCTTAAATCCACCGATAGCCATATCGCCGACTTTTATACTGCCCGGCAAGAGGGTAGCGAGCGGGTAGCGGGTCTGGAGGCTGACATCGTCGCCTTGATTCCCCGGGATACGATGCGTTTTGGTTACCGCGTCTGGGCGGAGCAGAAGAAGGGCATGGTCATCAAGCTTCAGACCTTGGACGCAGACGGCAAGGTGCTCGAGCAGGCGGCTTTTTCAGAGCTGCAGCTGGATGCTCCGGTCAAACTCGACAAGCTGGTGCAAATGATGGCCAGAGTCGATGGCTACAGGATCGAGAAGTCGGGCCTCGTCAAAACCACAGCCAGTGCAGAAGGATGGATGCTCAAAACGCCGGTGCCCGGCTTCCAGTCCATGGGATGCCACAAACGTCCGCTGGCTGGCCGGGCCGGGAGTGATCCCATGCAATGGGTTTTTTCGGACGGGCTGGCGTCGGTGTCGATTTTTGTCGAGTCTTTTGATGCAGAGCGGCATCTCAAGGAGTCCAGGATGTCCCTGGGTGCCACGCAATCGCTGACCCGGCGGGTCGACGCTTACTGGCTGACGGTGATGGGTGAGGTGCCCATGGCCACCCTGGGCCTGTTTGCCGATGGCCTTGAACGCAAGAAATAGTGCCCCATCTCGGCAGCATTCGTATTTGCGGGTGTGGCTAGCCGGTGTCCGGCTCCCGCCACCTGCCGGGCTTCCGATGCCTGATTTGCCGTGCATTTTCCTTTCCTCTTTTTCGACATTTTTTCAAAGGCTGATGATGCGTACATTGAATTGGAAACAAGGTCGTTCTTGCCTCGCAGCGGGCATGCTGGCTCTGGGGGTCGCCCTGATGCCTGTCGCGCCGGCTGTTGCCCAGGTGAGGGGCCTGCCGGACTTCACCGAGCTGGTCGAAGCGGTAGGGCCTTCCGTTGTCAACATCCGGACGCTGGAAAAAGTCAAGGCAGGTGCAGCAGGCAGTGCCGACGAACAGATGCTGGAGTTTTTCCGGCGCTTCGGCATTCCGGTGCCGCCTAACATGCCGCGGGCGCCGCGGCCTGACGGTGGCCAGCCGGACGAAGACCAGCCGCGCGGCGTGGGCTCGGGCTTCATCCTGACGACTGACGGACTGGTCATGACCAATGCCCATGTCGTTGAAGGCGCCGACGAGGTGCTGGTGACGCTGACGGACAAGCGCGAGTTCAAGGCCAAGATCATCGGGACGGACAAGCGCACCGATGTGGCCGTGGTCAAGATTGAAGCGACAGGCTTGCCGGCTGTGAAAATCGGTGACATCACGCGCCTGAAGGTGGGTGAATGGGTGATGGCGATTGGCTCGCCTTTTGGTCTGGAGAACACCGTGACGGCCGGCATTGTGAGCGCCAAGCAGCGCGACACGGGCGACTACCTGCCTTTCATCCAGACCGACGTGGCAATCAATCCCGGCAATTCGGGCGGCCCGCTTCTCAATATGCGCGGAGAGGTCGTGGGTATCAACAGCCAGATCTACTCGCGTTCCGGCGGCTTCCAGGGCATTTCGTTTGCCATTCCGATCGACGAAGCCACGCGTGTGGCGGACCAGTTGCGCGCCAATGGGCGGGTGACGCGTGGCCGCATCGGTGTGCAGATCGACCAGGTCAGCAAGGATGTGGCGGAGTCCATCGGGCTGGGCAAACCGCAAGGTGCGCTGGTGCGCGGTGTCGAGGCCGGATCACCCGCTGAAAAAGCCGGTATTGAGGCGGGCGACATCATCACCAAATTTGAAGGCAGGGCGATCGACAGGGCGACCGACCTGCCGCGGATGGTGGGCAATGTGAAACCCGGTACCAAAACGACCATCACGGTGTTCAGGCGCGGCACCACCCGCGACCTGAATGTGACGATTGCAGAGGTTGAGGCAGAAAAACCGGTGCGCAGGGCACGAACGCCCGAGAGCAAGCCGCCGGTTGCGGGCCCGGCACAGGCGATAGGCCTGGTGGTCAGCGAACTGCCCGAGGCGCTGAAGAAGGAACTCAAGATCAAAGGCGGTGTCAAGGTGGATGCGAGCGAAGGTTCTGCAGCCCGGGCCGGGTTGCGCGAAGGTGACGTTATTCTTGCGATTGCCAATACGGAGGTCGCCAACGTCAAGGATTTTGAAGCGGTGCTCGCCCGTATCGACAAGAGCAAAGTAGTCAACGTCCTGTTCCGGCGTGGCGACATTGCGCAATATGCGCTGATCCGCCCGACACGCTGACGTTGCATGGGGCGCGCAGTGCTCCCTCGTGTCTATTGCCCTTGAAACCCTCATACCCCGCCGGGTTGGGGGGGGGTGTTTCAACTGCTGCTGCGTTGGCGCTTACAAAAAATATTTCTCAACGCCGGGTTAAATTATGTTTGTGAACACTAACATTGAATTCTGCCTAAGGACGTGTTTAGGTAGAATGGAAAGAGTATTCCGGATCATTCGGATATATCAAGCGTTCAAAAATCTGTCCTGTTGCATGAATTGGCACGATTCATTGCTGATCCACAGATCACCCACAAGTTGTCCATAGGCTCTCAGTTAAAATTGTGAATAAGTTGTGGATAAAATTCATGTTGCAGCCTTGCAACGAGAAAAATTTGGCAATTTCGAGGCTATGCGTGGTCGGCTTTTTGCCTACAATGAAGCTTCCAACTATCGCAGTTGCCATAGATTGTTGGTTCAGGGCGCGTCACAAGTGACGCGCCCTTTTTTATGGCTATCGCGAATTGACTGCGATGTCTTCGCAATACTTTCAAGCACTTAGGCGTCCCCTTTGATGAATCACATCAGAAATTTTTCGATCATTGCGCACATTGATCATGGCAAATCCACGCTGGCTGATCGCGTCATCCAGCGCTGCGGTGGGCTGCAGGATCGCGAGATGAGTGCGCAGGTTCTGGATTCCATGGATCTGGAAAAAGAGCGTGGGATAACCATCAAGGCGCAGACCGCCGCGCTCAAATACAAGGCACTCGACGGCCAGGTTTACAACCTCAATCTGATCGACACGCCCGGCCATGTGGACTTCTCCTATGAAGTGAGCCGGTCGCTGTCCGCCTGCGAGGGTGCGCTGCTCGTTGTTGATGCAAGCCAGGGTGTTGAGGCGCAGACCGTCGCCAACTGCTACACCGCGCTCGACCTTGGGGTGACGGTGGTTCCGGTGCTCAACAAAATGGACTTGCCGCAGGCCGACCCGGAAAACGCCAAGCAGGAAATTGAAGACGTGATCGGCATCGATGCGACAGACGCGATTCCCTGCAGCGCCAAGACCGGCATGGGCATCGACGAAATCCTGGAGGCGGTGATTGCCAGGATGCCGCCGCCCCAGGGCAATCCGGATGGGCCCTTGCGCGCGATGATTGTGGACAGCTGGTACGACGCTTACGTGGGCGTGGTCATGCTGGTGCGTGTGGTCGACGGCCGGCTGGCCAAGGGCGAACGCATCAAGCTGATGGCCAGCGAGGCGACCTACAACGCCGAGCAACTGGGGGTATTCACACCGCATACCGAGCCCCGCGCCTCGCTGGAGGCCGGCGAGGTGGGGTTCATCATTGCGGGCATCAAGGAGTTGCAGGCGGCCCGGGTCGGCGATACGGTCACTCTGGTCAAATCAGGTACCGGCGGTGCGGCGGCAACGGCCACAGAAGCCTTGCCCGGCTTCAAGGAAATCCAGCCCCAGGTGTTTGCCGGCCTGTACCCGACGGAAGCCAGCGAATACGACTCGCTGCGCGACGCGCTGGAAAAACTCAAGCTCAACGACGCCTCCCTGCATTACGAACCGGAAGTCAGCCAGGCACTGGGCTTTGGCTTCCGCTGCGGCTTTCTGGGCTTGCTGCACATGGAGATCGTCCAGCAGCGGCTCGAGCGTGAGTTCGACCAGGACTTGATCACCACCGCGCCCAGCGTGGTCTACGAAGTGCTCCAGGCCGACGGTACGGTCATCAAGGTTGAAAACCCGTCGAAGATCCCCGACGCCGGGAGGGTCACCGAGATCCGCGAGCCGATCGTGACCGTGCATCTTTATATGCCGCAGGATTATGTGGGCGCCGTCATGACGCTGGCCAACCTCAAGCGCGGCATCCAGCTCAACATGGCCTACCACGGCAAACAGGTCATGCTGACCTATGAAATGCCGCTGGGCGAGATCGTGCTGGACTTCTTCGACAAGCTCAAGTCCGTCTCCCGCGGTTATGCCTCCATGGACTATGAGTTCAAGGAATTCAGGGCGTCCGACGTGGTCAAGGTGGACATCCTGCTCAACGGCGAGAAGGTCGATGCGCTGTCCATCATCGTCCACCGCAGCCAGTCGGCCTACCGCGGCCGGGCGGTGGTGGCCAAAATGCGCGAGATCATTTCCCGCCAGCAATTCGACGTGGCGATCCAGGCCGCCATCGGGGCCAACATTATTGCGCGTGAGACAATCAAGGCGCTGCGCAAGAACGTGATTGCCAAGTGTTACGGTGGCGACATTTCACGCAAGAAAAAGCTTCTTGAAAAACAAAAAGCGGGTAAAAAACGCATGAAACAAATCGGTTCGGTCGAAGTTCCCCAGGAAGCCTTCCTGGCCATCCTGCAGGTAGAAGAATAATGCTGGGGTTCATGAGTACGCTCACCGCGCTGGTGCTGATGCTGTTCGTTGGTTACGGCGGCGCCTGGTATCTGGGTATGGTGGAAGGCAACTTTTCCCTGCTGCTTTTCCTTGCGACCGTGGTGACCGGCCTTTACTGGCTGGCCGAGAAGTTTTACTTCTGGCCCCAACGCCGCAAGGCGGCTGAAATCATCGCGCAGGAGGCGGCCCGACGCCGCAGCGAACTGGCTGCCAGGGGCATCAGCCAGGTTGACGGCAATATCGAGGAAGCCCGGGCCCGGGTCATCATGCAGCCCTGGTGGCTGGACTGGACCGCCGGGCTTTTCCCGGTCATTGTGGTGGTGTTTCTGCTGCGGTCTTTCCTGTTTGAACCGTTCAAAATCCCCTCGGGCTCCATGATCCCGACCATGCTGGTGGGCGACCTGATTCTGGTCAACAAATTCCACTATGGCGTGCGGTTACCGGTCATCAACCTCAAGGTCATCAACAACAACAGTCCCCAGCGCGGCGATGTGATGGTGTTCCGCTACCCGCCCCAGCCCAGCCTGGACTACATCAAGCGGGTGGTGGGCGTACCCGGCGACGAAGTGGCCTACCTGAACAAAAAGCTCAGCATCAATGGCAAGCCCGTGCCCAAGGTGGCATTGCCTGATTTCTTTGACGAAGATGCCCTGCGTTATGCAAAACAGTTTCAGGAAACCAGTAACAACAAGTCCTACCGGATACTCAATGACGAAGACCGGCCGGCCTTCATTGCCGGTGCGGCCGACTTCCCCTATCGGCAAAATTGCCGTTACAGTAGCGAGGGCGTGGTTTGCAAGGTGCCGGAGGGGCACTATTTCATGATGGGTGATAACCGCGACAACTCGCTGGACTCGCGTTATTGGGGTTTTGTGCCGGAAGCCAATATCGTCGGCAAAGCCTTTTTTGTCTGGATGAATTTTGGTAACCTTAAACGCATTGGCAAGGTTGACTGAGGGGGGAGCCGGACTGGCCGTGTCGGCATGACAGGGGCAGAACGGACGGGTGCAATTAACTAACAACAGCTGGGGAACCACATGAAAAATCGGCAACGCGGTATTTCTTTCATCGGCATCCTGTTCGTGGGTGGGGTGCTGGCTTTCGCCGGCGTGATTGCGGCCCAGGTGTTCCCCACGCTGGTTGAGTTCCAGGCCATCACCAAGGCGGCCAACAAGGCCGCGGAAGGCAGCACGGTGGCCGAGGTGCGAACGATATTCGATAAAGCTGCGCAAATCGACGACATCAAATCGATCAGTGGCAAAGACCTCGAAGTCGGAAAAAACGGAGACAAGGTCACCGTCAGTTTCGCCTACAACCGGGAAATTCATATTGGTGGACCAGCCTACCTGCTGCTCAAATACACGGGCCGATCCAAGTAAGTGCGTGCAAGTTCCCTTTTGAGCCCCGACCTGCAGGCGTTGCAAACGCGTCTGGAGCATGAGTTTTCCAACCCCCGCCTGCTGCAGCAGGCCTTGACCCACCGCAGTTTTTCGGCCGATCACAACGAGCGTGTCGAATTTCTGGGTGATTCCGTTCTGAACCTCGCAGTAGCTGGCCTGCTCTACGAGCGGTTGAGCGAGTTACCCGAGGGTGATTTGTCGCGGGTGCGTGCCAACCTGGTCAAGCAGGACACCCTGCACAAGCTGGCGGTCCAGCTCGGCCTGCCGCAACTCATCCGACTGGGTGAAGGCGAGGCCAAGTCGGGCGGCCAGAAGCGCCCGTCCATCCTGGCTGATGCGCTGGAGGCGGTGATAGGCGCTGTTTACCTCGACGCCGGTTTCGACCACGCCGACCGGCTGGTGCGCCGGTTGTTCCAGGACGTCGAAATCAACCCGCACATGCAGGCCATTGGCAAGGACCCGAAGACCGAGTTGCAGGAATGGCTGCAGGGCCGCAAAATGAACCTGCCTATTTACCGTGTGGTTGGCACGCTGGGCGCCGCGCACCAGCAGACCTTTGACGTGGAGTGCGAAATCAGCGAATACGGGCGGGCCGAGCGCGGCATTGGCGGCTCCCGGCGCGCCGGTGAGCAGGCTGCAGCGGCGGCCATGCTGGCCTACGTAAAAACGCTCGATTGAATTGAAACCGGCGCTGCAAGCGCAGCCGCCCACAGGCGACCACCATGACTTCCGCAAAAAAGACCCCCAAGAAACCGGCACGTCCGGCCGCACCTGCCGCCGGCGCAGCCAGGGCTGCAGAGGCGACCGTGCCCGCGCAGGATACAGCGCTGGAGGCCATGCTGGCCAAGGCCATGACCTCGCAGGCCAACAACGCGCCGCCAGCCGAAGGCCAGCGCTGCGGGCTGATCGCTATTGTCGGCAAGCCCAATGTCGGAAAATCGACCCTGCTCAATGCCTTGGTGGGGCAAAAAATAAGCATCACCTCGCGCAAGGCCCAAACCACCCGGCACCGCATCACCGGCATGCGCACCATCGGTCCCACCCAATATGTGTTTGTTGACACGCCAGGTTTCCAGACCCGGCATGGCAACGCGCTGAACCGTTCGCTCAACAAAACGGTGGTTGGCACCGTCAACGACGTGGACCTGATCGTGTTCGTGGTCGAGGCCGGCCAGTTCAACCAGGCCGACGCCAAGGTGCTGTCACTGCTGCCGGCGAACACGCCGGCCATCCTGCTGGCCAACAAGTTCGACCTGATCCACCGCCGCGCCGAGATTGCCCCCTGGCTCAAGGAGATGCAGGAGCGCCACAATTTTGCCGAGTTTGTACCCATGTCGGCCAACAACGCCAAGGATGTCGAGCGCCTTTTCGGCATCTGCGAAAAATACCTGCCCGAACAGCCCTGGATGTATGGCGCCGAAGAGCTGACGGACCGCAGCGAGCGTTTCATGGCGGCCGAGATCATCCGCGAGAAGCTGTTTCGCCTGACCGGCGACGAGCTGCCCTACACCTCGACCGTGATCATCGACAAGTTCGAGCAGGAGGGCGAATTGCGCCGGATCGCCGCCACCATCGTCGTCGAGCGCGACGGCCACAAGGGTATGATCATTGGCGAGAAGGGAGAAAAACTCAAGCGCATCGGCACGGAGGCGCGGCACGAGCTGGAGGCACTGACCGGCGGCAAGGTGTTCCTGGAGATCTGGGTCAAGGTGCGGTCTGGCTGGGCCGACGATGAGGCTCGGGTCAAGACATTCGGGTATGAGTGATGTGGCCCCCACGGTCGCTCACTGCGTGTAGCTCCCTGCCCCCCGAGGGGGCCGCTGCGCCTGCGGGCCGGCGGAGCCGGACCCGCGGCCCCTGCTTGATTTTGGGTCCCGTGTGTGGTGTTGGCCTGAGCTGAGCAGTACGTGGCGACAAAGCGCATTTCAGACGAGCCCGCCTACGTCCTGCACCGCTACGACTGGAGCGAGTCCAGCCTGATCCTGGAAGTGTTCACCCGCAGCTATGGCCGCATCGCGCTGGTGGCGCGTGGGGCCAAGAAGCCGAGCTCGAACTTCCGGCCTATTTTGCTGCCGCTGCAGCCCCTGCACATCGCCTTTGGCGGTGACGCCGAGATCCGCATGTTGCGCAGCGCCGAGTGGCAGGGCGGCCACGTCATGCCCACCGGTGATGCCCTGCTGTCGGGCTATTACCTCAATGAGTTGCTGATGCGCCTGCTTGCGCGCGACGACCCGCACCCCGTGTTGTTCGACGCCTATGCCGCCACGGTGCAGTTGCTGGCGAGCCAGAACATTGACACGCTGGAGGTGGCTTTACGGGCGTTCGAGTTGCGCCTGCTGCAGGGCATCGGCCTGCTGCCCACGCTGGACGCCCAGACGGTCACCCTGGCCCCGCTGGAGCCGCAGACCCGCTACGTGCTGGTGGCCGAAGCCGGCTTGCGCGAAGCGCATGACGACGATCGCGCCAGTCTGCCGGGCCGGCAGTGGCTGGACCTGCAGGACACGCTCAGGGACGATGCCCCATTTACCGACACCGTGCAGGCCTGCATCAACCACCTGCCTGAACTCAAAACCCAGCTGCGCGCGCTGCTGCACTACCATTGCGATGTGAAGGTTCTCAAAACCCGGCAGATGATGATTGATCTGCAAGCCTTGTAATGGATCCATTTTCATCATGACACCCGCACACGCCCCGGCTCCCGTCCACAAAACCGCCCTGTCGGTCAACGTCAACAAGGTCGCCTTGCTGCGCAACACCCGTCACCTCGGCATTCCCGATGTGTTGCGCGCCGCGCAGCTGTGCCTGGAGGCCGGCGCCCAGGGCATTACCGTGCATCCGCGGCCGGACGAGCGGCATATCCGCAGCGATGACGTGTACGAGCTGGCCGCGCTGATGAAGGACTGGCCCGACCGCGAATTCAATGTCGAGGGCAATCCGCTGCAGAACCTGCTGGAGTTTGTGCGCAACCTGTCGGCGCGCGGCCTGCCGCTGCACCAGTGCACCTTTGTGCCCGACAGCGAAGACCAGTTCACCAGCGACCATGGCTGGAGCTTTCCCCAAGATGCAGCGCGCCTGAAGCCGCTGATTGAAGAAGCTCACAGACGCGGTGTGCGTGTCAGCCTGTTCATGGACCCGCTGCCCGAGGCCATGGCTGCAGCCCAGGCCGTGGGCGCCGACCGGGTGGAGTTCTACACCGAGACTTATGCCCGCGCCTGGGGTACCGCCGAAAAAAACAAGGCTTTGGAGCCGTTTGTCCTTGCCGGGCGGGCGGCAGCAGCTATCAAATTAGGAGTAAATGCCGGCCACGACCTGAACCGCGACAACCTGTCCGAGTTCCTGCATGTGGTGCCCGGCGTGCTGGAAGTGTCGATTGGCCACGCATTGATTGCCGACGCACTGGAGCTGGGCTACAGCGCCACAGTCAAGGACTATCTGCGCTGCATTGACCAGGCTTTCGCACCGGGATACCAGCCCGAATGATTTATGGCATAGGCACCGACATTTGCGACGTGCGCCGGGTTCGCGCCAGTTTTGAGCGCCATGGCGAGCGTTTTGCGCAGAAGATCCTCAGCGACGCCGAGTTTGCTACCTGGCAAGCCCGCAGTGCCCGCTGGCCCGAGCGCGGCCTGCGCTACCTGGCCACACGGTTTTCCGCCAAGGAAGCGTTCAGCAAGGCCATCGGCCTGGGCATGCGTTTACCCATGACCTGGCGCCACTGCGAAATCACCAAGGCCGCCAGCGGCAAACCGGAAATCGTGTTGCACGGTGCGCTCAAGGAGTGGTTTGAGGCAAAGGGCCTCACCGCCCACGTCACCGTGACCGACGAAACCGACTATGCCGCCAGCTTTGTGGTGGTCGAGCACAACCCTTCCCCTTGAACCCGGCGCCAGCCGAACCCTTTTACAGAGACAGAGCATCCATGAGCCAACACGCCCCCCTGATCATCGACATTGCCGGCCAGACCCTGAGCAAGACCGACAAACGCCGCCTGCAGCATCCTTTGACGGGCGGCATCATCCTGTTTGCCCGCAACTGGGAAAACCGCGCGCAACTCACCGCGCTGTGCCGCGACATCAAGAAAGTGCGTGCCGACCTGCTGATCTGCGTCGACCATGAAGGCGGGCGCGTGCAGCGCTTCAAGACCGACGGCTTCACCCATCTGCCGCCCATGCGCACGTTGGGCGAGCTGTGGCTGAAAGACGCCATGGCTGCCACCAACGCGGCCACCGCCTGCGGCTACGTGCTGGGGGCCGAGCTGCGCGCCTGCGGCGTTGATTTCAGTTTCACCCCGGTGCTGGACCTGAACTACGGTGAAAGCAGTGTGATTGGCGACCGGGCTTTTGCGCGCGACCCGCGCGTCGTGGCCCTGCTGGCCAAAAGCCTGATGCACGGCCTGCTGCAAAGCGGCATGGCCAACTGCGGCAAACATTTTCCCGGCCACGGCTTTGTCAAAGCCGATTCGCACACTGATATCCCCGTCGACAGGCGCAGCCTCAAGGCCATCCTGGCCGACGACGCGGCACCTTACGAATGGCTCAACACCACGCTGACCAGCGTGATGCCCGCGCACGTGATCTACCCCAAGGTCGATGCACGCCCCGCGGGTTTTTCCGAGAAGTGGCTGACCTACATCCTTCGCGGCCAACTTGGTTTTGGCGGCGCCATTTTCAGCGACGACCTGAGCATGGCCGGTGCGCGCCTGATTGACGGCAAACAGGTCAGCTACACCGAGGCGGCCGTCACCGCACTCAATGCCGGCTGCGACATGGTGCTGCTGTGCAACCAGTCGATCGATGACGGCAAAGCGGTTGACGAATTACTCGACGGTATGACCCAGGCCCAGCTCAGGCAGCAGTGGGAAGCGCTGGAAGCCAGCGAGGAACGCCGGCGCGACTTGCTGCCTGCCACACCCGCGATTGCCTGGGACGATCTGATGCTGCACCCGGCTTACATGCACGCCCTCGGCCTGGTGCCTTGAGTATGTTTTAAGGTCCTGGCCCTTGTGTGACGGGCGCAAGCTGCTATCAATTAAATAACAAGTCGCGGCTGCATCACCGGCTCACGGTCCACGGCGCTTCGCCGCCGGCAGCCATGTGGGTCAGGTACAGGCGCAGGTCCAGTTCGAACTGGTGGTAATCCGGCTCCATGTAGGTGCAGAGCTGGTAAAACGCCTTGTCGTGCGCCTTTTCCTTCAGGTGCGCCAGCTCGTGCACCGTGATCATGCGCAGGAACTCGATGGGCACCTCCTTGAACAGGCTGGCCACCCGAATCTCGCGCTTGGACTTCAGCTTGCTGCCCTGCACACGTGACACCGTGGTGTGCGTGCCCAGCGCATGGGCAATCACCTGCAGCTTGCTGTCAAACGCCACCTTGCTCAGTGCGTCAGCATTGCGCAGAAAGCTGTTCTTGATGTCCATCACGTAGTCATACAGCGCCTTGTCGGTGCGTATGTCGTGCGCGCTGCGGTATTTTTTCAGCAGCATCGCGCCCAGGCGGTCCTGGGTGACCAGTTCACGCACCTGGCTCTGCAGGGTATCGGGGTAACCCGTCAGGTAGTTCATGGTGGTGGGTGGGGGTGAGCGATGCACCGTTCATTTTAGTTCCTGCCTGTTTCTTGCTAAGCTCAACACATGAACCTGCCCGCTGCACCTGAGTCTGCCATTCCGCCAGACGCCCCCACGCCGCCGCGCATCAACCTGGCGCTGCAGGGCGGCGGTTCGCACGGGGCTTTCACCTGGGGCGTGCTGGATGCCCTGCTGGACGACGGCCGGTTGGACCTCGAAGGCCTCAGCGGCACCAGCGCCGGCGCCATGAACGCGGTAGCGCTGGCCCACGGTTTTGCCCAGTCCCAGGGCAAACCCCGCGCCGCGCGGCAGGACGCGGCGCGCCAGGCGCTGGACAGCTTCTGGAACGGCATTGTCGATCTCGGGGCGCTGTCGTCCTCGCTCTCGCACTCGGTAAGCAAGATGCAGCAGGCGCCTTTCGGCATCCTGTTCGGCTTGATGGGCGGCGGCAACTGGTCCAGCAAGCTGTGGACTGATGCCATGACACGCTACTGGTCCAACGCACTCTCGCCCTACCAGCGCAACCCTTTTGATATCAACCCGCTCAAGGATTTTCTGGAAAAGCAGGTTGATTTTGACCGCCTGGCCGCCGCCGCCGGCCCCGACGTACCCAAGGTGTTTGTGGTGGCCACGCGTGTCAGCAGCGGCAAGGCTGAAGTGTTTTCCGGCAAGCGGCTCACGGCCAGCGCCGTCATGGCCTCGGCTTGTCTGCCCATGGTGTTTCAGGCCGTGGAAATTGACGGCGACCACTTCTGGGACGGCGGCTATTCCGGCAACCCGGCGATTCACCCGCTGATCTACCGCTGCCAGAGCCGCGACATTGTGCTGGTGCAGATCAACCCCATCCAGCGCAACGAGCTGCCCAAAAAACCCGGCGAGATCATGGACCGCATGACCGAGATCACCTTCAACGCCGCGCTGATTGCCGAAATGCGTGCGATCGATTTCGTCAAGCGCCTGCTGGCCGAAGGCAAGCTCGACGCATCGCACTACAAGGACGTGCTGATGCATCGCATCGACGGTGGCCTGGCGCTCGAAAAATTCACCGCCGCCAGCAAGTCATCCACAGACAAGGGCCTGATCCATTCGCTGCGCGATCTGGGCATCGTCTGCGGCAAAGAGTGGCTGGCCAAACGCTTCGACGCCCTCGGTGTCAAAAGCACAGTCAACATCGCACGCGACTATCTGGATGATCTGCGCATGCCGGTGGAGAAGGCAGATCCTGCGCAGATCGAGCCGCCGCCCGAGCCACCGCCAACTTTCTTGCCGGGGGCCGGGTTGCTGTAGTGTGCCGCCCAGGCCGCAACTGCTGTAAATTTGATGGCATTCGGTGGAGGCTCAAGTCAGATGGCGGTTCATGGTGCTGGAGGCAACCGAAACCGTTACCGTCATTGCGTTCGAAGACCAAAGGCGCATCGCCACGAATGAACCAACAATCAAGGGCACGCATGCCGTTTAGCAAGTCGGCTCACGCGGACGTGCAGCAGCAGGTTGCCCATCGCGCCGAACGTGCTAGGTGCCGGTGGCCTCTAAGGTCAGCTCGCGCGGGGGAGCATTTAGCCGATTCCTTGCCCGAGCGGGCCTCAGCTGGTATAAAACCTCTGGCAACGTCGCCAAGCCCGAGGGGTCTCCCATGAAAAAAGCAGTGGTAGTCGCATTGGTCGCACTCACATCGAGCGTGTTCGCACAGCAACCGACGAGTTTAGGCGCGTTGCTGGATTTGGGGGCGCAAAAGCTCTCGTCTGCTGAAGTCCAGTCTCTGGGTGACCTGCGCATCGTGCGCAAGGCTCCGGACGCCCACGCCTACATGACCATGCGTGCCGATGGCACGGTTGTGGGAGTAGTCCACAACAAGCAAGGTTACGGCTCGAGCGAAGCGGTAGGCGTGTGGCGCGTGGGGCCTGACGGTCGGCGGTGCGTCGAGGTCCAGCTGCCGGCGTTCAGGATGGAGATGAACCAATGCGGCTACACGTACCGCCTGGGGAAAGACATCTTCTTTGCACCGTCTGATACGGATCGAACCGTCGCGGTCAATCATTACGCCGAGAACGCTTTTCTCGAGTAGTGCCAATCAGGGTGCAAGCTAACAAGGCGGTCAACGCGGATGCACAAGTTCGTCCGCGTGCGTTGTGCGCTTCTGGTCTTGTGCGTCGGTTACCTCTACGTTAAACCGCATTGGACGTGCAACCGACAATCCGCGACGCCGAGGAGGGAGATCTCACGGGTGTTCTGGCGCTCTACCAGGAGCTACGGCCCGCTGATCCTGTGCTGTCTCCAGCTGTCGCCCGCGAGGTATTTACGACGCTCCTGGGCAGGAGTGGCCTGCATTTGATGGTTTGCGAAATTGAGGACAGGCTTGTCGCAACCTGCATGTTGGTGGTCGTGCCAAATCTGGCGAATGGGGCTCGCCCGTTTGGCTTGATAGAGCACGTGGTCACGCTGTCCAGCCATCAAAAGCGGGGTTACGCGCGACTCGTTCTGGAGCGTGCACTGGCGCAAGCCTGGGTGAAGGGGTGCTACAAGGTCATGCTCTTGTCTGGCGCGCAACGCGCAGACGCACATAGACTCTACGAGTCCGTTGGCTTCGTGGGTGATATCGAACGCGGTTTCGTCGCCAAACCGATCAAAGCGGTAGCAAATCGCTAGAGTGCAGGAGAGAGGATAAAGTGCCAAGCCAAAGTCGGCGTGGCCTCGGCGCCCAGCTTAACCATTAAGGCATCCAGATCATGGCATTCGATTCCACTCTGGCAGAGCGGGTTCGCAAAACCCTCGGCACACGAGCCGGCATCTCCGAACGCAGGATGTTCGGAGGTCTGGCCTTTCTTGTGGATGGCAAGATGTTCATTGGCATCCGGAACTCAAGCCTGATGGCCCGGGTTGGCCCTGAACATCACCAGGACGCGCTCGCCATGCCAGGCGTGCGGGTGATGGACTTCACTGGCAGGCCCATAAAGGGCTACGTCTATATCGATCCGCCGGCTATTGCCGACGACTCGCAACTGACGGCTTGGGTCGCCTGGTGTGTCCAGTATGTCGCCGGGCTGCCTGCGAAGGGCACGAAACTATGACTCGGGCTCGTTTTCGTCTGCCTCTTCGTCGATAGATGCATGGTTCCTTTATGGGGACTCGGCCCCAAGGACAGGCCCCCCCGCCTCAAGCCTCGTGCCGCAGCGCCGGGAACAGAATGACGTCGCGGATGCTGGCGCTGTCGGTCAGCAGCATCATGAAGCGGTCGATGCCGATGCCGCAGCCGCCGGTGGGAGGCATGCCGTACTCAAGGGCGCGCACGTAGTCGGCGTCGTAGTGCATGGCTTCCTCGTCGCCGCCGTCCTTGGCATCTGACTGGGCGAGAAAACGCGCGGCCTGGTCTTCGGCGTCGTTGAGCTCGCTGAAGCCGTTGCCGAACTCTCGGCCGGTGATGTAAAGCTCAAAGCGTTCGGTCACTTCCGGGCGCGCGTCGTTGGCGCGGGCCAGGGGTGAGATCTCGGTCGGGTGCTCCATGATGAAGGTGGGCTGCCAGAGCTTTTCTTCCACCATCTCTTCAAAATAGGTGACCTGCAGGCTAGGCAGCGAACGCGCGTCCAGCCTGTCTTTGGCGCTGAACTTGCCGAGCTTCTTCAGCGCGTTGAGCAGCCAGGCCGCATCGTCGACATGAACGCCGGCGTCAGTGTGCTTGAGGATGGCTTCGCGGATGGTCAGGCGCTCAAACGGCTGGCTCAGGTCCACTGTCTGGCCCTGGTAGGTCAACACGGTGCCACCGGTGACCTGCTGTGCCACATGGCGGATCAGGTCTTCGGTGAAGGTCATCAGGTCCAGGTAGTTCCACCACGCGGCGTAGAACTCCATCATCGTGAACTCGGGGTTGTGCCGCACGCTGATGCCTTCGTTGCGAAAGCTCCGGTTGATCTCGAACACGCGTTCGAAGCCGCCGACGATGAGGCGCTTCAAATACAGTTCGGGCGCGATGCGCAAGAACATCTGCTGGTCGAGTGCGTTGTGATGCGTCACAAAAGGCTTGGCGTTGGCACCGCCCGGAATCGGGTGCAGCATGGGCGTTTCAACTTCGAGGAAGTCGTTGGCGACCATGAAGTTGCGCATGCTGGAGACCGCCTTGCTGCGGTTGGCAAAACGCTGGCGTGCCGCGGCGTCGGTGATCAGGTCAACATAACGCTGGCGGTACTTGACCTCCTGGTCGGCCACGCCATGGAACTTGTCGGGCAGCGGACGCAGGCTTTTGGTGACCAGGCGCAGGCTGGTGGCGTGAATAGACAGCTCGCCGGTTTTGGTGCGGAACAGGGTGCCGCTGGCGGCCACGATGTCGCCCAGGTCCCAGTGCTTGAACGCGGCGTGCACTTCTTCGCCCACGCCTTCGTTGTTGATGTAGAGCTGGATGCGTCCGCCCGAGGGGCCGAAGGAGGTGTCCTGCAGGGTGGCAAAGCTGGCCTTGCCCATCACGCGCTTGAGCATCATGCGGCCGGCCACATTGACTTTCAGGGCCAGCGGTTCGAGTTCTTCATTGGTCTTGTCGCCGTGGGCGGCGAACAGCTCTGCCGCGTGGTGCGAGGGCTTGATGTCGTTGGGAAACGTGACCCCGCGCCCTTCAGCCTGCTGCTGGCGCAGGGCCTTGAGCTTGTCGCGGCGCTCGGCCATGAGCTGGTTCTCGTCATGCGCAGGCGCAGCGATGGGGGGAGTAGGGGATTGGTTGGACATGTGGGAGCAGGTTTTCGAAAAATGGCAGCGCGCCGGGCCGGCAAAAGCGGCAAAGTCCTGATTTTAGGTTACCGGCGCGGCGCGCCGGCCGCGCCTCACATGGCAATGCCGGTGCGCTCGAGGATGTCGCTGACCAGCTCCAGCCGGACCAACGGGTTGTTCAGCTCCATCAGGCGCTGCTTGAGTTCCAGCGGCATGGGCAGCAGTTCGCACCAGCGGTTGGCGACCCAGCCACAGTCGTCCAGCCGATAAGGCGGCTGCAGAGGCATCTGATCCGGCGGTACAGCCCGTTCCTGCAGGGACTTGATCAGCTTGCCCAAGGCATTGGCTGCTGCGCGCAGGTCATCAGGCACCTGGATGGACTGGTCATCCTCGAGGCGAGTGACGTCGGCAATCCACAGGCCATGCTTGAGTTTTTCACGGTTTGAAATTTCGAAACGCTGCGCACCGGCGCAGCGAATCACCATCAGGCCGGGCTGCGGCACCGAAAAACTGCTGATGGTGGCCAGGGTGCCGACGGTATTGAAGGCTTCGCTGGCAAAGCCGTCTTCCGGCTTGCGCACTTCGGAGCCATGGGTCAGCGCGACCACACCAAAAGGCGCGCCCGTCTTGTGGCATTTGCCGATCATGTCGAGGTAGCGTACCTCGAAGATGCGCAGCGGCAGCACGCCGCCGGGGTAAAGTACGGTGCCCAGCGGGAACAGCGGCAGGCAGGAAAGGGTGAGGGCTTCAGACATCAATGCAGGACGGGAAATTTGCGAAAAAGTTCTGGCTGGGCACCATCTTCCCACGATCCCGTTTTCCCATGCTCAAGCCGTGGCCGAAACTGCGCATCGGTCCGCTATTTCTCGGATGAAATCGGGCTCCAGCCCTTATAGTACAGGCGCAAGCTGCTACTGATTAAATAGCAACCTTGCCCGCACTGCAGAGAATGGGGCCTCTTTTTCAGGCGACAGCGTCGGCCGGCTGGCGCAGCAGCATGGCCAGAGAATTGGCCACGGTCTTGCGCAGCTCGCGCCGGTCGCAGATGAAGTCGATGGCACCCTTGGTTTGCAGGAACTCGGCGCGCTGGAAGCCTTCCGGCAGGGTGACGCGCACGGTGGACTCGATCACGCGCGGCCCGGCAAAACCGATCAATGCCTTTGGTTCTGCAATCACGATATCGCCGACAAAAGCGAAGCCGGCACTCACACCGCCCATCGTCGGGTCGGTCAGCACGCTGATGTAGGGCAGGCCTTTTTTTGCCAGGCGCGTCAGTGCCGCATTGGTCTTGGCCATCTGCATCAGGCTCAGCAGGCCCTCCTGCATGCGGGCGCCGCCGGTGGCAGTAAAGCAGATGAAGGGCACCTTCTGCTCGATGGCGGCATGCACGCCGCGCACAAAGCGCTCGCCGACCACGCTGCCCATGCTGCCGCCCATGAAGTCGAACTCGAAACACGCCACCACCACGCCAATGCTGTGCACGGCGCCGCCCATGACCACCAGGGCGTCAGTTTCCCCGGTGTTCTCCAGCGCTTCTTTCAGGCGCTCGGGGTATTTGCGGCTGTCCTTGAACTTCAGCGGATCCACCGGCAGCACTTCCTGGCCGAGTTCATATCGGCCCTCAGCGTCCAGGAAGGCATCCAGCCTGGCCCGGGCGTCCATGCGGTGATGGTGGCTGCACTGGGGGCAGACGCTCTGGTTTTTCTCCAGGTCGGTCTTGTAGAGCACGGCTTCACAGCTGGGACATTTGACCCACAGGCCCTCGGGCACACTGCGGCGCTCGGTCGGGTCGGTCGGGGTAATTTTGGGCGGAAGAAGTTTTTCTAGCCAAGACATGGGTTCGTCCTTGTGAAGAGTGGCCGATGCCGGCATTCGCGTGCCGGCAGGGCCAAAACCGGAAAAGAAAAGGGATTATGCGCTGTCTGCAGCCCCTGCCGGCTGGTCCAGCGCAGCCCGTATGCCGGTAAGGAAATCGCGCACCAGTGGCACCACCTGATCGCGCGGCTGGCCGTCAATCAGCTGGATGATGCGGCTGCCAATCACCACGGCGTCAGCCACGCGGCTGATGGCTTTGGCGGTGGCGGCGTCGCGGATGCCGAAACCGACACCGACCGGCACCCTGACGTGCTCGCGTATGCGCGGTAGCATGGCTTCAACCGCACCCAGGTCCAGCGTGCCGGCGCCGGTCACGCCCTTGAGCGAGACGTAATACACATAACCGCTGGCCACCTGGGCCACCTGGGCCATGCGGGCGGCGGTGGAAGTGGGTGCCAGCAGAAAAATCAGGTCCATCTGGTGCGCGCGCAGGGTGGCCGCGAAGGCCTCGCATTCTTCGGGCGGGTAGTCCACCACCAGCACACCGTCCACGCCGGCCGCCGATGCATCGCGCACAAACGCGTTTTTGCCGCGCTTGAGATCGTAGGCCTCGATCGGATTGGCATAACCCATCAGCACGACGGGTGTGCTGCTGTCCTTCTGGCGGAACACGTGCACCATCTCCAGCACATGCACCAGGCCTATGCCCAGCGCCAGCGCCTGGTCGCCGGCCTTCTGGATCACCGGGCCGTCGGCGCTGGGGTCTGAAAACGGCACGCCGAGTTCGATCACGTCGGCACCCCCGGCGACCATGCCGTGCATCAGTTCGGGGGTGATGTCGGCAAAGGGGAAGCCGGCAGTGACGTAGGGAATCAGGGCCTTGCGGTTTTGCGCCTTGAGCGCTTCAAAGGTGGAATTTATTCGGCTCATGACTGCGCCCCCACGCCCTTGGCACCGCTGGTCTCAGCGCCGGCGGCACCTTTGACGGTGTGTCCGCGCATCGACGGCCGGTCGTAGAAGTCCGCGCCGGAAAGGTCGGCGACGGTGCCGATGTCCTTGTCGCCGCGGCCAGAGAGGTTGACCAGGATGGACTGGTCGGTGCGCATGGTTTTGGCGAGTTTCATCGCGTAGGCCACGGCGTGACTGGATTCAAGCGCGGGAATAATGCCCTCGGTGCGGCACAGGTAGTGAAAGGCCGAGAGCGCTTCCTTGTCGGTGATGCCGACATATTCAGCGCGGCCGATGTCTTTCAGAAACGCGTGTTCAGGGCCCACGCCCGGGTAGTCCAGACCGGCGCTGATGCTGTGCGTTTCGGTGACCTGGCCATCGTCGTTCTGCAGTACATAGGTGCGGTTGCCGTGCAGCACGCCGGGGCTGCCGCGCTGCAATGAGGCCGAGTGTTTGCCGCTGTCCATGCCTTCGCCTGCGGCTTCAATGCCGATCAGGCGCGTGTTTTCATGGGCGATGTAGGGATGGAAGATGCCCATAGCGTTGCTGCCGCCGCCGACGCAGGCAATCACTGCGTCGGGTTGTTTGCCGCCTGTCATCTCAGGCATCTGCGTCAGGCACTCCTCGCCGATCACGCTCTGGAAATCGCGCACCATCATCGGGTAGGGGTGGGGGCCGGCGACCGTGCCGATGATGTAGAAGGTGTTGTCAACGTTGGCAACCCAGTCGCGCATGGCTTCGTTGAGCGCGTCTTTCAGCGTCTTGCTGCCTGATTCAACCGGCACCACGGTGGCGCCCAGCAGTTTCATGCGGTAGACATTGGGACTCTGGCGCTTCACGTCTTCGCTGCCCATGTAGACCACACATTCGAGGCCGTAACGCGCACAGATGGTGGCGGTGGCTACGCCGTGCTGGCCGGCGCCGGTTTCGGCGATGATGCGCGGCTTGCCCATGCGGCGCGCCAGCATGGCCTGGCCGATGGTGTTGTTGATCTTGTGCGCGCCGGTGTGGTTCAGGTCTTCGCGCTTCAGGTAAATCTGCGCGCCGCCCTGTTCGCGGCTCATGCGCGCAGCGTGATAGATGGGCGAAGGCCGGCCGACGAAGTGCTTGAGTTCGTAGTGGAATTCGGCAAGAAATTCCGGGTCATGCTGGTATCTGGCGTAAGCGTCTTTCAGCTCATTGATCGCACGGGTCAGCGTTTCAGAGACGAAACTGCCGCCGTAAATCCCGAAGTGGCCTGTCGGGTCAGGTTGCTGGTAGGTGTACATGGTTCTTTGCAAGTAAGCCGTCGGCGGCACGAACGGCCGCAACGAACTGATTGATCTTTTCGGCGCTTTTGATTCCTTTCGAAATCTCGACGCCCGAACTGACATCGACGGCCAGCGTCTTACAACGCGGCCGCACTTGCAAAATGCCATCGGTCACATTTGCAGGTGTGAGTCCACCAGACAAAACGAGGTGAGCGTTGACGCTTGGAGGAAGAAGTGACCAATTGAATGCTTTGCCGCCGCCGCCATATCCCTCGACATGTGCATCGAGCAGGATGGCCTGGGCCGCTTTGAAGTCCTGTGTATATTTTACGAGATCGAAGGGGGCGCTACCAGAGACGGGGATTTCCAGCGGAATACGCGCGGCGCGCATGAAGGGCCGCCCTGCCTGCAGGCAGGTTTCGGGCGTTTCATCACCATGAAATTGGAGAAATGCCGTTGGTACGCGGGCGCAGGCAGCTATGATTTCAGTAGCAGATGCATTGACGAACAAGAACACCGGCGTGACAAAGGGCGGCAGGCGGCTGGCCAGCTCGGCGGCGCGTTCAGCGCTCACGTAGCGCGGGCTGGAGGCGTAGAGCACAAAACCCACCGCATCAGCACCAGCGGCCACAGCAGCGTCCACGTCTTCCTCGCGGGTGAGGCCGCAGATCTTGATGCGCGTGCGCTGAGATGAGGAAGAGGTCATAAGGTACCCCGTGTTCGATGACAGCTCAGGTGCTTTTCATACCAGCAGGGGCCGCGGAACCGGCTTCGCCGGGCCGCAGGCGCAGCGGCCCCCCCGGGGGCAGCGTATTGCACGAAGTGAAAAGCGTGGGGGTAGTCATGGCAGCCAATCATAGGCCGGTGTACGTTCCGGCAGGCCATAACGGGCTTCGTACCGGGGGCCGAGAAAATACAGGCCGTCGGGCGAGAAGGTCGGGGCAGCTGCGTCCCGGTTGCGGGCAGCCACGACCTCTGCCATCCAGCCGGGCGCGTGGTTGCCCTGGCCGACGGCTACCAGGCAACCCATGATGTTACGGATCATGTGATGCAAAAAGGCATTGGCCTCGAACTCGAAGCGCCAGTAGCCGGCGCGCCGCGAGACCTCGATCCGGCTGATGGTTTTGACGGGCGACTTCGCCTGGCACTGCGCTGCCCGGAAGGAGCTGAAATCATGCTCGCCGATCAGGTGGGCAATGGCCGCGCGGATGGCCGTCTCGTCCATGGGGCGGTACACCCAGCCGACGCGCCCGGCTTCGACGCTGGGGCGCACCGTCGACTCCAACAGCACATAGGCGTAGCGCCGGCTGATGGCGCTGCCGCGGCAATGGAACTCGTCGGGAACGTCGTGCGCCCATTGCACGGCGATATCACGCGGCAAAAAGGCATTGGTTCCGCGCACCCAGGAAGGAAGGTCGCGCTGAAGGCCGGTGTCAAAGTGCACCACCTGCATCAGCGCATGGACCCCGGCATCGGTGCGCCCGGCGCAGAGGGTGCGCACCGGCTGGGCCATGAACTTGCCAAGTGCTTTTTCCAGCTGGTCCTGCACGGTGTTGCCCGAGAGCTGGCTTTGCCAGCCCTCGTAAGCGGTGCCGCTGTAGCTCAATCCCAGAGCGATCCTCACGGGCAGCCCTCAGGGGAAAGGTGCAAAAGATCAGGCCAGGGCGTTGAGAAAAGCCTGGGCCTTGCTTTTGAGGGAACCGCTGGATTGCGCCAGCACTTCTTCGGCCAGGGAACGGGCGCCGTCCACATCGCCAATTGCACGGAACTCTTCAGCCAGCGCAAATTTGGTTTCCAGCGGATCGTCACTTTCCACAGCTGGTGCCAAGGCGCTTGCCGCGGTGATTTTCTGGCTTTCGGTGGTCGGTTCCTCGAGATCGAGCGACAGGGCACCCAGATCGAACTCCAGCATGCCGCCGGACGTATCCAGATTGGCTGCGGCGGTTGTTGCTGGCGGCTCGGCGGTGAAACTCAAATCGCCACCGGCCATCGCAGGGGCCGGTGGCGCTTTGACGGGCGCAGGGGCAACTGCAGCGGGCATGGCCACCGTGGCGGAGCTGAAATCCATGCCATTGTCGACAGGGGCCGCTGCCACCACCGGCATGGCCATCGTGGGTTCGGGACGTGCCACCGGCTTCGGGGCGGGAGCCGGCACGGATGCGATGGGTTCGGGTTCATCGCCCAGCGAAAAATCCAGGTCCAGGTCGAAGTCAACGGCGGAGGCCGCTGGCTCGGGCGACGGGCTGGTGGCGCGGGGCTGGGGTTGCACGGCGGATGCCACAGCGCCAGCAGCGGCCACATGGGCAGCGGTGGCTGGTTGGCCGCCGGGCTGGTACATGGGGTTGGCGGGGTCCAGTTCGCGACCCATTTCGGCCATGTGGGACCATTCGATGCCCTGGCCCCTGGTCAGGTTGAACGCCTCGGCAGCCACCATTTCAAAGGCTTTGGTGTCGCGGCGTTTGGCATAGATTTCCATCAACTTGCCGTGGATGGCCACGCGCGCGGGGCTCACGCGAATGGCTTCCTTGAGGATTTCCTCGGCTTGCAGGTCACGCCCATAGGCCAGATAGACATCGGCTTCGGCCACAGGATCAACGTCGCCAGCGGCGTCTAGCTGGCTCGGAGAATAGACCATGGATGAGCCGGTGACATTGGCTTCATTCGTGTCGATTCGCTGGCCGCCGCTGGCGCCGAAAAAAGAATCTGGTTGCAGCCTGCTTTCGAGGAAAGAGCTGTCCACTGAAACGGCGTTTTTACGCTGACGTGCGCGGTAGGCGCCGAAGGCGGCCAAAAGTACCAGCAAGGCGGCGGCGCCGCCCAGCATCAACGGGTTGTCAAGCAGCTCGTCAATCAGGCTGGGCTCGGGAGGCGGAGGAGGCGCCACTGCTACCCGCTTTTTGACGGGTGCAGGAGCAGGTGCCGGTGCGCTGGCTGCCACTGCCGGCGCGCTGGCCTCAGCCGGGCTGCTTGCTGCCGGCATGGCCGGCGCAACAGCTGCGGGGCTCGCAGGTGCTGAAGCGGCGGGTGCTGCCGGCAATGCGCCTGCGGGCGATGCTGCGGACAGCGTTCCCGGGGTGGTGACCGCGACACCTGGCGTGGAGGGACTGCTGGCTGCGGGGCTGGCTGGCGCCGCCGGCACGCTTGGCGCAGCGCTGAGTTTGTTGAGATCGCTGATGTTCTTCGACAGTTCGGCCACGCGCTCGGCGGCTTCCTTGGCCTGCCGGTCCTTCGCGATTTTTTCTTCCGCGGCCTTGCTTTGTACCGCACCCTTGGAGAGGGTCAATTTGTCGGGCGTAGCGGCGGCAGGCGCCTTGTCTTCAACCTTGGCCTGGACCTGGCCCGAGGCTCGACGGTCCGCGCTGTTGACCTGGGTCGTTGGGGCACCCTCCGCCAGCTTGCGGCGGAATTCGTTGAAGTCTTTGCTCTGGGCAACGATGGTCCGGCTTGCTTCGGCGGCGGGAATGTACTCGGCCTGGTCGCCAGCCGGTACATCGAGCACGGCACCGGCTTTGAGGCGGTTGATGTTGCCGCCTATGAAGGCATCGGGGTTGCTGCGCAACAGTGCCACCAGCATCTGGTCCAGCGAGACGCTGGCTGGTTTGGTCTGCGCTGCGATTTTTCCGGCGGTGTCGCCGGGCTTCACCGTAATTTTCTGTCCATCGGCCGTTGGCGCTCTTTCGACAGGAGCTGCCTGTGCTGCCGGTGCCTGGGCGACCGGGGCTGGCCTGGAAGGCTGTGGCGCAGGTGCGGCGGATGGTGCCGGTGCAGCGGACGGTGCGGGCCGAACTGCCACGGGGGGAGGAGGAGGCTGCGAAACGGAAGGTGCCGTGGGTGCTGCCATGACGGGGGCCGCCTGGCGCAGGTTCGGCGGATCAAACAGCATCGTGTAGTCGCGCACGATGCGTCCGGATGCCCATCGGGCTTCCAGGATCAGGTCCACAAAAGGTTCGCTGACGGGCCTGTCGCTGCTCAGGCGCAGGTAGGCGCGGCCATCGCTTCGCTTTTGCAGGCTGATCCGGACGTTGGTTACTGCGGCTGTGTATTCCAGGCCGGCTGCGCGGAACGCATCGGCACTGGCGACGCTGGCTTGCAGGGATGCCGCTTCGTCGGCGCTGATCTCGACAATATCGATTTCAGCCCGCAGCGGTTCACCCAGGGCGGACTGAACCGTCACCCGGCCCAGTCCCAACGCATGCGCCGGCAAGCTGGAGAGACTACCCAACAGGACCATGGCGGCTGCCACGCCACCTTTACGCCAACGGCCTGCTTGTTTCATGGGAATTGGAGCCTCCGGTGCCCGGTTTGCATTAAATTTTATTCTGCTGGTCCGCACAAAAACCTCAACGCTAATTTTCGACAAAACAACATTAACATCAAGGCATTAGGCTGACAAGCTAAGACAGCACTTAAGTTTTGACACGCGGGGTTAGCATCAACTTACAACTTCTACTTGTTGTCTGACGACAACGAGATGTCACAACTGGTTACGGCTGATGGCTGCACATGAGCAGCCATCAGTCCGTCATTTCAGCCCTGCAAAAGAATGCGCAGCATGCGCCGCAAAGGCTCGGCCGCACCCCACAACAACTGGTCGCCGACCGTGAAGGCGCCCAGGTAGTCGGGTCCCATGGCCAGCTTGCGCAGGCGGCCGACCGGGATCGTCATGGTGCCGGTCACGGCCACCGGTGTCAGGTCGGTCACGCTGGCTTCGCGTGTGTTGGGCACAACCTTGACCCACTCGTTGTCGGCCGCGATCATGGCCTCGATGTCGGCCAGCGGCACATCTTTCTTCAGCTTGAAGGTCAGTGCCTGGCTGTGGCAGCGCATGGCGCCTATGCGCACGCAAAAGCCGTCCACCGGGGTTTCAGCGGTGCCGAAGCTGGCGCCCTGACCCAAAATCTTGTTGGTCTCGGCGCCGCCCTTCCATTCTTCCTTGCTCATGCCGTTGCCCAGGTCCTTGTCGATCCAGGGGATCAGCGAGCCGCCCAGCGGCACGCCGAAGTTGGCGGTTTCTGAAGAGGAAAGCGATTGCTGTTTGGCCAGAACGCGGCGGTCGATTTCCAGAATCGCGGACTTCGGGTCGTCCAGCAAGGCCCGCACTTCGCTGCTGAGTGTGCCGAACTGGGTGAGCAGTTCGCGCATGTGCTGCGCGCCGCCGCCGGAAGCGGCCTGGTAGGTCATGCTGGTCATCCATTCGACCAGACCAGCCTTGTACAGCGCACCCACGCCCATCAGCATGCAGCTCACGGTGCAGTTGCCGCCAATCCAGTTTTTGCCGCCCTTGGCCAGCGCCTTCTGGATGACCGGCAGGTTGACCGGGTCCAGGATGATGATGGCGTCGTCGTTCATGCGCAGCGTCGAAGCCGCGTCAATCCAGTGGCCGGTCCAGCCGGCGGCGCGCAACTTGGGGTAGACCTCGGTGGTGTAGTCGCCGCCCTGGGCGGTGATGATCACATCGCATTTTTTCAGGGCCGCAATGTCGAACGCGTCTTTCAGCGTGGTTTCGTTTTTGGCCTGGGCCGGGGCTTTGCCGCCGGCATTCGAGGTCGAGAAGAAGACTGGTTCGATCAGGTCGAAGTCGCCCTCGGCCTGCATGCGGTCGATCAGCACCGAACCGACCATGCCGCGCCAGCCGACGAGTCCTGTGAGATTGCCTGCGAGTTTCATTGGATTGCCCTTTTTCAAAAAATATGCTTTTTGACCCGGCCCATCGGGCCGGCAGGGCACGACGAACCGGGCTTGCTAGCCTTTAATGGTCGTCGTTTTGGTGATCTGGGCAAAAACCGGCGCAGCGCTGATCGCGCGCGAAGTGGCGATGAAGCGGGTGAGTGCAGGGTTTTTACGCATGGAGCTATTGTAATCACGGCCGGCCGGACCGGCGCCGCGGGGCGCTATTTGCCGGCCTGGCCTGTGGTTGCCAGCCAACGCCGAAGCGCTGGCGTCAGGGTTTTCAGGACTGACTGAGGGCTTTTACGACCGCATTGCCCATCTCGACGGTGCCGACCCTGGTCGTGCCTTCGCTATAGATGTCAGGTGTGCGCAGGCCTTGCGTCAACACGGCGTCAACGGCTTTTTCAATACGCACGGCTGCTTCGGGCTGGTTCAGGCTGAAGCGCAGCATCATGGCCGCGCTCAAAATCGTTGCCAGCGGATTGGCCACGCCCTTGCCGGCGATGTCAGGTGCGCTGCCGTGGCTGGGTTCGTACAGCCCCTGGTTTTTCGTGTTCAGGCTGGCCGAGGGCAGCATGCCGATGCTGCCGGTCAGCATGGCGGCCGCGTCGCTGAGGATGTCGCCGAACATGTTGCCGGTCACCACCACGTCGAACTTCTTGGGCGCCTTGACCAGCTGCATGGCGGCGTTGTCCACGTACATGTGGTCCAGCGCCACGTCGGGGTACTGCAGGCCGACTTCAGTGACGATGTCTTTCCAGAACTGGAAGGTTTCCAGCACGTTGGCCTTGTCGACGCTGGTCACGCGGCTGCCGCGCTTGCGTGCGGCCTGGAAGGCGACGTGGGCAATGCGTTCGATTTCCGGGCGCGAATAACGCATGGTGTCAAACGCTTCCTCGCTGCCGGGGAAGTGTCCGTCGGTGGCGGTGCGGCGGCCGCGCGGCTGGCCGAAGTAGATGTCGCCGGTCAGCTCGCGGATGATGAGGATGTCCAGGCCGGACACCAGCTCGCGTTTCAGGCTGGACGCATCCACCAGTTGCGGGTAACAGATGGCGGGCCGGAAATTGGCGAACAGGCCCATGTTCTTGCGCAGGCCCAGGATGGCTTGCTCGGGGCGCAGCGGGCGGTCCAGCTTGTCGTATTTCCAGTCGCCGACAGCGCCAAACAGCACAGCGTCCGCGGCTTGCGCGAGTTTCAGCGTGGCCTCGGGCAGCGGATGACCGTGCGCTTCGTAGGCGGCACCGCCGACCAGTGCGGTCTCGGTTTCAAATTTCAGGTCCAGTGCCTTCAGGACCTTGACAGCCTCGGCGACGATTTCGGTGCCGATGCCGTCACCGGGAAGAATTGCGATTTTCATGCTTGCTCTTTTATTGATAGCTGCTTGTTCCCTATTTATAAGGGCTAGAGGCATATTTTGGTTGAAAAATCGGGAGTATCAGGAGATCAGGGTGTGAGCCAGCCAGGGCTTGGTAGCCAGCCGCTCTGCTTCAAACGCCTTGATCTTGTCGCTCTGGCGCAAGGTCAGGCCAATGTCGTCATAACCACCCAGCAGGCAGAATTTCTTGAAAGCCTGCACCTCGAAGGGAATTTCTTCGCCTTGTGGCTTGATCACCACCTGGCGCTCCAGGTCGATGGTGAGCTGGTAGCCGGGAAAGGCCAGCGCCTCGTCGAACAGCTGGCCGACCTGCGCTTCGCTCAGCACGATGGGCAGCAAGCCGTTCTTGAAACTGTTGTTGAAAAAGATGTCGGCGTAGCTGGGCGCAATGATGGCGCGAAAGCCGTACTGGTCCAGCGCCCAAGGCGCGTGTTCGCGCGAAGAGCCGCAGCCGAAGTTCTTGCGTGCCAGCAGGATGGAGGCGCCTTTGTAGCGCGGCTGGTTCAGCACGAAGTCCGGGTTGGGCTTGCGTGTGGCCGGGTCCTGGCCCGGAAAGCCGGGGTCCAGGTAGCGCCAGGCGTCAAACAGGTTGGGGCCGAAGCCGGTCTTGCGGATGGACTTCAAGAACTGTTTGGGAATGATCGCGTCAGTGTCGACGTTCTCACGGTCCATGGGCGCGACCAGGCCTTTGTGTATGGTGAATTTCTGCATGATGTGACTCTCAGGAGAACTTGCGAATATCGACGAAATGGCCATGCACGGCTGCAGCCGCCGCCATGGCGGGACTCACCAGATGCGTGCGACCGCCGGCGCCTTGCCGGCCTTCGAAGTTGCGGTTGCTGGTGGAGGCGCAGCGTTCACCCGGCTCGAGACGGTCGGCGTTCATGGCCAGGCACATGGAGCAGCCGGGTTCGCGCCACTCGAAGCCGGCGGCGACAAAAATCTTGTCCAGGCCTTCGCGCTCTGCTTGCTCTTTCACAAGACCGGAGCCCGGCACCACCATAGCCAGCTTCACATTGCCTGCCACCTTCTGGCCGATTTTCTGGACCATGGCGGCCGCCTCGCGCATGTCTTCAATACGGCTGTTGGTGCAGGAACCGATGAAGACCTTGTCTACCAGGATGTCGTTGATGGCCTTGCCGGGCTGCAGGCCCATGTAGGTCAGGGCGCGTTCGATGGCGTCGCGTTTGCTGGCGTCTTTTTCCTTGTCCGGGTCGGGCACGCGGTCGTCAATCGACAGCACCATCTCGGGCGAGGTGCCCCAGGTGACCTGCGGCCGGATCTGGCTCGCGTCAAGCTTGACCACGGTGTCGAACTTCGCGTCAGCATCGGACTGCAGCGTACTCCAGTACTGCACCGCCTGGTCCCACTCCACGCCGGTCGGTGCCAACGGCCGGCCCTTGACGTAGGCAATCGTCTTGGCGTCCACCGCCACCAGGCCAGCGCGCGCGCCGGCCTCGATGGCCATGTTGCAGACCGTCATGCGCGCTTCCATGCTGAGCGCGCGGATGGCCGCGCCGCCGAATTCAATGGTGTAGCCGGTGCCACCTGCCGTGCCGATTTTTCCGATGATGGCCAGCACGATGTCCTTGCCAGTCAGGCCTGGGGCCAGCGTGCCGTCCACCTGCACCAGCATGTTTTTGGCTTTTTTGGCGAGCAGGGTTTGCGTGGCCATCACGTGTTCCACTTCGCTGGTGCCTATGCCGTGCGCCAGCGCCCCAAAGGCGCCGTGGGTGGAGGTGTGCGAGTCGCCGCAAACCACCGTCATGCCGGGCAGGGTGGCGCCGGTTTCAGGCCCCATCACGTGCACGATGCCCTGGCGTTTGGACAGGAAGGGGAAGTAGGCCGCCGCACCGAACTCGGCGATGTTGCTGTCCAGCGTGGTGATCTGCTCCTTGCTGACCAGGTCGGTGATGCCGTCGTAGCCGAGTTCCCAGCCGGTGGTCGGCGTGTTGTGATCGGCGGTGGCGACGATGGAGCTGATGCGCCAGACCTTGCGGCCGGCTTCGCGCAGGCCTTCAAAGGCCTGCGGGCTGGTGACCTCATGCACCAGGTGCCGGTCGATATAGAGGATGGCCGTGCCATCTTCCTCGGTGTGAACGACGTGTTCGTCCCAGATTTTGTCGTAGAGGGTGCGTCCCATGTGGTTTCCTTCGTGGTCTGTCGATTTTAAGTGGGTGAGGTGGGGGCCGTGGCCACTGCGCGCGCGGTGAGGTGATCGACCAGCAGGCGGGCGGTGACGGGCAGGCTGGAGAAATCGCGCGCCACCAGCTCGATGTGGCGCTCGGCCCAGTCGTTGGTCAGCGCAACCGACTCGAGCTCGCCAACGCCATGCATGAGCTCGAAAGCGCGCTGCGGCATGACACCGACGCCCAGTCCGTTGTGGATCATGCGGCACATGGCGTCCAGTCCGGTCACGTGGATGCGCAGCTTGATGGTGCGGCCGGCCTGCGCCGCGGCATCGCGCATGGCCAGGTAGATCGAGCTGTTCGAATGCAGGCCGACGTGGTCGAAGTCCAGGCTGTCTTCAAAAGCAATCGCATCCTGCGCACCCAGCACATGGCCGCGCGGCACGATCATGACCAGGCGGTCCTGCCGATAGGGCAGGGTCTGCAGGTCGCCGCTGCCGTCGGCGGTGTTGCAGATACCGAGGTCGGCTGCGCCTTCCTGCACCGCGCGCACGACTTCCGTGCTCAGGTGTTCTTCCAGGTCGATCTTGACCTCGGGGTGCTGGCCGATGAAAGCGCCCAGGTCTTCCGGTAAAAACTGCACGATGGCCGAGATGCTGGCGTGCACCCGCACATGGCCGCGCACGCCGTGGGCGTATTCGCTGAGTTCGCCCTGCATCTTCTCGAGACTGAAGAGCACTGAGCGCGCATGGTGCAGCAGGCTTTGGCCGGCGGGCGTCAGGTCCACGCCGCGGGTGTGGCGGTAGAGCAGAGGCGTGTCGAGCGCGGCTTCCAGGTCGGACAGGCGCTTGCTGACGGCCGATGCCGCGATGAATTCACGCTCGGCCGCCTTGCCGATGCTGCCGAGTTCACACACCGCGACAAACAATTGCAGCGAGGTGAGGTCAATGCGGCGGGCAAAACTGCGTTCCGAGGTTTTCATGAGGGTCAAAGCCATCGCGATTCACGATGATTTGCTATTTTGAATGCTTATGAAAGACCTCGTCATCGCGATATGCGATGGGTGACTTGCCCGCCCGTGAGGCTTTGGCAGCAGCTTTCCTGATATTTATGAGTGTTTCAGGGCTCTGCCCTTATGGGGTGGGCTCAAGAAGCTATCAAAACAGTAGCGAATGCTTCAATCAGCAATGGTGCGGGGGTCCAGCACCCGGATGCGCGGGTCCACGTTGTAGCCGCCGTATTCGGTGTAGCGCAGCAAATGCCGGTCGCAGCGCGTGCAGTGCCAGACATCGCAGCGGTTGTAGGGGAAGAAAGAGACAGCCACCGGCGCGTCGGGTGAGTCGTAACGTGTGCCCTGGGGATGGTGTTCTTCCAGTGTCGGTTCCTCCAGGCCGGGGTCGCGCAGGGTGGCGACCTGCGTCATCTGGTTGGCTTCCCAGCGGTATTCGGCCAGGCTTTCCCAGCCGGCACAGGCGCCGAGTGCGCAGCTGCAGGCGCGGGGCGGTGCCGTTCCGGCCATCGCCTGGCGCAGCTCATCGGCGGTTTGAAGGGGTTTCAAAAAATGCTCCTGGGAGACCATGGTCGCAAAAAAGCCCGCCGGCGTTGCCACGGGCGGGCTTGGTTCACGCAAACAGGCCGATCAACCGGATCAGCGTTTGGCGAGGGGTTTCACATCGCGCGTTACTGAACCGTTGAACAGCTGGCGTGGGCGGCCGATCTTGTATTCGGGGTCGCCAATCATTTCGTTGAGCTGGGCGATCCAGCCGACGGTACGGGCCAGCGCGAAGATCGCCGTGAACAGCGGCACCGGGATGCCGATGGCGCGCTGCACGATGCCGGAGTAGAAGTCGACGTTGGGGTAGAGCTTGCGCGACACGAAGTATTCGTCTTCCAGAGCAATCTTTTCCAGCGCCATGGCGAGCTTGAACAACGGGTCGTTTTCCAGGCCCATTTCCTTGAGCACTTCCTTGCAGGTTTCCTGCATCAGCTTGGCGCGTGGGTCGTAGTTCTTGTAGACGCGGTGGCCAAAACCCATCAGCTTGACGCCGGAATTCTTGTCCTTGACCTGCTTGATGAAGTCGCCGATTTTCTCGATGCCGCCGGCTTTCTGGATGTCGCCCAGCATGTTGAGTGCCGCTTCGTTGGCGCCGCCGTGTGCCGGGCCCCAGAGGCAGGCCACACCGGCAGCAATCGCTGCAAACGGGTTGGTGCCGGACGAGCCGCAGAGGCGGACCGTGGACGTCGAGGCGTTCTGCTCGTGGTCTGCATGCAGGATGAAGATGCGGTCCAGCGCGCGTTCGAGCACCGGATTGACCTTGTATTCTTCACACGGCGTGGCAAACATCATGTGCAGGAAGTTGCCCGCATAACTGAGGTTGTTCTTCGGGTACATGTAGGGCTGGCCCACGGTGTACTTGTAGGCCATGGCGACCAGCGTCGGCATCTTGGCGATCAGGCGGATGGCCGAGATGTCGCGGTGCTCGGGATTGGTGATGTCGGTGCTGTCATGGTAGAAGGCCGACAGGGCGCCGACCAGGCCGGTCATGATGGCCATCGGATGCGCGTCGCGGCGGAAACCGCGCAGGAAAAACTGCATCTGCTCGTTGACCATGGTGTGGTTGGTCACGCGGCTGACGAAATCTTTTTTCTGCTCGACATTGGGCAGCTCGCCGTACAGCAGCAGGTTGCAGGTCTCCATGTAGTCGCAATTGGTGGCCAGCTGCTCGATGGGATAGCCGCGGTACAGCAGCTCGCCCTTGTCGCCGTCGATATAAGTGATGGCCGACTGGCAGGAAGCCGTGGACAAAAAACCCGGGTCGTAAGTAAACATGCCGGTCTGTGCATACAGCTTGCGGATGTCCACGACGTCGGGACCGACGTTGCCGTGGTACACCGGCAATTCGACACTGGGACTGCCGTTGCTGAAGGATAGGGTGGCTTTGTTGTCAGCGAGTTTCATTTCTGGGTTCTTTCTACATCAATTCAATGGAGGCGGTCAGTGGGCGGGCGATGGGACCCGCATCATGTTTAATACTTCGAGTGCTTCGGCGGTGGCAGCGCTGGTGGCTGGTAGCTGGCCGGGTTCTTTACGTTTTAGCAGCAAATCCAGCAGGTCGTTGTCGGACAAATCCATTAAATCATCCAGACCTTTGGCCTGCCTGACGGTCAAGCCCGCTTCATGCTTGCGGAAAAACCGCTCGATGAACAAATCATTCTCAAGCAGCCCCCGGCGGCAGCGCCATCTGAGCTTGCTCAATGCCCGTTCACCGAGAAGTTCGTCCGTGGTCTGCATGATCAGAGAACGATTTTTCCGCCGAGCGAAGCGAAGGCGTGACCAGACCAGCCGGGGCCGCGGAACAGGCTTTGCCGGGCCGGAGGCGCAGCGGCCCCCTCGGGGGGCAGCGAAGTACGCGAAGCGACAAGCGTGGGGGCCATATTTAAATAGTGCGAAGCACCATCATTTCCTTGATCTTGCCGATGGCCTTGCTGGGGTTCAGGCCCTTGGGGCAGACATCGACGCAGTTCATGATGGTATGGCAGCGGAACAGGCGGTACGGGTCTTCCAGGTTGTCCAGGCGCTCGGCGGTCGCCTCGTCGCGGCTGTCGGCGATGAAGCGGTAGGCCTGCAGCAAGCCGGCCGGGCCGACGAACTTGTCCGGGTTCCACCAGAAGCTGGGGCAGGACGTCGAACAGCTGGCGCACAGGATGCACTCGTACAGGCCGTTGAGTTCATCACGCTCTTCGGGGCTCTGCAGGCGCTCCTTGTCGGGCGGCACGTTGTCGTTGATCAGGTAGGGCTTGATCGAGTTGTACTGCTTGAAGAAGTCCGTCATGTCGACGATCAGGTCGCGTACCACAGGCAGGCCGGGCAGGGGCTTGAGCACGATGGTCCCGGGCAGGGTGCGCATGTTGGTCAGGCAGGCCAGGCCGTTCTTGCCGTTGATGTTCATGGCGTCCGAACCGCAGACGCCTTCGCGGCAGGAGCGGCGGAAGGAAATGGTCGGATCCTGCGCCTTGAGCTTCATCAGGGCGTCGAGCAGCATGCGCTCGCTGCCGTCCAGCTCGACCTCGATGGTCTGCATGTAGGGCTTGGCATCCTGATCGGGGTCGTAGCGGTAAATCTGGAAGGTGCGTTTGGTCATGGGGTTTCCGCTTGTCTTTTTAGAAGGAGCGAACTGTCAGGGGAATCGAGTCCACTGTCAGTGGTTTCATCTGCACAGGCTTGTATGCCAGGCGGCTGCCTTCGCTGTACCAGAGCGTGTGCTTGTGCCAGTCGGTGTCGTTGCGGCCGTTCGGATGCTCGGGCGTGTCGCCGTAGTCATCCACCGAATGCGCGCCGCGGCTCTCGTGGCGGGCGGCAGCCGAGACGATGGTTGCCTGGGCGGCCTCGATCAGGTTTTCGACTTCCAGGGCCTCGATGCGCGCCGTATTGAAGATCTTCGACTTGTCCTTCAGGCCGATGTTGCTCACGCGCTTGCGCAGCTCGGCGATCTTGGCGACACCGGCATCCATGATGGCCTGGGTGCGGAACACGCCGGCGTGTTGCTGCATGGCCGCGCGGATGTCGTTGGCCACGTCCTGCGCATATTCGCCTTCAGTGGCGTTGTCCAGGCGGGCAATACGTGCCAGCGTGGCGTCGGCTGCGTCAAGCGGCAGGCCTTTGTGCGAAGTGGTCTTGTTGTATTCAACGATGTGGTTGCCGGCCGCGCGGCCGAACACCAGCAGATCGAGCAGGGAGTTGGTGCCCAGGCGGTTCGCGCCGTGCACGCTGACGCAGGCGCATTCACCGACCGCGTACAGGCCACCCACGACCTGGCTCTGGTTGTTGACGTCCTGCGTGACGACCTGGCCGTGGATGTTGGTCGGGATGCCGCCCATCTGGTAATGGATGGTGGGCACCACGGGGATCGGTTCCTTGGTGATGTCGACGTTGGCAAAGTTGTGGCCAATTTCGAACACCGACGGCAGGCGCTTCATGATGGTCTCGGCACCCAGGTGGGTCATGTCGAGGTTGATGTAATCCTTGTTCGGGCCGCAGCCGCGGCCTTCCTTGATTTCCTGGTCCATGCAGCGTGACACATAGTCGCGCGGTGCCAGGTCTTTGTAGGCCGGTGCATAACGCTCCATGAAACGCTCGCCGTTGCTGTTGCGCAAAATGGCGCCCTCGCCGCGGCAGCCTTCGGTCAGCAACACGCCGGCGCCATGCACGCCGGTCGGGTGGAACTGCCAGAACTCCATGTCTTCAAGCGGGATGCCGGCACGCGCCGCCATGCCCAGGCCGTCGCCGGTGTTGATGAAGGCGTTGGTCGAGGCGGCAAAAATGCGGCCGGCGCCGCCGGTGGCCAGCAAGGTGGTCTTGGCTTCGAAGATGTGAACGTCGCCGGTTTCCATCTCGATGGCGGTCACGCCGACCACGTCGCCGGCGGCATCACGGATCAGGTCCATGGCCAGCCATTCGACGAAGAAGCTGGTTTTTTCCTTGACGTTCTGCTGGTACAGCGTGTGCAGCATGGCGTGGCCGGTGCGGTCGGCCGCAGCGCAGGCGCGCTGCACCGGCTTTTCGCCGTAGTTGGCGGTGTGGCCGCCGAAGGGGCGCTGGTAAATCGTGCCGTCGGGGTTGCGGTCGAAAGGCATGCCCATGTGCTCCAGGTCGTACACGACCTTGGGCGCTTCGCGGCACATGTACTCGATCGCATCCTGGTCGCCGAGCCAGTCGGAGCCCTTGACGGTGTCGTAGAAGTGATAGTGCCAGTTGTCTTCGGACATGTTGCCGAGCGAGGCGCCGATGCCGCCCTGGGCCGCCACCGTATGCGAGCGCGTCGGGAACACCTTGGAGAGCACGGCCACGTTCAGGCCGGCGCGCGCCAGCTGCAGCGAGGCACGCATGCCGGAGCCGCCGGCCCCGACGATCACCACGTCAAATTTTCGTTTGGGAAGCTTGGAGGATGCAGTCATGTTTGTTTTTCAGTCGTGGGTCAGATGCGGCTCAGAAGCGCCACAGGACTTGGATGGCCCAGCCGGCGCAGGCGACCAGCCAGACGATGGTGAACACTTCCAGGGACAGCCTGAGCCACACGGGCTTGATGTAGTCCATCCAGATGTCGCGCATGCCGACCCACACGTGGTAAGCCAGCGCGATGATCACGGTGAAGGTCAGGACTTTCATCCATTGCGAAGAAAAAATCCCGGCCCACTGGGTGTAGCCGATCGGGCCTTTGCTGAAGATGACCTGTGCCAGCAGCAACACGGTAAAGAGGGCCATCAGGGCCGCGGTGATGCGCTGGGCCAGCCAGTCGCGCGTGCCGTAATGCGCACCGACAACGAGGCGTTTGGAGCCGTAGTTCACAGACATGTCTTGCTCCCTGTTAGTAAAGGCCGAACAGCTTGGCGCCCAGCACCAGTGTCAGGAAAATGCTCAGGCCCAGTGTGACCAGAGCGGTGTTTTTGCCGAACTCGTTGCTCAGGGAGTGCGTCACATCCATATAGAGATGACGCAGGCCGGCGATGAAGTGATGCAGGTAGGACCAGATCAGCGCCAGCGCCACCAGCTTCCAGACGAAGCCAGGCAAGCCCAGCATGCCGACACCGAAAGCGGCCCTGAATTTCTCGAAGGAGATTTCGGAAGAAATCGAGGTGTCGAGCATCCAGATGATGAAGGGCAGCAGGATGAACATGATGCCGCCACTGGCACGATGCAGGATGGAGACCCAGGCCGCCGGTGTCATGCGGTAGGTGGTCAGGTCTTTGAAGGCGTTGATGTTGCGGAACTCAGGCCGCTTGGGACGCTGTTTGGATGCCAGCTCTGTCATTGTTGGGCTTTCGTGGGAGGACTGGTAACGGCTTGGTAACTACCCCGACAAAAGGGCAGGGTAAATAACAATTCAAAACATCCGGATTCTATTGCAACGCAGCATCGATTTGATTGGTACCGGCGATGGCTGCCGGTTTTTGTCGGACAAGCCGGGGATTAAATGTTCACAAGTCGCATTGATCGGCACGTAAACGGCTGCAAGCTGACGCGAAAGTTACAACCAACCCGGGTTTGCGCGCCTGGCCTGTACGTGTTGCTGCATTCTTGCGGTGACCTCTTGCCCAACATGCCATGTGAGGATGCTCAGCTCAAGGTATTGCGGTAGTAATGTGTGTCGGTGCGGTAGTAGCCGCGCCGCAGTTCCATCGGCACATCGTTGTAGGTGTAGGCAATGCGTTCAACGCTCAGCAGCGGCGTGCCGTGCTCTACTTTTAATAGCAATTCGCGGCCGTCGGTGGCGGGCTCGGCGCGTATTTTTTCTTCGGCGCGAACCATGCGCACATTGAACTCGGTTTCGAACAGCGCGTACATCGGGCCGTGGTAGTCGGCCAGCCGTTCGGCGGTCAGGCCCTTGAAGGGGGCGGCAGGCAGCCACAGGTCTTCCAGGATCGTAGGGGTGCCGGCAAAACTGAGGACTCGGCGTGCCTGCAGCACGGCGTCACCTGTGCGCAGCGCGAGCGCGCGGGCAATGTCGGCGCTGGCGCGCACGCGGCGGCAGTCGATGATGTCGCGCTGCGCCGGGCCTTCACTGCCCGGCGTGCCGCTGTCGGGCACCAACTTGAGGAAGCGGAACTGCACATGCTGCTCGGCATGCGTGGCCACAAAAGTGCCCCGGCCCTGACGGCGCACCACCAGGTTGTCGGCGGCCAGCTCGTCGATGGCTTTGCGCACCGTGCCCTGGCTCACGCGGTAGCGGGCGGCCAGGTCCATCTCGGAGGGAATGGTTTCACCGGGCTTCCACTCGCCGGACTGCAGGCTCTGCAGGATCAGGCCCTTGATCTGCTGGTACAGCGGGCTGAAGGCCGGCGTGGCACCTGCAAAATCATCAGCGGACGAGGTAGGTAGGGCGGCCATGGAGAGGTGTTGGAATCCACGCAATCATATCTTATATAAGACATAAGACAAATTGACGCCTCAGGGTTTTCCAGCGTAAAATCTTTGGCTGAGTCGACGCAAGGCTTTGCCCCGGTGTGACGCAGTTCACATGCGTTTTCGGGTGCCCCAAGCTGCGCAAGCTACCTCACTATTTCTACCCGTCCAACCGATTTCAACCTTCCTGGAGTTCTCCATCATGAGCAAAAAACCCGTCCGTGTTGCCGTTACAGGGGCCGCTGGTCAAATCGGTTACGCGCTGTTGTTCCGCATCGCTTCCGGCGAAATGCTGGGCAAGGACCAGCCGGTGATCCTGCAATTGCTGGAAGTGCCGGTGGAAGGCCCGCAAAAGGCACTCAAGGGCGTGATGATGGAACTTGACGACTGCGCCTTCCCGCTGCTGGTCGGCATGCAAGCGTATGACGATCCGATGAAGGCTTTCAAGGACGCCGACTACGCGCTGCTGGTCGGTTCGCGCCCGCGCGGCCCCGGCATGGAGCGTGCCGAACTGCTGGCCGTCAACGGTGCCATCTTTACCGCCCAGGGCAAGGCGCTGAACGCTGTGGCCAGCCGCAATGTCAAGGTGCTGGTGGTCGGCAACCCCGCCAACACCAATGCCTACATTGCGATGAAAAGCGCGCCTGACCTCCCACGCAAGAACTTCACCGCCATGCTGCGCCTGGACCATAACCGTGCTGCCAGCCAACTCGCCGCCAAAACCGGCAAGGCCGTGGCCGACATCGAAAAACTCACCGTCTGGGGCAACCATTCGCCCACGATGTATGCCGACTACCGTTTCGCCACCATCAAGGGCGAAAGCGTCGCCAAGATGATCAACGACCAGGAATGGAACGCCAACGTGTTCCTGCCGACCGTTGGCAAACGCGGCGCGGCCATCATCGAAGCGCGCGGTTCTTCCTCTGCCGCCTCAGCCGCCAACGCCGCCATTGACCACATGCGCGACTGGGCGCTGGGCACCAACGGCAAGTGGGTCACCATGGGCATTCCGTCGGATGGCCAGTACGGCATTCCCAAGGACATCATGTTCGGCTTCCCCGTCACCTGCGAAGGCGGCGAATACAAGCTGGTCGAAGGCCTGGAAATCGACGCCTTCAGCCAGGAACGCATCAACAAGACGCTCGACGAACTCAAGGGTGAGCAGGACGGCGTCAAGCACCTGCTCTGATCGCGTAGAAGCCCGCTGCAGTGCCACATCCCCGCGACGTTCTGCTCGGTGCCCAGGCGCAAACCGGTTTTCTTCCGGTTTGCGACCACTACAGCGGCGTCGAGGCGCGGATGCGCAAAAGCCTGCAGCTGCAGGCGGAAATGACCGAAGAGTTCGGCACCTGCGTTTTTGACGTCACCCTCGACTGCGAAGACGGCGCTCCCGTCGGCGGCGAGGCGGATCACGCGGCGCTTGTGGCTTCCCTGCTTGCACAGGCCAGTAGCAAGGCGCGCGTCGCGGTGCGGGTCCACCCTGTGGACCATCCGGCGTTTGAGCCGGACATCAGCGCCATAGCCGGCTGCAGGCTCAGCCACATCATGGTGCCGAAGGTGGAGTCGGTCGATGATGTGGAGCGTGTGGTGGCTGCACTGGCTGCGGTTTCGCAGGCCACGCTACCGATTCATGTGTTGCTGGAATCCGCAGCGGCGATACACCGGGCCTTCGACATTGCGGCCCATCCGCGGGTGCAATCACTCAGCTTTGGCCTGATGGATTTTGTTTCCAGCCATGGCGGAGCCATTCCTGCCGAGGGCATGAGCAGCGAGGGGCAATTCACACACCCGCTGGTGGTGCGTGCCAAGCTCGAAATTGCATCGGGTTGCCACGCCCATGGCAAAGTCCCCTCACACTGTGTTGTCACTGAATTCAGTGACACTGCAGCCATGCATGCGGCCGCCCGGAAAGCGGCCCGCGAGTTTGGCTACACCCGGATGTGGAGCATCCACCCGAGCCAGATACGCCCCATTCTCGAGGCGTTTGCCCCCAGCGAGGGAGAGATCGAAAGTGCTGCAAAAATAATAGCCGCTGCCGCCCATGCAGACTGGGCGCCCATCAGTTTTGAAGCTCAATTACACGACCGCGCCAGCTACCGCTATTTCTGGCAGGTGCTTGAACGCGCGCACCGGACCGGCCGTGCGCTTCCGTCAGAGGCGCAAGCCTATTTTTCCGCCGGACTTCATTAGACTGCCCGATTGATTCAGCCACCTGTTTTCCAAGGACCTCCCCATGAAACTCGTCATTCTTTCCGCCCTGGCTCTTACCGCTCCCGCCATGCTGCTGGCTCAGACCGCGCCGGCCAAGGCTGCCCCAAAAACTGCTGCCGCCCCGACCGTCCAGGCTGCCAAACGTGCGCCCATCAAGCGCTCCGCTGCCAAGGCGGTGGAAGAAGTCACGCCCATCGACGATGACCCGACGGTCACCTTGACCCCTGAGGACCTGGAACTCGCCAAGCGGGTTTACGTCGGCACGATTCCTTGCGAACTGGGCGCTTCCGTCACTATCACGCCGAGCGGGAAACGCCCCGGGTTTTTCCTTGTCCAGACCGGCAAACAGCGTTTCCGCATGCATCCGGTCGGGAGTCGCACCGGCGCGATCCGTCTGGAAGACGGCCGGGCCGGCGCCATGTGGCTGCAGCTGGGCAACAAGTCCATGCTGATGAGCCAGAAACTGGGCCAGCGCCTGGCCGACGAATGCATGAGCCCGGCACAGGTGACCTTTGCCGACGAGATGAAAAAGAACCCCCCGGTGAGCATTCTGGAGGCCCTGCCAGCTGCCAAGCCTGCGCCGGCCCAGGCTGGCACGGGTTCTGTTCAGCCAGCAACTGCCCCGGCCAAAGCCGAATAAGCGCGTGCGGCACCCGCTCTGACTTTGACCATTTTTTGAATACAGGAGAAGAAAACCATGATGCCCGAGTTCATACAAACCTACCGCAACCACGTGGCCGAGCGTGCCGCCCTCGGCATTCCGCCGTTGCCGCTGTCGGCGAAGCAGACGGGCGAAGTCATTGAGCTGCTGAAGAACCCGCCCAAAGGCGAAGAGGCCTTTCTGGTCGAGCTGATCACGCACCGCGTGCCGGCCGGTGTGGATGACGCGGCCAAGGTCAAGGCCAGCTATCTGGCGGCCGTGGCGCACGGCACCGAGAAGTGTGCGCTGATCTCGCGTGAAAAAGCCACGCAGCTACTGGGCACCATGCTGGGCGGCTACAACATCAGCCCCATGATCGAGCTGCTCGACGATGCCGAAGACAGCGTGGCCACCCAGGCTGCCAGCGGCCTGAAAAACACGTTGCTGATGTTCGACCAGTTCCACGACGTCAAGGAAAAGGCCGACCAGGGCAACAAATACGCCAAGGCCGTGCTGCAAAGCTGGGCCGATGCCGAGTGGTTCACCAGCCGCCCCGAAGTGCCGGAGTCGATCAAGCTCACCATTTTCAAGGTGGCCGGCGAGATCAACACCGACGACCTGTCGCCCGCCCCCGACGCCTGGAGCCGCCCCGACATTCCGCTGCACGCGCTGGCCATGCACAAGAACGCACGCCCCGGCGTCACGCCCGAGGAAGACGGCAAACGCGGCCCGGTCAAGTTCATCGAGGAACTGAAAGCCAAGGGCAACCTGGTCGCTTACGTGGGTGACGTGGTCGGCACGGGTTCCTCCCGCAAGTCGGCGACCAACTCGGTGCTGTGGTTCACCGGCCAGGACATTCCCTACGTGCCGAACAAGCGTTTCGGCGGCGTCTGCCTGGGTTCCAAGATCGCGCCGATTTTCTACAACACCATGGAAGACTCGGGCGCGCTGCCGATCGAACTCGACGTGAGCCAGATGGCCATGGGCGATGTGATCGAGCTGCGTCCCTATGAAGGCAAGGCGCTGAAAGACGGCAAGGTGATCGCCGAGCTCAAGCTCAAGAGCGACGTGCTGTTTGACGAAGTGCGCGCCGGCGGCCGCATTCCGCTGATCGTCGGCCGCGGCCTGACGGCCAAGGCGCGCTGGGCGCTGGGCCTGCCGGTCTCGACGCTGTTCCGTCTGCCACAGGCACCGGTCGCCAATGAGCGCGGCTTCACACTCGCGCAAAAAATGGTGGGCCGCGCGGTCGGCCTGCCCGAAGGCCAGGGCGTTCGCCCCGGTACTTACTGCGAACCGAAGATGACCTCGGTCGGCTCGCAGGACACCACGGGCCCGATGACGCGCGACGAACTCAAAGACCTGGCCTGCCTGGGCTTCAGCGCCGACCTGGTGATGCAGTCCTTCTGCCACACCGCGGCCTACCCCAAACCGGTGGACGTGAAGATGCACCACGAGTTGCCCGAGTTCATGAGCGACCGCGGCGGCATCCCGCTGCGTCCGGGCGACGGCATCATCCACAGCTGGCTCAATCGCATGCTGCTGCCCGACACCGTCGGCACCGGCGGCGACAGCCACACGCGTTTCCCCATCGGCATCAGCTTCCCGGCCGGTTCCGGCCTGGTGGCCTTCGGCGCCGCCACCGGCGTGATGCCGCTGGACATGCCTGAGTCGGTGCTGGTGCGCTTCAAGGGCGAGATGCAGCCCGGCATCACGCTGCGTGACCTGGTTAACGCGATTCCGCTGTACGCCATCAAGGCCGGTTTGCTGACGGTAGCCAAGCAGGGCAAGAAGAACATCTTCTCGGGTCGCATCCTTGAAATCGAAGGTCTGCCTGACCTGAAAGTCGAACAGGCCTTTGAACTCAGCGATGCTTCTGCCGAGCGTTCTGCCGGCGGTTGCACGGTGCACCTGAACAAGGAACCCATCGTCGAGTACATCACCAGCAACATCACCATGCTGAAGTGGATGATTGCCTCGGGTTACTCGGACGTGCGCACCATCAAGCGCCGTATTGCCGCGATGGAAGCCTGGCTGGCCGATCCGCAGCTGCTCAAGGCTGACCCCGATGCCGAGTACACCGCGGTGATCGAGATCGACCTGGCCGACATCCACGAACCCATCGTGGCCTGCCCGAACGATCCGGACGACGTGAAGACCCTGAGCGAAGTGGCCGGCAGCAAGATCGATGAAGTTTTCATCGGCAGCTGCATGACCAACATCGGCCATTTCCGCGCAGCGTCCAAGCTGCTCGAAAACAAGCGCGACATCCCGGTCAAGCTCTGGATGGCACCGCCGACCAAGATGGATGCCAAGCAACTGACCGAAGAAGGCCATTACGGTGTGCTGGGCTCCGCCGGTGCGCGCATGGAAATGCCGGGCTGCAGCCTGTGCATGGGCAACCAGGCGCAAGTCAAAGAGGGTGCCACGGTGTTCTCGACCTCGACGCGCAACTTCCCGAACCGCCTGGGCAAAAACTCCAACGTCTACCTGGGTTCCGCCGAACTGGCCGCGATCTGCTCCAAGCTGGGTCGCATTCCCACCAAGGCCGAATACATGGCCGACATGGGCGTGCTGACCGCTGCCAGCGCCTCGGTGTACCAGTACCTGAACTTCGACCAGGTCAAGGACTACACGGACATGGCGGATACGGTGAAAGACAGCGTGCCCGCCTGATACGCCTGAGCTGAGTCCTCAGCCAAAAAGCCCCACGATGAAAGTCTTGGGGCTTTTTTTTATAACCCGTCCGGCAAGGGATCGGCGATGCGCACTTCCGAGCCATCGACAAACGTCACATACCAGAACTCCGGCGAGGCGGGCAGGTTGGGCCGCACATGGCTGACATTGGCCGGTGAAATATAGACCGTGCTGACGCCATCGTCCGGCGGCGGTGCCAGGTAGTGGCGTTTGCAGCCCACCAGGCCGCCCAGGCTGGTGACCACGGTACCTATCGATTCGGTCACCGCGTGGACCGCGCTGCCCTGTCCCAGCAGGTGAATGGTGGTCTGGCCAATCAGGTCGGGCCGTGAAGCCTCGACATACAGCACCGCCGACGTGTTGATGCGCAGGTCATCAGGCGCTGCCGGGTCGGTGGCCTTGTTGAACGAGATGAAGGGCATGGGGTGCGATCGGTAAGGGGTTGGATAGTCAAACCAACACCTTAGGCGTCGCAGTGGGCGCCGTCATCAGCCCGGGCCTTCGTTGGCTGTCAGTGCAAGCCGACAGCCCGGCCTGCTGATGCATGGGCTACAACCGATGATTAATGAAGAAAAGTGCCTCCAGCCCTTTTTGTACGGGCGCAAGCAGCTACCAAAAGAGTAGCAACTCACCGCGTCTGAAGCTGGCGAGATGGCAAACGGCAGCCTATGTGGACACTGTTCCAAATCTTTGTTATGCTATTGTGTACGCCGTACACAAACGTTGGACATGGACCAGGCAATGAATGAAAAGCGTCAGTCCTACGCGATCTTTCAATCAATGCGGGTACGGTGCCCTTTCACTCTTTTATCTTCAGGAAAGAAGCCATGGTCTTCCCGATATCAAGTCTTTCACGGCAGCCTGTCATCCCGGTTTCAGGCCCTAAGGAAGCGCTGGATAAGTCTTGGCGGATGCGCGGCGGCCGGATCGGGATGGGATGCAAGGCGGATTTCGCAGCCAATAGCTGGCTATTGGCAAGAAATTCAACGCAGCAGACCGCCCGAGCCCGGCTGATCGCGCGCCGCAAGGGGCTTGTTCAGCGTTTCCCTAAGGAGCAGCGCGCATGACGCACACCATGGACAGCCGCAAACGCTGGTGGGCGCTCACTGTGCTTTGCCTGGGCGTGTTGATGATCGTGCTCGACACCACGATCGTGAACGTGGCCCTGCCGTCGATACGCACCGACCTGGCTTTCACCGAAACCTCGCTGGTCTGGGTGGTCAATGCTTACATGCTGACCTTCGGCGGTTTTTTGCTGCTGGGCGGGCGGCTGGGTGACCTCTATGGCCAGCGTCGCCTGTTTCTGGCCGGCCTGGTGCTGTTCACGCTGGCCTCGCTGGCCTGCGGGCTGGCCAATTCGCAATGGCTGCTGATTGTGGCGCGTGCCGTGCAGGGCCTGGGCGGTGCGGTGGTCTCCGCCATTTCGCTGTCGCTGATCATGAACCTCTTCACCGAACAGGCCGAGCGTGCCAAGGCCATGGGCGTCTATGGTTTTGTCTGCGCCGGCGGCGGCAGCATCGGTGTGCTGCTGGGCGGCGTGCTGACCGATGCCCTCAACTGGCACTGGATTTTCCTCGTCAACCTGCCCATAGGCGCGGCCGTCTTTGCCCTGTGCCTGGTGCTGCTGCCAGGCGGCCGCGGTCAGGCCGCAGGTGCGCGGTTGGATGTGTGGGGCGCCATCACGGTGACCACCGCGCTGATGCTGGCGGTGTACGCCATCGTCAACGGCAACGAGGCCGGCTGGACCTCGCTGCAAACACTCGGGCTGCTGGCGGTTGCCGTGGTGCTAATGGCTGTGTTCCTGCGCATCGAATCGCGTGTGCCCATGCCGCTGGTACCGCTGGGCCTGTTTCGCCTGCGCAATGTGGCGATGGCCAACATCGTCGGCGTGTTGTGGGCCGCCGCCATGTTTGCCTGGTTTTTCATCTCTGCGCTCTACATGCAGCTGGTGCTCGGCTACAGCGCCTTGCAGGTCGGCCTGGGCTTTCTTCCGGCCAACCTGATCATGGCCGCGTTTTCGCTGGGGTTGTCGGCCCGCATCGTCATGCGTTTTGGCATACGGATCCCGCTGGCCGCGGGGTTGCTGCTGGCGGCGCTGGGGCTGGCGCTGTTTGCGCGGGCGCCGGTGGGCGGCCAGTTCGTGGCCGATGTGCTGCCCGGCATGCTGCTGCTGGGGCTGGGCGCGGGTATGGCCTTCAATCCCGTCCTGCTGGCCGCCATGAGCGATGTGGCTCCCAGCGAGTCGGGCATTGCATCGGGCGTGGTCAACACGGCTTTCATGATGGGTGGCGCGCTGGGCCTGGCCGTGCTGGCCAGCGCGGCAGCCGCGCGCACCGGCTATTTGCAAGCCGGCGGCGTGGATGCGCTGGCCGCACTCAAC
>NZ_JBAQYR010000088.1:0-101967 GCF_049790275.1 Polaromonas sp.
CGGCCAGGCGGAGGCCTGCGTTGTTCTGGATGTCATTGACGAGGCCCATGCCGTCAGTGTTGTCGGCGGCGATCAGCCAGCCGTCGAACTTCAGGGTGTTAGCTGCCTGCGCCAGCTGCGCGCGTTCGGTGGCGCTGGTGGCTAGCCGGAAGGCTTCGAACTTGAAGGGCACGGTCACGTTGCAGCCGCGTCCGCCGCCGGCTATCCAGCGCTGCAGCGTGCCGGAAAAACCGTCCAGCGGCGCCAGCAGCTTGCTGTAGTCCACGGCCTGTCCGGTCAGCTCCGCAAAACGTGCATGAATGGCAGGTGACTTGCTGTGTTCAACCGGGTTGCCGAGGACGCAATAGTGATCCATGGGGCCGCTCATCGGTCTGTGAGCTTGGTTTCCAGCGTTTCGTCGCGCGTGAACTTGAAGCGCGAAACCACCACGATCTGGTCGGCCTTGCGGCGCATGGCGTCGCTGAAGCGGTCAAACGGCCCGGTGCTGCGCGCAATGCTTTGCGCGCGCCGGTCCAGCGTCAGGTTGCCCGAGGTCTCGGCCACTTCGGTGGACAGGACGCGCCCGTCGAAGTTCACGGTGAGAATCATGGTGAGTTCGCCATACAGCTTCTTGCCGGCCATTTCCGGGAAATTCACCGTGCCCTTTTCCTCGATTTTCCGGCGCAGCGTGTCGTAGTAGATCGCATACACCTCCTCGCGGGTGGCCGGGCTGATGTAGCGCTTCTTGGGCCGGGCATTTTCTTCATTGATGCGGCGCTCGATCTCGGCCAGGATCTTGATCAGCTGCTTGCGTTTTTCCTCGCGTTCAACGTGGGCCGCATCGGTGGCCGCTACCTTGGGGTCGGGCGGCGGCATGGCGGCCAGCTGTTTCTTGAGCTGCGCCAGCAGCAGGGTCTGCTGCTCCTGCATGGCCTCGACCTTGCGCTGCGCATCTTCACTCGCATCGCCGAGCTCCGTCAGCGCCGAAGGCGGCAGGGGGCTGGTGGCGCGGCCTTTTTCCGCCTCGCCGCCGCCGGCCAGCGAGGCCTGGGCAATGGCCTTGGCCTGGTCGGGCCGTTCATTGCTTTTGGCGTTGACCAGGATCACTTCCAGCGGGGTGTCCTGAAAAATGCGGTTGAAACGTTCCGGATCGACAAAACGCACGGTCAGCAGGACCGCATGCACGGCGATGGATACGCCCAGGGCGATTTGCAGGGTGCTGGGGGATTTCACAGGATTGGATTATCGGGGCTAAGCTGCCGCAGCGGCAGCGTCGTCGGCCGGCTCGTTCAGATCGACGGCAATGGAAATCGGACCAGCGGCGATTTCCGATTCGTTGTCTTCTTCTTCCACCTGTTCGGCGGCAGCGTCGTCCACCACCACGTCAAGGCGTTCGACCACCGTGCTGTTCACATCCAGCGTGATCTCGTCGATGTCGCCCAGCCGGATGCGCACCTTCGCGCCGCGCGGCAGCCCCTGGGCACCGGCGGCCGGCAATACCAGCGGCAGGTCGTCGGCACGCACCAGGTTGTCCTTGAAGGCCGTCGCCGTCAGTTCGGTGATCTTGTTCTGTTGCAGGTACTTGAGCGTCCAGTAACGCTCGATGCCGGCCTGGAAACCGTTGTAGGCGCTGTAGGCACCGTCAAAGCCCGAGATGATGGAAAACAGTTCTGCGTCTTTCGGCTTGAAGGGTGCTGCCAGCGCGGCCGTGCGGCCGTGTTTGACGCAGGCGATGATCTGCCACTGGTTGACCAGGTCGGTGTAGCGGCGCAGCGGCGAGGTGGCCCAGGCGTAACTCTTGACGCCAATGCCGGCATGCGGCAGGGCCTTGGTGCCCATGCGCACCTTGACGCCGGGCAGCAGGCTTGCCTGGCTGCGGTAGATGCCGGGCACGCCGTGTGTGGCCAGCCATTCACCCCAGGTGCTGTTGGCCAGGATCATGGCCTCGGCGACGATCAGGTCCAGCGGCGCGCCGCGTTTGCGGATGCTGATGCTGACCGTCTCGTTGCCTTCCGGCTCCTTGCCCGGTGCGATGTCGAGCGAGAAGTTGTAGTCGGGCCGGTTGAAGTTTTCCGGCTTGCCGCGCACCACTTCGCGCTGGGCCTTCAGGTGCAGGGCCAGCCGGTGCAAGAAGGCCAGCTCCACGCCCCAGGGGACGCCGGCCGGCGGCGCGGTCTGCGCTGCTTCAAAGAACGCTTCGTTGAAGGTGGCGTCGAGCTTGTCGTGGCGCAGGTTGCTCACGATGGGCACCTGTTCCAGCCGCGTCACCGACTCACTGATCACCAGCGTGGCTTCGTCGAAGGTCACATACAGCGACAGGGCCGGGCAGTTGCGCCCTTCCTGCAGCGTGTAGCTTTGCACCACCTCGTCGGGCAGCATGGTCAGCTTGTAACCCGGCATGTAGACAGTGGACAGGCGCACGCGCCCGACCGCGTCCACCGGGCTGCCCGGCAGCACCGCGAGGCCGGGTGCGGCAATGTGGATGCCCAGCGTGACCGTACCGCTGCCCAGGCCCTGCACCGACAGCGCGTCGTCGATCTCGGTGGTGCTGGAGTCGTCGATGGAAAACGCCCGGACGTCGGCAAGCGGCAGCTCGTCCGCAATCCTGGGCGCCTGCACGGCCGGGAAACCCGTGCCTTTCGGGAAGTTTTCAAACAGGAAGCGTTTCCAGTGGAACTGGTAGGGCGAGGCAATCGCGCCCGACTGCTGCAGCAAGTCCAGCGGCGCCTTGTGCGCAGAACGCGAGGCCTCGACCACGGCCTTGTATTCGGGGCTGTTCTTGTCGGGCTTGAACAAAATCCTGTAGAGCTGCTCGCGCACCGGCGCCGGGCACTGGCCCCGGGCGAGTTCTTCGGCCCAGGCGCTGATCTGCGCGACGACCTGCTTTTTCTTTTCTATGGCGGCCAGTGCCTGCTGAAGGATCTCGGCCGGCGCTTTCCGGAAGCGGCCCTTGCCGGCGCGCCTGAAATAGTGGGGTGCCTCGAACAGGCGAAACAGGGCTGCAGCCTGCTGCTCGGTGGATGCTGGTTTTGCAGGGTCGGCACTGAAATAGTCACGCGCCAGGTCGGCAAAGCCGAATTCTTCCTCGCTCGCAAATTCCCAGGCCAGGTCGAGTTCAATCTCCTGGCTCAGGCCCTGGCCAGCGCTGACCAGCTGCGCGGGCGTCGGTTTTTCAAATTTCAGCAGTGCGTTGGCCGCCTTGACCTTGACACGTTTGCCCGAGTCGAGCTCGACCTGCAGCGAGGTGTCGGCTTCGGACAAAATGCGGCCGGCCAGAAACTTGCCGGCCTCTTCAAACAATACAAACAAAACGACATCCTTTGGTTACTCCGGCTAGTGTAATCAGCCGGCTCAGAACAGCGCCTTCAACCCAGTGCCAGAAAATCCATGGCTTCCGGCAGATGCCTGTCGAAGTCGCTGATCGCATGGTCACCGCCTTCCAGCAGCTTGATGCGTGCGCCCGGGTAGCGGCCGGTCATTTCGCGCCAGTCCAGCACCTCGTCGCCCTTGGCGATGATGGCGAAGTAGTTTTCCGGCCGTGCCACGGGGCCGTGCTCCAGGGCACGCAGCTCGTCGACAAACCGCGGCTCGAAGAAAAAACGCTCATTCGGGTTGTGCCAGACGGTCTGTTCTCCGATGTAGCCGGCGAGGTCGCGTGCCGGATTCACCGCCGGGTTGAGCAGCGCGGCCTTGCAGGCGCAGTTTTCGGCCACGTGCGTTGCATAAAAGCCCCCCAGCGACGAACCCATCACCGCCATGGTGTCACGGGGCCAGCCGGCGATACCGTCGGCCACCTTTTGCATGGCCTCGCGTGGCGACGGGGGCAGCTGCGGGCACCACCAGACGACGTCAGGGTGGCGGTTTTGCATCCACGTTGCGACCTGCCGGGCTTTGGCGGACTGGGGGGAGGAGCGGAAACCGTGGAGGTAGAGGAGGTGGGTGGTGGGCATGATGAATTCTACGTAAAAAATGGCTTTGGCCAATGACTGGCGCGCGTGAGCAGCTATTGAACTTGTAGCAAATTTATGGCGCTGCCTGTCATCCCGGACTTGATCCGGGATCCATGTCTGCTAACTACTTCAGCTCTTCGCTTGTTTGCAGTTCACCAGCAAGCCGGGGGTTGCCCGGCGGCAACTTACTTTCTTTTTGCGTCGCCAAAAAGAAAGTAAGCAAAGAAAAAGGCGACCCGATGGTCTGGGTCCTTCCGCTTCGCTCCAGGTAACCTGCGCTGTTCGACTCCGGCGGGGGTCGGCAGAACTCGCTGCGCTCGGACAACTGCCGCCCTGATCCCGCTTCCGTCTGCGCTGCTCGGCCCAGCCCGACGGGTGTAAGCGAATACGGGAGCGGATACGGATACGGGGAGACATGACGCGCAAAGCACGTCATGTCGGAGAACGTGGCAGTCATGTTTGCACGCGGCAGCAGCACACCTGGCCAAATGAAGCCCCCGCCATCGCCCAGCGGGGCGAGGGAGGGCGGGGGGAGGGAGTGGGGAGTTGCGCCTACTGTCCACAGCGGACCACCGGCGCAGCGTGATGCCGGGTTAACTTCAATTCACAAACCGCCAGTGCAAGGCTGGCAGATAATCCCTCCTCATGTCCGCTGTTTTCGACAAACCCTCTCTTCTCCAGCGCGCCGCCCCGATGTTCCGGGGCTTTGACGGGCCATTGGCATTTGCGGTTTTCTTGCTGGCCTGTGCGGGCCTGATGATCATGTATTCGTCAGGCTTCGATCACGGGACCCGTTTCGTGGACCATGGTCGCAATATGTTGATTGCGGGCGCCATCATGTTTGTCGTGGCGCAGATTCCGCCGCAGCGCCTGATGGCTTTTGCGGTGCCCTTGTATGTGGCCGGCGTGGCCCTGCTGGTGGCGGTGGCGATTTTCGGCATCACCAAGAAAGGCGCCAAACGCTGGATCAACCTGGGCATCGTGATCCAGCCCAGCGAGATCCTGAAAATAGCCATGCCGCTGATGCTGGCCTGGTGGTTCCAGAAACGCGAGGGCCAGCTGCGGCCCTTTGACTTCCTGGTGGCCTGCCTGCTGCTGGTGGTACCAGTGGGCCTGATCATGAAGCAGCCCGACCTGGGCACCTCGCTGCTGGTGCTGGCCGCGGGGCTGGCGGTGATTTTTTTTGCGGGCTTGAGCTGGAAGCTGATTGCCCCACCCGTATTGATCGGGCTGACCGGCATCTGCCTGGTGGTCTGGTTCGAGCCGCAGCTGTGCGCCGACGGCATGCGCTGGCCGGTGCTGCATGACTACCAGCAGCAGCGCATCTGTACACTGCTTGACCCGACCCGCGACCCGCTGGGCAAGGGCTTTCACATTATCCAGGGCATGATCGCCATCGGCTCGGGGGGCGTGCTGGGCAAGGGTTTCATGCAGGGCACGCAAACCCATCTGGAATTCATTCCCGAGCGCACCACCGATTTCATTTTTGCCGCCTACTCCGAGGAATTCGGGCTGCTGGGCAACCTGGCGCTGATTGGCGCCTTTGTTTTCCTGATTTTCCGCGGCCTGCTTATTGCGCTGGAAGCACCCACGTTGTTCGCGCGGCTGCTGGCGGGCGCCATCACCATGATTTTTTTCACCTATGCCTTCGTCAACATGGGCATGGTCAGCGGCATCCTGCCGGTGGTGGGTGTGCCCTTGCCCTTCATCAGCTACGGCGGCACGGCCATGGTCACCCTGGGGCTGGCAGTCGGGATCCTGATGTCGATCTCCAAGGCCAAACGCCTGGTGCAGTCATGAGCCTCCTGGCGAGGCAGCGCCGGAACGTCGCGCCCCGGAACGGGCGCAGTGGAGGCGCTGCAGTGCTTCGGCTTCGCTGTGCAGCTGCGCTGGCACGGGCGCTGCGCCGAAGCCCCGCTCTGCGGGGATCGACAAGGCGAAGGACTGCGAAGACGCCGAAACTTCCAGGGATGTTTGCTGGTAGTGCAGCTGAGGCGTCAACGTGAGACCCACAGTCACCATCATCGGTGTCGGCAACATGGGCGGGGCCATGGCCGCCAACCTGCTGGCGCAGGGCTGGGCGGTGCAGGTGTGCGACATCGATCCGGCCAGGGTTGCCGATCTGGAGAAAAAAGGGGCTTCGGTCCTTGCTGTACCTGCGCAGGCAGCTATGAATTCAATAGCGTTTGCGGTCTGCGTGGTGGATGCGGTGCAAACCGAAGAAGTGCTGTTCGGCGCACAGGGCCTGGCCTGCATGTTGCAGCCGGGGCATACCGTGCTGCTGTGCCCGACGATTGCGCCGCAGGATGTCGAGTCTTTTGCCACCCGGCTGGCTGCGCTGGGGGTGCACACGGTGGATGCGCCCATGTCGGGCGGGCCGGCGCGGGCGCGCGATGGCACGATGAGCCTGATGGTGGCTTGCCCTGCCGCGGTGTACGAGCAGCAGGCGGGCCTGCTGCAAGCTTTGTCCGGCAAGCTGTTTCGCATCAGCGAGACGCCGGGGGACGGAGCCCGTACCAAGCTGGTCAACAACCTGCTGGCCGGCATCAACCTCGTGGGGGCGGCCGAAGTGCTGGCCCTGGCCGGGCGCTTGGGGCTGGACCCGGAGCGCACCCTGGATGTCATCGAGCAGTCCAGCGGCCAGAGCTGGATAGGGTCGGACCGCATGCGCCGGGCCTTGGCGGGCGACTATGCGCCGCGCGCACACGTGACCCTGCTCGAAAAAGACACCCGTTTGGCGGTTGAAGCGGCGCGCGCAGCCGGCTTTGAAGGCCCGCTGGGCGCGCGGACGAGCCAGGTTTTTGCCGAGGCTCATGAGGCGGGGCTGGCCGGCCTGGATGACGCCGCGATTTTCAAGCACCTGGCCAGCCGGTAAACCCGGCACCACAGGCGGCGGGCAGGGCGTGATGGCCTGCTTTTGGGGTAATGTCTGTTCCGCTGTGCAGAAGCCTTCCTGCAAGGAGGCTGGGGGCAGACTGCCTACAATGAGCCCATGACCGCACTCAAATCCTCGCCTTCGTCTGCCCGCAAGCCAGCACCTGCCTCTGCCTCCGCCAGCCGCCCCAACTCCGACGCCACGTCGGAACGGCTGGCGATCGCGCAAAAGCTGTTGCTGGCGCCGTTCGGGCTGACCGAGGCGCATCTGAGCCGGGCCCTGGGTGAAATCACCTCGCACGGCGTCGACGACGCCGACCTGTACTTCCAGTACACGCGCAGCGAGGGCTGGAGCCTGGAGGAAGGCATCGTCAAAACCGGCTCCTTCAGCATCGACCAGGGGGTGGGCGTGCGTGCGGTCAGCGGCGAAAAAACCGCGTTTGCCTATTCCGACGATATCTCCGAGGCGTCGCTGCTGGATGCGGCACGCACTGTGCGCACCATCTCGGGGGCCACCCGCGTCGGCCGCGTCAAGGTGCCGTCGCGCAAGGTCGCGCCCGGCCGATCACTGTACCGGGACATGGACCCGATTGCGACGCTGGACAGCACGGCCAAGGTCAAGCTGCTGGAGCGGGTGGAAAAGCTCGCCAAGGCCAGGGACCCGCGCATCGTGCAGGTCATGGCCGGACTGGCCAGCGAATACGACGTGGTGATGGTCGCGCGCGCCGACGGCACGCTGGCCGCTGACGTGCGGCCGCTGGTGCGCCTGTCGGTCACCGTGATCGCCGAGAAAAAAGTCGCCGGTGTGAGCCGCCGCGAAATGGGGTCGGGTGGCGGCGGTGGCCGTTTCGGCCTGGCCTATTTCGACGAGGCGCAGATCAACGAATACGTCAATGACGCGGTGACCGCGGCCCTGTCCAACCTGGAGGCGCGACCGGCCCCGGCCGGCGAAATGACCGTGGTGCTGGGCCCCGGCTGGCCCGGCATCCTGCTGCACGAAGCCATCGGCCACGGCCTGGAAGGCGACTTCAACCGCAAAGGATCAAGCGCGTTTTCGGGCCGTATCGGTGAACGTGTGGCAGCCAAGGGGGTGACTGTGCTGGACGACGGCACGATTGCCGACCGCCGCGGCTCGCTCAACGTCGATGACGAAGGCCACGCCAGCCAGCGCAACGTGCTGATCGAGGACGGCATCCTCAAAGGCTACATCCAGGACTCGCTGAACGCGCGCCTGTCCGGCGTGAAGCCCACCGGCAACGGCCGCCGCGAAAGTTATGCCCATGTGCCGATGCCGCGCATGACCAACACCTACATGCTGGGCGGCGACAAGGCGCCGGAAGAAATTGTCGCCAGCATCAAGAAAGGCCTGTACGCCACCAATTTCGGCGGCGGCCAGGTGGACATCACCTCGGGCAAGTTCGTGTTCTCCGCGAGCGAGGCCTTCTGGGTTGAAAACGGCAAGATCCTGTATCCGGTCAAGGGTGCGACGATTGTCGGCAACGGCCCGGATGCGCTGACCCGGGTCACCATGATTGCCAACGACATGCAGCTCGACAGCGGCGTCGGCACCTGCGGCAAGGAAGGCCAGAGTGTGCCGGTGGGTGTCGGCCAGCCGACCCTGCGCATTGACGGCCTGACGGTGGGCGGCACAGCCTGACACCTTTGCAGATCTGTCCATGAGTGACTCCTCGCCCAACTCGGCGTTGCCGATCAATCCGTCAACGCAGCTTCCCAGCATCCAGAGTTTTGGCGAACTCAGCCATTTTCTGCGTTCGGCCATGGCCGACGAGGAGTCGCTGCAACTGGCTGACGGCATGGGTGGCCTGGCGGCAAGCATCGAAGCCGTGCTGTCCGGCCTCAAGCGCGCTGCCGACCCGGCGGCCCAGGCTCCGGCATTGATGGACCTGATGACCATCCTGCGAGAACATCGCGCGCTGGTGATCGCGCTGTCGCCCGCCTGGCGGGGCCTCTACGAATACGCTTCCTATCTGGCTGCGCTGAACAACTTCCGTGTGCTGATCGGCGAGTGGCTGCTTGCGGCGACGCCGAAGGCCGCGTCGGCGTCGGGACAGATCAAGGCCATCAGCTTTGAAGACTTCGAACTGGTGGGATGGCGCACGCTGGGCGAGGGCATGCTGCTGATCGACATGTACGAACAGCTGGCCGGGAAGGAGGCGGGCGACTCCACCGCCGCGGCCTTCGATGAAGTGCGGGCGGCGCGGGCCAGAACCTGGTGGGAGCGCCTGCGCGGCTAGACCGGCCCCCACGGTCGCGCACTGCGTGTCGCTTCCTGCCCCCCGAGGGGGCCACTGCGCCTGCGGGCCGGCAAAGCGGGACCCGCGGCCCCTGCTTGAAAGGAGATACCTTCCCGCGATCTCGGATGGTGTGGAGAAGGCCCGCGCGCTTGTTGTTTCGCCCGCGCTGCGGCTTGTGCTACATTCCAGCCATGACCTCCGCGAAATCTTATTTTGCTTACTTTTGGTTCTCAAGCGCCTCCGGCGGTAGAGAGATCCTCGCGTAAGCAGAAAATGACGCAACAGTTTCTTGAAAACCGCCGGGCCCCGGCGGTTTTTTTTTGCCTTGTCCATTTGCCGAATCGATTTTGAACGTTCTAAAAGGAAGCCAGCCATGAATGCCAAAGCCAACCCAGCCAGCGATGCCTGGTATGCGAGCCCTGTCGACAAAACCAGCGAGACAGACGACGAACGTATCAAGGACATCACTGTGTTACCCCCGCCCGAGCATTTGATCCGCTTCTTCCCGATCAGCGGCACCGCCGTTGAATCGCTGATCACCCAGACACGTGGCAACATCCACCGCATCATGGCGGGCAAGGACGACCGCCTGCTCGTGGTGATCGGCCCGTGTTCCATCCATGATCCGGCAGCGGCGCTCGACTATGCGCGCCGCCTGGCCGTGCAGCGCGAAAAATATGCGGGCACGCTGGAAATCGTGATGCGCGTGTACTTTGAAAAACCGCGCACCACGGTGGGCTGGAAAGGCCTGATCAACGATCCTTACCTGGATGAAACCTACCGCATCGACGAAGGCCTGCGCATCGCGCGGCAACTGCTGATCGACATCAATCGCCTGGGCCTGCCGGCCGGCAGCGAGTTCCTGGACGTGATCTCGCCGCAGTACATCGGCGACCTGATCGCCTGGGGCGCCATCGGCGCGCGCACGACGGAAAGCCAGGTGCACCGCGAACTGGCGTCCGGCCTGTCGGCGCCCATCGGCTTCAAGAACGGCACCGACGGCAACATCCGCATTGCCACCGACGCGATCCAGGCGGCCGCACGCGGCCATCACTTCCTGTCGGTGCACAAGAACGGCCAGGTGGCGATTGTGCAGACCAGCGGCAACAAGGACTGCCATGTGATCCTGCGCGGCGGCAAGGCGCCCAACTACGATGCGGCCAGCGTGGGTGCAGCCTGCAAGGAACTGGAAGCGGCGAAACTGCCGGCCACGCTGATGGTCGATTGCAGCCATGCCAACAGCTCCAAGCAGCACGAAAAGCAGCTGGATGTGGCACGCGACATTGCTGCCCAGGTGGCGGGAGGCTCGCGGCAGGTGTTTGGCCTGATGGTGGAAAGCCACCTGCAGCCCGGTGCCCAGAAATTCACACCGGGCAAGGACGATGCAAAGAAGCTGGAGTACGGCAAAAGCATCACGGACGCCTGCCTGAGCTGGGACGATTCGCTGAAACTGCTGGATGTGTTGTCGGAGGCGGTGAAGCTCCGGCGCAACGCTTGACGCTTGCTCCCCCATTTGAGGGATGGTTTGCCGGTCAATTGATGTTAAATTGTTAGCCTGCCGTTACATATCGGCCGGAACCACTGCGTTACCGCTCAAGAACCAGAGCAGTCGATCAATGAAAGCATCATGTCTTTTGAGCAACCTGTTCTCTGGTTAGGTCTGGCCGGGTTCACACCCGAGCAGCGTGATCAGCTTTCTTCACAGCTCGCCCTGATGCCCAAGGGGGGACCCTCCTGGCGCGTTGGTGCCTTCGCGGAGGCCGACGGCTGGCTGGTTGCCGGCGAAAAGTGCCGGCTGGTAGGTGCTGACACCCTGAAAATCCTGGCTGGCTTGCCGACTGAGCGGGCTGTGCAGCTTGATCTGGACGAGGTAGACCGGCCGATTGCCTTTGCCCTGCCGCTGGCCTCCAGTGATTTCGACCCCAAGCACACCTTCGACCTGAACTCGGCGGCCAGTCTTCACCAGGCCCTGCAGCAATTCGAGAGCTGGCTTCGGCCCCTGCGTTCGCAGTTTGCGCTGGGGGGGCAACTGATCGCGCGCGAAAGCGAACTGCTGCCCGGCATTTACCACGTCAGCCAGAAGGGTGCGCTATTGGCAGTGATGGATTTTCACGAATGGCGCATCGGGATTGCACGCCGGGCCGATCCCGTCGATTTTGAGCAGGCCCACTGGGACAGGCGCCCCCTGGAGGCGCACGATATCCCCGCGCATTTTCTGCGCAGCAGCCTGACACAACTGCGCTGGATCTATGCGCAGCGTACCGAGCGCGATGTGCTGCCGCCGCGGTATCGCAGCAGGCCGGTCTATTTTCGCCACGCGCCGGCTGTGCCCACGCGCTGGCTCAGGGACTCGCAGTTGTTGCTCCTGCGCGAGCTGTCGGTCGAAGGTGGGGATTTTGACGCCCTGCAGCGCCGCACCGCGCTGGCGCCCGGCCAGCTGGCGCGGGACCTGGCCAGCCTGTATTTCGCCGGTTCAGTCACCACCACGCCGGACAAGGCCGGTACGGCTGCTTTTTCTGTTGGTGAGGACAGCCTGCCCGGTAAAAAGCACAACGGGCTGGCCCAGGCTGCAGCTGCGGCGCGGTCCGCCAGCGTCAACGCCAGTGCCGTACCCCGGCGGGATCTGACCGCACCGGCGCAGCTGGGGCGCAAATAAGTTAGTGCGCTGTTCCCGGGGCAGGTGCGCGGGTTTTAGCGGATTGCCCGATGCAGCGACGGCGTTCATGCTGAGACCTCCCTTTTTTTGATACCGAGGCAGCCATGCGCAGCGAAGTCACCGTGGCCTTCAAAAACAGCCCGCCCTTGCGGGTAGACCTCAATGAAGTGCAACCCATGCCGCACGATGCGGCCAGGGCCTGGCTTGATGAGCAGTTCACCCGGATGGACTGCGAGCCCCTGCGGCCTACCGGCAAATTGCTGATGGCCGACAAGGTGCTGGTGGTGGCCCAAGCCGCAGGCCCCGGGCAGTTTGCCGATGCCGCCTGGGCGCAGGCTTTTGCACGCGCCGCCAGTGCCTCGCTGGCCAAGCCGGTGATCCACATCGACGTGGCGGCCATGGCGATCAGTTACTAGCATCTTTCAGTGCCATTTTGGCCTCCAGCCCTCCAGCCCTTCAGGCACGGGCGCAAGAAGCTATCAAAAGCGTAGCAAATTATTCCGCATTCAAGGCTGCCAGCAGCCTGGCATGAATACCGCCAAAGCCGCCGTTGCTCATGCACAGCAGATGGTCGCCGGGTCTGGCGGCCGCCTGGACCTGTGTCACCAGCTGGTCGATGGTGTCTGCCACCTGCGCGCGTTCACCCATGGGCGCCAGCGCAGCCCGGGCGTCCCAGTCCAGTCCACCGGCGTGGCAGAAAGCCAGGTCGGCCTGCTCCAGGCTCCAGGGCAGTTGCGCCGTCATGGTGCCCAGCTTCATGGTGTTGCTGCGCGGCTCGAAGATGGCCAGGATGCGCTGGCCCCCCCCCGTGCTGGCCAATTGGCGCCGCAGGCCGTCGATGGTGGTGTGAATGGCTGTCGGGTGGTGCGCAAAATCGTCATACACGGTGATGGTGCCGCCGGCGCGTGCCACTGTGCCGCGCACCTCCATGCGGCGCCTGACGTTCTCGAAGCTGCGCAAGGCCTCGGCGGCGGCTTCTGGCGCCACGCCCACATGCTCGGCCGCGGCAATGGCGGCCAGTGCATTGAGCTGGTTGTGCATGCCGCCGATGGCCCACTCGACCCGTGCCACCTTGCGGCCGTCCCGGAACACGTCGAAAGCGTCGGGTTCCCCCTGGGCCGAGAAGCCTTCGGCCGCAGCGCCGCCGAAAAGTACCCGCTCACTCCAGCAGCCCTGGGCCAGCACACGGGCCAGGCTGTCTTCGCGGGCATTGACAACAATCCGGCCGGTGCCGGGCACCGTGCGCACCAGGTGGTGGAACTGGCGCTCGATCGCCGCGAGGTTGTCAAAGATGTCGGCGTGGTCGAACTCAAGGTTGTTCAGGATGGCGGTGCGCGGCCGGTAGTGGACGAACTTGCTGCGCTTGTCGAAAAACGCGGTGTCATATTCGTCGGCCTCGATCACAAAGGTGTTGCCGGTGCCAAGGCGGGCCGACACGCCGAAATTAAGCGGCACGCCGCCGACCAGAAAGCCCGGCTGCAGGCCGGCACATTCAAGAATCCAGCTCAGCATGGCCGTCGTGGTGGTTTTGCCGTGGGTGCCGGCCACCGCCAGCACATGGCGGGGACCGGTGGGGTGGTGCGTCGGATGGTGCAGCACATGGCCGGACAACCACTGCGGTCCGCTGGTGTAAGGTACGCCGGCGTCCAGAATGGCTTCCATCAGGGGGAATTTGGGTTCGCCGCTGGCGTCATGGGCGCGGGACACCACGTTGCCGACCACGAACACGTCGGGTGCAAACGCCATCTGGTCGGCGCCGTAACCTTCGATCAACTCGATCCCCAGCGCGCGCAACTGATCGCTCATGGGGGGATAGACGCCGGTGTCGCAACCGGTCACCTTGTGCCCGGCCTCGCGTGCCAGTGCGGCCAGGCCACCCATGAAGGTGCCGCAAATTCCGAGGATGTGTATGTGCATGCAGGGTATTCTAGGAGGCAAGCCGGCTGCGCCGCCGCGGCCTGCCATTTTTGCGGAGGGTGACCGGAAAATATGGTAAAAAAGCCCCCCAATCCTTATGCGACAAGCGCTGCAAGCTATCAATTCGATAGTGGCCGGACCGGGGCTGAAGCGGCCTGAGGACCGTCTGCAACTTGGGTAGCCGCGGCAGGGGCCATCCCCGCCGGGTCAACCCGTCACTTCGCCGAAAAATACCATGAGCCCGCATACTCTGAAACTCGAAATCGCCGCCACCGCTGCTGCGCTGGTCGTCGAAGAGGGGCTGGAATATGGCCCCGCCAAGCGCTGCGCCGTCAAGCAAATGAATTTGCCTGGTCGCAGCGAACTGCCCGGCAATGACGAGGTGGAAGATGCAGTGCGCGAATACATCGCACTGTTTTGCGCCGACACCCAGCCGGCGGAACTGGACGCGCTGCGCGAACTGGCCCTGACGTGGATGAAGCGCATGGCCGCGTTCCGACCCTACCTGGGCGGCGCGGTCTGGCACGGTACGGCGACGCGGCTCTCCGACATTTATATCCAGCTCTTTTGCGACGACCCCAAATCCGCAGAAATCGCGTTGATCGAGCACCAAGTCGACTACGAACCGCGTACCGTGACCGGTTTTACCGGCGACAGTGTGGAAGCCCTCAGTGTGCGCAGCCTGTGCAAGCCGCTGCAGGAAACCGTGGGGGTGCACCTGATGATTTACGACCACGACCATTTGCGCGGTGCCTTGCGCCCCGATGCCAAAGGTCGCAAGCCACGCGGGGACTTGGCGGACGTGCAAAAATTGCTGATGACCGGCCCGGACTCCTCCTCATGAAACGCAGGCAGCTGATGCTTGGCGGCGCGGCGGCCTTGGCCGCGCTGGCCGGCGCCGGGGTGGCCTGGTGGCAAACCTCCGCGCCCAACCAGGCCGCGGGTACCGGTGGGCCGGAAGGCGTTCCCGGACCTTTCTGGGCGCAAATTTTCGATACCCCGGACGGTGCCCGGCTGGCACTGGCCAGTTTTTCCGGCAAGCCCCTGCTGGTCAATTTCTGGGCCACCTGGTGTCCACCCTGTATCGAGGAGCTGCCACTTCTTGATCGCTTTTATCAAGAAAATAAGTCTAAAAGCTGGCAAGTTGTGGGATTGGCCGTTGATCAGCCGGCGGCGGTACGCACCTGGCTGCAGCACAAACCTCTCAGTTTTCCGGTGGCCATGGCTGGTTTCGCGGGCACGGAACTCAGCAAATCCCTGGGTAACCTGTCCGGAGGGCTACCGTTCACTGTTGTGTTTGGCGTATCGGGTCAATTGCTGCATCGCAGGAGCGGCAAGGTTTCACCCGAAGACCTGGCCCAGTGGGCCCAGCTGGGCTGATACAGATCGGGTTTCCTGAATCCTTGTAACCAGCTGGAACTGGGGTAAAGTTCGTTCTTGCCCGGCGCTGGTCGGGAGGAGGAGCGTGATGAGCGTACTGGTATTGCATGGACCCAACCTGAATTTGCTTGGCACTAGAGAGCCGCAGATTTATGGATCGACGACTTTGGACCAGATTAATGAAGATTTGGTCAAGTTCGCTGCAGATCGCGGTGTTTTGCTCCAGACTTTTCAGAGCAACCACGAGGGAGCGTTGGTGGACCGGGTCCAGCAGGCGCGTGTTGACGGGACAGCTTTCATTGTCATCAATCCGGCAGCCTTTACCCACACCAGTGTGGCAATTCGCGATGCCATTGCGGCCGTCGCCCTGCCATTCATCGAGGTCCATTTGTCGAACGTTCACCGGCGTGAAGCTTTCCGCCACCATTCCTATTTCTCTGACCTGGCCGAAGCCGTGATGGCAGGTTTTGGTCCGGCGGGTTATCGCTATGCGGTAGACTTCGCCCTTTCCCGTCTGGCCAAAACAGCCTGAATTAATAAAACTACTGATTTTTAGACGCCGAAAGGTGTACAAAGCGGGGTTTAGGCGCAAATAAACGCCTTGCCCGCCTGTCATCCTGCCAGCAAGAATGAATGTCAGAGGTGTGCGTTTGAGCACCCACCGTCGTTGGAGAAACCATGGATCTAAGAAAACTCAAGACACTGATTGACCTCGTTTCCGAGTCCAATGTGTCCGAACTGGAAATCACCGAGGCTGAAGGCAAGGTACGCATTGTCAAGTCGGGCGGCACGCCCATGGTGATGCAGGCGCCAGTGGCCATGGCGCCTGCGACGGCGGCTGGTCCCGCCGCCGCACCGGCAGCACCGGTGGAAGCGGCACCTGCCGCGCCAGTCGGCCATGCGGTCAAGTCTCCCATGGTGGGCACCTTCTACCGCTCCTCCAGCCCCGGCGCCAAGGCGTACGTGGAAGTGGGCAGCCAGGTCAAGGAAGGCGAAACCATCTGCATCATCGAGGCGATGAAAATCCTCAATGAAATCGAAGCGGACAAATCCGGCACCATCACCCGCATCCTGTGCGAGAACGGCCAGGCGGTGGAATACGGACAACCACTCTTCATGATCGAGTGATCGCCGCATGTTCAAAAAGATACTGATCGCCAACCGCGGCGAAATCGCACTGCGTATCCAGCGCGCCTGCCGGGAACTCGGCGTCAAGGCCGTGATGGTTTATTCGGAAGCCGACCGCGAGGCCAAGTACATCAAGCTGGCCGACGAGTCGGTCTGCATCGGCCCGGCGCCCTCGGCGCTGAGTTACCTCAACATGCCGGCCATTATTTCGGCCGCTGAGGTGACGGATGCCGAGGCCATCCACCCCGGTTACGGTTTCCTGAGCGAAAACGCCGACTTCGCCGAGCGCGTGGAGAAAAGCGGCTTCAAATTCATAGGCCCGACGCCAGAGTCGATCCGCATCATGGGCGACAAGGTCTCGGCCAAGCAGACCATGATCAAGGCCGGTGTGCCCTGTGTGCCCGGCTCGGAAGGCGCCTTGCCGGACGATGCGGCGGTGATCAAGCGTACCGCCAAGCAGGTGGGTTACCCGGTGATCATCAAGGCGGCCGGTGGCGGCGGCGGGCGCGGCATGCGGGTGGTGCACACCGAGGCGGCGCTGCTGCATGCGGTGCAGACCACCAAGGCCGAAGCGGGCGCTGCCTTTGGCAATCCCGAGGTCTACATGGAAAAATTCCTGCAGAACCCGCGCCATATCGAAATCCAGATCCTGGCCGACCAACACAAGAATGCGGTCTGGCTCGGTGAGCGTGATTGCTCCATGCAGCGGCGCCACCAGAAAGTCATTGAAGAGGCGCCGGCGCCGGGCATTCCGCGCAAGCTGATCGAACGCATTGGCGAGCGCTGCGTGGCGGCCGTCAAGAAGATTGGTTACCGCGGTGCGGGCACCTTCGAGTTTCTGTATGAAAACGGCGAGTTCTACTTCATCGAGATGAACACGCGGGTCCAGGTCGAGCACCCCGTGACCGAGTGGGTGACCGGTGTGGACATTGTGAGGACGCAGATCGAGGTGGCGGCTGGTGAAAAACTGCCGTTCACCCAGCGCCAGATAGAAATCAAGGGCCATGCCATTGAATGCCGCATCAATGCGGAAGACCCCTACAAGTTTGTTCCTTCTCCCGGACGCATCACTACCTGGCACACGCCGGGCGGGCCGGGCGTGCGGGTGGATTCGCACATCTACGCCAACTATTTTGTGCCGCCCAATTACGACTCGATGATCGGCAAGATCATTGTTCACGGCGACACGCGTGAACAGGCGCTCGCCCGCATGCGCACGGCGCTGGCCGAGACCGTGGTCGAGGGCATCAACACCAACATTGCATTGCACCGCGAACTGATGGTCGATGCCAAGTTCATGGATGGCGGCACCAATATCCATTACCTTGAAGAGTGGTTGTCGCAGCGGGACAGGTGAGGCCCCCACGGTCGCGCACTGCGTGTCGCTTCCTGCCCCCCCGAGGGGGCCGCTCTGCGCCTGCGGACCGGCGAAGCCGGATCCGCGGCCCCTGTTTGAAAAGAGTGCATGGTAACTGCGCGTAGCGCCTCGTCGGGCAATAAATTATGTTTGAACTGATCTTGTTGGCTCCTGTTGCTCAGGTCGAAACCCTCAGCGAAGCGCTGGATGCGCTGGATGCGCTCAGCGTGTCGGTGGAAGACGCCGACGCACAGACCGCTGCCGAGCAGGCCCTGTTCGGCGAGCCTGGCATGCCGCCGCCGAAAGCGGGCTGGGAACGCTCTCGCGTGGTGTCGCTTTTTTCGGAGGAGGCAGGTGCGCGCGACGCCGCCGTTGTACTGGCCGCGCAGGACTTTTTTGCCGGCTGCCGGCTGGTGGCTATTCAACCGGTCCCCGAGCAGGACTGGGTGAGGCTCACGCAGTCCCAGTTTGCGCCAGTGGAAATCACCCCCGAATTCTGGATTGTGCCGAGCTGGCACGAGCCGCCTGCGCAGGCGCAGCAGGTGATCCGTCTGGATCCTGGCCTGGCCTTCGGCACGGGCACACATCCGACCACGCGCATGTGCCTGCGCTGGATAGCCAGCCAGGGCGCTGCAGGAAAATCTTTGGGCCGTGTCCTCGACTACGGCTGTGGCTCCGGCATTCTCGCCATCGGCGCCGCCAAGTTTGGTGCCGCAACCATTGACGCGGTGGATATTGATGAAGCGGCCGTGCAGTCCACGCGGGCCAACGCCGAAGCCAACCACGTCACGCTGAACGTTGGCTTGCCCGACAAGGCCGAAGGCAGTTACCAGACCGTGCTGGCCAACATTCTGGCCACGCCGCTCAAGGTGCTGGCGCCCTTGCTGTGCGCGCACGTGGCTCCCGGCGGTGCACTGGTGCTGGCCGGCATTCTGGAGCGGCAGGCAGACGAGCTCAAGCTCGCGTATGCACCTTACTGCCAGCTGCAGGTGGCTGACCAGGAAGAGGGCTGGATCCTGATGACAGCCAGGCTCTGACCGGGTCATTGCGCCGCGTGGCCCCCGTACAATACGGCACTAAATGAGCCTGATTACGCGCTGTTCCGCCTGCGGCACGATGTTCAAAGTCGTGGCTGACCAACTCAAGATTTCGCAGGGCTGGGTACGTTGCGGACATTGTTCCGAGGTTTTCGACGCCGCTGCCAATTTGCAGCCCTACGTGTCCCAGGCATCAGCTTCGAGTGCCATTGCCGCCTCGCAGGACGCTCAGGAGGAAACCGGCAGCGCTGCGGCCGTGGCGCCCATGCTGGTGGCAGCTTCTGCAGACCCCGAAACAGTCGAGCCTGTTGTTCTGCAGGAAGAAGAGCTTCCCGCTGCTGCACCTGTTTCCTTGCCGGAGGTCCAGGTCTCTCCCTCTCCCGACCTCGCCGCTGATGTGTTTGCGTTTTCCGTGAGCCCGGAGCCGTCCGATTTTTCCGTGGATGTGCCTCCGGCAGCACGAACGATGCGTACGGAAAGCGCCTTTGGCGAGTCGGAGGCACCTGAACCCGACCGTACCCACGAGGTATCGTTTGTGCGCCAGGCCAGGCGCGATGCGTTCTGGCGCCGGCCAGCACTGCGCTGGGCACTCGGCCTGGCCGCATGTGTGCTGCTGGCCGTCCTGCTGTTGCAGGTTGCCCTGTTTCAAAGAAATGCGCTGGCCGTGTCGCAGCCGTGGCTCAGCCCGGGCCTGCATGCGTTGTGCGCCTACCTGCATTGCGAGATCAGGCCGCCGCAACAGATCGAGTCGGTGGTGATCGAGAGTTCTTCCTTCAACAAGATGGCGACGGATGCCTACCGGCTCAAGGTGGTGATCAGGAACGCGGGTGCCATGGCGCTGGCCCTGCCTTCGCTGGAGCTGACCTTGACCGATACCCAGGATCAGGCGCAGCTGCGGCGTGTGTTGACCCCCGCGGAACTCGGTGCAACGAACTCCACACTGGCAGCGGGCGCTGAATTTTCAGGTGCGGTCGCCATCGGCGTTTCGAAACCCCCGCCGGAGTCCGGCACCTCTCCGGCCCCTGCAATCATCCCCTCCGGTCCGCTGCGTATTGCAGGTTACCGCGTCCTTGCTTTTTATCCCTGACTGAACTGAGACACCCATGCCTGCTGTAATTTGTGGTTCCCTGGCCTTCGATACCATCATGACTTTCGAGGGGCGTTTTGCCGAGCAGATCCTGCCCGACCAGTTGCACATCCTCAATGTGTCTTTCCTGGTGCCGGCATTGCGCCGGGAGTTTGGCGGCTGTGCCGGCAATATTGCCTACAGCCTGCAGCAGCTGGGTGGCACGCCCTTGCCCATGGCCACCGTCGGCAGCGACGGCGCAGAGTACGTGGCGCGCCTGAACACACTGGGCATCAGTACCGAATTTGTCCGTGAGGTAGGCGACACCTATACCGCCCAGGCCATGATCATGACGGACCGCGACAACAACCAGATCACCGCTTTCCATCCAGGTGCCATGGGGCAGGCGCACACGACGAAAATCGCGGCGCGGGCCGACATCAACATCGGCATCATCTCTCCGGATGGACGTGACGCGATGCTGCAGCACGCTGAACAGTTCAAGGCGGCCGGCATTCCTTTTGTGTTTGATCCCGGCCAGGGCCTGCCGATGTTCGACGGCAAGGACCTGGCGCACTTCGTCGAGCTGGCAACCTGGGTCACGGTCAACGACTATGAAGCCAAGCTGCTGTGTGACCGTACCGGGCTGTCCTGCGCCGAGATCTCGCGGCAAGTCGAGGGCCTGGTCGTGACCCTGGGCGGCGAGGGCTGCGAAGTCTGGGTGGCCGGCGAGAAGACACTGGTGGCGCCGGTGAAAGCCAGCGAAGTGGTGGACCCAACGGGATGCGGCGATGCCTTCCGCGGTGCGTTGCTGTTTGGTCTCGAAAAGGGCTGGCCCCTGGCGCGCTGCGCCGAGCTGGGTAATCGCGTTGGCGCCCACAAGATAGCCTACCGGGGCGGCCAGAACTACACGCTGACATCTGCGCAAACAGGCCTCTAGCCCATGAGCGACGGGCGCAGGATGCTATTGATTTGATAGCTTCTTGCCTGCGTTGCTTCAAAAACTCTTTCAGCCAAAGAAAAAGCCCGGCACCTTGCGATGTCGGGCTCCAAGCAAAAGTGCCTGACTGATTACGGCTTGCTGGCTGTCGGAAACGGCCAGGCAGCTTGCGGGTTCAGAGTAGTCTGAGCCGCAGGGGCAGCCGGTGCAGCAGGAGCTTTGGCAGCGGGTTTTTTCGCGGCTTTCTTCGCAGCGGGCTTTTTCGCTGCTTTCTTGGCTGCTGGCTTTTTGGCAGCGGGTTTCTTCGCAGCAGCTTTCTTCGCTGGCGCTTTTTTCGCTACTTTTTTAGCCGCAGGCTTTTTCGCTGCTGCTTTTTTAGCAGCTGGCTTTTTGGCCGCTACTTTCTTGGCCGGGGCTTTTTTCGCTGGCGCTTTTTTCGCAGGAGCTTTTTTAGCTGCTACTTTTTTCGCTGGCGCTTTTTTGGCCGGGGCTTTCTTTGCTGCTACTTTTTTAGCAGGCGCTTTTTTCGCCGCTACTTTTTTAGCAGGGGCTTTCTTCGGAGCAGCTTTTTTAGCCGCAGATTTTTTCGCAGTTGCCATAGTTTTCTCCTTGATCACATTGCAAAGAGCACTTCACGTTTGGAGTACGCGAAGCGATTCACGGCGTTGGGCTGTCGGCGAACCGAGCCCAGCGCCGCGAACACGGGAGCAAAGCCCAGCGCGCACTCTTCGGTGGCGTCGTTGGTCATTGCAAGTCTGGAAATCATTGTTGTACCTGTTGCCTGTTCAGTCCCAGGACAGAGCGCCACCGGACTGGTACTCGATCACACGGGTTTCGAAAAAGTTGCGTTCCTTTTTCAGGTCAATCATTTCGCTCATCCAAGGGAACGGATTTTCTTCGTTCGGAAATAGCGTTTCCAGGCCGATCTGCGTGGCCCGGCGGTTGGCAATATAGCGCAGGTAGCCCTTGAACATGGACGCATTGAGGCCCAGCACGCCGCGCGGCATGGTGTCCTCTGCGTAGCGGTATTCAAGCTCGACCGCCTTCATGAACAGGGCCTTGATTTCGGCCTTGAAGTCGGCGGTCCAGAGCAACGGATTTTCCAGCTTGAGCTGGTTGATCAGGTCGATGCCGAAGTTGCAGTGCATGGACTCGTCGCGCAGGATGTACTGGTATTGCTCGGCCGCGCCGGTCATCTTGTTCTGCCGGCCTAGCGCGAGGATTTGCGTGAAGCCGACGTAGAAGAAGAGGCCTTCCATCAGGCAGGCAAACACGATCAGGGACTTCAGCAGGGTCTGGTCGGCTTCCTGGGTGCCGGTTTTGAAACTGGGGTCGGAGATGGCATCAATGAAGGGAATCAGGAACTGGTCCTTGTCCTTGATCGACTGCACTTCGTTGTAGGCGTTGAAGATCTCGCTTTCGTCCAGGCCCAGCGACTCGGTGATGTACTGGTAGGCGTGGGTGTGAATGGCTTCTTCGAACGCCTGGCGCAGCAGGAACTGGCGGCACTCCGGCGCCGTGATGTGGCGGTAGGTGCCCAGCACGATGTTGTTGGCAGCCAGCGAGTCGGCCGTGACAAAAAAGCCGAGGTTGCGCTTGACCAGGCGGCGTTCGTCTTCGGTCAGGCCGTTCGGGTCTTTCCATAACGCGATGTCGCGCGTCATGTTCACTTCCTGCGGCATCCAATGGTTGGCGCAGCTCGCAAGGTATTTCTCCCAGGCCCATTTGTACTTGAACGGAACCAGCTGGTTCACGTCAGTCTGGCCGTTGATGATGCGTTTGTCAGCGGCCTTGACGCGATGGGCTGTCGGGGCAACGACTGCTGGTGCTGCACGTGTACCTGAGGAGGCCAGGGCGCTGTCGTCCAGCACGCGCGGTGCAGTATGGGACTGCAAAGAAAGAGGCGGAAGTTCCATCGAGCGGCCTTCAGGAAGGCCGCTGGTCAAAGATTTTTGCAACGATGGTTTAGCTTCTTCGTCCCAGGTCAACATAGGTGTTTCCAATAAGTTGGATTATGAAAGCAGCGATACAAAATGAAAAGTGTTCATTCACATCGCTATAAATTAGTGTTGCTCAATTACATCGAATCAGGCACCGGAAATTCCGGTGCGCTGATCCGTTTTTGTTATTGGCAAGCCTCACAACCAGGATCATCGATCGCGCAAAACTTGATGTCGGTCGCAGGCGATGCACTCATCTGCGCCTGCGCTGTGGCTGCCGCCGCATCAAGTGCATTCATGCTGCCGGTGTCACTGGTATTGCCGGAGGCGACGGCGTTCATCTTGCCGGCTTTCACCGTGGACTTCTCGGCGTGCGTGGCGCTCATGGTGCGCAGGTAGTAGGTGGTTTTCAGGCCGCGCAGCCATGCCAGCTTGTAAGTGTCGTCAAGCTTCTTGCCGGAGGCGCCTGCCATGTAGATGTTGAGGGACTGTGCCTGGTCTATCCATTTCTGGCGGCGTGAGGCCGCTTCGACCAGCCAGGTGGCGTCGACTTCGAAAGCCGTGGCATAGAGCGCCTTGACATCCTGTGGAACGCGATCGATGGGACGCAGCGATCCGTCAAAGTGTTTGAGATCCACCACCATTACGTCGTCCCACAGGCCCAGGCGCTTGAGGTCGCGCACCAGGTAGTGGTTGATCACGGTGAATTCGCCGGACAGGTTGGATTTGACCGAGAGGTTGCCGAAGCAGGGTTCGATGCAGGCATCGACGCCGATGATGTTGGAGATGGTGGCGGTCGGCGCGATGGCCACGCAGTTGGAGTTGCGCATGCCGTCTTTGGCGATCTTCTGACGTAGCGCGTCCCAGTCCAGCGTGGCCGAGCGATCCACTTCCAGATACCCGCCGCGTTGCTTGGCCAGCAGGTCCAGCGTGTCCAGCGGCAGGATGCCTTGGTCCCACAGCGAGCCTTTGTAGCTGGTGTACTTGCCGCGCTCTTTTGCCAGCTCGGTGGAGGCCCAGTAGGCGTGGTAGCAGACCGCTTCCATGGATTTGTCGGCGAATTCGACGGCCGCATCCGAGGCGTAGGGAATTCGCAGCTCGTAGAGACAGTCCTGGAAGCCCATGATGCCCAGGCCCACCGGACGATGCCGCATGTTGGAGTCGCGGGCCTTCTTGACGGCGTAGTAATTGATGTCGATCACGTTGTCGAGCATGCGCATGGCCGTGGTGATGGTTTTCTTGAGTTTTTCGTGGTCGACCGCGCCGTCTTTCAGGTGCTGCACCAGATTCACGGAGCCGAGGTTGCAGACCGCGGTTTCGGTGTCGCTGGTGTTGAGCGTGATTTCGGTGCACAGGTTGGACGAATGAACGACACCCACGTGCTGCTGGGGTGAGCGCACATTGCAGGCGTCCTTGAAGGTGATCCAGGGATGGCCGGTCTCGAACAGCATCGAGAGCATCTTGCGCCACATGTCGATGGCCAGCAGCTTGCGGGCGGGCTTGATTTCGCCGCGTTCGGCTTTGGCTTCGTAGGCGGTATAGGCCTTTTCGAACTCGATGCCGAACTTGTCGTGCAGATCCGGCGTGTCCGATGGCGAGAACAGCGTCCAGCTGCCTTTTTCCATCACGCGGCGCATGAACAGGTCGGGAATCCAGTTGGCGGTGTTCATGTCGTGCGTGCGGCGGCGGTCGTCGCCGGTGTTCTTGCGCAGTTCCAGGAACTCCTCGATGTCCAGGTGCCAGGTTTCCAGGTAGGCGCAGACCGCGCCCTTGCGCTTACCGCCCTGGTTGACCGCCACGGCGGTGTCGTTGACCACCTTGAGAAAGGGCACGACGCCTTGCGACTCGCCGTTGGTGCCCTTGATGTGGGCACCGAGCGCGCGCACCGGCGTCCAGTCGTTGCCCAGGCCGCCGGCGAACTTCGACAGCAGCGCGTTTTCCTTGATGGCGTCGTAGATGCCGCCCAGGTCGTCGGCCACCGTGGTCAGGTAGCAGGACGACAGCTGCGAACGCAGCGTGCCGGCGTTGAACAGGGTCGGCGTGCTCGACATGAAGTCGAACGAGGACATGATTTCGTAGAACTCGATGGCGCGGGCTTCGCGGTCGATCTCGTCAAGCGACAGGCCCATGGCCACGCGCATGAAGAACGCCTGCGGCAGTTCGATGCGCTGCTTGCGCACGTGCAGGAAGTAGCGGTCGAACAGGGTCTGCAGGCCGAGGTAGTCAAACTTCAGGTCGCGTTCGGGCTTGAGCGCGGCACCGAGGCGGGCGAGGTCAAACTGCTGCAGTTTTTCATCGAGCAGCTCGTTCGCCACGCCTTTGGCGATGAACTCCGGGAAGTATTCGGCATAACGCGTGGCCATGTCTTCCTGTGTGACTTCCTCGCCCAGCACTTCGCGGCGGATGGTGTGCAGCAGCAGGCGTGCGGTGGCGTAGGTGTAATCGGGGTCCTTCTCGATCAGGGTGCGGGCCGCCAGGATGGAGGCCTTGTAGACCTCGTCGATGGGAACGCCGTCGTACAGGTTGCGCATGGTCTCGGCAACGATGGGGTCGGGCTTGACATCGGCACCCAGTCCGGCGCAGGACGCTTCGATCAGGGCCTGCAGTTTGCCGATGTCCAGGGAAATTTTCTGGCCGCCGTCCAGTACGTGCAGCTGCGGAGCCTGCGTCACCGGGGTCTGCGGCTGGCGGGCGCGCTCCTGGGTGCGTTTTTCGCGGTACAGCACATAGGCGCGGGCAATCTCATGATGGCCACCGCGCATCAGGCCCAGTTCGACCTGGTCCTGCACGTCTTCTATATGGAAGGTGCCGCCACCGGGACGTGAGCGCATCAGTGCACGCATGACGGCCTGGGTCAGTCCGTCGACGGTTTCGCGCACGCTGGCCGAGGCCGCGCCCTGGGTGCCGTGCACCGCCAGAAAGGCTTTCATCATCGCCACGGCGATCTTGTTCGGCTCAAACGGAACCACGGCGCCGTTGCGGCGAATGATCTGGTAGTGGGCCAGGGAACTGGCGTGGGCGCTGCTGGCAGGAGACTGGGGTGCGGCGGGCATGCCGGCGGGAGCGGGAGCTGCGTGTTGGGCTGTTTGCATGTTTTCCTCGTTGTGCTTTGTTGTTGGTGAGTTCGATGTGATTCAGGGAAGGGCGAAGGGCGGACTGTTGCCTGTGGCTGGCTTGGTGGCGGGCTTTCCTTGGGCTGTGAGCACCTGAATCCATCCGTGGGGAATATGGGCTAAGACACTATACCTAGGGTCTGGAGTGATTTCAAGCACTACAGGTAGTGTATCGGCCCTTCGTCGCCCCGTCACGCGCGGGTTACTTTTTGTGGCTTTTTTCTGCAGGAAAAAATGCACAAGCCCGGGTCTTCCTGGGTGCCCCGAAGCTGGGCATTGATCGGCCGGACGCGTCCGACCATGTGTTCACGCGCCTTGCGAGGCGATCAGGTGTACTGATGGTCGCTGATATTCGCGGACCGCGCCCGGGCTGGCACCGCCAGGGCTGTCAGGGCCTTGCGGGAAAACACTTAGCCGGTAAACCCAGCGAAGCTTGCAGCCTGGTCCAGTCGAAGCCTGCGCCCGGATCGAGTTTGCGCCCGGGCGCGATGTGTTCGTGGCCGGCAAGATAGGCCACCGGATAATGGCGCAGCAGCGCCGAACAAATGCTCGCCAGGGTTTCGTATTGTGCGGCTTCGAACTCCCCCCCTTCCAGCCCTTCGAGTTCTATGCCGATCGAGTCGTCGTTGCAACTGCTCCTGCCGCGGTAGCTGGACTCGCCCGCATGCCAGGCGCGCGCATCGCAGCTGACAAACTGCCACAGCTCGCCGGAGCGGGTGATGAAGAAATGGGAGGACACCTGCAACCCCCGCAGGCTCTGGAAATAGGGATGCGCATCCCAATCCAGCGTGTTGGTGAACAGGCGCTGCACATGGCCGGTGCCAAATTCACCCGGTGGCAGGCTGATCGAGTGGACAACGATCAGGTCGATGACGCTTGCCGTGGGGCGCGGACCAAAGTTGGGGGAAGCCAGCGACCTGGCATAACGGTACCAGCCTTGCCGCCACAGCGCCTGCGCTGCTTCAGGCCTGCTCATCGGGCGCTTCATCGCCATTGGGCGTCACGATATTCAGGCGGGCGATGCGATAGCGGATCTGGCGCAGGCTGATACCGAGCTTGGCCGCCGCCGCCGTGCGGTTGAAGCCGGTTTCCTGCAGGACCTTGGACAGGATGTTGCGTTCCTGTCCGTCAAGGAAGTCCTGGAGGTTTTCCGGCACGGCGACATATTCGGCCGGCGGGGATTCGAGGTGCAGGTCGCCACTGTCACCGAGCGCAACGGCACGGTGCAGGATGTTTTCGAGCTCCCTGACATTACCGTTGAAGGGATGTCGCTGCAAGGTGGCCAGGACCTGGCCTGAAATGTCCGGCATGCCGAAACCCGATTCCCTGCAAATCCTTCCCAGCAGCTCCTTGCACAGGGCCGGCAGGTCTTCACGGCGTTCGCGCAACGGCGGCACGCTGATTTCGATCACGTTCAGCCGGTAGTACAAATCCTGACGGAAGGTACCGGCCGTCACCGCCGCACTCAGGTCCTTGTGGGTGGCGCTGACGATGCGTACGTCGACCATGTCCTCCTGCGTGGATCCGAGCGGCCGGACGACCCGCTCCTGAATCGCGCGCAGCAGCTTGGACTGCATGGCCAGCGGCAGGTCGCCGATTTCGTCGAGAAAAAGGGTGCCTCCTTTGGCTGACTGAAAATAGCCCAGCCTGTCTTGTGCCGAGCCGGTATAGGCCCCTTTGCGTGCCCCGAAAAACTCTGCCTCCAGCAGGTTTTCCGGGATGGCCCCGCAGTTGACGGCGACAAACGGTCCCGCCGCGCGATGGCTGCAGTCGTGCACGGCACGCGCGACCAGTTCCTTGCCGGTGCCTGACTCGCCCTGGATCAATACCGGAGCCATGCTGCTGGCAACCTTGACGATGCGCGCCTTGACCGCCTGCATCACGGCCGATTCGCCGACCAGGCGTTGCAGGGTAGGCGCCGCTTCCCCGGGCCGGGCTGCTTTCGCCAGGGCCGGGACTGCTTCACTGTCGGGTTTGCCGCGTTCCTGGACGGCCGCAGCCACCACGCTGCGGAACTGCTTGAGGTCCACCGGCTTGGTCAGGTAGTCAAAGGCGCCGGCCTTCAGCGCTTCCACTGCGTTTTCGGCAGATCCGTGGGCTGTGATGACCACACAGCGCTCTGAGCGTTGCTGGGCCAGCATGTCACGCAGCAGCTCCAGTCCCAGCCCGTCCGGCAGGCGCATGTCGGTGATCACCGCGTCGAAGCGCTGTTGTTGCAACTGGGCGCGTGCCTGGGCCAGGTCGGACGCCGCCTCGACGCGATAACCTTCGCGCAGCAACGTGAGTTCGTAAAGAGTGCGCAGGTCGGGCTCATCGTCCACCACCAGTATGTGCGCCGGAGTCGGGAGGGTCATGGTGTGCTCGTCAGTTCAGACCGACATTGTGTCAAAACCTGTCCGGGGGAAAGCCTCTCCAGCCCGCGCGGACCGGAAGAGGACAAAAAACTCGTTGCCTTCCACGGTACCGTGCATGACCCGCTGGTAGCCTATCAGTGCACCGTGGCGTTCGCAGAGTTCCCTGCAGATATACAGGCCCAAGCCGCTGGAGCGGCTTTCCGACGAGAAAAAGGGCTCGAACAGATGCGACTGCACGGTTTTTTCGAGGGGCTGTCCATCGCTCCAGATGGACAGCCGGGCTTGTCCTGATGCCGTGATGTCGGTGGCGACCTGTATGGCGCCGTTCGTTGCGCTGGCATAACGCGCGGCATTGTCGAGAAGATTGACCATCAGGCGGCGCAGGTGTTCGGCTTCGAACAACACGGCAGTCCGCCCGGCGCCTGCGCGCACCTGCAGTCGGTGACCTGATGCGGTTTGCTGTGCCCAATCGGAGCAGATCTGCTGCACCATACCGTCGAGCGGCAGGCTGTCGGTCTGTTCCAGAGGTGCCTGCTCCTGGACACGCGAGATGTTGAGGATTTCCTCGACAATCCGCGCAAGCCGTTGCGCGTTTTGCCGCACCATGCTCGTCAGTTGCCGGTGCCCGGGATCGGACAGGTCCTCTTCCAGCAGGGCGTTAGCCTGCGTGATGGCGGCCAGCGGATTCCTGATTTCGTGGGCCACCGCGGCAGACATGCGTCCCATTGCCGCCATTTTTTCCGTACGCACCCGCGCCTCCATTTCACGCAGGTCTTCCAGAAACATCACACACAGGCTTTCGTGCGAGCCATCGCGAGAGGCGGCCAGCCGCGTGCGCACCTGCAGGCGACGGGCGTGGCGTGAGGCGTGCTCCAGGCTCACATCGGCCTGTTGGGGGCTGTGCTCCCCGAAGGTCATTTGCGCCAGGTCGGCCAGTGGTTGCCATGCCGCCTCAGCGGCCAGTACAAAAGGAGCTGAACGGGCGGCCCCCTCGGTGGCCAGCAAACGCTGCGAGGCAGGGTTGGCCGCCCGGACAATGCCGTGCGTGTCGATCACCAGCACGCCGTCGACCAGGGTATCGATGACCAATTCATTGACCTGGGTCTGCATGCGCGCGGCCGACTGGCTGCTCCTGGCGCGCTTTTCTTCGCGCGACAGGCGCAGGGCCAACTGGTTGGCCAGCAGGGCAATGATGAAAAAGCCGGAACCGCTGAGGCCGGCCTGGAGAAAACGCGCCGTCGAATCGCCCTGCAACTGCAGGGAAGACCACCAGGCCTCGGCCAGCAACAGCAGCGTCACACTCGCGGCGGTGCCGAGCGCCAGCAAGATGGGCCCCAGTACAGAGGACAGCAATACCGGCAGGGCAAACAGCGCGGTGTAGTTGATGGCGCCGGACTGCAGAAAATTGAGCGCCGAAAACGTCAGCACATCGACCCCGACCGTGGATACCCACTGTGCGTCGAAGTTGCTGCCCGGCGGCTTCGGATGTGCCCATACACGCACCGCCAGTGTCGCCACAAAATAGGCCACACACAGTGTGGCCATGGCCTGGCCGACCGGTTGACCCAAGGCATAAATGAATGCCTGCAGGGCGAGCAGCACACCGGCCAACATGACACGCGCTGCCATGAAGGCGCGCCACAGGCGGCCAAAAGATTCGCCGCCGGGTTCCGACTCCCAGGCGCCCGCCTGCTTTTCTACCGGACCGAACCAGGAGCTGGGTGCTTCGGCGGGGTCTTTTCTCATCCGCCCTCAGCCTGCCGGCGATGTGCGTCGCTGCAGTAAAACCCCTGGCCGCCGGGAAGAGCTTCAGCACGGGGCAGATGTACCGCGCAGACTGCACAGGCCACCACTTCGGTGACCGGCGGGTCGGGGCGGACGGCGGGCTGCCGTGGCGGACGGTCCTGTTGTCCGGCCTGCCGGTTGCTCCGCCAGATCCAGACTACCACCAGCGCCAGCGCAATCACGATCAGGTATTTCATACGCGCTTCAGAATGACTTCAAGGACAAAACGCGAGCCCGCATAACCAAGCAGCAACAGGCCCGACCCTAAATAGAGCAGCCGCACCGCCTGGCGTCCACGCCAGCCCAGACGCGCCCTGCCTGCGAGCAGGCCGGCGAAGGTAACCCAAGCCAGCACCGAAAAAATGGTTTTGTGGTTCCATTGCCCTGCCAGCCCGGGACCATAAAGGGTTTCGGCAAACAGCCAGCCCACCAGCAGTGTGGCGGTCAGCAGCACAAAGCCGGCCTGTACAAAACGAAAGGTCAGCCGTTCGAGCGTCAACAGTGGCACGCCCGTGTCGGGTTGCGTGGCCGAACGGATGGAGCGTTCGGACCGGTTCATCAGCCAGCCATGTACCACGGCTGCAGCGAACAGCCCGTAGGAAGCAATGCCCAGTGCCCAGTGCAGGGGCAGCCAGGGAGATGCGATCACATGGTAGGGGGTCCCGGGAAATACCAGCGCGAGTGCGACGGCGACGCTGCCCAGGCCGGCCAGGGCCCAGCGCGCCTTGAGTTGCGGAAACAGCCGGCTTTCCACGGCATAGACGCTCAGTACCAGCCAGACGGTCATGGACAGGGCTGGCGCGAAACCAAAGCGCGGGGGATCACCGAGCAGGCCTTCTGCCAGGGTGAGGGCATGCAGCAGCCAGGCCATGAACAGCACGCCGCGCGTGGCGCCATTGCTCAAACGCGGGGTGGCCAGCGCCAGAATGGCGTAGGCCAGCGCGGCGCCTATGGCCATGGCCAGCCCCCACGAGGCGCTCAAAGTTAAAATCATGGCTACAGTTTAGCTTCTGGGCCAGACGCCTGGTCCTTCTTTCACCTCCTTTTCGCTCCAGCTGTGGAGCTTATTCATGGCCTCTGCCCTTACCGACAAACTTTCCCGTCTCGTCCAGGAGATGCGAGGCCAGGCCCGCATCACCGAGTCCAACGTCCAGGACATGCTGCGCGAGGTGCGCATGGCACTCCTGGAGGCCGATGTGGCTTTGCCTGTGGTGCGCGACTTCATCGCCCGCGTCAAGGAGAAGGCGCTGGGCCAGGAGGTCATGGCGTCGCTGTCGCCGGGGCAGGTGCTGGTTAGCATCGTCAACCGCGAGCTGGCAGCCACCATGGGCGAGGGCGTCAGCGACATCAACCTGGCGGCCCAGCCGCCGGCCGTGATCCTGATGGCTGGCCTGCAGGGCGCTGGTAAAACCACCACCACGGCCAAGCTGGCCAAACACCTGATCGAGAAGCGTAAAAAGAAAGTACTGACGGTGTCGGGTGACGTCTACCGTCCCGCGGCCATTGAACAGCTCAAGACCGTCACGAAGCAGGCCGGTGCCGAGTGGTTCCCAAGCTCGGCCGACCAGAAGCCGGTCGACATCGCCCTGGCCGCCCTGGACTATGCCCGCAAGCATTTCTTCGACGTGCTGCTGGTCGATACCGCGGGCCGGCTGGCGATTGATGAAGCCCTGATGGCTGAGATCAAGGGTCTGCACGCGGCGCTGAATCCGGTCGAAACCTTGTTCGTCGTTGATGCTATGCAGGGCCAGGACGCGATCAATACGGCCAAAGCTTTCAAGGAAGCGCTGCCGCTGACCGGCATCATCCTGACCAAGACCGACGGCGACTCGCGCGGTGGCGCGGCACTCAGCGTGCGGCAGATTACCGGCGCACCGATCAAGTTCTCGGGCACCAGCGAAAAAATTGACGGACTGGAAGTCTTCGATGCGCAGCGTCACGCCGGGCGCATCCTGGGTATGGGCGACATCGTGGCTTTGGTCGAGCAGGTCACGGCTGGCGTGGACATGGCGGCGGCGCAAAAACTCGCCGCCAAGATGAAGTCCGGCAGCGGTTTTGACCTCAACGATTTTTTAAGCCAACTGCAGCAGATGAAAAGCATGGGTGGCCTGTCCAGCCTGCTCGACAAGCTGCCGGCGCAGATGGCGGCCAAGGCCGGCCAGGTCGACATGGACAAGGCCGAAAAAGACATTCGCCGCAAGGAAGGCATCATTCAGAGCATGACGCCGCTGGAGCGCCGCAAGCCTGAACTGATCAAAGCCACACGCAAGCGCCGCATTGCCGCCGGTTCGGGCGTGCAGGTTCAGGACGTGAACCGACTGCTCAACGAGTTCGAGCAGATGCAGGGCATGATGAAAAAGATGAAGGGCGGCGGCATGATGAAAATGATGAAACGCATGGGCGGCATGAAAGGCATGCCGAAGTTCTGATTTCTCCCGTTTCTACAAGAGAAAACAGACCCCAGCCCTTATCCCGCGGGCGCAGGCAGCTATTAAATACATAGCGTTTGTTTCGAGCCGTCCCGGCAGATTCAGATGGCCCTGATCCTGCGCCGTGGTTGCTGGCTGGCATGCAGCCAGGCGCGGCGCAGAACCGCCGGTGATTTCGATTCTTCGGGAATCAGCAGATAGTTGTTGGTGCGCATGGCGGTGCCCATGCCCACCTGGCTGGTCAGCACCGTCATGGGAATGGCAAGCAGCAGGGGCAGGCCCACGGGCAGCAGCCAGACCAGTGCGCTCGGGTCAATCAGCGTGATGCCGGCTGCCAGCAGAACAATCACCAGGCTCATGGGCGAGAGCTGCTGCAGTGCGGTGCGCCATGGAACCGCTGCTGCTTCGCGCGGCGGCGATTTCCATTCCAGCTTGAGACCGGTCAGCGCGACCAGCACAAACATCGAGTGCGCCAGCATGCGGATGGGGGCCTGCAGCAGGGCGATCAGTGTTTCCAGCAACGCGCTGCGCAGCAGGCTGGCCGTGCCGCCGTAGGCCTGCTGCTGGCGATTGATCAACACGGCGACAAGGCCCAGCACGCGTGGCAGGAACAGCATGCACAGCGTCCAGGCCCACAAGGTCACCAGCTCGCCGGGCAGCAGCGCCCAGTTGCTGACCATGGGCGAGCCCGACAGCCAGAGTGCCGTTCCCATCGTGAGGAAACACAGCCACAAAGGCGCCGACAGGTAAGCCATCGCACCTGTGCCGAACATGGAGCGGTGCACCGGGTGAATGCCGGGCTCGGCAATCAGGCGAGAGTTCTGCAGGTTGCCCTGGCACCAGCGGCGGTCGCGCTGCAGCTCGGCCAGCAAATCGGGCGGCTGCTGCTCGTAGCTGCCCACCAGGTCCGCGACCAGCCAGACGTGGTAACCGGCCCGGCGCATCAGCGCGGCTTCGACAAAGTCATGCGACATGATGCTGCCCGACATGCCGCCTGTTCCGGAGATATGCGCCAGTGCGCAATGCTGCATGAAGGGTTCTATGCGGATGATGGCGTTGTGGCCCCAGTAGTGCGACTCGCCCATTTGCCAGAACTGCATGCCCAATGTGAACAGGCGGCCGGTCACACGCGAGGCGAACTGCTGTGCGCGTGCATGCAGCGTCATGTGGCCGATGGCCTGGGTGGCGGTCTGGATGATGCCGGCCGTCGGGTTGGCTTCCATGAGCTTGACCATGGACACCAGGCAGTCACCGCTCATCACGCTGTCGGCATCGAGCACCACCATGTAGCGGTAGTCCCTGCCCCAGCGGCGGCAGAAGTCGGCCACATTGCCGGCCTTGCGGTCGGTGCGGCGTTTGCGCAGACGGTAGTAGACCTCGATTTGCGGCTGGTCCGGATGGGTGGCCAGCTGGGTGCGCAGGTCTTCCCACGCGGCGCGTTCGGATTTCTGGGTGGCCGGATCGCTGGTGTCGGACAGCACAAATACATCGAAGGCCTGGACGTGTCCGGTGGCGGCCACCGACTCGCAGGTGGCGCGCAAGCCTGCAAACACGGTGCGCACATCTTCATTGCAGATCGGCATGATGATCGCCGTACGGGTGCTTGCCGCCAGCGTGTGGTGCTGCACCTTTTTGGCCGACAGCGCATGTTTGTCTCCGCGCACCGTTACGTAAAAACCCATCATGGCCGTCATGAAGCCGGTCACCACCCAGGCGGACAAAAGCGCAAACAGCGTGATCTGGCCGTATTGCAGCCATGCGCTGTCGTAGTCGGGCTGCATGCCGGCAAACAGGCGGGTGGCCACTGCCGTGCTGAGCACGGTCAGCAGCACAAACACCGCGCGACGGCGCCGGGCTGCCTGCTGCCAGGGCTGGCGTTCTGCACTGGCAGGTGCGGGCGGTGCCGCAGCTTCGCCTTTTCCCAGCAGCGGGAGCAGCACGGCAGTGCCCAGGCTGTTCCAGAAACCGCGCCATGGCCGCGGCACCATGCTGCCGCGGTGTATCGGCGGCGCAGTCACGGAGTTCGGATGGCGTTCCTCGCGCAGCAAGCTGCGCCGGCCCGGGTTCGGGGCGTTCAGAGTGTGATCAGGTTGGTCCATGTTTCGGTCAGTGTGTTGGTGTCGTGTTGGAGGAAGGCGCGCAGCTCAATCGGCTGGGCGGGCTGGTTGGGAGAGGCGTCCAGTCGCTGCACACGCAGGCTGACGCGCCAGGTGCCGGTAGCCGGATTCCGGTGGGCGATGCTTTCCAGCACGCGGGCGTTGCTGCTGGCCGTGGTGATGGCCTTGACCTGGGCGTCTGCGGGCAGAGCGTCCAGTGCGGGTCCGGCAAAGTCGATGACAAACTGTGTTTGCCGGCCCAGCTCCTCGGCGTTGAGCTTGCTGAAGCCGATGCCGCGGCGTGACTGGGTGACCCAGCCGTTCGGCGGCCGTTGCTGGTTTTTTCCCTGCCAGGCGATCCGGTAAGCAATATCCAGTGATTGGCCGGGTGCCGGCATGTTTTCCGGGACCCAATAGGCGGCAACGTTGTCATGGGTTTCGTCGGGTATTCCGAACTGCAGTAGCTCGACACGGCCTGCACCCCACTCGCCCAGCGGGGTGACCCACGCGCTGGGCCTGAGTTCATAACTGGCTTCGGTGTCTTCGTAACTGCTGAAGACGCGGTCACGCTGCATCAGGCCAAAGCCCTTGAGGCTTTTCATGCCGAAGGAAGACACCAGCGGTGAGGCCGGGTTTTGCAGCGGACGCCACAGCCATTCACCGTCACCGGTGGCGACCATCAAGCCGTCCGAATCATGCACTTCGGGCCGGAAGTCGCCGGGACGGGGCTGGTTTTCACCGAAGTAAAACATGCTGGTCAGCGGCGCCACGCCCAGGGTGGCGACGCGGGGGCCGGCACCCGCACGCATGAAGATGCGGGCATGCACTTCGGTGACGGTCTGCTCGCCGGGGCGGATGTCAAAGCGGTAGGCGCCGGTCATGCGCGCCGAATCCAGCAGCGCGTAGACCGTGATCTGCTTGGCGTCGGCGGCCGGTTTTTCCAGCCAGAAATCCGTGAAGCGCGGAAACTCTTCCTGTTTTGCGCCGGTCGGGTCGACTGCCAACCCGCGGGCCGACAGGCCATAACGCTGGCCGGCGCCCAGGGCGCGAAAATAGCTGGCACCCAGGAAGGTAATCAGTTCGTCCTTGTAGGCCGGCGAGTTCAGCGCAGTGTGGATGCGAAAACCGGCATACCCGATGTCGCCCCAGCGCGCCGGCTCCAGCTTGTTTTTCCCGTAGGTGAAGTTGTCGGCGCTGTAAGGCAGGGTCTTGTTGCCCACGGCAGACAACTCGTGGATACGCACCGGTTCGGCCTGCCGGCCGACATGGAAAAACTTGGCCTCGTAGGGCAGCTGGTCAGCCCGCCACAAAGCCTTGTCGTCCTTGAAGCGGATGTCGCGCAGGGCGTCGTATTCCATGCCGACCAGTTCTGCCGGCAATGCGGGACGCCCCTGTTGACGGGGTGTATTGGCCCGTTCGCGGGCCAGCTTGGCAACATCATCCAGTGACCAGGCATGGGCGCTGGCCAGTCCTGAACACAGTCCGAGCAGGGCGAAAAGGCGGGCCGACAACGCCCAGAAGGGCGGTACGGCGGGGTGGGGTAAAACAGCTTGCATCGGTTGACTAGGGCAAACCCTGTGCCAACCTGGAAAAACCTTTTTAAATCAACGGTTTAAATCAATTTCATCGATTTGTGCCCGATGGGGAGAGGCAAAACAGCGGGTTTACCCCCGTTTTCTGTCGCCTGTCGGCGACAGCCAGACACTGCATCGGGAAATTAGTATTTGGAATCAGGGGCTTGGCCGTGTCGCTCTCCGGCGACAGACTCTGGCGGCAGCGACGCATCAGCCTTGAAGTGACCGGGCGTGAGGCTGTGTTTTTGCATCAGGCGGTAAAACTCGGTGCGGTTGCGGTCCGCCAGCCGGGCTGCATCGGCGACGTTGCCATCGGTCAGTTTGAGCAGGCCGACCAGGTATTCGCGTTCGAAGCGCTGGCGTGCTTCCGCCAAAGTGAGCACCTGCACGCTCGGCGAGCGCAAGGCGCGCTGGATCAGGGTCAGCGGGATCAGCGGTGTGCTGGCCAGCGCGCAGACCTGCTCGACCACGTTGTAGAGCTGGCGCACATTGCCCGGCCAAGCCGCGGTGCTCAGGGCCTTGAGCGCCTCCGGCGCAAAACCGCTCAGGCGCTTGCCGTATTTTTCCGCCAGCTTGACCAGGAAGTGGTTGGCCAGCAGCGCGATGTCTTCGCGCCTTTCAGACAGGGGCGGCAAGGTCAGTGTGACGACATTGAGCCGGTAATACAGGTCGCTGCGAAACTGGCCTTCGGCCATGGCCGCGTCCAGGTCGCGGTGCGTGGCCGACAGGATGCGCACATTGACCGGGATCGACTGGCTGGAACCAAGCGGCCGGACCACCCGCTCCTGCAGCACACGCAGCAGCTTGACCTGCAGCGCCAGCGGCATGTCACCAATCTCGTCCAGCAGCAGGGTGCCGCCTTCGGCCGCCTGGAACAGGCCCTTGTGGTTGGCCGAGGCATCGGTGAACGCGCCTTTGACATGGCCAAAAAGCTCCGACTCAAGCAGTGCCTCGGGAATGGCGCCGCAATTCACGGCAATAAAGGGATGGGCCGCGCGCGGACTGGCCTGGTGGATGGCCTGGGCCAGCAATTCCTTGCCGGTGCCGCTTTCACCGCGCAGCATCACGCTGGCGTCCGAGCGGGCCACCATGCGTGCCTCGGCCAGGGTTTCGGCTATGCGGCTGGAGCGGCTGATGAAGCCGCTTTGCCAGACCGGTGCCTGGCCCGCCTGTACGACCGGTGCCGGTGCGCTCAGTGCCAGCGCCTGCGCGATCTTGTCAAGCAGCCCCTTGCCGTCGAATGGTTTGGTCAGGTAGGTGAAGACACCGCGTTCGGTGGCTTCCACCGCGTCCGGAATCGTGCCATGGGCTGTCAGCAGGATGACGGGCAACGAGGGGTGCTGACTGCGGATCTCGTCAAACAGCGCCAGGCCGTCCTTGCCGGGCAGGCGCACATCGCTGAGCACCAGTTGCGGACGCTCGATGTCGAGCTGGCTCAAGGCCGCCTCGGCCGAGCTGACGGCGCTGACACGGTAGCCTGCGGCCGTCAGCCGCATGGTCAGCAGACGCAGCATGTCGGCGTCATCATCGACAACCAGCAGGTGGGCGCCGTTGGCGTTCATGATCCGGGTGGCCGCGGGCGGCTTGCGGGGGACGCCGCCGGTGCAGCCGGCGGACGGCTGTTCAGGCTGCGTTCGATTTCCTTGAGCGCATCGAGTTTTTCCTGGGTTTGCTCAAGGCGGCGCTGCAGGTCGCGCAGCTGCTGGTTCTGGCGGTCGAGCAGGTCTTCGACACGCCTTTGTTCGGAAAGGCGGGCGGCCAAAAGGCGGGCAACAGGGTGCAGGGGCCGTGCTTCGGCGCCCGCGTTGGCCAGTACCCGCTGCAGCAACTCCTGGGCACGCACGAGGTCGTAAAGCTGCCGGGTCTGGCTCAGCGCCAGGGCCAGCCGCACCTGGTCGGCGGGTAGCGAGGGGTCGGCCAGGCGGGTGATTTCCTGCGCCAGTTCTGCACCCTGCAGGGTGCGCGCACGGTCCGCATAGGCCAGCAGGGGCGTCAACACTTCACTGTCCTTCTCGGCAGGCGCCGCAGGCGCGGCCTGTGTTGGCGGCCCAGCGGGTGCCGGGTTTGCCGTTTTGCCCGGCATGGGGGAAGACGGCGCGGGCGCGGCGCAGCCCGCGCTCAGGCTGATGGCCAGGGCCCAGGCGGCGGCATGGCGAAGGGGATGGCCGAAGGCCTCAAATCTTGAAAGCATGGGGAAGTTCTATCCTGAAGTGTGCACCAGGTCCGTCCGGCAGCAATTGCACCCGGCCTCCGTGTGCAGCGATGTATTCGTGGACGATGGACAGGCCGATGCCGCTGCCGCGTACCGCCTGCGGCGGTTGCCGCTCGCCCCGGTAAAAGGGTTCGAAAATCCGCGCCTGGTCGTCCAGCGCAATGCCCGGGCCTTCGTCCTCCAGGTCGATGCGGACAACTTCGGCAAGCCGGCTCAGCCGGATGCGTATCCTGCCCCCGGTAGGGGAAAACCGGATGGCGTTGGACAGCAGGTTGGCCATCACGGTGCCGAGTTTGTCGCGGTCCACCTCGGCCTGTACTGCCTTGCCCTCGACGCTGACCTGAAGGTCGCGGGCACGCCACTGCAGGCGCTGGCTTTCGACCTGTTCCTCGATCAGCTGCAGCAGGTCCGTTTTTTCCCGACGCAGCTGGCGAGCCTCGAACGCCGCGGCATTGAAGCGCAGCAGATCCTCGATCTGGCCTTGCAACAGGCTGGTGTTGTGGCGCAGGATTTTGGCGACCTCGCGCTGGTTGGCGCTGAGTTCGCCGGCCACACCGTCTTCGAGCAGCGACACACCTTCGCGCAGCGAGGCCAGCGGCGTCTTGAGTTCGTGCGAAACATGGCGCAAAAAACGCGACTTGTCGGCGTCCAGTTCCACCAGCCGGAGGCGCAGCCAGTCCAGCCGCTGTCCGACAAGCTGCAAGTCGGCCGGCCCGTCAATGCGGATGGCCTCATCCAGGCGGTTTTCACCCAGGCCGATGATGGCCTTTTCCAGGCGGTTCAGCGGCCGCGTGAGCCAGATGCCGAAGGCCAGTGCCATCAGGACGGCCAGCCCGATCGCGCCTATGACCTGCTGCGTCAATTGCCTCCGGCGTGTTTCCAGTGTGTCGAGCAGGCTGCGGTTCTGTGTGGCAATGGTTTGCCGCACCTGCTGTGCGATGGCTGCATTGATGCGGTCCAGTTCGCGGAATTCGTCTGCCACCTGCCTGTCCCTGTCGAGTGCCGTGTCGGGCGGGCCGGACAGCAGCCGGGTGACGGCCTCAAGATGGTCCCTCCAGTCGTTGGCCAGGGCCTCGGGGACGTCTTGCGACCCCAGCCGTGCCAGCACCTGGCGTGCTTCGCCAGCAGCTTCGTCGAACCGTTGCCGCAGCACACGGTCGGCGAGCACCAGCGACTGGCGCGCGGTTCGCTCCATGGCGACACTGCGTTCGCTCAGTGACTGGGCGGCCGCGCTGAGATCCAGCGCGCGCACGGCACCGTCGCGGCTTTGCATCGTCAGCTGTTCCAATGTGAACAGCGCGCGAAGGGAGGCGGCAGCCAGCAGGGAAGCAATCAGCAAAAACGCGACAACCAGCAGCTGGCGGAAGGAAACGCGCTCAAGCATGGGTTATCCGTGCCGGCCGGGGAGATGCGCGCAGTCTCAAACGGTCAGGGCTGCTTCATCATGACGCAGCACCTCACCGCGCAGCGAACGCTGCGAGGCTTGCGTGATGGTGACGTCAATCATCTGGCCGATCAGGCGCGGGGAGCCGGTGAAGTTGACGACGCGGTTGCATTCGGTGCGGCCCATCAGTTCGGACGCATCCTTGCGCGAGGCACCCTCGACGAGGATGCGCTGCACCGTGCCCTGGCGGCTGGCGCTGATGGCGCGCACGCTGTCGTCGAGGGCGGCCTGCAGGCGCTGCAAACGGGCGAGCTTGACCTCATGCGGGGTGTCGTCGGCCAGGTTGGCAGCCGGCGTGCCAGGCCGCGGGCTGAAGATGAAGCTGAACGAAGTGTCGTAGCCGACGTCGTCGATCAGCTTCATCATCTTGCTGAAGTCCTCTTCGGTCTCGCCGGGGAAACCGACGATGAAGTCGCTGCTCATCGCGAGTTCGGGGCGGATAGCGCGCAGCTTGCGGACGGTGCTTTTGTATTCCATCGCCGTGTAGCCACGTTTCATGGCCATCAGGATGCGGTCCGATCCGTGCTGCACCGGCAGGTGCAGGTGGTTCACCAGCTTGGGCAGCTTGCCGTAGGCGTCGATCAGGCGCTGGGTGAACTCGTTGGGATGGCTGGTAACGTAACGGATACGCTCTATGCCGGGAATGTCGGACACATATTCGAGCAGGGTGGCGAAGTCGGCAATCTCTGCCGTGCCGCCCATGGGACCCCGATAGGCGTTGACGTTCTGGCCCAGCAGGGTCACTTCACGCACGCCTTGGTCCGCCAGGCCTGCCACTTCAACCAGCACGTCTTCGAATGGCCGCGAAACTTCTTCGCCGCGGGTGTAAGGCACCACGCAGTAGCTGCAATACTTGGAGCAGCCTTCCATGATGCTGACGAAGGCGCTGGCACCCTCGATGCGGGCCGGCGGCAGGTGATCGAATTTTTCGATCTCGGGAAAGCTGATGTCCACCTGCGATTTGCCCAGGCTCATGCGCCTGTTCAGCAGGTCGGGCAGGCGGTGCAGGGTCTGCGGGCCGAACACCACGTCCACATAAGGCGCGCGCTCAATGATGGCCGCGCCTTCCTGGCTGGCGACACAGCCGCCAACGCCTATCAGCACGCCTTTTTTCTTCAGGTGCTTGACGCGGCCGAGGTCGCTGAACACCTTTTCCTGCGCCTTTTCGCGCACCGAACAGGTGTTGAACAGGATCAGGTCGGCTTCATCGACATTGCTGGTGGGCTCGTAGCCCTCGGCGGCGTGCAGCACGTCGGACATCTTGTCCGAGTCGTACTCGTTCATCTGGCACCCGAAGGTTTTGATAAAGACTTTTTTGCTCATGAAATTGCTACCGAATTGGGAGCCGCTTGCGCCCATGGGATAAGGGCTGAAGGCCGATTTGGCTTGCAGAAAAGCAGGTTTACTGCTTGTAGCTGGGCAACTGGTTGTAAGGCGTCTTGCCGTCGTCCTGGGTGGCGGTTTCGGCTTCCGAACTGAAGATGAAGTTGCGCGTCTGCAGACCGGCGCGTTTTTCCTTGGCTTCCTCGGCAGTCAGCACCCAGACCTCATACACCAAGCCGGCGCTGTCCCGCGTGTAATTGACGAGAAGTTCCTGGCCCAGCAAGGCGCCCGACAGCACAAAGTGGTTGCTGCTGTTGCGGATGCGTGCACCAGGAGACAGGCGGTCGGCCTTGCCGTTCAGTTTGATCTCGGGCGGGGTTTGCACCACCAGCAGGCCGCGCTGGGCGGCTTTGGGGAAGTTGCGCACACCCGCAACCTCGTCAGTTTGCGCCATCGCCGGGGTCGCCAGCAGGCTGCCCATGGTCAGCACAAGTGCCAGCATGGTTCCCGGGAGGGTCGTGGAAGAGGAAAACGGGCAGCGTTTCATGGTGTATGTCCAGAGGCTGTGAAGTAACAAAGCCCCAGAGGATCATACCTCTGGGGCTCCGGGAAACCGTGGTGGTGATAGGTGGACTTGAACCACCGACATCAGCATTATGAATGCTGCGCTCTAACCAACTGAGCTATATCACCGCGCGACCGATATTATAGCGGCCCTTTCATAAGTCTAATTGCCGGGCGCATGGTGGCGTTGCGCGGTGCTCGGAATCCTCATGCACCGAAGTGCATTCCGGTGTCCTGCGCTCCGTGCGCCTTGCCCTGCATCCCGGTAATTAAACTTCTGAAAGCGCCGGGAGTCCCCGTTACGCTATCGATTTTTAAATGCGGCCTTGCGCTTGTTGACAAAAGCGTCCATGCCTTCCTTCTGGTCCTCGGTGGCGAAGGCGGCGTGGAACAGGCGCCGTTCGAACATGATGCCGTCGGCCAGCGTGCCTTCGTAGGCGCGGTTGACCGCCTCCTTGGCGGCCATCACGGCAATTTGGCCGTAGTCGCAAATCTGCAGCGCCGCGCCCAGCGCTTCATCCATCAGTTTGTCCAGCGGAACGACGCGACTGGCCAGGCCGCTGCGTTCGGCTTCCACGGCATCCATCATGCGTCCGGTCAGGATCAGGTCCATGGCCTTGGCCTTGCCGACCGCTCGCGGCAGGCGCTGCGTGCCGCCGGCGCCCGGAATGATGCCGAGCTTGATTTCCGGCTGGCCGAATCTGGCGTTGTCCGCGGCAATGATGAAGTCGCACATCATCGCCAGTTCACAACCGCCGCCCAGCGCAAAGCCGCTGACCGCGGCAATCACCGGCTTGCGGATGCTGCGGATCTGTTCCCAGTTGCGCGTGATGTAGTCGCCCTTGTAGACGTCGGCAAAGCTGTAGCTCGCCATGGCGCCAATGTCGGCACCGGCCGCAAAGGCCTTTTCGCTGCCGGTCAGGATCATGCAGCCGATGTTGTCGTCCACATCAAAAGCCTTCAGCGCCGCGCCCAGTTCGTCCATCAACTGGTCGTTCAGGGCATTGAGCTGCTTGGGCCGGTTCAGGGTGATGATGGCCACACGGCCTTCGGTTTTGGTCAGAATGAGTTCGTAAGTCATGGCAAGTCCTTGTGTCTGAATCATGCCATGCGCCCAGGCTCTGGCGGGCAAGGGAAAACATTAACCGACCGTCGGGTCGGTTAATGCTAAATTCAAGAACAGGAGACAGACATGACCGATGCCCCTTCCGAACCGACGGTTCTTTTTTCCATACACGGCGCCGTGGCGCTGGTGACGCTGAACCGGCCACAGGCCCTGAACAGTTTCACGCGCCAGATGCACCAGCAGCTCTGGGACACGCTGGACAGGATAGAAGCCGATACATCGCTGCGCGCGCTGGTGATTACCGGCGCCGGCCGGGGTTTCTGCGCCGGTGCTGACCTGGCCGAGTTTGATTTCGCGCCCGGGCCGAACCTGGTCCAGCGTGCCGATCCCGGCCCCATCATTGACCAGGCCTTCAACCCAACGGTGCGGCGCCTGCAGAAGCTGCGTGTTCCGACAATTGCCGCGGTCAATGGTGTGGCCGCCGGCGCCGGTGCTTCGCTGGCCATGACCTGCGACTTGGCGATTGCCGCGCCGGGCGCCAGCTTCATCCAGGCCTTCAGCAAGATTGGTCTGGTGCCCGATGCGGGCGGTTCCTGGTTCCTGGTCAAGCGTCTGGGCCTGGCGCGGGCGATGGGCCTGGCCATGCTGGGCGACAAGCTCAGCGCGAAGGACGCGAAAGAGTGGGGAATGATCTGGGACGTGGCAGGGGAGGGCGAAGACTGCCTGGACAAGGCCATGCAACTGGCCGCGCGGCTAGCGCAGATGCCGACCCGCGCCATGGTCGAAACGCGACGCCTGCTCGGCGAGGGCGCCAGCCGTGACCTGGACACGCAGCTGGACAATGAGCGCGACACCCAGTCAGCGCTGGGCCGGACCCATGACTACATCGAAGGCGTGATGGCTTTTCTCGAAAAACGCCCGGCGGCGTTCAGGGGCAATTAGATGGATGCCCAGCAACTGGCCCAAGCTGTGGGCGAATCCATGTTTGCCGCCGACAGGGCTTCAAGGGAATTCATGCAGATGGAGCTGCTGTCCTGCGCGCCTGGCCGCGCAGTGATGCGCATGGCCGTGCGCGAACCCATGCTCAATGGCCACAAGATCTGCCACGGCGGGCTGATCTTCACGCTGGCAGACTCCACCTTTGCCTTTGCCTGCAACAGCCACAACAAGGTGGCGGTGGCGGCGGGCTGCAGCATCGAGTTCCTCAAACCCGGCCAGCTCGGCGATGTGCTGACTTGCGAGGGTGTGGAGCAGGCCCTGCAGGGCCGGCACGGCATTTACGACATGAAGGTCAGCAACCAGCGCGGCGAGGTGGTGGCCATGTTCCGCGGCAAGAGTGCGCAGATTGCAGGCAGCGTGATTCCTGGCCCCGCAGCGGAGGCCGCATGAAAAGTTTTCCGCTTGAAGCGATAGAAAAGGCCGGCCTCGACGAACTGCGCGCCCTGCAGCTCAAGCGCCTGCAGTCCACGCTGCAGCACGCTTACGCCCATTCACCGGTGTACAAGGCCAAGTTCGATGCGGCCGGGGTGCATCCCGGCGACTGCAGGACGCTGGCCGACTTGGCGAAATTCCCTTTCACCACCAAACACGACCTGCGTGAGAGTTATCCCTTCGGCATGCTGGCGGTGCCGCGCGAGCAGTGCGTGCGGATCCATGCGTCCAGCGGCACCACCGGCAAGCCGACCGTGGTGGCGTATACGCAGAACGATGTGGACATGTGGGCCGGCTGTGTGGCGCGCAGCATACGCGCGGCCGGTGCGCGGCCGGGTGACCTGGTGCATATCAGCTACGGTTACGGCCTGTTCACGGGTGGGCTCGGTGCCCATTACGGCGCCGAGAAACTGGGCCTGACCGTGGTGCCTTTTGGCGGCGGACAGACCGAACGCCAAGTGCAGCTGATCACCGACTTCAAGCCCGACATCATCATGGTGACGCCCAGCTACATGCTGGCGATTGCCGACGAGTTCGAAAAGCAGGGCCTGTCCGCCGCCGAAAGCAGCCTGCGTACCGGCATCTTCGGCGCCGAGCCCTGGACCAACGACATGCGCCATGCGATAGAAAAGCGCATGGGCATGGACGCTGTGGATATTTACGGCTTGAGCGAAGTCATCGGCCCAGGCGTGGCCAGCGAATGTGTGGAAACCAAGGACGGTCCGACCATCTGGGAAGACCATTTTTACCCCGAGATCATCGACCCCCTTAGCGGCGAGTTGTTGCCCGACGGCGAGATCGGCGAGCTGGTGTTCACCAGCTTGAGCAAGGAAGCACTGCCCATCATCCGTTACCGCACACGCGACCTGACACGCCTGTTGCCCGGCACAGCACGCAGCATGCGGCGCATGGAAAAAATCACCGGGCGCAGCGACGACATGATGATTGTTCGCGGTGTCAATGTGTTCCCCACACAGATCGAGGAGTTGATCCTCAAGCGCAGCGAGCTCGCACCGCACTACCAGTGCATCCTGACGCGCGATGGTGTGCTGGACAGCCTGCGCGTGGCGGTGGAGACCCGGCCCGGCCTGGCGCCTGACAGCGCACCCGCGCAGGCTGCTGCGCGTTTGCTGCAGCACGAAATCAAGGCCTACATCGGCACCAGCGCAGACATCGAGCTGCGTGCCGAGGGCGGGGTGGAGCGTAGCTTGGGCAAGGCCAAGCGGGTACTGGATCGAAGGCACTGAGCGGCTGCAGCGGCCCTTCGAGGCTCAGGGTTGTTCCCGGGTAAGCACCCCCTCGACCTTGTGTCACTTTAGTTTTAGACTGATTTGACAACAAGTTACCGGAGGTTGCCATGATTGACAAGCAAGCGATCTACCACAAGACACCGAAAGGAGTGGAGGCGATTGCGAACCGGCAGTCGGGTTTGGCACCCAAGCTGCGATCCCTGTTGATCATGATTGATGGAAAACGCAGCTACACGGAGCTCGCAGCCATGTCCTTGGTGGTCGGCGATTGCGAGCAGTTGCTGCTGCAACTGTCACAAGATGGTTTTATCGAGCCGGTCGGTGGTGCAGAGACTGCCGGCGTCGCACCTGAGCAGGCGGGATCTTCGGCGGCCAGCACCGAGCCAGCGCCCCTGGTGGCCGTGTCACTGCCGGAAGCCAAGCGCTTTACCGCGCGTCTCCTGACCGACCTGCTCGGCCCCAGCGCCGAAGTGTTGTGCATGAAAATCGAGGCTGCCAAGACTCTTGCGGATTTTGTCGCTGCAGTCAAACGCGCCAGGGACATCGTCCGCGATGTCAAGGGAAACTCGGCGGCAGAAAACTTCATCGCACAGGTCGAACTGCACACGCCGGGAAGCTGAGCGCCGTCCCCAGGCTTCGGCTCATGCAGCAGGAGAGAGCCAGGGCACCACCTGGGCGGCATCGCGCAAGACCAGGCGCCAGGTGTTCGCAGCTGGCGGCAAACTCAGTTCCAGCCGCAGCAGCCGCTTGTCGCGCGCAACCAGGGCCAGCATTTTTTTCTGTGCCCCGGCATACAGCATCAGGTCATCGAGCTTGGTCAGGCGCCAGCCTTCAGCAGGCGTTTTTCTTTTTCCGGCGGCAAAAGGTTCGACGCCCAGCCATTCATCACCGGCAGCAAATCCCGCACGCTCTGCCGCGCCGCCGCGCAACACGGTCTTGATCTGTACCCCCGCCGCCTCCTGCACGCGCAGGCCCAGGGTCTGCGCCAGTTGCGAGGGTTCATCGAGCACGGCGACTCCATGGCGCTGCAACAGATCGCGCAGCGGGAGTTCGCTTTTGCCGTGCACCCAGCTGGCGATTTCCGGCGCGTAGGAGCGGCCACCGACCTCCTGCAGTACCGCCGCGAAATCCGCTTCGGTCATCATGCCGCCCCGGCAACGCAGCCACAGCTGGTGCATGACCTCGTCCAGGGTGGCCGGAGAGGCGCTTTTGCTTTCGGTGCGCAGCGTCAGGTCAAAACACAAGGCAATCAGGGCGCCCTTGGTGTAGTAGCTGACGGTGGCGTTCGGCGTGTTTTCGTCCTGGCGGTAGTACTTGACCCAGGCGTCAAAACTGGCCTGGGCCGCCGACTGCAACAGCCTCCCGGGTGTCTGCATGACCTGGTTGATGGTCTTGTTCAGGAGTTTGAGGTAGGCCGTGTCATCAATCAGTCCGGCCCGGCGCAGGATCAGGTCATCGTAGTAACTCGTGAATCCTTCAAAAAACCACAGCAACTGCGTGTAATTTTCGCGATCGTAGGCATAACTGCCGAACTCCGCGGGCCGCAGGCGCTTGACGTTCCAGGTGTGGAAATATTCGTGGCTGATCAGCCCGCGCAGCGTGGTGTAACCCTCGGGCAGCTTGCTGCTGCCCAGGCGCGGCAGGTCCTGGCGCTGGCAGATCAGGGCGGTGGAGTTGCGGTGTTCCAGCCCGCCGTAGCCGTCGTCCACAGCATTGAGCATGAACAGGTAGTTTTTGTGCGGCGGTTTCTTGCTGCCGTGCCAGAAGCGGATCTGCGCCTCGCAGATCTTCCGGGTATCGGCCAGCAGCCGGGCGCCGTCAAAGCTGGCCGTGGCCCCGGCCACTACAAAGCGGTGCGGTACGCCGCAGGCTGTAAAAGAGCCGCTCCAGAAGGCTCCCATCTCGACGGGACAGTCAACCAGTTCGTCGTAGTTGGCGGCGAGGTAGGTCCCAAAGCCCTGCTTGTTGATTTTCAGCGGATTCAGCCCCGTGGCCACGGACCAGCCGCTGATGGCTGGCGCAGGCACCACTTCAAGCCCGTGCGGCGCCTGGTGATGGCCCTCGACCTGCAAACACAGCGAACTGCCGTTGAAGAAGCCGCGTCTGGCGTCCAGCGAGGCGGTGCGCACCGAGTTGTCATTGGCATACACCTCATAACCCAGCACCAGCGGCCTGTCGGGGCTGCAGCGGACTTGCCAGCTGCATTTGTCCAGTTGCTCGACCTGGCTGGCGGGCAGGGCGCGTGAGCCCTGCCGGGCCCGCAGGCTCTGCAGGTTTTTCGAGAACTCGCGCACCAGGTAGCTACCGGGAATCCACACCGGCAGGGCCAGCCGCTGCAGCGATGCGGGCTGGGCAATGGTCAGCGTGATGCGGAACAGGTGGGCATGGAGGTCGGCGATCTCGACGCGGTAGTGGACCGCTGCCGGCGAGCTTCCGGAGGGCTTGGCAGGATGTTTGGGCATAAGCGCAAAGAATACTGCATCAGCGAAGTCCAGCCCCTCAGCCGGTGCAACAGATGGTGCTTGATTTGCTATCGATTAAATAGCTGGTAGCGCCCGCCACCAAAGGGCTGGAGGCCTGTTTTGTTGATACCTTGAGACGGGAGGATCGGGATCACGGGACTTTGGCCTCGGCCAGGTATTTTTCGACCTCACGGGCGCTGATCGCACCAGGCACCCGCGAGCCGTCGGCGAAAATCACGGTGGGCGTACCGGTGATACGGTATTTTTTTCCGAACTCGATGTTGCGTCCCAGGGCACTGGTGTCGCAGCTGGCGCTGCTCACCGGCTGGTCGCGCACCATCAGGTCTTGCCAGACTTTGGCCTTGTCCTTGGCGCACCAGATGTTTTTTGACTTTTCGCCGGAGTCCGCGCTGAGGATGGGGTACAAAAACATGTAGACGGTGACGTCGCTGACCTTTTGCATGTCGCGTTCAAAACGCTTGCAATAACCGCAGTTCGGGTCCTCAAACACGGCCATTTTCCGCTTGCCGTTGCCGCGCACAATCGTGAACGCATCCTTGAGCGGGAGTGCGTCAAACGCCACGGCATTGAGTTTGTCGACGCGTTCTTCCGTCAGGTTGCGCCTGGCTTTGGTGTCGATCAGGTGGCCCTGGAGCAGGTAATTGCCTTCCGCGTCCGTGTAAAAAATCTCGCTGCCGTTGACGCGCACTTCATACAGGCCGGCCATGGGTGCCTGTTTGATCTCATCGATTTTGGGCAGGTTGGGCAGCCGCTCGGTGAGGTTCTTGCGGATGGCCGCTTCCTGCGCTGTGGCGCCCAGGCTCAGAGCTAGCAGGGCGCCAGTCAGAATTGATTTGAACAGTGTCATCGTTTTCCAGTCTATGTAATCTACCCCGCCCTCAAAGGCCAATTAGGAGTGGCCCGGCGGTGAACCCATGGCCTGCCGCATGACCCACTCCTTGAGCAGCCCGCTGCGTGCAAAACCCTTCATGCCCCAGTTGCGCACAGCCTGCCAGCGCGTATCGTCTTGCGCAAACAGGCTGTGCAGACCATCCGTCACCGCGCCCATGGCCGCCACATCGGCCTTGCGCGAACGCTCGTAGCGCCGCAGCAGTTTTTCGTCGCCCAGGCCGCGCCAGTACTCGCGCCCGTGGATAACGGCCGCCAGCCCGGCAGCATCGGCCAGCCCCAGGTTCAGCCCCTGGCCGGCCAGCGGATGCACCGCATGTGCGGCGTCGCCCGCCAGCGCCCAGCCTGGGCCGACCCAGCGCTCGGCGCGCGACAAAGCCAGCGGCCAGCTCGTCCGGCTGCTCACCAGCTCCAGACAACCCGCTTCGGCACCGCAAACGGTTTGCACCGCCGCAGAGAACTCTTGCGGACCCAGCTTTTCCAGCGCGGCGGCGCGTTCCACAGAGACTGACCACACCAGCGCCACAGAGTTCCCTTCGGCGCCGCCTATCGGCAAAAGAGCCAAAATTTCGCCGTTGTGGAACCACTGGCGGGCCACGCCCTGATGCGGCCGATCGCTTTGCAGGCGGGCCGCCATGGCTTTTTGCGGATAGGGCTTGACGATCCATTGCACGCCGAACTCGTTGCGGCTGGTACTTTTCTGGCCTTCGCAGATGACGGTCAGTGCGGCCTTGACGGGAGCCTCCAGTGTTTCAATCTGCGGCTGGTAACGCACCGCTTCGGCCAGTTGCTGCTCGAGCGCCGGCACATCGACGATCCAGGCCAGGGCCGCGTCAGGCTCGGCGGGGGGCGCGGAAAAATCAAGCCGGCCGCCATCGTCACCCCAGACACACATTTCCAGCACCGGGGTGGCGGCCGACGCATCCGGCCAGGCCCTGAGCGAGGCCAGCAGCTGCCGCGACGCGCTGTTCAGGGCGTAAGCCCGCACATCCTGCGATGCGGGGTTTTCTGCCGGATCGCGGGCCGGCGCGGGCCGGGCAACTAGGGCTACATGCAGGCGCTCGCGCGCCAGCAACAGGGCCAGCGTTCGGCCGACCACTCCGCCACCGCGGATACACACATCAAAGGGCTTGGACATGGCTCATTTTAGAAGGCAGTGCAAAATCGTTCCCGGATTGCCGCAACTTGAACCATCTGATGTGAAGGACTTGCCACGTGAGTGAATCATTGAGCCAAACCCCGGGCGCCCGGACGGAGGACGTCCGGGCCGTGATTGCCGGGCTGTGGGTGTATCCCGTCAAGTCCTGTGCGGGCGTGCAGGTGCAGGAGGCGATATTGACGGAAACGGGGCTGGAGTTTGACCGGGCCTGGATGGTGGTCGATGAGGATGGCTCCTTCCTGACGCAGCGCGAGCTGCCACGCATGGCGCTGATCCAGCCCCGGCTCAAGTACCACGACATGGTGCTGCGCGCCCCGGGCATGCTGGCGCTGCACATCGCGCTGGACCAGGTGCAGGAGCCGGTGCGCGTCAAAATCTGGGATGACGAGGTCAAGGCCTACGACATGGGGCCGATCGCGGCCCAGTGGTTCAGCGATTTCCTCGGCGTGAAGGCGCGGCTGGTGCGTTTTGATCCCGAGGAAAAGCGCGCATCCAGCCCGCAATGGACCGGGGATGTGGAGGCCCTCAACCAGTTCAGCGACGGCTACCCGGTGCTGGTGCTCAGCGAAGCCTCGCTTGCAGGGTTGAATGAAAAACTGCAGACCGCAGGTGCAGCGGCAGTCGGCATGGCGCGTTTCAGGCCCAACATCGTGCTGGGTGACCTGCCCGGCGACACCGGACTCGCGCCGCATGATGAGGACCGGCTTGACCTGCTGGAAATTGCCACAGATCAGGGGCTGGTGCAGCTCAAGCCCGTCAAACCTTGCCCGCGCTGCCCGATTCCCAATATCGATCCGGCCACGGCCCTGAGCAGCCCCGAGGTGGGCGACATGCTGCAGACTTACCGGCAGGAGTCGCGCCTCAAGGGTGCGGTGAGCTTCGGCATGAATGCCATCGTCCTGCAGGGCAACGACCATCTGCTCAAGGTCGGGCAGGGTGTCACAGCCAACTACAACTTCGGGTAATTCCGGACCGGATCGCTTTCACGGTCGCGGTTGCTGTCATCCGTGGAATCCCCATCCAGCGGCATGGGCCGGGTCAGCTCGGGTTCCAGGAAACGGATGGGCCGGCGCGTGCGCGCGCCCATGCTGTCGAGCAGATGGGCCAGGGCGTGCGAGAGTTCCGGCCCGTCTGCCAGCTTCTCGCTGAGCAGCACACCGGCGACGTGAAACTGCAGGACAACGTCGGGTTTGAGTCCTTTGAGTGGCATCAGTCCCGCAGCGATCAGCCGCGCGGCCATTTCATTGACCGGTTCACGCGATGACACACCTTCCAGGATCATTCCGAATCTGGCTTCATCCACCCGCCCGACGGTGTCGACATCCCGCAGGATGCGGCGCAACTTGATCACGCTGCGCAGCAGGCTTTGTTCGGCCACGGCGGTGCCGTAAGTGCGCTTGACGTAATCGTAGTTGGCCAGCTCCACATAAACCACGGCAGCCGGTTCCCCGTGGCGCGTTGCACGCGAGACCACCCGGTGAAGCCGGTCGCTGAACAGATGAGGGGTCAGCAGACCGGTCAGCGCATCCTGGGTCGCCATGGCCTGCTCCCTCGCTTCCATGCTGTGGCGCTCGCGTGAACGCAGATTCAACGCGACCAGCAGCAAAGGCACCTGGAGGGTCAGGCCGGCCAGGAGCCCGTATTGCGATAGCGATGACACCGGAAGCAGACCCGTGGTGCTGGCCAGCATCAGCAGGGCGGCCAGCGCCAATGGCATGAAGGCCGCAAGCACCCAGAACCCCACCATGTCCCTGCCCTTCCAGACGATGATGGCCCTGCGCATGCCCAGCATCACAACCGCCATCACATAGGTGCCCGCAATGATGACGCCGGTCCCACGCTCCACCATGGCGTACGTGATGGCCAGTGGCAGGCTGGCCGCGGCAAGCCAGTACGCCACCGGTTCAAACCACTTCTGGCCTGCGCCGGGACCGCACAGGTGATGCACGACCATGGGTGCCGTGCCTCCCACCAGTATGCTCAGGAAGCCAGGAGCCAGGTCTGCCCAGGCACCGGAATCGCTCCACAGCAGATGGCCGGCCACACCTGTCCATGTGGCCGCCACCAGTGTCATGACCGACACATACAGGGCATACCAGCCGTAGGCGCGGTCGCGGTAGACCAGGCTCTGGGCGGCTCCGGCAACAATCAGCAAAAGCAGGGCGCCCAGCACCATGCCGGAGACCAGTGCTTCGACCTGCAGTTGGTGGTTGCGGGCCTTGCCGGAGATCGCCTTGACCGGAATGTTGACACGCGTCGCATGCTGGATGCGAACATACACGTCGTGGACGCCGTCGCTCGTTAGCGCCAGCTGGAATTGCGGGTAGCGGCCAGGCTCCGGCCAGATGGAAACGGCTACGGTGTCGCCGGCCGTCTGGCCGATCCAGTCACCTGTGGGGGTCTGCTGGAAGACGGTGACGAGATCCAGCAGGGGCAGGGGAAACTGCAGCACCCAGTCTTGCCGTGAATCGGCCGATTTCTTGAAGCGGTAGTGTTGCCACAGCGCGGCCTGGGAACCCAGCGCATAAACGGTGTGGGCTTGCGCGGGGCTCATGGACGGGCGGGTTCTGCTGGCCGCCAACTGCGTTATCGTGGCCTGGGCGTCGTCATCCATCCAGACGAGGCCGCTGGCCTGCAAGTCTGCGACGGGGTGCTGGTCGTCCAGAATGACGATGGACTGGGCAAAGCTTGCTGTGCCCGACAGGCCTGACAGAACCGCCAGCAGCAACGCTACCAGAAGGCTGGCCGCGTATCGCATACACTTCACAGCCTGTTTTTGAAGGTTTGTCATGAGTCTGAAGTGCGGTATTGTAGGCTTGCCCAACGTGGGAAAATCCACCCTTTTTAATGCCTTGACCAAGGCGGGCATTGCAGCGGAGAACTACCCGTTTTGCACCATCGAGCCTAATGTCGGCATTGTCGAGCTGCCCGACGCGAGGCTGGCCCAGCTTGCCGAAATCATCCATCCCGAACGTATCGTGCCCGCGATCGTCGAGTTTGTCGACATTGCCGGCTTGGTGGCCGGCGCCAGCACCGGCGAAGGCCTGGGCAACAAGTTTCTGGCGCATATTCGCGAAACCGACGCCATCGTCAATGTGGTCCGCTGCTTTGAAGATGACAACGTGATCCACGTGGCTGGCAAGGTCGACCCGATCTCCGACATCGAGGTGATCCAGACCGAGCTCTGTCTGGCCGATCTGGCGGCGGTTGAAAAAGCATTGCACCGCGTGACCAAGACGGCGCGATCGGGCGACAAGGAGTCCGTCAAACTCGTGGCGATCCTGGAAAAATGCCGGGCCGCCCTCAACGAAGCCAAGCCGGTGCGGACGCTGGAATTCAGCAAGGAAGAGCAGCCTTTGCTGCAGCAGTTTTTCCTGATCACCGCCAAGCCCGCCATGTTTGTCGGCAATGTCGCAGAAGACGGTTTCGAGAACAACCCCTTCCTCGACAAGCTGCGTGCCTATGCGGCCAGCCAGAATGCGCCTGTGGTCGCCATCTGCGCCAAGATGGAAGCCGAGATGGCCGACATGAGCGATGAGGACAAGACCATGTTCCTGGCCGAAATCGGCCAGGAAGAACCCGGCCTGAACCGGCTGATCCGCGCCGCCTTCAAGCTGCTGGGCCTGCAGACCTATTTCACTGCCGGGGTGAAGGAAGTGCGCGCCTGGACGATTCATGTGGGCGACACCGGCCCGCAGGCCGCAGGTGTGATCCATACCGATTTCGAGAAGGGCTACATCCGCGCACAGACCATTGCCTTTGACGACTTCATCACTTACAAGGGTGAGCAAGGCGCGAAAGATGCGGGCAAGATGCGCAGCGAAGGCAAGGAATATGTCGTCAAGGATGGCGACGTGATGAATTTTCTGTTCAGTAGCTGAGGCAGGGGCGCTGGCCCTGGGTGAGAGTGTTTTGTGCCGTCAGCCCTTTGCTGTCGGGTGCAAGCAGCTATCTATTCAGTAGCATATGTTCCGTATCATTCAGAGGCCTCTTGCGTCCATGACCGAACCCGTCCGTCTCGCCAAACGCCTGGCCCAGATGCTCAACTGCTCACGCCGGGAAGCCGAGCAGTACATCGAGGGTGGCTGGGTGCGGGTCGATGGCGTGGTGGTCGAGGAGCCGCAGCACCGTGTGCTGGACCAGAAAGTCGAACTCGACCCCGACGCCAGCCTGCTCGAACTCGTGCCGGTGACGCTGCTGTTGAACAAGCCCGCAGGTTTTGAGGCCGGCCTGGATGCAGGCGCTGGCCGAGCAGCGAGTCCGGCGCTGCAGCTGCTGGCGGCGGCCAATCAGACGAAAGACGACCGCTCGGGGATCCGGCCCCTGAAAAAACATTTCAGTGCGTTGACGCTGGCGACGCCACTTGCCACGCCGGCCAGCGGCCTGGTCGTGTTTACGCAGGACTGGCGCGTGACGCGCAAGCTCTGCGAGGACGCTTCGGTCATGGAGCACGAAGTCATCGTGGATGTGAGCGGGACCATCACTCCTGGCGGCCTGCAGCGCCTTAACCGCATCGACCACGGCTTTACCTTCAATGGGGTGCTGTTGCCGCCGGCCAAGGTCAGCTGGCAAAACGAAACCCGCCTGCGTTTTGCACTCAAAGGCGAACGCCCCGGCCAGATCGCCTTCATGTGTGAAAGCGTCGGGCTCAGCGTGCAGGCCATGAAGCGCATCCGCGTCGGGCGTGTGCCCATGAGCAGCCTGCCTGCCGGGCAGTGGCGCTATCTGCTACCCCACGAACGGTTTTAGCTTTTTACCGGATCACCTGGAAGTTGAAATGCAAGCCGGGGCCGCGGAACCGGCTTCGCCGGGCCGCAGGCGCAGCGGCCCCCTCGGGGGGCAGGGCGCTACACGCAGTGAGCAACCGTGGGGGCTAAAACTTGAACCCGCCCGGGAAGGCCCAGACCAGCGCAGCTGTCATCGTGACATAACGTGCGAATTTCCCAATGGCCATGTAGGCCACACAAGGCCAGAACGGAAATTTGAGCCAGCCGGCCACCGCGCAAAGCGGGTCGCCGACGGCTGGCAACCAGGCCAGCAGGCAAGCCCTTGGGCCCAGCTTTTCCAGCCAGCGGATGGCCCGGCCGTGGTGCGATGAGTGTGAATATTTGTCCACCACCTTGTGGGCACCATAACCCAGCCACCAGTCGAGCGCACCGCCCAGAGTGTTGCCCGCCGTGGCCACCAGCACGGCCGGCCAGAACAGGTGCGGGTTGAGCTTGACCAGGCCGAACACCACCGGTTCGGAGCCCAGCGGAAGCAGGGTGGCGGAGATGAACGAAACCACGAACGCTGTGCTCAAACCATACTCGGGCAGGGCCAGCGCATCAATCAGGTGTCGTATCCATATTTCCATCTGGCGCGAGTATAGGCAGTGGGCGTCCCCCCGGTCTGTAGGGCAGGTGCCTGCGTGCCCGTGTGCAAATTTCGATTGCTGAAATTTTGGGCAGTACAATCATGCCTCGTTTTTGCGCATCCACCATCCCATCCGCCTGCACCCTTCCATGAACATTGGCCCCCATGTTTTGGCAAACAACTTGTTTGCCGCGCCGATGGCCGGTGTGACCGACCGGCCGTTCCGGCGCCTGTGCAAGGCCGGCGGGGCCGGCTACGCGGTCAGTGAAATGGTGACTTCGCGGCGTGACCTGTGGGACACGCTGAAAACTTCGCGCCGCGCCAACCACGACGGTGAAGTGGCGCCGATTGCAGTGCAGATTGCCGGCACCGACGCGCAGATGATGGCCGAGGCCGCAGCCTACAACATCGACCGCGGCGCGCAGATCATCGACATCAACATGGGTTGCCCGGCCAAGAAGGTCTGCAACAAGTGGGCCGGCTCGGCCCTGATGCAGGACGAGCCGCTGGCGCTCGCCATTGCCGAGGCGGTGGTGGCCGCCTGCGCGCCACGCGGTGTTCCCGTGACCCTGAAAATGCGCACCGGCTGGGCCGACTCGCATAAAAATGCCGTTGTACTGGCGCGCGCATTCGAGTCCGCCGGCGTGCAGATGCTCACGGTGCATGGCCGCACGCGCGAGCAGGGCTACAAGGGGCGAGCCGAATATGACACGATTGCTGCGGTGAAGGCCGCGGTATCTGTCCCCGTAGTCGCCAATGGCGACATCCACACCCCGGAAAAAGCCCGCGATGTGCTGGCTTATACCCGCGCCGATGCGGTGATGGTGGGCCGCGCCGCTCAGGGCCGGCCCTGGATATTTCGCGAAATGGCGCATTTCCTGGCGACCGGCACGCATCTTGCGCCACCGCTGGTGGCCGAGGTCAAGCGCCTGCTGCTGGATCACCTGCTGGACCACTATGAGCTGTATGGTGCCTTCAGCGGCGTGCGTACGGCGCGCAAGCACATCGGCTGGTACGTCAGGCCTTTGCCGGGCGGAGAAGCCTTTCGCGGACGCATGAACCTGCTGGAAGACTGCGAAGCGCAATGGCAGGCGGTGGCCGATTTTTTTGACGAGCTTGGCGCGCGCATGGACCGCATGCCCGCAGTGGTTGCGGGCATGGTGCAGGTGGCGGCCGGCGACGATGACAGACAGGACAAGAAGGAGGGAGAGCTCGCATGAGCAAGAAACACATAGAAGAGTGCGTACGCACCAGCCTGGAGGGTTATTTCAAGGACCTGCGCGGCACCGAGCCGGACGGCATGTACGACATGATGGTCAAGGTGGTGGAAAAACCGCTGCTGGAAGTTGTCATGCAACATGCCGAGCAAAACCAGTCCCGGGCCGCCGAATGGCTGGGCCTGAACCGCAACACCCTGCGCAAAAAACTCGTCGAACACAAACTGATCAAGTGATCGGCAGCCGCATTTCATCCCCGAGAAACAAAGACAAGCATGAACGCCCTGATTTCCGTCTCCGACAAAACCGGCATTGTTGACTTTGCACGTGCGCTGCACGCGCTGGGCATCAAGCTGATTTCCACCGGCGGTACCGCCAGGCTGCTGGCCGATGAAAAGCTGCCGGTGACCGAGGTTGCCGAACTGACGGGTTTCCCCGAAATGCTTGATGGCCGCGTCAAGACCCTGCACCCGATGGTGCATGGCGGGCTGCTGGCACGGCGCGATGTGCCCGAACACATGGCTGCTCTCAAGACCCACGGCATTGACACCATCGACCTGCTGGTCGTCAACCTCTACCCGTTTGAAGCCACGGTGGCGAAGGCCGGCTGCACGCTGGAAGACGCGATTGAAAACATCGACATCGGCGGTCCGGCCATGGTGCGATCAGCCGCCAAAAACTGGAAAGATGTGGGTGTCCTGACCGATGCGTCACAGTACGCCGGCGTGCTGGAAGAACTCAAGGCCGTCGGCAAACTCACGGACACCACCAAATTTTCCCTGTCGGTCGCTGCTTTCAACCGCATCAGCCAATACGACGGAGCCATCAGCGATTACCTCTCGGGCATCCAGCCCGACGGCACGCACAGCCTGTTTCCCGGGCAGTCCAATGGGCGCTTTGTCAAGGTACAGGACCTGCGGTACGGTGAAAACTCGCACCAGCAAGCCGCGCTGTACCGTGACCTGTATCCGGCGCCGGGTTCGCTCGTGACAGCCAGACAGCTGCAGGGCAAGGAACTGTCGTACAACAACATTGCCGATGCCGATGCCGCGTGGGAATGCGTCAAGAGTTTTACCGAATCGGCCTGCGTCATCGTCAAACATGCCAACCCCTGCGGCGTGGCCGTGGGCAAGGATGCGCTCGAGGCCTACAGCAAGGCCTTCAAAACCGACCCGACCTCAGCCTTCGGCGGCATCATTGCGCTGAACTGCACGCTGGACGAAGCGGCCGCGCAGCAGATCGCCAAACAGTTTGTCGAGGTGCTGATGGCGCCGGCCTTCACGCCTGCGGCACTGGAAGTTTTCAAGACCAAGGTCAATGTGCGCATCCTCCAGATTGACTTGCCGCCGGGCGGCGACACGGCGTGGAAGCAGGGCCGCAACCTGATGGACGTCAAACGTGTCGGTTCCGGCCTGCTGATGCAGACCGCCGACAACCACGAACTGGCGCTGGCCGACCTGAAAGTGGTCAGCAAGCTGCAGCCGACGCCTGCGCAGCTGCAGGACCTGCTGTTTGCCTGGAAGGTCGCCAAGTACGTCAAGTCCAACGCCATCGTGTTCTGCGGCGGGGGCATGACGCTGGGTGTGGGCGCAGGCCAGATGAGTCGTATCGATTCGGCGCGTATTGCCTCGATCAAGGCTGCCAATGCCGGCCTGGAACTCGCCGGTTCGGCCGTGGCCAGTGACGCTTTCTTCCCGTTTCGCGATGGCCTTGACGTGGTGGTCGATGTGGGGGCGACCTGCGTGATCCAGCCTGGTGGCAGCATGCGGGATGAGGAGGTCATCGCGGCGGCTGATGAGCGCGGGGTAGTGATGGTGTTGAGTGGTGTGCGGCACTTCCGGCACTAAGCCCGGCCGCTTTCGGAGGCCAACACCATGCGCACCCTCGGCAATATTTTTTGGTTCATCTTTGGCGGCTTTCTGATGGGAGTCGGCTGGTGGTTGGTCGGTGCATTGGCTGCCATCACCATCGTGGGCTTGCCGTGGGCCAAGGCGTGTTTTGTGATCGGGCAGTTTGCGTTTTTGCCTTTTGGCAAGGAGGCCGTGAGCCGCAAGGACCTGACGCAGCGAGATGACATTGGCACGGGTGCCTTGGGGCTGGTGGGCAATGTGATCTGGTTTGTATTGGCCGGTTGGTGGCTGGCCATCGGGCATTTGATGTCTGCGTTGGCCTGTTTTGTCACCATCATCGGCATCCCGTTTGGCATTCAGCACATGAAGTTGGCGCTGATTGCGCTGGCGCCCATTGGCAAAACCATTGTTTCCAAATAGTCGCGCTGGTGGTTACTGCGCGGTTTTGGCGTGGCTGGGGACAATCGCTGCATGAAACGCCCTATCGAATAAGGGCTAAATGCCTAAATGACACCTAGCCCTCATGGGTATTGCGCAAGCAGCTTCTATTTTGATAGCAGTTTAAACACATCGCCAGCCGCTGCCACTGTTTCCGCAATGTCCGCATCGGTGTGGGCGGCACTCATGAAGCCGGCTTCGTACAGCGCCGGGGCGATGTAGATACCGCGATCCAGCAGGCCGTGGAACAGGGTGTTGAAGCGCGCGTTGTCGGTGGTCATCACCTTGGCGTAGTTTTGCGGCAGTTCCTTGAGCAGGAAGAAGCCGAACATGCCTCCCTCGCTGTCACCGCAGAAGTCCACGCCGGCCTTGTCGGCTTCGGCTTGCAGGCCACTGATCAAGCGTTGTGTTTTGTGGCCCAGGTCTTCGTAGAAACCGGGCTTGCCGATTTCCTTCAGGGTGGCCAGACCGCAAGCCGTGGCGACCGGGTTGCCTGACAACGTGCCGGCCTGATAAACCGGCCCCTGGGGCGCGAGTTGTTCCATGACGGCGCGGGTGCCACCAAAGGCGGCCAGCGGCATGCCGCCGCCGATCACCTTGCCCATGACAGTCATGTCGGGCTGGAAACCCGGGATGCTTTTCGCATAAACGCTTTGCGCACCACCCAATGCCACGCGAAAACCCGTCATGACTTCATCGAAGACCAGCAACGCGCCGTGCTGTGTGCACAACTCGCGGCAGCGCTTCATGAAAGGTACGCTGGCTCGCACGAAATTCATATTGCCGGCAATCGGCTCGATGATCAGGCAGGCGGTGCTGCTGCCGTGGATGGCAAAAGCTTCTTCAAGCTGGGCGATGTGGTTGTACTCGAGCACCAGCGTGTGCTGCACGACCTCGGGCGGCACGCCGGCACTGGTCGGGTTGCCAAACGTCGCCAGGCCTGAACCGGCTTTGACCAGCAAAGCGTCGGCGTGGCCGTGGTAACAGCCTTCGAACTTGATGATCTTGCTGCGGCCGGTGGCGCCGCGCGCCAGACGGATCGCGCTCATCCCCGCTTCGGTACCCGAACTGACCAGGCGCAGCATCTCAATGGAGGGCACCAGCTTGACGATTTCTTCGGCCAACTCCACTTCGCGCTCGGTCGGCGCGCCATAGGAGAAGCCTTCAAGCACGGCCTTCTGCACGGCTTCGACCACTGCTGGATGGCCGTGGCCCAGAATCATCGGGCCCCACGAGCCGATGTAGTCGATGTAGCGCTGGCCATCGGCATCCCAGAAGTAGGCCCCCTGGGCACGCTGCACAAAACGCGGGGTGCCGCCTACCGCCTTGAAGGCGCGTACCGGCGAATTGACGCCGCCGGGAATCAGTTTTCTGGCGCGCTCGAACAGCGCTGCATTGCGGGATTTGTCGGGACTAGTGTTTGGTGCCATTGGTGGGTAGGTCGAAGGGAGGCAGGGGGAGCAGGGGGTCATCCGGATCGCCGCCTTCTTCGTCGCCGGCGTCCGTTGCGTCGTCTTCTGCCTGTGCCCAGAACAGCCGGTCAGGCACGATGTTGCCCATGCCCGGGTGAAAACCGGCGTCCAGGCTGTGGTCGAGGTAGGTGAGGGCTTCAGCAGTCGCGGCCTGCAGGTTGTGGCCGTTGGCCAGCAGGGCCGACAGCGCGGCGGTCAGCGTGTCGCCGGCACCGGCAAATACCGCTTCAAAACGTTCGAACTTTTCGCTGTAAAGAATGGCTTGCGGGGTGGCCAGTACATTGTCAATGAACTGATCGGGCAGGGGCACGCCCGTGACCAGCGTGTAAGGCACACCGAATTCCGAAGCTGCCTTGGCAATATCGCGTGCCGTGGGGCTTTTGTCGCCACCCCAGTCCGGTAGCAGCCAGCGCCACAGGCTGCTGTGGTTGCCCACGAGCACGGTGGTTTGCGGCAGCATCAGTTCACGAAAAGCGTCCAGGTAGCTGTCAATCGCCTCTTCTTCCCACCATGACAGGTTGGGCATGTAGGCGATCAGCGGGACGTCTGCATAGTCCGATGCAATTTCCGCGATGGCGCTGATGGTTTCCGGACTGCCCACAAAACCGACCTTGATGGCGGCAACAGGCATGTCCTCGAGTGCCGTGCGGGCCTGTTCGGTGACCGCATCTTCGTCAAAGGATGTATGGTCGAAAATCTCGGCGGTATCGCGTACATAGGCGCCGGTGACGACGGCCAGCGCATGGGCGCCAGCCGATGCGATGGCACTGATGTCCGCCGTCAGGCCGCCTGCGCCACTGGGGTCGTTGGCGTTGAAGGTCATCACGCAGGCGGGAGAGGTTTCGCTGTCCTCTGTTTCCATTTGCCGGGTGTCCAGAGGAGGGGGGGTGGGGTTTGCCATAGGGCTGGAATTTTGCCTCGTAAGCGAATAAGCAACGCCGCCTCGATACAATTGTTGCATTCTATTCGAAGGCAACTTAAGCTGTGACTCAAACAATGACCTGGATGTGTTTAATTTGTGGGTGGATTTATGACGAAGCGACTGGCGCGCCAGAACACGGGATTGCGGCGGGTACGCCCTGGGCCCAGGTGCCGATGAACTGGACCTGTCCCGAGTGCGGGGCGCGCAAGGAAGACTTCGAAATGGTCCAGATCTGAATGGCCGGGCCGGTTGTCTAAACAAAAGCGCGCATCGGGCGTTACCGTGCCGGTGGCGCGTTACTAGGAGCACAGTCAGTGAGTATTACCAGTTCGGGTCTCAAGGTTTTGGTCATCGACGACAGCAACACCATCCGGCGTAGCGCTGAAATATTCCTGAAGCAGGGCGGGCATGAGGTTTTGCTTGCCGAAGACGGTTTTGACGCGCTTTCCAAGGTCAATGACTACCTGCCCGACTTGATCTTCTGCGACATCCTGATGCCTCGCCTGGACGGTTACCAGACCTGCGCGATCATCAAGCGCAACCCAAAATTCTCAAATGTACCGATTGTGATGCTGTCTTCCAAAGACGGTGTTTTCGACAAGGCGAGGGGCAGGATGGTCGGTTCGCAAGACTACCTGACCAAGCCGTTTACCAAAGACCAGTTGCTGCATACCGTGCAGGAACTTGGCAGCGCAAAACAAGGAGTAGCGTGATGGCGATTAAAAAAGTTCTGATTGTGGATGACTCTAAAACGGAGTTGATGTTCATGACCGACCTGTTGGTCAAAAACGGTTTCTCCGTCAAAACCGCTGAGAACGCGGAAGATGCCTTTCGTCGGCTTGCCGAGGAAAAACCCGATCTGATCCTGATGGATGTGGTGATGCCCGGGCAGAATGGCTTCCAGCTCACGCGCGCCATCACCCGCGATCCCTTGTACGCTGACGTGCCCATTATCATGTGCACCAGCAAAAACCAGGAAACAGACCGTGTTTGGGGAATGCGCCAGGGCGCCAAAGACTACATCACCAAACCGGTGGATGCCGACGACCTGATGGCCAAAATCAAGGCGCTGGGCTGATCCCGCACCGATCCCGATAAAGCATGGCCAACCGACAAGCACTGAGAGAACTGCAAAGCCGCCTGGCCGACAGGCTGAAAGCCGCCAAAACCCAAGGTGTTTCGGCATCCTGGCTCGCCGTTGAGGCCGGTGGCGACAAATACCTGTTTCCCCTGAACCAGTCCGGAGAAATTTTCCCCTGGGTCAATGCGCAAAATGTGCCTTATACGCAGGCCTGGTTTGCCGGTGTGGCCAATTTGCGGGGAGGCTTGTACGGCGTTGTCGATCTGGCGAGTTTTGTGACCGGAAAAATGCCGCCGCCGCGCAGCGAGCTGGCGCGCACCGAGTCCCGGCTGGTTGCCCTGAACAGCGCCCTGGAAATCAACTGTGCGTTGCAGATCGACAAGCTGGCCGGGCTGCGTAACCCGGAGGCTTTCACCGACTTTGCCGAAAAAGCTGCTGACTCGCCCGAGTTTTTTGGCCACAGTTATGTCGATTCGAACGGTGCCCGTTGGCAGGAAATCAACCTGCAGCTGCTCGCCCAACAGGCCCATTTTTTGACCATCAGCGCCTAGCGCTATTACGTTTTTTCCCAGGAAGGCCTCACCATGTCTGTCATTCAGAAGCTGTTCAAAACAAAGCCTGCACCCCCCGAGGACAGCATGGATGGTGTCTCTCTGGACATGTCGGTCGATCCTCTGGCGACAGGGGCCATGGATGCTTCGGGGCGCCTGGGTGACAGTGCAGGCCCCGAAAGCCAGTCCGAGGAGGGCGCTCTCGACAACGTCGAGCGTCTGTCCTTGCCTGTCCTGGGGCGCCGGCCCATGGGCGAACATCAGCGGATTCTGGTGATTTTGCTGGCTTTTGCGGTCGTGGTGCTGGGTTCGGTGACCTTTGTTGCGCTGAATCAGGCCGACAGGGTGGCCCAACAGGTGGCGGCCACCGGACAGTCGCTGATGCAGTCGCAGCGGCTTGCGAAATCGGTGTCCCAGGCCCTGGTGGGCAGTGCCCAGGCTTTCCCCGATGTGCGCGAAAGTTCGGACGTGCTGGCCAAAACGGTTCGGGGTCTCAAGGCGGGTGATGAGTCGTTGCGGCTGGAACCGGTGGTTGCCGAGTTGCAGCCGGATGTGGACACTGTCACGCCGCTGATGGAGCGTGCCGAGAAAAATGCCTCTACCGTGATGGGCCAGCAGGCAATTCTGACGCAGGTGGGTAACGCGCTGCGAACCATTAACCGGCAGTCGTCGGACCTGCTCGAAATCGCCGAGACGGTTTCTTCGCTCAAGCTCCAACAGAACGCGGCACCGGCAGAAATTTCGGCCGCCGGCCAACTGGTGATGTTGACGCAGCGTATTGGTAAATCGGCCAACGAATTCCTGACGATGGAGGGTGTGAGCCCGGAAGCCGTGTTCCTGCTGGGCAAGGACTTGAACTCGTTCAAGGAAATTGCGCAGGGCCTGCAGGAGGGCAGCCCCGAGCTGCGCTTGGCCGGCTCCAAGGACCCGCAGACGCGGGAGCGGCTCGAAGCGCTGATGGCGCTGTATGAGCAGACCCGGGTCCAGGCCGGTGCGATTTTGGGCAACTTGCAGGGCCTGGTGTCGGCACGTGAGGCGCAGGCATCGATCATTTCAGACAGCGAAGCTTTGCGCCGCGGCCTGGAAGACATCCAGGGCAAGCTGTCCACGCAGACGGGTCTGAGTGCCGGCTCGTTGACAACGTTGGCGGTTGCTGCCGCGTTCGCCCTGCTGTGTGCTGCCGGCCTGGCCCGTTTGCAGGTGTTGGACAGCCGGCAACGCCAAGGCGTTGCTGAAAGCCAGCGGCTCGAAGCCAAAGGACAGGAGCAGGATGCCAAGCGTGTCAACGACGCCAACCAGGCCGCCATTTTGCGCTTGATGAACGAGTTGCAGACAGTGGCTGAGGGAGACCTGACCCAGGAAGCCACGGTGACCGAAGACATCACTGGCGCTATCGCCGACTCGGTGAACTACACGGTGGAGGAGTTGCGCCAGCTGGTGGGTAACGTACAAAACACGGCGACTCGGGTGGCGCAAACCACAGCCCAGGTGGAAAGTACTTCCACCGAACTGCTGGCCGCTTCGACCGAACAGCTGCGCGAAATTCGTGAAACCGGCCAGTCGGTGCTCGACATGGCGACCCGAATCAATCAGGTGTCCAGCCAGGCGCAGGAATCGTCCCAGGTGGCGCGCCAATCTCTGAGCGCTGCTGAATCGGGTCTGCAGGCCGTGCAGAACGCCATTGGCGGTATGAATTCGATCCGTGACCAGATTCAGGAAACTTCCAAGCGGATCAAACGGCTCGGCGAATCTTCCCAGGAGATTGGCGAAATCACCGAGCTGATTTCCGACATTACCGAGCAGACCAACGTGCTGGCGCTTAACGCCGCTATTCAGGCGGCATCGGCCGGTGAAGCCGGACGAGGCTTCTCCGTGGTGGCCGAGGAGGTGCAGCGGCTGGCTGAACGTTCCGCAGATGCGACGCGCCAGATTTCCGCGCTGGTGAAGGCGATTCAGACCGACACCCAGGATGCCGTGGCTGCCATGGAACGCTCGACACAGGGTGTGGTTGAAGGGGCCAAACTGTCCGACAGCGCCGGTACCGCACTGTCCGAGATTGACCTGGTGTCACGCCGGCTCGCTGACCTGATTGAACAGATTTCCGCTTCGGCTTCCCGCGAAGCTGAATCGGCCAACGTGGTGGCCGGCAACATCCAGCATATTTTCGCGGTGACGGAGCAAACCGGAGAAGGTACGCGGTCCACTGCCCAGCAGGTGCGCGACCTGTCCCGCATGGCCGAGGAGCTCAGGCAGTCGGTGTCGCGATTCAAGATCGCCTGACGCACACATGATTTGTCTTTGTCCGTGACCTCCGATTTATGAACCGGCCTGCCATCTATGCAATCGAACGCTTCGAATTCATCCCCTGCTGAGCTCGACTTGGTGGTCAATGACCTGGGTCCGCTTGCCTGGGTACTGGATGAACTTCGGAAATCCCTGGATGGTTCCGCCAAGGCCCTGAAGCGTTTTGTACGCGACGCCGAGCTGGCGCGTGGCTCCGATCTTGCCGCTCTTGACGCCAGCCAGCTCCGGATCGCACGCCAGCAGCTGCACCAGGCCGTAGGGGCGCTGGAGATGGTGGGTCTGGGTGCTCCGGCGCTGGTACTGCGTTCAATGGAAGCGGCCGTGCAGAGGTTTGTCCAGCGGCCTGAGCAATGCAACCAGGAAGCGGCTGCCAAAGTCGAGCAGGCCAGCTTCGCGTTGACCGAATACCTGGAAGGCGTGTTGGCCGACAAGCCCGTATCCGCTGTCTCGCTGTTCCCTCAGTACCGTGACGTTCAGGGGCTGGTCGGTGCAGATCGCATCCATCCGGCAGACCTCTGGATGTATGAATGGCGCTGGATGGACCCGGAGCTGCCGGTCACGGGTGAGGCTGCCCCCTACGATGACGCGTCCAGGCAATTGCTCGATCCCCTGGCGCTGAAAATTATGCGTACCGGTGATCGGCAGGCTGCCCAGAGCTTCAGGGATATGTGCCTGGGATTTGCGCAGGCCGAACCGGCTGGCGAACCGAGGGCATTCTGGAAGATTGCGGCGGGCTATTTTGAAGCACTGGCCCAGGGTTTGCTCAAGGTTGATCTCTATGTGAAACGCGGTGCATCGCGCGTTCTCCTGCAGTATGCGTCGTTTGCGAAGGGCGGCACCAACGCATCGGACCGGTTGGCGCAGGATCTGCTTTTTTTCTGTTCCCAGGCAGTGGCTGCGCGGGCCAGCGATGCACCGGTCCTGTCCGCCATCCGCGCCAGCTATGGTTTGGCCCGCTTCAAACCGGTGGACTATGAAGCGGTCCAGTTCGGCCGGTTCGACCCCGCGCTACTCGCCCAGGCGCGCAAGCGGATTGTCTCGGCCAAGGAAACCTGGTCCTCGCTGACGGCGGGGGATGTCGGCAAATTCAAGACGGTGGCTGACCAGTTCAGTCTGGTCACGGACTCGCTGGTCAAGCTGCATCCGCCGAGCGAGCCCCTGGCCATGGCGTTGTCACAAGTCATTGAGGCGACGGTTCGTTCCGGCCAGGCGCCTCCCATCGAGTTGGCGCTGGAGGTGGCTACGGCCGTGCTTTATCTCGAGGCTGCTTTTGATGACCTCGATCCCAGTGACCCGCAATTGGCCTCCCGGACGGCACGCTTGGCCCAGCGGCTCGACAGCGCCCGAAGTGGCGGCGAAGCCCAGCCACTTGAGCCCTGGATGGAAGAGTTGTACCGGCGTGTCAGCGACAAGCAGACCATGGGCAGTGTCGTGGGTGAACTGCGTATTTCCCTGAGTGAGCTTGAAAAATCGCTGGACGTGTTTTTCCGCAATCCACAGGAAAAAACGGCCCTCGCCGCAGTGCCCGGCCAGTTATCGCAGATGCGCGGTGTGCTGTCCGTCCTGGGTCTGGATCAGGCTTCCCAGGCTGTCTTGCGCATGCGCGAGAGCGTTGAGCAAATGCTTGTGACCGAAGTTGACGAGCAGCTGGCGCGTTCTGCCGGGACATTCGAGCAGTTGGGCAATAACCTTGGCGCCCTGAGCTTCCTGATCGACATGCTGAATTACCAGCCGGCGCTGGCGAAAAAGCTTTTTGTATACGACGACCTCAAGGGAGAACTCAAACCCTTGATGGGGCGCATTCACACGGCGCAGGATGCCGCTGCGGCAGTGACGGTCAACAATGAACTGTCTCAAGAGGTACTTTCGGTTGTCCAGGACGCGCAGGCAGGTGATTCCGCCGAGAACCTCAGTGTCAAACTGGACGTTCTGGCAACCCATGCAGCCCTGGCGGATCAGCCCGTTCTGGCTCAGACTGCCCGTGACGCTGCGTTGGCCGTGACCACCCAGAGCCCCCAGGCCAATGCCGGTACCTTGACCGATCTAGTGGCAGCGGCCGCGCCGGCAGCGATGCCTGAAGCGGTGCCTGCGGGCTCAACCGCTGGTGCGGACGACTTTGAAGAAGACGATCTGCGCGATATCTTTCTGGAGGAAGCGCGCGAGGTCGCCGGCCATGCCCAGTCGGCGCTTGCTGCGCTGGCTATCGAACCCGGGGATATCGGGGAACTCACGATACTGCGCCGGGCCTTCCACACGCTCAAGGGTAGCTCTCGCATGGTCGGGCTCAATGAATTCGGTGAAGCGGCATGGTCCATGGAGCAAATGCTCAATGGCTGGTTGGCGGAGCAAAAACCTTCGAATGACGAATTTCGCACGCTGTGTGTACAGGCGATGGACGGGTTTGCCGCCTGGATCGAGGATATCGCAGCGAACCGCGAAACGTCTTGGACGTCGTCGGTGTTTCGTGCAAGTGCCGATGCCATGCGAACGGAAGGACGCTTCATTCCGATCCAGAGTCCGGTTGCGCCGGTTGTAACGGCGCAGGAGCCTGCATCCCAGGCGTCGGAGCCGGACCTGGATTTTGTGTTCGAACCCGCAGCGTCTGTTGTCGAAGCGCCTTCCGCGCCTCAGGAGCCGCCGCTGGCTGAAATACAGGGCATAGACTTCGAGAGCCTGGCAGCCTTGTCGCAGCCCGGTGCCAATGCACCTGCGGCAGTGCCGGCTCCTCCTGTGGCCATGTTCGAGCTGGATCTTCCCGATCTGGCCCCTGCCACGGCAGCTGATCCGGTGGAGTTGTCGGCCAGTGACTTTGATGCGCATTTTCTGAACCAGCCTGCCAGCACAGGCGTCGTTTCCCCAGTGCCGTCGGCCTCGGCCGCATCGCCGCTGGATGTGGAAATTTTTGATTTTTCTGCGTCAGAACCCACCCAAGTGCGTGCTGCGGCCCCCGTACTGGAGGAGGTGGCTTTCGAAGATTCCGCATCGGGAGAAGCCGCCGGGGACGAACAGGTCAAGGTGATTGGTTCCTTGCGCATTGGCATTCCCCTCTACAACGTCTACCTGAATGAAGCCGATGAATGGTCCCGGCGTCTGGTCACGGAGGTGACGGAGTGGACGATGGAGACGGACCACCCCATCGGGGACTCCACCCTGGCGTTGACCCATTCCCTGGCCGGTAGCTCGGCGACGGTCGGATTTGAAGCGTTGTCTGAAATGGCGCGTGCACTTGAGAACGCCCTGCAGCAGACGCGAGTCCTGCATGGACAGGGCGGTGGCAGGCACAGCCAGCTCTTCATCAACGCAGCCGAAGACATCCGACGCCTGCTGCATCAGTTTGCAGCCGGTTTCCTCAAACAACCCGACCCGGCCATCCTGCAGGCACTGCGCGAGATCGATTTCTCCGACGAAGGCAACGAAATCGCCTTGGACATCGATAGCCAGGATGCCGTGCCAGACCGGAGCGCATCGCTGGCTGTTGAAGCACCTGCGGTGGCTGCCAGCGTTCCGCCTGCCCCTGTGGCCACCTCTGTTCCTCCACAGGGACGCCCTTTGTCGGTGACAGCCCAAGTCACTGTGAACCCGCCCCCCGCTCCGGTCGTGCCGACGGCGGCGGTTCCAGTTACGCCAGCCGCTTTCATGGCACAGCCTCCGGTTGCACCTGCGGCGGCCACAGCGCCCGCCCCTTCCGCTTTCAATGAAGACGTGGATGACGAGATCGATGCGGTTGACATGATCGATCCGGACCTGTTTCCGATTTTTGAGGAGGAGGGCTCTGAGCTGATGCCGCAATTGGGCGGTGCCCTGCGACAGTGGTCGGCGCGTCCCGACAACCATGGCGCACGCAATGAAGTGTTGCGGGCCCTGCATACGCTCAAGGGCAGTGCCCGCTTGGCGGGTGCCATGCGGCTTGGGGAAATGGCCCACAGGATCGAATCTGATATCGAGCATATGGGCTCCGACGCGGTCGCTTCACAGAACTTTGACTCGCTGCTGACTACTTTTGATGCGATGCAGGCCAATTTTGAGGCCCTGCGCCATCCGGGCGAGACGGCCCAGGCGCTGGAGCCCTTGGCTCCCCTGTCTCCACCTGTTGCTGTCGAGGCAGCGGATGTCCTGGAGGCGGCCGCAACGCCGCAGGCCGAGCCCGCTGTTGCGGCCGAGCCGGGTTCGCGCAAAGTCATGATGTCCATGGCCCAGGCCACGGCCCTGCAGCCTTTGCGTCCGGCGGCATCAGGCTCGATACGTGTGCGCTCGCAGCTGCTGGACCGCATGGTCAACCAGGCCGGCGAGGTCATGATCACACGATCGCGGCTGGAAGCCGAGCTGAACCAGCTACGGGGTTCGCTGAATGATCTGAGCGGCAACCTGAACCGTTTGCGCGCACAGCTGCGTGACGTGGAACTGCACTCGGAAACCCAGATGCAGTCGCGCCTGCAGCAGGCCAAGGAGGCGCAGCTGGGTTTTGATCCGCTGGAGTTCGACCGGTTCACGCGCGTGCAGGAACTGACCCGCATGATGGCCGAGTCGGTCAATGACGTCGCGACGGTGCAGCGCACCTTGCAGCGAACGGTGGAGGCCACCGAGGATGATCTGATTGCCCAGGCGCGCCAGACCCGCGAATTGCAGCGCGATCTGCTGCGTACCCGCATGGTGGAATTTGAAGGCATTTCCGAACGTCTCTACCGCGTGGTGCGCTTGGCTTCGAAGGAAACCGGCAAGCAGGTGCGGCTGGACTTGCAGGGCGGTACCATTGAAATGGACCGCGGCATGCTGGACCGCATGACGCCGGCATTCGAGCACCTGCTGCGCAATTGCGTGGCTCACGGCATCGAAGACATGCAGACCCGCACCGATGCGGGCAAAGATCCTAGCGGCCTGATCACCGTGAGCGTGCAGCAGTCGGGCAATGACGTGTCTGTGGAGTTCCGGGACGACGGCGCCGGCCTCAACCTGACGCGTATCCGGGAGAAAGCACTGGCCTCAGGCCTGCTCGCCGCGGGCCAGCAGATCAATGACGATGAAGCGGCCAACATGATTTTCATGCCAGGCTTCTCCACAGCCTCCCAGGTGACTGAATTGTCCGGACGCGGGATCGGCATGGACGTCGTGCGCTCGGAGGTCAACGCGCTGGGTGGCCGCATTGAAACCAGCACCGTCGCCGGCAAGGGGACCAATTTCAAGCTGGTGCTGCCGCTGACCACGGCTGTGACGCAGGTGGTTATGCTGCGTGCCGGCGGATCTTCCGTGGGGGTGCCGGCCAACGTGGTTGAAACCGTGCGCCGGATCTCGGCGAAGGATTTGCAGCAGGCCTACAACAGCGGCGTGCTGGACGTTGCGGGTGAGGCCGTTCCGTTTTTCTGGGCCGGCGCCTTGTTGCAGGTTTCCCGTCTGAGCAGCGAGCCGCAGGGCAAAACCGCGCCGGTGGTTATTTTCCGCAGTGCAGCCCAGCGGCTGGCGTTGCACGTCGATGAAGTTCTGGGCAACCAGGAGGTGGTGGTTAAAAACCTCGGGCCGCAGCTGTCGCGGTTGCCAGGTCTGGCGGGTATGTCCGTGCTGGCTTCCGGCGCGGTGGTTCTCATCTACAACCCGGTTGCTCTGGCTTTCGTTTATGGCCAGCAAGCCCGCGCTTGGAGTTCCGACAGTGCCGAACCGCACATGCTGGAGCAGTCGGGAGCCGGCGCCACGGATGGCCAGGGCTTGGCGGTTTCCTCACCGGTGCCGGCGGCGCCCCAGATTCCCTTGATTTTGGTGGTTGACGATTCCATCACCGTGCGCCGCGTGACGCAGCGCCTGTTACAGCGTGAAGGTTATCGCGTGTCCATGGCGGCCGATGGATTGCAGGCGCTTGAGCGACTCCAGGAGGAGCGTCCCACGGTGGTCCTGTCCGATATCGAAATGCCGCGCATGGACGGCTTTGACCTGGCGCGCAACATCCGCGGCGACGTTCGCCTGAGTGATCTGCCCATCATCATGATCACGTCGCGAATTGCTGAGAAGCACCGCGAACATGCGAAGGAATTGGGTGTTGACCACTACTTGGGCAAGCCTTATGCCGAAGATGAGCTCCTCAGCCTGATTCGCCATTACTGCAGCGTAGAAGCCGCCGTGTCCTAGTCCGGCGCGGAAGCCCGGATTTTTATGCAAAATCGGGCCTCAGCCCTTTCTGCATAGGCGCAAGCAGCTATTAAAAGAAGAGCAAGTCAACCCGCGGGTGATTTTCTGACGGGTGCGTATCGCTGCAGAGTCAGTGCCCGTGCTTCGTCATGCCGCACGATGGGGAGAGGATAGTTGTCGCCCAGGCGAACACCGGCACCAGCCAGCTCCAGGGGTGTGGCCAGCCAGGGGCTGTGCAGGCTGGCTCCGGACAGGCCGGCCAGCTGCGGCAGGTATTTGCGGATGAACTTTCCGTCGGCATCGAATTTCTCGCTCTGGCTCACCGGATTGAAGATGCGGAAATAAGGTTGGGCATCGCAGCCACTGCTGGAAGCCCATTGCCAGCCGCCGTTGTTGGCGGACAGGTCAAAATCGTTGAGCTGTTCGGCGAAATATTTTTCGCCCCGGCGCCAGTCGATGCCCAGGTCTTTCACCAGAAAACTGGCGGTGACCATGCGCAGACGGTTGTGCATGTAGCCGGTCTGGTTGATCTGAGCCATGGCGGCGTCAATCAGCGGGTAGCCCGTCCGGCCCTTGCACCAGGCCTGAAACAGGGTGCTGGCCCGCGGCTCCTGTTCCCAGGCGATGGCGTCGTAGGCAGGTTTGAAAGAGCGTTCGGCCACATGCGGAAAATTGCTCAGGATCTGCGCATAAAAATCGCGCCAGATCAGTTCGCTGAGCCAGACCGATGCTCCTGGATTTCCCTGGTCCCGCAGTTGCAGGGCCGCTGCCGCCAGCCGGCGGATGGAAACCGTGCCAAAGCGCAGATGCACACCCAGATAGCTCGGCCCCCTGACCGCCGGGAAGTCACGCGTGGCGTGGTACTGGTCAATGCGCGTCATGAAGTCGTCCAGCAGCTGCATGCCGCCGTGACTGCCCGTGGGAATCCTCAGCTTGGCAAAATTGGTCTGCGCAAAACCGATATCAACCAGCGCAGGCACGGCCATTCGGCAGGCCGTGGGCCTGGCGGCTAGGGCGGGCGCGTAACGCTGCACCGGGTAGGCCTTGAGGTAAAAGTCGTCCACCTTCCTGAGCCACGCGTTTTGGTAGGGCGTGAAAACACTGTACGGTTTGCCGCCCAGTGTCATGATTTCCTCGCGCTCAAAAACGACATGGTCCTTGAAACTGTGAAAGGCCTTGCCATCCGCAGCCAGCGCCTTGGCGACCACAGCGTCCCGTGCCTGCGACTGCGGTTCATCGTCGTGATTGGTAAATACCGCGTCGACAGACAGTGCTCGCGCCAGTGCAGGCAAGGCCTCCGTTGCCCGGGCGTGCTGCACGATCAAGCCGACGTTGGAACGCCCATGCGGACGGGCCAGTTCCGCCAGCTGCCGGTCCAGATCCACCAGCGACTCGCGAATGAACTCCACCCGGCGGTCAGCTCGCGGCAGCGCATCCAGAATGTCGCGGTCAAACACGAAAACGCAAAAAACCTGCCGGCATGCCTTGAGGGCGTGGTAAAGCGCTGCGTGGTCATCAACGCGCAGGTCGCGTCGAAACCACACCAGGCCATGGCTGTATTTCCTGTTCATGCGCCGGGGTTCATCAGAGGGGCGATGGGTGCTGCGGCCATCCGGCATGGCGTTGATTGCCGGCGGCTTTTTCTCCCAGCATGGGCCGGCAACGCGTAAAATTGCCCCATGGCCATGGATTCTGCATCGATCAATCTTACCCATCACTTCCTGATTGCCATGCCCGGGCTGGATGATGAGGCTTTTGCAAAAAGTGTGGTCTACATGTGCGAGCACAGTGACCGCGGCGCACTGGGGTTGGTGATCAACAAGCCCAGCGACATCAATCTTCAGGGCTTGTTCGACAAGGTGGAGCTGCCTTTGCGGCGCGGCGACCTGACCGACGCCCCGGTGTTCCAGGGTGGGCCGGTGCAGACGGAGCGCGGCTTTGTGCTCCACGAATGCATGCTGGAAGGCAGCGAATCGGCGTACGCCTCGACCATGACGATTCCGGGCGGGCTGGAGATGACCACTTCCAAGGATGTGCTGGAAGCCCTCTCGACGGGTGCCGGGCCGCGCAAGGTGTTTGTCTCCCTCGGTTACTCGGCCTGGGGGCAGGGACAGCTGGAGTCCGAGATTTCAGACAACAGCTGGCTGACCGTGGAAGCCGACCTGTCGCTGATTTTCGACACCCCGGTCGAGCAGCGCTATGACAAGGCGCTCCTGCTGCTCGGTCTGCAGAGCTGGATGCTGTCGCCCGATGCAGGGCACGCGTGATGGACGTGGCCCGGCCCGCCGTGACCACTGAGCTGCAAACATTTCTCGCTTTTGATTTTGGTCTCAAACGTACCGGCGTCGCCACCGGAAACCGGCTCACGCGCACCGCGACACCGCGGGGAAGTATTGCCGCGGAAGGTGAGGCCCGGTTCCCGGCCATCGCCCTGAAAATCAGGGAATGGCAGCCTGATGCGCTGGTGGTCGGCATTCCCTTCCATCCGGATGGCGCCAGTCATGACAACACCGCACGGGCCCGCAAGTTCGCCCGCCAGTTGCGTGGCCGTTTTGGTTTGCAGGTGTTCGAGGTCGATGAGCGCTACAGCACCACCGAAGCCCTGTCGCAGGGCGCCCCGGATGCGGATGCGGCGTCTGCCTGCATAATCCTCGAGCAGTTTTTAAGGAGTCTTTCATGACCAGCCTGACCCTGGATGCCGAAGCGCTCTACCAAGAGGTCTTGCGCAACATGCGCCAGCTTTTGACAACATACGACCACCCGCCCAGGCTGGTGGGAGTGGCTTCCGGCGGCGTCTGGCTGACCGAACGCCTGTGCGCTGACCTGGGCTTGACCGACGCACCCGGCACACTGTCTTCGGCCATGCATCGCGATGATTTTTCCCAGCGCGGCCTGTCAGCCAGCGGCCAAACCGTGCTGCCTTTCGATGTCAACGGCGCCGACCTGATCGTGCTTGACGACGTGCTTTACACCGGCCGCACCATTCGCGCAGTGCTCAACGAGCTGTTCGACTACGGCCGGCCGGCCAGCGTCAAGCTGGTGGTGCTGGTTGACCGGGGCGGTCGGGAGTTGCCGATACAGGCCGACTTTGCCGCCGCCCGGGTGGCGCTTCCGGCGTCGCAGTCATTGGCGCTGGCGCGCAGTGACGATGGCCGGTTCAGCTTCCAGGTGCAGGGGGTGACACCATGACCGCCCGCACCGACGGTTTTTCCGCCTGCATTCCTGTCGTCCTGCGAAAGGCCTGATTGTGTTGTACCGACGAAACCCGCAGCTCAACAAAAACGGTGAACTGATTCACCTGCTGTCTATTGAGGGGCTGCCCAAAGCCACCCTGACGCACATCCTGGACACCGCCGCCAATTTTGTCAGCGTCAGCGATCGCGAGGTCAAAAAGGTGCCTTTGCTGCGCGGCAAAAGTGTTTTCAATCTCTTCTTCGAAAACTCCACCCGCACCCGCACCACCTTCGAGATTGCGGCCACCCGGCTGTCGGCCGATGTGATCAATCTCGACATTGCGCGGTCGTCGGCCTCCAAAGGCGAGTCGCTGCTCGACACGATCTCCAACCTGAGTGCGATGGCGGCCGACCTGTTTGTCGTGCGCCACAGCGAATCGGGTGCGCCCTACCTGATTGCCCAGCACGTGGCACCGCATGTCCATGTGATCAATGCCGGCGATGGCCGCCATGCCCACCCCACCCAGGGCCTGCTGGACATGTACACCATCCGCCACTACAAAAAGGACTTCAGCAAGCTGACGGTGGCGATTGTCGGTGATGTGCTGCACTCGCGCGTTGCCCGTTCTGACATCCATGCATTGACCACGCTGGGCTGCCCGGAAGTCCGGGTCGTCGGTCCTAAAACCCTGGTGCCGGCCGACATGGCACAGATGGGTGTGCGCGTGTGCCACACCCTGGAGGAAGGCATCAAGGGAGCCGATGTGGTGATCATGCTCAGGCTCCAGAACGAACGCATGTCTGGGGCCCTGCTGCCCAGCAGCCACGAATTTTTCAAGAGTTTTGGGTTGACCAACGAGAAGCTGCAGCTGGCCAAACCGGACGCCATCGTCATGCATCCCGGCCCGATCAACCGCGGCGTCGAAATCGACTCAGCGGTGGTCGATGGCGCGCAAAGCGTGATCCTGCCGCAGGTCACTTTTGGTATCGCCGTGCGTATGGCGGTGATGAGCATTGTTGCCGGGAACGAAGCATGAATATGAGCCCCCACGCTTGTCGTTTTGCGCGCTCCGGAGAAAAAGCATGAAGATACTCATTAAAAACGGGCGCGTCATTGATCCGGCCTCTGGCCTTGACGAAAAGGGCGATGTGGCGATTGCCGCCGGCCGTATCCTGTCGCTGAAAAATGCGGTTTCTGACTTTGCGCCCAACCGCATCATCGATGCAACGGGTTGCATCGTTGCGCCCGGTCTGATAGACCTGTCAGCCCGCCTGCGCGAGCCCGGCTACGAACATGAGGGCATGCTCGAGAGCGAACTCGCGGCGGCCGTTGCCGGCGGCGTCACCAGCCTGGTGTGCCCGCCCGACACCGACCCGGTGCTCGACGAGCCCGGACTTGTCGAGATGCTCAAGTTCCGCGCCGAAAAGCTGCACCAGTCGCGGGTATTTCCGCTGGGCGCGCTGACGCGTGCCTTGCAGGGCGAAGCGCTGACGGAGATGGTCGAGCTGACGGAGGCCGGCTGTGTCGGGTTCAGCCAGGCCGAAGTGCCGCTGGCCAACGCCCAGGTGCTGTTGCGTGCCCTGCAATATGCCGCCAGTTTTGGCTACACCGTCTGGCTGCGTCCGCAGGACAGCTGGCTGGGGGGCGGCGTGGCAGCCAGCGGCGCACTGGCGACCCGCCTGGGCCTGAGTGGTGTTCCCGTGGTGGCTGAAACCATTGCGCTGCATACGCTGTTCGAGCTGGTGCGGGTGACCGGTGCTCGTGTGCACGTCTGCCGCATCAGCAGTGCGGCGGGCGTGGCCCTGCTCGCCAAGGCGAAGGCAGATGGCCTGGGCGTCACCGCTGATGTCAGCATCAACAGCCTGCACCTGACCGACACCGATATTGGCTACTTTGACAGCCGCATGCGCCTGAATCCGCCGCTGCGTCAGCAGCGTGACCGCGATGCGCTGCGCCAGGCACTGCTTGACGGCACCATCGACGCGCTGGTATCTGACCACACCCCGGTCGAAGCTGATGCGAAGACGCTTCCTTTCGCCGAGGCCGAACCGGGCGCTACCGGGTTGGAGCTATTGCTGGGCCTGGCATGCAAATGGGGCGAGGACAGCGGGGTGGGCCTGTCGCGCGCGCTGGCCGTACTGACCAGCGAACCGGCCCGGATACTGGGCGGGGCCTTGGGCAGCTTTCAAGCCAGCGCCGGGCAACTGGTCAAGGGCGGTGTGGCTGACGTCTGTGTGTTCGACCCGCAGTCCGAATGGACAGTCCAGCTCGACACCTTGCGCAGCCAGGGCAAACACACGCCGTTTTCCGGCTACCAGCTGCCAGCCCGCGTGCGCTGGACGCTGGTGGGCGGGCAAGTCGCGTACGAGGCCTGAGCGGGATGCGGCAGGTGAGGGCGGCAGGTCGCCTGTTGCGCGCCCTGGCGCATATTGCAGGTGGCATATGGACCATCCTGACGCTGTTTCCCCGGCTCGGACAGCCTGCGAAGGAAGCACGGGTTCAGGTCTGGGCGATGGCGATGTTGAGGCTGGTTGGCATCGAATTGGCTGTCAGGGGGACACCCGTGGCAGACGGCCCGGGGCTTCTGGTGGCCAACCACCTGTCCTGGCTGGACATTGTGGTGTTGCATGCTTCGCGCTATTGCCGGTTCATCTCCAAGTCGGACATCAAACACTGGCCGCTGGTCGGCACGCTCGCCGGTGGTGCGGGTACCCTGTACATCGAGCGCGAATCGCGGCGCGATGCACACCGCGTCGTCCATCACATGGCCGAACGGTTGAAGCTTGGCGATGTGCTCGCTGTTTTTCCGGAAGGAACAACTGGCGACGGCACGAAGCTCAAACCCTTTCATGCCAATTTGCTGCAGGCAGCCATCGTGACGGACGCGCCGGTGCAGCCGGTGGCGCTGCGCTTCGTGGACGCCGGTACGGGGCAGACCAGTTTTGCACCGCGCTATATCGATGATGATTCGATTTTCGTGTCGATCTGGGAAACACTGAATGTCGGTCACCTGCGCGCGGAGGTCGTTTTCGGGGAACCGCAGCGTTGCCAGGGGCGTGACAGGCGTACCTGGGCGGCCGATCTGCAAAAGGAAGTGGAGCGTCTGCTGCGCGAGGGGCGTTGACAGCTTGCTGACGACGCTAGTCGCGCCGGAAAGTGACGACGTGGTCGACCTCGGCGCGAATCCCTATCCATTCGCCAAGCGCATGGTCGTGGTGCGAGGGCACATGTGCCATCAGGGTTTCGCCGCTTTTGAGCTGAAGCGTGTATAAAAATTCCGAGCCGCGAAAGGCCTTGCGCAGAATCTGCGCTTTCACCGGGGCGGCATCGTCGTGCACGATGTCATCGGCGCGCAGCAGCACGTCGCACAAACCATCGGGGTAGGCGCTGGGCAGCGGGCATTCCAGCATATCGCTCAGATCGCCCAGGGCCGTGTGGACCACCACGTTGTCGCCCCGCTGGGTGATCTGGGCGTGCGTGAAGACGCCATGCCCGATGAAGTCGGCCACAAAACGGGTTGCCGGCCGGTGGTACAGCTCATAGGCCTCATCCCACTGATGCAGCTGGCCTTCATGCATGACGCCGATCCGGTCACCGATGGCAAAGGCCTCGAGCTGGTCGTGCGTCACGAACAGCGCCGTGGCACCGGCCAGTTTCAAAATACCACGCACCTCATGCGCCAGGCGTTCGCGCAGGTCTACGTCCAGGTTGGAAAAGGGTTCGTCCAGCAGCAGCAGGCGCGGCTTCGGGGCCAGTGCGCGTGCCAGGGCCACGCGTTGTTGCTGGCCGCCTGACAGTTCATGCGGGAAACGTTTCTGTGCCTTGCCGAGGCCGACCATCTCCAGCACCTCGCCGACGCGTTCCTGGCGCTCTGCAGGCTTGAGGTGTGCCAGGCCAAAAGCCACGTTGCGGCCCACATCCAGGTGCGGGAACAGGGCGTAGTCCTGAAACACCATGCCGATGCGGCGCTGTTCCGCAGGCACATGCTGCTTGCCGCTGCTGACGACTTCCTGTGCCAGCGAAATGGCGCCGTCCTGGGCACGCTCCAGGCCGGCCACGGCTCGCAGCAGGGTGGTTTTTCCGCAGCCGGAAGGGCCGATCAACACGCCAATTTCCCCGGCGCGCAGGCCCAACGATACATCGTTGACGGCCGGGCCGGAGCGGCCCGCGTAATGCACCACCAGGTGGGAAAGTTCCAGGAACATGGTTGCAATTGTAGATGCTTACAATTCTCATTTGCACTCGCCCGGTCGCCGGGTGTGCGAACGGTTATGGGTACCCGGCCTGATCGGCGAAAAGCCACTCTTCTTTTTGGACTTCATGCTTCGTCGCCTCATCCCGCCTGTCCTGCTGTTTCTGCTGATGGCTGTGCTCACGCTGCCGGTGCTGGCGGTGATGCTGTCCTGGCTGGAGCTGGACAACCAGTCCCTGCCCATCCTGCGGGAGATGCTGCAAACGGTTCTGCCCGAATACGCCTTCACTTCCGTGCTGCTGTGCCTGGCCGTGGGCTTGGGGGTGGCGCTGGTCGGCATGGGGACGGCGTGTGCGGTAACGCTGTTTGAGTTTCCAGGTCGGCGGTTCTTTGCGTGGGCGCTGCTGCTGCCGCTGGCCATGCCGGCCTATGTGGTAGCTTATGCCTACACCGACTTCCTGCAATACGCAGGGCCCTTGCAGGGCTGGCTGCGTGCGGGCTTCGGGCTGGAAGGCCGGGTACTGCCTGAAATTCGCAGCCTGGGCGGGGCCGTGCTGGTTTTCACGGTCACGCTTTATCCCTATGTGTACCTGCTGGCGCGCACCGCACTTTCCGAGCGGGCGGTGCATTTGATGGAAGCTGCCCGCCTGCTCGGCGCGCCCCTGCCGCGCCGTATTCGCGAAGTGGCCTTGCCGTTGGCCCGGCCGGCTGTGGCGGCTGGCGTTGCGCTTGCGCTGATGGAGACGCTGGCCGACTTTGGTGTGTCCAGCTACTTCGGCATCCAGACCTTCACCGCCGGCATCTACAAGGCCTGGCTGGCCATGGACAACCGCCTCGCAGCGGCCCAGCTGGCCACGGTGCTGCTGCTGACCGTGGCCGTTTTGCTGAAGATCGAACACCACGCGCAAAAGCGCATGCGGTTTGCCGGCAGCCGCGGCGGACGCGCCGGTGCCGCGGATGCTGCGCCGGCTCCTTTGCGCGGCATGCGCGCCGGTCTGGCGTGGGCCTTGTGTGCGCTACCGATAGCGCTCGGGTTTTTCCTGCCGGTGCTGTTCATATTGCGTCCGCTCATTGCCGGTTGGGGCCAGTTGCCGTGGACGCAGTTTGCACGCTGGTCGCTGAACAGCGTGAGTCTGGGCGGCCTGAGTGCCGTGCTGGCGACCGGCGTGGCGCTGGGTTTGAGCTTTGCCTTGCGCCGTCAGCCCCGCTTCCTGACGCGTGCTGCTGCGCAGCTGGCGAGCCTGGGCTACGCGGTGCCGGGTGCGGTCATCGTGGTCGGCCTGCTGTTGCCTGTGGGCTGGCTGCAGGCCGCGGCGCCTCAAACGTCCGCGGGCTACTGGATCACCGGGACGGCGCTGGGCATTGTCTGGGCTTACCTCGTGCGCTTCACCGCGGTGGCACTGCAGTCCGTGCAAAGCGGCTACTCGCGGATACCTGCCAGTTTTGATGACAGCGCACACATGCTGGGTGTCACCGGCACCGGTTTGCTGGCCAGGGTGCATTGGCCTCTTCTCAAACGGTCCGTGGGTGCCGCTGCCTTACTGGTGTTTGTCGATGTGATGAAGGAGTTGCCTGCCACCCTGGTGCTGCGCCCTTTCAACAGCGACACGCTGGCGGTGGTGACCTACCAGCTCGCCCGCGACGAGCGGCTCGGCGAGGCGGCCCTGCCTGCGCTGGCCCTGGTGCTGGTGGGTTTGCTGCCTGTGCTGTTGCTGGGGCGCTCATTGCGAACGCGCTAGCAGAGAGGCGCAGCTCCCGCATTTTCAGGGGCGTTCCAGGCCTTCCGCGGCTGTAGGCAGTCACCTACGCCTGCCGCCCCTGCGTGCCTACCCGTCTGCGAAACGGGTGCTTTAGATTGGAGTTCCCAGCCGCAGGGGTGTTCGACTCATGCGGCATACATCCATATCAAGGAGCCACCATGAACCAAGATCGTATCGAAGGCAACTGGACGCAGTTCAAGGGCAAAGTCAAGGAACAGTGGGGCAAGCTCACCGACGATGACCTCGACATCATCGCCGGCAAGCGCGACCAATTGCTCGGCCGCATCCAGGAACGCCACGGCATTGCCCGGGACGAGGCCGAGAAGCAGCTCAACGCTTTCCAGGAACGCAATCCCACCAATTTCTTCGAACGCTACTGAGTGAGCCCTGGCTCGTTCCGGGCCGGCATCCATTCCAAAACATCAACTTCATCCAAAGAGGAAACCATCATGAAATCGAAACTCATCATGTTGACGCTGGCGGCAAGTTGCGTCTTCGCCGGAAATGCGATGGCGCTGACCAAGCAAGAGTACAAGGCGCAGAAAGACCATGTGGAAGCCGACTACAAGGCCAGCCGCGAAAAATGCGCTACCTTGTCCGCCAATGCCAAGGATATCTGCCAGGCTGAAGCCAAGGGCGCTGAAAAAGTGGCCAAAGCCGAGCTGGAGGCCCAGTACAAGCCTGGTCCACGCCAGGACCAGAAAGTCCTTGATGCCAAAGCCGACGCTGCCTACGAACTCGCCAAGGAAAAATGCGACGACATGGCGGGCAACACCAAGGATGTGTGCATGAAAGACGCCAAGGCTGCCCGCACTTCCGCCAAGGCGGATGCCAAGGTCAGCAGGGCCAGTGCCGACGCCAATAAGGACAAGGCCGGCGCCATGGCAGATGCCAAAAAAGACGCGGCGAGTGACAAAAATGACGCGCAATACAAGGCAGCGAAGGAACGTTGCGATGCGATGTCCGGCAATGCCAAGGACGCTTGCCAGAACGACGCCAAGGCAAAGTTCGGCATGAAGTAAGACTGTCAGGAATCAGCAAGTTTGCCCTCGTTCGCCAAATTCCCGGACCTGCCACGCAGGGCCGGGTTTTTTTTATTTCTTGGTGAAATTGGCCTCTAACCCTTATCTGTCGAGCGCAGGCAGCTATATTTTTTATAGCGTTCGACATGGTGATTTGGTTGCAGGCAGGGTGGACGGCCAGGTGGGGCAGCCGCATGCGCCGGAACTGCTTAAAATCGCAGCATCCAAGGACACACGCATGCACATCGACAAAGAGCTAGATACCCGCGGGCTGAATTGCCCCTTGCCCATCCTGAAGGCCAAAAAGGCCCTGGCCGAGATGAGCAGCGGTCAGTTGCTCCGCGTGGTTTCGACCGACGCCGGTTCGACACGCGACTTCATGGCGTTTGCCAAGCAGACCGGCAACGAACTGGTCGAGCAGCAGACGGAGGGCGGCGACTTCATCCACGTGCTCAAGCGCCGCTAAGGCGACGCCCTGGTAGCAGGCCTAATCGCTGAGGGCGACCAGATTTTCTTTCCTGCGTTCCTTGCCTGACCAGCCGATCTGCAGGTTTTCGAGGTAGTTCCTGAAATAAGCACCCACTTCGGAATGTTGCAGGGCCAGCTCGACCGTGGCCTCCAGGAAGCCTTCCTTGCTGCCGCAGTCATACCGCTTGCCGCTGTATTGGTAGGCATAAACACCTTCCTCGGCCATCAGCCCCGCAATGCCGTCGGTGAGCTGGATTTCCCCTCCCACGCCGGTAGGCTGGCTGCGAATATGCCTGAAAACGGCAGGCGTCAGGATGTAGCGCCCGGCCACCCCCATGCGTGAGGGCGCGACTTCCGGCGCAGGCTTTTCCACCATCTTGATGACTTTCATCAGGCCGTCGACGACGGGCTCCGTGGCCACGATACCGTAGCGTCTGGTTTGCTCCAGCGGTACTTCCTGCACCGCCAGGATGGATTGCTGGATCTGCTCAAATTTGGCGGCCATTTGCGCCAGGACCGGAGGTTTGCCCACCATCAGGTCGTCAGCCAGCAGGACTGCAAAAGGTTCGTCGCCGACCAGATGCTCGGCGCACAGCACTGCATGGCCCAAGCCCAGTGAACGCGGCTGGCGCACATAGGAGAAATCCATGTCGCCAGGGTTCATGGAGCGGACGAGTTCCAACAGGTGGTGCTTCTTGGCGGCCTCGAGCTCGGTTTCAAGTTCATAGGCAGTATCGAAGTGATCTTCGATGGCCCGTTTATTGCGTCCTGTAACAAAAATCATGTGGCGTATGCCAGCTGCGTAGGCTTCTTCCACCGCGTACTGGATCAGCGGCTTGTCCACGACGGGTAGCATTTCCTTGGGCTGGGCTTTGGTGGCAGGCAAAAACCGCGTTCCAAGACCAGCAACCGGGAAAACCGCCTTCTTTAAAGTTGTGACTTTTTTCATTTACGTGTGTTGGGAATGGGGCTAGAGTGTTGCGTTGCTGACACATTGTCAGAAGCAGGACAGAAAAGAATAACAGTAAACAAGGGCGCTGCGTGGACATCTTACTTCTTGATGCATTGGTTCCAGAAGCTATGGCTTGGCTTGAAACCCGGCACAGCGTGGAATACCGTCCCGAACTGGCGGACGATCTGGTGGTGCTGCGCAAGGCCGCCTACAAGAGCCGCGGCATCGTGTTTCCGCGGCAAACCGTCGTTACCCGCGAATTCCTCGACTTCATGCCCAAGCTCAAGGCGGTTGGCCGGCTGCATGTGGGGACCGACAACACCGACTTGGAGGCTTGCAAGGAGCGCGGCATCAAGGTCATCCATGCCAGCAGTGCCAATGTGCGCTCCAACGCCGAATACCTGCTGAGCAGCCTGCTGCTGCTCTATCGCCGCGGCGTTGTGTCGGCGCTGATGGGCAAGCGCCATCCGTCCACCCAGATGGGCCGCGAGCTGCATGGCAGCACGGTGGGCATTCTGGGGCTGGCTCCGACCGCGCACACGCTGGCGGGCATGCTGACGGGCCTGGGCGTGCGTTTAATCGGTTATGACCCGGCGGTCCACCATACCGCGCCCATCTGGGAGCGTTTGCGCATTCAGCCCGTGACCCTGACCGAACTGGTGAGCCAGTCCGATGCGGTGTCGGTGCAGATGCTGTACGCCGCCCGTTTTCGCAGTTTCGTCAACGACAAGCTGCTGGCTGCCTGTAAACACGGGCAGCTGTGGGTAGGCATCAGCCGCAGTGCGCTGTTTGACGAAACCGCTCTGGCGGCAGCCCTGTGCGATGGCCGCATCGAGGCCTGCATCCTGGATGGCGCCGAGGACAACTTCACGCGCGATGGCTCCCCCGTTCGGGGGCTGAAAAACCTGTTCATCACACCGCGCCTGGGTTCACATACCCGCGAGGCGCGCCTGCGTTCGAGCTGGTATGTGGCGCACCGCATGCATGAAGCCATCATGGCCGGGCGGCAGCGCAATGCAGATTCCGTGCTCAGCGCCCCCATGGACCTGGAGTTGCCCGGCGCCGTGTCGCCTTCCCAGTGGTCTGAGCCGGAGTTCGTGGCCCGGTAGACGTGGCCCCCACGTTCGCTCACTGCGTGTAGCTCTCTGCCCCCCCGAGGGGGCCGCTGCGCCTGCGGGCCGGCCAAGCCGGACCCGCGGCCCCTGCTTGAATGGATCCCCCGCGCTCGGCAGGGTGGTCTTAGTTGAGCCGAGCCAACTGTTCGCGGATTTTTTCCAGCGTCGCGGTGAACTCGGTCAAGCGCTTGCGTTCCTGCTCCAGCACGGCCGGCGGCACCTTGGTCACAAAAGCCTCGTTGGCGAGTTTGGCTTTGACCTTGACCAGTTCGCCTTCCAGCCGGGTCGCTTCCTTGCCCAGCCGCGTTTTTTCTGCGGCAACATCCACTTCCATGTGCAGGCACACGCGTGCCTCGCCAACTACGGCGACGGGTGCCGCCTGGGCCGCAGTGGCCCATTCGGCTTCGCTTTCAAACACCTTGACTTCGCTGAGCTTGGCCAGCGCCTTGATCACGGGCGCCGACTGGTTCATGAAGGCGCTGTCGCCCACCACGAACAGCGGCAGCCGCGTGGCCGGCGACACCTTCATTTCGCCGCGCAGGTTGCGGCAGGCGTCCACCAGTGTCTTGAGCTTGGCCACATGCGCTTCGGCCTGCGCATCGATTTTGGCGGCCTGGCTTTGCGGGTAAGCGGACTGGCCGATGTACTCGCCTTTTTTCAGCCCCGCCACCGGGGCAACCTTTTGCCACAGCTCTTCGGTGATGAAAGGAACCACGGGATGCGCCAGGCGCAGGATGGCTTCCAGCGTGCGGATCAGTGTGCGGCGTGTGGCGCGCTGTTCGGCCGGCGTGCCGTTCTGGATCTGCACCTTGGCAATCTCCAGGTACCAGTCACAGAACTCGTCCCAGACAAACTGGTAAATGCTGCCGGCCACGTTGTCGAGGCGGTACTCGGCAAACCCTTTGGCCACATCGGCTTCCACACGTTGCAGCGTCGATGAAATCCAGCGGTCCGCCTGCGAGAAGGTCAGGTAGTTGTGGAACTCGGCACCGGGTGCGCATTGTTCCTTGGTGTGCTCGGCAAGTCCGCAGTCCTGGCCTTCGCAATTCATCAGCGTGAAGCGTGTGGCATTCCAGAGCTTGTTGCAGAAGTTGCGGTAGCCCTCGCAGCGCTTGCTGTCAAAGTTGATGCTGCGGCCCAGGCTGGCCAGCGAGGCAAAGGTGAAACGCAACGCGTCGGCGCCGTAGGCTGGAATGCCCGCCGGAAATTCCTTTTCGGTGTTCTTGCGCACTTGCGGCGCTGTTTCCGGTTTGCGCAGGCCTTGCGAGCGCTTGTCGAGCAGCGGCGCCAGTTCAATACCATCGATCAGGTCCACCGGGTCCAGCACGTTGCCTTCGGACTTGCTCATTTTTTTGCCCTGCGCATCTTTCACCAGGCCGTGGATGTAAACATGGTGGAAGGGCACCTGGCCAGTGAAATGCGTGGTCATCATGATCATCCGCGCGACCCAGAAGAAGATGATGTCGTAGCCCGTGACGAGCACGCTGGACGGCAAAAAGAGATCCAGCTCTTTCGTTTTCTCGGGCCAGCCCAGTGAGGAGAAGGGCACGAGCGCTGACGAGTACCAGGTGTCGAGCACGTCTTCGTCACGGCGCAGGGTTTTGCCCGGGGCCTGTGCTTGTGCTGCAGCTTCGTTTTCCGCGACGTACACCTTGCCGTCTTCGTCGTACCAGGCCGGAATCTGGTGGCCCCACCAGAGCTGGCGCGAGATGCACCAGTCCTGGATGTTGCCCATCCACTGGTTGTAGGTGTTGACCCACTGCTCGGGGACAAACTTCACCGCGCCGCTCTCGACAGCGTCAATCGCTTTTCGTGCGATGGACTTGCCCGTGGGGTCCTGGTCGCTGACCTTGGTCATCGCAACAAACCACTGGTCGGTCAACATGGGCTCGATGACCTGGCCGGTGCGGGCGCAGCGCGGCACCATGAGCTTGTGTTTTTTGACTTCGACCAGGAGGCCCTGGGCTTCGAGGTCGGCCACCACAGCCTTGCGTGCCACGAAGCGGTCCATGCCGCGGTATTTCTCAGGTGCGTTGTCGTTGATGGCTGCGTCGAGCGTCAGCACGCCGATCATGGGCAACTGATGGCGTTGTCCGACTGCATAGTCATTGGTGTCGTGCGCCGGCGTGACCTTCACCACGCCGGTACCGAAGGCCTTGTCCACGTAGTCATCGGCAATCACCGGAATGTCGCGGTCGCACAGCGGCAGCTTCACGAACTTGCCGATCAGGTGCTTGTAGCGTTCATCTTCCGGATGCACCATCACCGCCACGTCGCCCAGCATGGTTTCAGGACGCGTTGTGGCGACTGTCAGCGAACCGGTGCCGTCAACCAAGGGGTAAGAGATGTGCCAGAGGAAACCGTCTTCCTCTTCGCTTTCAACTTCCAGATCCGACACGGCGGATTTGAGGATTGGGTCCCAGTTGACCAGACGCTTGCCGCGGTAGATCAGGCCCTGTTCGTACAGCTGCACAAAGGTCGAGGTGACCACTTTGGACATCTTCGGGTCCATCGTGAAGTACTCATGCTTCCAGGCCACCGAATCGCCCATGCGGCGCATCTGGCGCGTGATGGTGGTGCCCGACTCTTCCTTCCACTCCCACACCTTTTCGGCAAACTTTTCGCGGCCCAGGTCATGCCGGCTTTTGCCTTCGCCCTGCAGCTTGCGCTCCACGACGATTTGTGTGGCAATGCCTGCGTGGTCGGTGCCTGGCACCCACAGCGTGTTGTGGCCGCGCATGCGGTGGTAACGCGTCAGCGAATCCATGATGGTCTGATTGAAGGCGTGGCCCATGTGCAGGGTGCCGGTCACATTGGGCGGCGGCAACTGAATGGAAAAAGAGGGTTTCGCGGCGTCTAGCGTCGGCTCGTACAAACCGCTGGCTTCCCACAGCGGTGCCCACTGGCGCTCGATGGCGGCGGGTTCGAAGGATTTGGCCAGGCTGTCCAGCCCCGGCGTGGGAACGGTCACCCGTGCGCTCGGGGTGTCGGCGGCGAGGGCTGCGGGCGTGGGCTTGGCGGAATCAGTCATGGGGCAATGAAAAACGGCATCGCTCGGATGCCGCCTTGGGTTGGAGGAACTCCCCCGATTTTATTCGACCGGCCTGCCGGGCGCCCCAAACCGGTCAGGCGGGCTCGGCTTGCCGGGCCGCAGCAATGCAGGCCTGCAGCAACTGCGTGTCGCCCAGCTGGTTGGCCAGGATCAGGATCAGCCGTGCGTTGAGCAACTCGGACTGCTCGCGGCTCAGCCCCTGGTGAGCGTCGAGCAGGCATTCGTAGAACGCGTCTGCATCCTGAAAGTTGGCGCTGGTTTTGAGGGCGGTTTCGGTTTTCATGATGTTTATCCTGACTACTAACGCAGGCCCAGGGTCTTTTCAACGGCGGCAACCAACTGGCCGTCCACCGTCTCGCCGGTGGCGGCCAGGTAGCCGTCCGGCCGCAGCAAGGCCCAGGCGTGGCCAAACACATGGCAGGCGCCCTGCAAATGGCCGGTGCCGCGGGCGTTGATGTCGCGCAGGTGTTCCACCGCTTGCGCCGGGTCGTCCGGGGCCAGCACTTGTACGCTGCGCACAGGCGCGTGCTCAGCGAGCCGCTGCAGACGTTCCAGGCCGGTGGCCGTGAGCTCCCCGAACACCAGCACCAGCAGGTCGCCATCGGCCCACTGCAGCAGGTCGTTGACCGAACCCTGGTCGCCGTTCGCCCAGCGAAAAGCCACGTTTTGCACCGACTGCCCGCCCGTGCTTTCGCAGATCCGGGACTGGGTGTAGGTGTTGGCCACTGCCATGCGACCCGTGTTGACCAGTGCGCGTGCGAACGGGTATTGCTTTGCCAGGCCAATGGCGGCGGTGCGGAAGCAGCGTTCCATGCCGTCAGCGGGGCGCAGGAAGCGGGCGGTGCGGTTGGTCACCAGCACGTTTTGTTGCGCGGCCTCCAGGCGTTCTGCGTTGTAACTCTCCAGCAGTGTTGGGCTGGCCCGGCCGCGCAGCACGGCGGCCAGCTTCCAGGCCAGGTTGTCTGCATCGGCCACGCCGGTATTGCCGCCGCGCGCGCCGAAAGGGCTGACTATTTTTGCCGTGTCACCCATGAAAAACACCCGGCCCAGGCGCAGCTTGTCCAGGCAGCGGCTGCGGTAGGCGTAGGGACCGACCCAGACGATCTCGACCTCGACATCCGCGCCGAACTGGCGCTGCAGGCGCTGGCGCACCACGTCTTCACGGCTGACTTCTTCGGGGTTGGCGTTGGGCGCCATCTGGTAGTCGATGCGCCAGACGTCGTCAGCCATCAGGTGTTGCCAGACGGCACGGTTTTCGTTGAAAGGCGCTTCGATCCAGGTGTGGCGTTCGACCGGTGGATGTTTGGAAAAACGCACGTCGGCAATACACCAGCGGTCGTCGCCGTTGCGGGTCTGCATGGTGGCACCAGCCCACTGGTGAAAGGGCGTGTGCGAACCGCTGGCGTCAATCACATGTTCGGCTGCTATCTGGTAGCTGCCGGCAGGTGTTTCCACCGTGAGCGTGGCGGCTTCGGCGTTCTGGGAGAAGCCGGTCACGCGTGATTTCCAGCGCAGGTCCACATGGCCCAGCTCGTAAATGCGTTCGACCAGGTAACCCTCGATGTAGAACTGCTGGATGTTGATGAATGGCGGCTGGGTCGAGAGGTTGAAGTTGCTTTGCTGGCGCAAGTCAAAGGAGTACACCTCGTCCTTGCCTGCAAAGGTGCGGCCTACGCTCCACTGCACACCCTTGGCGGCAATGCGTTCGTAGATGCCGAGCCGGTGGAAGATCTCCAGCGACTTCTGCGTGTAGCAAATGCCGCGCGAGGAGGCACCCTTGACGCCCACGGTGTTGTCTTCGTCCAGCAGCACGGCCTTGACGCCGTAACGTGCCAGCGCGCAGGCCAGGCTCAGGCCGGTGATGCCGCCGCCCACAATGACGACCGGGTGGCGTGTGATTTCTTTCGAATTCAGTTCGGACGGCGCGACAAACGGGTATTCAGGCAGGGCGTAGCCCGCTCCCTGAGTGAACTCGTAGCCGTTGGTGAACGCCGATGGGGTGTAGGCGGTTTTTGTCTCCAGCATGGCTTGCGCCTTTCCCGTTTGTTTTATCAATGATTTGTGGCTCCAGCCCTTTTGGGACGGGCGCCAATAGCTATTAAATAGGGAGCAAGTACGGCTCAGGCCACCGGCCTGCCGCCCACTTCTGGCCTGTCGTTTTGCTGCGGTTTGAGCGCTTCCAGCGCCTTGCCGGCGGCTTTTTCCTTGCGCCACTGCTCCTTGCGCGCTGTCCACTCGGCCAGGCGGGCGTGCGCGGTTTTGCTCTCCTGCAGCATCTGGAACTCATCGGCAAGTTGCGCCGTGAGCTCCAGGCGCACACCGTTCGGGTCGAAGAAGTAGATGCTCTTGAAGATGTGGTGGTCGGTCACGCCCAGCACTTCGATGCCGTCGGCCTCCAGCCGCGCTTTCATCGCTTCCAGGTCGGCCACCGTGTTGACGCGAAACGAGATGTGGTTGACCCACAGCGGCGTGTTCGGTGAGGGCAGGGCCGCCTCGTCATTGCCCAAGTCGAAAAACGCAATGAAAGAGCCGTCCTGCAGGCGGAAGAAAAAGTGGGTGTAGGGGCAGTACTCGCCAGTACTGGGCACGTGGTCGCTCTGAATGATGTGGTACAGCGGCAGGCCCAGGATGTCTTCATAGAAGTGCCGCGTTTCCTCTGCATCTTTGGCGCGGTAGGCGTAGTGGTGCAACTGCTGGACGGGCGCCGGCGCCGGCAGCGTGGATGTGGCGGAAAAAAGCGGGCTGGGGGGACTCATCAGGGCAGACATGGCAATCTCCGGATTTGAAGGGGTTTTCAGTGCATTGCGAACCCCACACTTTGGGATTTGAAATTCACCTATTCATAATGCATTTACTATAACGTAATGATTGACCCCTGCCAAGCTTGCACTCTCCCCGCATGGGCACTGATGAGTTCAGAATAATTACCAATTGCAACAAGTTGATAGCTTTCTCCATCTTTTTATATTGAGCCAAGCAATTAGACCTCGCCCTCCAATGGGGCTATGGTGTTCTGGTCTTTGGCGACAAACGCCGGGGCATGCATGACTTTTACAACCACGAAGGAGATTTCCATGGCTGCTCTCAAAGGCTCCAAGACGGAAGAAAACCTGAAGGCCGCATTCGCCGGCGAATCACAGGCCAACCGCCGTTATCTGTATTTCGCAAACAAGGCTGACGTTGAAGGCCAGCCTGATGTCGCAGCGCTGTTCCGCTCCACCGCGGAAGGCGAAACCGGCCACGCACACGGCCACCTCGAGTGGCTCGAGCAGTGCGGCGACCCGGCCACCGGCATGCCCTTCGGCGCCACCCGCCAGAACCTGGCATCCGCCGTTGCAGGCGAGACCCACGAGTACACCGACATGTACCCCGGCATGGCCAAAACCGCTCGTGACGAAGGCCATGACGAAGTGGCCGACTGGTTTGAAACGCTGGCCAAGGCAGAGCGCTCGCACGCGAACCGCTATACCAAGGCGCTCGCCGAACTGGTGGACTGATAGCCGGCTACTGCGCAGGCGCATGGCGGCGTTGCGGGTCCCGCTCGGGCAATCCTCATGTGCCTTAAGCACATTCCGGTTGCCCGACACCCGCGCCTTGCCCTGCACCCGCTCGCTACGCCGTCAAGGCGTGGCGGTTTACGTAAAAATTCCATTCAACGAATTCTTTCCTAAGCCCCACCCACCAAAGCTCCCATAGAAGAGGTAAGCCAATGGCAACAGAAGGCAATCTGCAGGCGCCCACGCGCCATGCCATCGACTGGAAAAACCCTGACTTTTACAACGAAGACGCGACGCTTCATGAGATGGAGCGCATCTTCGACATCTGCCATGGATGCCGGCGCTGTGTAAGCCTGTGCGGTGCCTTCCCCACGCTGTTCGACCTGGTCGACGAAAGCAAGACCGGCGAAGTCGACGGTGTGGACAAGAAGGATTACATGAAGGTGGTCGACCAGTGCTACATGTGCGACCTCTGCTACATGACCAAGTGCCCCTATGTGCCGCCACACGAGTTCAACCTCGACTTTCCGCACACCATGCTGCGTGCCAAGGCCATCAAGTTCAAGAACGGCGACGTGGGCATGGGTGAAAAATTCCTGTCGTCCACCGACGTACACGGCCAGTTTGCCGGCATTCCCATCGTGGTTCAGGTGGCCAATGCGGTGAACAAAACCAAGCCAGCCCGCGCCGTGATGGAAAAAGTATTGGGCGTCGACAAAAATGCCTGGCTGCCCGAGCTGGCGACAAAAAAATTCCGCGCCGGCGCACTGGAGTCGCCGCCGCACGCGGTGAAAGACGGCGCCAAGACACCCGGCAAGGTAGTGATTTATTCCACCTGCTATATCAACTACAACGAACCCGGCATCGGCCACGACCTGCTCAAGGTGCTGGACCACAACGAAGTGCCTTACGTGCTGGTCGAAAAGGAAAAATGCTGCGGCATGCCCAAGCTGGAGCTTGGCGACCTGGACTCGGTCAACGCCAGCAAGGAGGCCAACATTCCGGTGCTGGCCCGTTATGCGCGGGAGGGCTTTGCCATCCTGAGCGCCGTGCCCAGTTGTACCCTGATGTTCAAGCAGGAGATACCGCTGATGTACCCCGACGACGCCGACGTGCAGCTCGTCAAGGAACACATGTGGGACCCGTTCGAGTACCTGATGGCGCGCAAGCGAGACGGCCTGCTCAAGACCGAATTTCCGGTGCCGCTGGGCAAGATCAGCTACCAGATTCCCTGCCATGGCCGGGTACAGAACATCGGCAAGAAAACCGAGGAAATGCTCAAGATGGTGCCGGGCACCAGCGTGCACACGCACGAGCGTTGCTCGGGCCACGCCGGCACCTTCGGCGTGAAAGTGCCCTATCACCAGCAGGCCATGAAAATCGGCAAGCCACTGTTCAAGGCCATGGCCAATCACAAGGATGGCGGCTTGCCCGACGTGATCAGCAGCGACTGTCCACTGGGCGGCCACCACATCGCCCAGGGTTTCGAGGTCAACCAGCTCGGGGCGCCGCCGCAGAAACACCCGCTGACCCTGGTCCGTACCGCCTACGGACTGAAGTAGCCGCCAAAGGAAACGCCATGCAAGTCACCGGAAAAATCACCCGCGACAGCCTCATGACACTGGAGGCCTACAGCCAGTACCGCAAGGAAAACAAGGCCGCCATCATGGCGCATCGCCAGCTGCGCAGCGTGCATCTGGGCGAACACATCAACGTACAGTTCGAGAGCGAAACCAGCATTCGCTACCAGATCCAGGAAATGCTGCGTCTCGAAAAAATCTTTGAGGCAGAGGCCATTGACCAGGAAATTGAAGCCTACGCGCCGCTGGTGCCCGAGGGCAGCAACTGGAAGGCGACCATGCTGATCGAGTACCCCGACGTCAACGAGCGCAAACGCGAGCTGGCCCGGTTGATCGGTGTGGAAGACCACCTCTTTGTCGAGGTCGAAGGCCGCGCCCGGGTGTATGCGATTGCGGACGAAGACATGGCTAGAGAAAACGACGAGAAGACATCGGCCGTGCATTTTGTGCGCTTCGAGCTCAACCCGGTCATGTGTGCGGCGGTCAAGGCCGGTGCCAGCGTCAAGCTCGGCTGCGACCACACCTATTACCCCGCGCATGTGACGATTCCCGCCGAAACCCTGGCCTCGCTGGCGAGCGACCTGCGCTGAACAGGCACCCCCTGGCGCTAGCCTGGCGCTAGCGGCCACAGGGGTGCCGCGCTGTCGTAAAGTCGGGGATTGCCTTATTTCACTGCGCGCACCCTCCATGCTTTTTTTACTCTCGCCCGCGAAGTCCCTGGATTTCGAGACACCGCCCCACGTTGCCACCCATACCCAGCCCCTGTTCGTCAAACAATCCAGCCAGCTGATCAAGGTACTCAGGGAGAAAACACCTGCGCAAGTGAGCGAACTGATGTCGCTCTCGGACACTTTGGCCGGCCTGAATGTGGCGCGTTACCAGGCCTGGTCGCCGAAGTTCACCGAGAAGAATGCCCGGCAGGCGGTGCTGGCCTTCAATGGCGACGTGTATGGCGGGCTGGATGCGAAAAGCCTGAAGGCCAAAGAACTCGACTGGGCCCAGAAGCACGTCTGCATCCTAAGTGGCCTGTATGGCGTGCTGCGTCCGCTGGACCTGATGCAGCCCTACCGGCTGGAGATGGGAACGCGCCTGGGCACGGCGCAGGGCAGCAACCTTTACCAGTTCTGGGGCGCGCAGATCGCCGGCTACCTCAACGAGCGCGCGGCAGCCGACACTTCGCCCGTCATCGTCAACCTCGCCAGCGAGGAGTATTTCAAGGCAGTGGATCGCAAGGCGCTCAAGGCCCGCGTGGTCAGCTGCGTCTTCGAGGAGTACAGGGGCGGCAAGTACAAGATCATCAGCTTCAACGCCAAACGCGCGCGCGGCCTGATGGCGCGTTACGCCATCGGGAAAAAGCTGGCCACGGTCCGGAAGCTCGAGGGCTTCGCGGCCGAAGGTTATCGTTTTGCGCCCGCGGTGTCTGGGCCGGACCGGCTGGTGTTTCGCCGGCACCAGAACGACTGAACCATGCGCCTTTCCCCGGACCAGCCCCAACGCGTGACGCCCCAGGTGCAGGCCTGGGTGCGCACGCAGGCTGGCCTGGGTCACTCGGTCGCCACCATGCTCAAGGCCATGCGCGCTGCAGGCTGGCAAACCGACGTGGCACGCGGCGTCATCGCCGGCACCTTGAAGGCACCCGTGCCGGTGCCGCTGCCCGTCCTGGGCTCTGCCCTGCGGATCGACGCCGGCGACCGGCAGGTCGATGTGCTGATGCAGATGAGCCAGCCGCACATCGTGGTGTTCGGCAATGTACTCGGCGACGACGAATGCAGCGCCTTGATGGAAGCCGCCAGGCCACGCCTGTCGCGTTCGCTGACCGTGGCCGTCAAGACCGGCGGTGAGGAACTCAACGACGACCGCACCAGCCGCGGCATGTTTTTCACGCGCGGCGAAAATGAACTGGTGAACCGCATCGAGGCGCGCCTGGCACGCCTGCTGGACTGGCCGGTGGAAAACGGGGAGGGCCTGCAGGTGCTGCAGTACCTGCCGGGTGCCGAATACAAGCCGCACTATGATTACTTCGACCCCGCCGAGCCGGGCACACCGACCATCCTGCAGCGCGGTGGCCAGCGGGTGGCGACCCTGATTCTTTACCTCAGCGCGCCGGAAGCCGGCGGCGCGACGGTTTTCCCCGATGTCGGCCTGGAAGTGGCGCCACAGCGCGGCCATGCGGTTTTTTTTAGCTATGACCAGCCGCACGCCTCGACGCTCAGCCTGCATGGCGGCGCGCCGGTGCTGGCCGGGGAAAAATGGGTGGCCACCAAATGGCTGCGCGAAAAACAGTTCATTTAACACCCCCGTCCAGGCTCACTGCGTGTAGCCTGTTCCCCCCTCAAGGGGGCGGCGCCTGCGGCCTGGCGAAGCCAGTTCCGCGGCCCCTGCTGAGGAGTCCGTCTACTTCGCGCTGACAGGGGTGTTCATAATGCCTTTATGAAAATCAGAGCTAACGGCATAGATATCGAAATCGAAGATACCCATGAGGGCGACACGACCGGCCGCCCCGTGGTTCTTCTCATCATGGGCCTGGGCATGCAGTTGGTGGCCTGGCCGCCGGCGCTGGTACAGGCACTGGTGGACGCCGGCTACCGCGTGATTCGCCTGGACAACCGCGACATCGGCCTGTCGCAGAAATTCGACCACCTGGGCCATCCCAACCTGGTATGGGAAGGCCTCAAGTACAAGCTGGGGCTCGCCGTGAAGGCACCATATGGCCTGCACGACATGGCAGCCGATGCGCTGGCGGTGCTGGACGCGCTGGGTGTGCAGAAGGCGCATGTGGTGGGTGTCAGCATGGGCGGCATGATCGCGCAGCGGGTGGCGCTGGCAGCCCCGGGACGTGTGCTGAGCCTGACCAGCGTCATGAGCTCCAGTGGCGCGCGCGGGCTGCCCCAGGCCGAGCCGCGTGTCATGCGCGTGCTGATGAGCCGGCCGGACGGCAAGGATATCTCCTCGGTGACGGACCATTACGTCCGGCTCTTCAAGGCGATTGGCAGCCCGGGTTTTCCGGTGGACGATGCCGAGCTGCGTGAACGCATCATGTCGGCTGCACGGCGAGGTTTTCATCCCGCGGGCACGGTGCGGCAGATGGTGGCCATCGCCGCCGACAGCCGGCGCGCTGCGGAATTGGGAGGCCTGTGCCTGCCCACGCTGGTGGTGCATGGCAAGGCCGACCCGCTGGTACCGTTTGCTTGCGGGGAAGACACCGCGCGCCGCATTCCCGGCGCCCGCCTGATCGGCATCGAGGGCATGGGCCACGACCTGCCCAAAGGTGTGGTCGAGCGTTTGCTGGAGCCGTTGATTCCCCACCTCAAGGCCGCGGAGGCCACATCATGAACACCCCTGACAAATCACAACTGGGCAAGCCCACGCCCTACATTGACCAGTACGACGCCTCGCTGCTGTTTCCCATCCCCCGTGCCGTCAAGCGCGAAGAGCTGGGCCTGGGCGAGCAGTTGCCTTTCCTGGGCGCCGACATGTGGACCGTGTTCGAGCTGAGCTGGCTCAACCAGCGCGGCAAACCGCAGGTAGCGCTGGCGCACATCACCGTGCCTTGCGAGTCGCCCAACATCGTCGAGAGCAAGTCCTTCAAGCTGTACCTGGGCAGCTTCAACAGCACGCGTTTCCTGGACGCCCGCGAAGTGCGCGAGCGCATCCGCGCCGACCTCAACGCCGTGGTCGGTGCGGGCGTGGGTGTCAAGACGCTGGGGCCGGAGCTGTTTGACCAGGAACCCGTGCACGAACTCGACGGCCTGAACCTGGACCGGCTCGACGTCGAATGCCAGCACTACACACCGGCGCCCGAGCTGCTGTTTGCCGACCACGAAGAGCCGCCGGTCACCGAAACCCTGGTGTCCAACCTGCTCAAGAGCAACTGCCTGGTCACGGGCCAGCCCGACTGGGGCAGCGTGCAGATCAGCTACGCCGGCGCACCCATCGACCAGGAAGGCCTGCTGCAGTACATCGTGAGTTTTCGCAACCACAACGAGTTCCATGAGCAATGCGTGGAGCGCATCTTCATGGACATCTGGACACGCTGCCGGCCGCTCAAGCTGTCGGTCTACGCGCGTTACACGCGGCGCGGCGGGCTGGACATCAACCCGTTTCGCACGAGTTATCCGCAGCCCATGCCGGCGAATATCCGGACGGCGCGGCAGTAGGCGCCGCATCTCGTCGCTGATGCTATCTAATCAATAGCTGCTTGCGCCCGTACGATAAGGGCTAAAGCCCGATTTCATTGAAGAACTTGAGCGGCGGCAGTGCGCTGAACTCGCCCGCGCGCTTTTCCTTCATGGCTGTCACCGATTCACGCACATGCTGGTTGCTCCAGATCGCGCCCTGCAGCCAGCCCATTTGCTTGAGCGCGTCATCCACCGAATGGTCGCGGGTATAGTGAATCGCCTGCTTGGTGCCCCAAATCGCCACCGGCGGTTTGGCGGCAATCTCTTTCGCGCATTGCAGCGCACCAGCCAGCATGGCTTCGGGTGAGTCGAAGACTTCGTTGACCAGGCCGTAACCCAGCGCCTTGGCCGCGCTGAGGCGCCGCCCGGTGTAGGCCAGCTCCTTGACCACCGCCAGCGGCACCAGCTTGGGCAGGCGTTGCAGGGTGCCGACGTCGGCCACCATGCCGATGTTGATTTCCTGGATGCAGAAAAAAGCATCGCTCGTTGCGTAGCGCAGGCAGCAGGCGGTCACCATGTCGACCGCACCGCCAATGCAGCCGCCCTGGATGGCCGCGATCACCGGTATGCGCAGGGTTTCCAACTTGGTGAAGGTGGCCTGCATGTCGGCCAGCAGGTCGAAGATCGCGGCGCGGCCTTCGGGGCTCTGGTCGTCCATGGCGATGGCGCCCGAGAAGGTTTCCAGCGCCATGCCGGCACTGAAATGTTTGCCGGTGCTGGAAATCACCAGCACACGCGCATCGCCGGCCTTGTGGATGTGGGTGAGCACTTCATCAAGCTCGCGCCAGAAGGTCGGGTGCATGGTGTTCATCGCCTCTGGGCGGTTGAGCACCAGGTGCGCGATGTGGTCGGTGATGGAAAGGGAAAAGCAGGTCAGTGGGTTCATGCCTGCCAATGTAATTCAGTGTGCCAGTTCCAGCCAGTCGCACCTGAGACGGCCGCGGGTATGGGCATGTACCCGCCAGCGCACATACAGCTGCGGCACAAGCATGCCGAGCAGACACAAGGGGTAAGCCAGCGGGACTTCCAGCACAAAGGCTGGCAACCAGCCAACCCAGCCCATGACCCACAGCGTCAGCACGGCGTCCCAGAGCTGGTGCTCCAGCGGATGGCTGCCTTGATGGTTCAGGTGCCACTGCTTGATGCGTTGCAGCCCTGCCAGGGTGAGGTGCCAGCTTGCCGGGGAAGTTGAAGGGTGCGCCATGAAGCCTCCGTGCAGAGGCTTCAATGTAAGTTTTGAGTAAGTTGCTGTCAACGTCTTCCGATGTCTAGATCCGGCGTCGGCGCGGCACCACGCCCAGTTGCAGGGTCAACTTGCCGGGTGAGGCCGTCACGGCATAGGCCTGCGGGGCAATGTCGATCAGCTGGTCGGCATGCCACACCCTGATCTGTGCCGCGCCTTCGGGCACCTGCTCCAGCTGCGCCACGCCGTCGGTGCCGGTCAGTGCCGCCCAGGGGGAGTCGCTCACGTACACATGCCCGCGCATGGAGCCGTGGATGTGGCAGCCCAGCAGCACGGCGCCGGGTTTGCTGAAAGTGGCTTCTGCGGTTTTGGCGGGTTTGCCCTCGGGCTTGCCGTCCAGGCGCAACTCGAAACCGCCGCTGGCCGCGGCATTGAACTGGGCCGCACCGGCAGCCGAAGCGCGCACATGGTGTTCCCAGGGGTCGTTGTTGATGAACTGGGCTTTGGCGCCCACGGCCACCAGGCTGACGGCCGGAACAAATCGCATTTTTTCCTGGTGAATCGTGACCTGGCTGGGCAGCGGATTTTTAGGCGTAGCGGTTTTGCTGGCCGGCACCACCACCACCACGGCGTCAGGCGCCGGCTTGCCTTCCTTGTCAAGCACCAACACTGCAAGATTTCCGGCTGCAGCCGTTGTGGAAAGAGCGCAAGCAGCTATCAAAAAAAGAGCGGATTGCAGCAGGGGCAGGGGTTTGATGCAGGTCATGAATTTTCTCCGGCCAGTGAAGGGGGACTGAAGGGCGCCATCCCGATTCGAACGGGATGGCAGGACCCGCGAGCGCTTATTTGGCGGCTGCAATCGCCTTGGCCAGGTCGGCGGTTTCTTCACAGCTGCTGCAGATGGCCTGCAGTTTGGCAAGCTGGGCTTCGGCCTGGGCTTTCTGGCCGGTCTTCAGGTAGGCAATGCCCGAGTACTCCAGCGCGCCGCGGTGCTTCGGGTCCAGCGCCAGCGCCTTGCCATAGGCGGCAAAAGCCTCGTCGTATTTGCCCATCCAGCGATTGGAATAACCGAGGTAGTTGTAGGCGTCGGCGTTCTTCGGGTTCTGCGCGACGACCTTGCTGAAGCTGCTGGCAGCCTCGGCCCATTTTTTGGCTTCCATGGCTTTTTTGCCGGCAGCAAAATCGTCAAGGCGTGCGTTTTCAACAGGAGTGGTCTGGATATCGGCTGCCAGCGCAGCACCGGCGAAAGCCAGGCCCAGGATCGGCAATGCAATCAGTTTGCGGATGGAAAAAGTGTTCATGTCGGGCTCCTTGGATAGCGGTTGAAAAAATGCGCTGCAAATCAGCACCTAAGACAAACGAAAGAAACCAGAAAACGGATGCAGGGGGAGTTGTAATTTATTTGTAATCGCGGCCGGCTATCGCGTGCAGCGAGGAGAAGGGCACTTCCGCAATCATTGTTCAAAGCAGTTGCTTTCTTTCCGATTCACAGTATCGATTGCAGAAGCTCCAGGTACCGGGGACTCATGGAGACAGTGTTGTGGGACGTTCCGGGCAGGATTTCAAATCTGGCTGAGCCTTGGTTGAAGCGAGCAAACAGTTGTCTCGAGCTCCACATGGGAATGACCTCGTCGTGTTCGGCCGTGACGAGCAAAGTGGGTGCCGTGACCTGCGGCGCGTACTCCCCGGACTCAAACCTGTCGGTGAGCAGCCATTTGACCGGGAAGTACGGGAACTGACGGACGGCCAGTTCCTGCAGGCTGTTGTAGGGCGTGACGAGCACAAGACGGGAAACAGGTCTTTGGCTTGCAACCTGAACGGCAACACCCGAACCCAGACTCCGGCCGATGACCATGACGTTCGGGTGTTTCTTGCGGACATGGTCAAACAGGGCCAGGGCGTCGCTTTGTATCGCTTTTTCTGTTGGACTTCCGGTGCTTCCCCCGTAGCCCCTGTAGTGGAGCAGGTAAATGGCGTGTGCGGGAAATGCCGCCGAAAAAGACTGCAGGTTCGACGAAACGTCTTCGGCATTGCCTCCGAAATAGAGGATGGCGTTGGGGCTGGCCATTTGCCGGGCAGTCACCACCAGGTCTGCGTCGGTGACTTTGAAATGGAGCGTTGTCGCGGCGGTACCCATGGACCTGGGTTGGGGGTAATAAATCAGCGAACGCTGAAATATAAACAGCGCCGCGCAAAGTGCCAGGTAGCCCAGCACCACAAGCGCCGCGAGTAGGGTGATCACTCGCACCATCGGCTCGCAGGCCAGCTGAAAAACCGGCGTCCGGTCCGGCTCACCACAACTTGGCGCAGTTGCCGCTGAACACCACAGGTCCGCTCGGGGCGGCAGCCGCCGCATTCGTCTCCAGCGTCACCACCAGCTTGCTGACCTTGGACAACAGCTTCTCGGAGGTGTCGGGCAGCATGGACACCGCCGACCCACTGGTGGGCACGGGCCCCAGTGCAAGGGCCGGGCCGCTGGCGGGCACGGCCCACAGTACCAGCGTGCCGCCGGCCGGCGGGGTGATCGGGCCGATGACCTTGACCGTCATGGTTTTTCCGTGGCGCAGCGAGCTGACCAGCAGCTTGCCGTTGCCCTGGGCATCGGTCAGCAGGCCCACATAACTTTGCGGTAGTTTTTCGCCGGTGCGCATGGCGATCTGGTCGCTGGACATGAAAATGCCCGGTGCCGTCACAAACAGGACGCTGGCGGCAATCACACCGGCGGCAAGGCCGCCCACACCAAAGCCTGCAGGCTTGAGCCAGCCCAGCCAGCCGGCTTTGGCCTGCGATGCGTGTTGCGACTTTGCCGGCCGCGTGCGCGCTGCGATTGCGGCCCATACCCGGGGTGAGGGTTGGTGCACCGGCACCGACACGGCGAGCTGGCCCAGCCGTGCCTCCCACTGCGTGACCCGCACGCGCACATCGGCGCGGTCGCGCTGCAACCGCTCAAAACGGCGGCGCGCGCCGCCGCCCAGGGTGCCCAGCACATAAGACGAGGCCAGGTGCTCGAGCAGGTCGGGGCTGGTATATCTCATGCCACCACCCCCTGCGCCGCCAGGCAGCCCTTGAGCTTTTCCAGCCCGCGCCGTATCCAGGCTTTCACCGAGCCCAGCGGCGCGCCCATTTGCGCGGCCACTTCGGTGTGGCTCAAACCCTGGTAATACGCCAGGGCCAGGCTTTGCCGGTAGCTGCCGTCGAGCGCACCCATGCAGCCTTCGATGTGCAGGGCCTGGCTGGCCTGTTCGAGCAATTGCATGGCGCTGGGTGCCGGGTTGCCGACGGACTGGACGTCGTCTTCATCGACGTCGCCCGACTCGGGCAGCTCGCTTTCGCGGCGGCGCGTGCGGGCGCGCAAGGCGTCCAGCGCCTTGTTGCGGACGATGGCGATGAGCCACGTCATGGGTTGAATGGTTTGCCCGCCTACCTCGCTGCGGTAGCTGCCGGCACTTTTCCAGATGCTCACATACGCCTCTTGCAGCACATCTTCGGCCGCCTGTCCTTGACCCAATATACGGACGGCAACGCCAAACAGATGCAGGTGCGTGCGTTCATAGACTTCGGCGAAGCAGGCATGGTCGCCCTGCGCCGCAGCTGCAATCAACGCTTCCAGGCTGGGGGTGTCCGGTTTCATGCGGGTGAGTATAGGGAGTTCTGCCATGGCGGCAAGCGCCCGGCTTCGCACAAAAAAAATCTGGATTCCTGCATCCGCTTGGCCAAACGCAGCGTTTGTCATGGGCAGGCAGGGCGGCTGCATGCCACGGCGCCGGGCCGCATTTCCCGGACGGCCTGCCTGTCCGTCTGCAAATTCACTTTTTTCAGGAGATCGTCATGACATCTGTTTTCGCAACACCGCTTTCCAGCTCGGGCATGGTCCTGGCCATGCTTTGTACGGGCCTACTCGGCGCCTGCGCTTCTTCGCCGGCCGGGCCTGCCGATGCAGGCAAGCCCGCGCCTGCCGCGCTCCAGCCGGCTGGCAACGAACGCGTCGCTTTTACCTGGCACGCCGTGGGCTCGCAGATCTACGAATGCCGCGCCGACGGAAAGGGCGGATGGGCCTGGGTGTTTGTGGCGCCTGAAGCGGATCTTTTCAACCAGAAAGACGAGAAGGTCGGCACGCACGGTGCGGGCCCGAACTGGACGGCGCTGGACGGCAGCAAAACCCTGGGAACCGTCAAGGCCCGCGCCAATGGCGAGCGTGCAGCCGATATTCCGCTGTTGCTGCTGTCCGCCAGATCAGCCGGTGGCAGCGGCAGGATGGCCGGCATCACCAGCGTACAGCGCCTTAACACCGAAGGCGGCAATGCACCGGCGCGCGGCTGCGCAGCCCAGGCCGATGCGGGAAAACGTGTCAGGGAAGGCTACACCGCAGACTATGTTTTCTTCACCGCCACTCTTCCCTGATACCGGCATGTCTGCACTCAGAAATTTATTCACCCCGGGGAAGCGTTCAAAGTCCGCCTCTGACGGGCCGGAGACTGCGCCTGTCAAGATGAACCTTGACGAGCGCATGGAGTTCCGGCGCGAGATGCTGTATGAAGCCATCAAGGTCACCATGCAGGCCCACGGCATCCTGTCGGCAAGTTACCGCTTTCGCGTGGTGCGCAATGACAGGCGCGGCCACATGTACTCCGTGCTGATGGATCTCTCCACCGACTTCATGCACAACCGCGAAGGCCGCCCCGGGCAACTGGTCACCCTGGGCGCAGCGATCGGCCAGAACGCGGCCGCGCGTTACGGCATCCTGGTAAGCGGCGTGTACTGGCGAGTTAACGAGCAGATACAGGGGTTCGAGCCCAGCCGGCCCGGCGCAGAGCCTGGTGCCGACGCCGCGGTGCCGGAC
>NZ_JBAQYR010000089.1:0-8683 GCF_049790275.1 Polaromonas sp.
CCCCGAGGGGGCTGGCCTTGCTTGGGGCGGCCCGGCGCGGCGGCCTTACCGTGCTGACCCGCCAACTGGGCCAGGTCGATTACCTGCCCACCTGGCAGGCCATGCAGGCCTTCACGGCCGGCCGCAGCCGAGAAAATACAAGCCAAAACGGCCTTCAGCCCAATAACGATGGGCGCGACCAGCTATGGATTTGTGAGCATCCGCCGGTCTACACGCAGGGGCTGGCCGGCAAACCTGACCATGTGCTGAACCCAGGCAGCATTCCGGTGGTGCAAACCGATCGCGGCGGACAGGTGACTTACCACGGCCCCGGGCAGGTGGTGGCGTATCCGCTGATCGACCTGAAACGCGCCGGCTACTACGTCAAGGAATACGTTTACCGCATCGAGGAATCCGTGATCCGCACGCTGGCGCATTTCGGCGTGACCGGGCACCGCGTCGCGGGTTCGCCCGGCATCTATGTGCGCCTGGACGATCCGACCTCGCACGCTGCACTGACCGGCCCACAGAGCCCCATCGACCCTTTCCGCGGCCTGGGCAAGATTGCCGCGCTGGGCATCAAGGTCAGCCGCCATTGCACCTACCACGGCGTGGCGCTCAACGTCGCCATGGACCTGGAACCCTTCTCGCGCATCAACCCCTGTGGTTATGCCGGGCTGCAAACCACAGACCTTTCTACAATCGGGGTATCGGCCAGCTGGCAGGAGGCTGCGGACGTGCTGGGCCACAAGCTCGTCACCTACCTGGCCCCCTGACCCGACAGAAACACCTACACACCATGAGTACACCCGAAGCCCTCACCCCTGCCACCAACCCCGTGGTTCGCGATGTTCAAAGCCAGGAGGCCTACAACCCGCTGGCCAAGCAGAAGGCCGCGGCCAAGCTCTCGCGCATTCCGGTCAAGGTGGTGCAGGGCGAGATGCTCAAAAAGCCCGAGTGGATTCGCGTCAAGGCCGGCAGCCCGAGCACGCGCTTTTACGAGATCAAGCAGATCCTGCGCGAGAACAAGCTCAACACGGTGTGTGAGGAAGCCAGTTGCCCCAACATCGGCGAATGTTTCGGCAAGGGCACGGCCACCTTCATGATCATGGGAGACAAGTGCACGCGCCGCTGCCCCTTCTGCGACGTCGGCCACGGCCGGCCTGACCCGCTGGACGTGGACGAGCCGCTGAACCTGGCCAAAACCATTGCCGCGCTCAAGCTCAAATACGTGGTGATCACCAGTGTGGACCGCGACGACCTGCGCGATGGCGGCAGCCAGCATTTTGTGGACTGCATCTCGCGCATCCGCGAACTCTCGCCGAACACAACCATCGAAATTCTCGTGCCCGATTTCCGCGGCCGCGACGACCGCGCGCTCGACATCCTGAAAGCCGCGCCGCCAGACGTGATGAACCACAACCTGGAAACCGCGCCGCGCCTGTACAAGGAAGCGCGCCCCGGTTCGGACTACCAGTTCTCGCTGAATCTGCTGAAAAAATTCAAGGCCCTGCACCCCGACGTGCCGACCAAAAGCGGCATCATGGTCGGCCTGGGCGAAACCGATGAAGAAATTCTGCAGGTTATGCGCGACATGCGCGCGCACAACATCGACATGCTGACCATCGGCCAGTACCTCGCGCCCTCGACCAGCCACCTGCCGGTGCGCCGCTACGTGCACCCCGACACTTTCAAGATGTTCGAGCAGGAAGCCTACGAGATGGGTTTCACCCACGCTGCCGTCGGCGCCATGGTGCGTTCCAGCTACCACGCCGACCAGCAGGCCCACGCTGCCGGCGTGGCCGATACCCTCTGAAATCATGAACACGCCGCAGGGCTCGCTGTCGCTGCGCCATTACGGCGCCTCGCACGGCAGCCATGCGCATGCGCACTTCCAGGTGCTGCTGGGCCTGGACGGTGTGCTGGAGCTGGAGGTCCAGGGCCGGGGCCAGCGCATCAGCGCCGGCCAGGGCTGTTTGATTGCTCCCGGAGAACGCCACGACTTTGAAGCCCGCAGCGGCAGCCGCTGCCTGGTGCTGGACACCGCGCAATCTGGTTGGGCGCATTGTCCGGCCCAGCCCGCGCAGGCAGCTCAGGCCGTGGCGCTGGCCCACTACCTGGCGCAAGCCCTGCAACATCCTGACGGTCTGGCGCAGCATTACGGTCCGCTGCTCCTGCTTGATGCATGGCGCATACCCGGCCCCGCACCCAGACGTTACGAGCGCCCCATCAACTGGGACCAGCTCTCCGGCTGGACCCGCCAGCACCTGCACGAAGCCCTGAGCGTGGCGCAACTGGCGCAACAGGTGTTTCTGAGCCCCTCGCGATTTGCAGAACGTTGCCGGCGCGAGACCGGGCTCAGTGCCATGCAGTGGTTGCGCAGCCAGCGGCTGGCGCTCGCCGTCCAGTTGCGTGACGGCGGCATGAGCGTGGCCGAAACCGCACTGCGCTGCGGCTATCAGTCGCCCTCGGCACTGACGGCCGCCTTGCGCCGGCTGCGGCCCCACTGAAAACATCAACACCGTTGTTCTGCGACGGTTGACCCGGCGTGCGCGACGATGCCGCACGCGGCCGACGACTATGCTTTCGCCATGCCAGCCAATCTGTACGCCTTGGGCGCCATCGCCCTGTGGGCCAGCCTCGCCTCCCTCGGCGTGTCGCTGCGCCACGTTCCGCCTTTCCTGCTGACCGGCGTCGCCCTGCTGGTCGGCAGCCTGCTGGCATTGCCCTTTGTACTGAAGGACAGGCAGCAATGGCATATACCCGCCAGCACGCTGCTGCTGGGCGTGTATGGCCTGTTCGGTTTTCATTTCCTGCTGTTCATCGCGTTGCGCCATGCACCGCCGGTGGAGGCCAACCTGGTCAACTACCTCTGGCCGCTTTTCATGGTGGTGCTGGCGCCGCTGTTCCTCCGCGGCATCCACTTGCGCGCCGTGCATGTGGCCGCCGCCCTGCTCGGCTTTACCGGCGCAGCCATCGCCATCCTGGGCGCCAGCAACAGCGGTCAAAACGGCGGCTGGTCCTGGGCTTATCTGCCGGCGCTCGGCTCGGCCTTCATCTGGGCCAGCTACTCGCTGCTCACCAAACGCGTCGCACCGTTCCCCACCGCCGCCATCGGCCTGTTCGGCCTGGTTTCCGGCTTGCTCTCGCTGCTGTGCCACTGGGCACTGGAGCCGTCGGTGGTGTTGTCGGGTCGCGACGGGCTGCTGCTTGCCGTGATGGGGCTGGGCCCGCTGGGTATGGCGTTTTTCCTCTGGGACCGGGCGCTCAAGCTCGGCGATGCACGGCAGATCGGCATCCTGAGTTACCTCACACCGCTGGGCTCGACCGCGCTGCTGATGCTGGTCAGCGGCCGTGCGTTGACGTGGAGCATCGGCCTGGCGGCGACCATGATCATTGGCGCTGCCGTGCTCGGCACACGCGCTCCTAGATCTTGATGTTCTGCGCCCAGGCCAGCGCCGCCAGATGGGCGTGGTTCACGTCCTCGGCCTTCATGGACAAAGCCGCCGCAAAATCAGCAGTGCGGCCGTCTTCGCTCTCGCAGGCTTCCGCCAACGTCAGCACAGGGGCGTAGACACCCTCGCGCGCAAGCAATGCTTCGGCAACCGTTTCCGGCAATGTCAGCTGGCTCAACACCTCCTTGACGGGGATGCCCAGCAAGCGGTCGAGGAAGGAAAACATCCCCACCACAAACAGGTTTTCCGCTTCCCGGCGGGAAAGAAAACCCTGGCCCAGCAGTTCGGCAAAACGCCCGCGAATCATGGCCGCCTGCATCAGCGCTGGCGAAAAACCCGTGGCGTGCGTGCGCGTCAGCAACAGCAGAAGCCAGCGAAACAGGGGCGCATAACCCAGCATGGCCACGGCATGGCGCGGCGATTCGATCTCGACTTCCAGGCCAAAACCCGCGGAGTTGATATAACGAAGCAGCTTGTAGGAAAGCGTGACGTCGCTTTTCAGGACTTTCTCGACATGGCGTATGTCTGCATTGCCCTGCACCATGTGCATCAGCTGCAAAATCTGCTGCGCCTGCGGGCCCAGCTTGACCGGCTGCCTGATCTCGCGGGGCGCCCGGCAGATATCCGCAAAAATGCCGGAAACACCCGTGCCTGCACAGGCGGCGAGTTCCGGCCAGCCCGGCACCTTGTCCACCACCACCGCCAGAGGCGGCTGCCTTTGCCGGGCCAGGCTGATGATGGCAGCCCGCTGCGGGTGGTCAAAGGCAACCAGCACGTGGCTGAGCAGGGAAAGCAGCGCTTCGTTCGCCCGCGGTTCCAGAAAAACCGGGTCCGCATCCTGCAGGGCCAGACCCAGGCCCCGCTCACGCAGTGAGGCCAGCATGGCCCGGTTGCCCTCGTCCATCAGGTCGGCCTGCTTCAGGATCAGCACGGTGGCTTGGGGCAAGAGGGCGGCCAGTTCCTCCGCGAACCGGGCCACCGGGCTCACCTGCAGGAAAAAGCGGCCCGACCGGGTTTCACCGGCATGTTCTGGCAGCAGGGCCAGCAGCTGGTGCGAACTCGCCTCTTCGGAGAATTCGTTGTCCTGCGGGTTCTTTTGACAAGCCAGCTTGTAGCCGATGACGCGCTGCTCGGAGTCAAGCAGCGGTGCCCTGAAAAGATAACGGTTGTCGCTTGCCAAACTTTAAAGCCAGGTTGTGAGAACAGGGGCACCACGCCCTGAATCGACCGACTCAGGGGCGCATGCCAGAGGCCGGGAAAGCTCCCACCAGGGAGAGCCGTGTTGATCCAGTGACGTCGAAATTATCCTTCTGTTTGGTATTGTCAGAGTCAAAATTTCTGCCGGTTACACGTGAGTGCCATCACCGGGAACCTCAAAGCTTGATATTCTGCGCCCAGACCATGGCAGCCAGGTGCGCCTGATTGATGCGCTCCGCCTCCATGGACAAGGCATCGGCCAGCGCCGCCGTGTTGCCATCCTCGCGTTCGCAGGACTCTGCCAGTGCGAGGAAAGGCCCATACACACCGTCGCGCGAACGCAGGGCCTGCGCCACGGCCTCCGGCAGCACCACCTGGCGGAATACTTCGTCCATCGAAATTCCCAGCAACTGGTCCATCAGCGAAAACGTGCCGACGATGAACAGGCTGTCGGCTTCGCTTTTGGGAAGCAGCCCCTGTCCAAGAAGCTCGATAAAACGCCCGCGAATAATGGCGGCCTGCAGCAGGGCAGGACAGAACCCGGACTTGCTGGTTGTAGCCAGCAACAGGGAAAGCCAGCGAAACAGCGGCTTGTAGCCCAGCATCGTCACCGCCTGCCGCACCGAGGCGATCTGGCCATCCAGGCCGAACCTGGCGGAGTTCATGTGATGGAGCAGTTTTTCCGAAATGCTCGCATCCTGGTTCAGGATTTTCTCCAGATGATGGATGTCGGCATTGTCCTGAACCAGCTGCATCAGCTGGAGGATCAGTATGGCCTGCGAGCTTGGTTTTTCTGCCGGGTTCGGTACGCGCGGCGTCTGGCAGAAATTCCCGAACAGGCCGCTCAGGCCCATGAGGGCACAGGCATCAAACTCGCGCCAGCCCGGAAACTGGTCCACCACCACCGACAAAGGAAACTTCCTGGTTTTGGCGTACCGGGCGATCGCCGCCAGCTCCGGATGGCCGGCGCCAATCCGGACGTGGGTGAGCAGGGGAACCAGTGTTTCGTCGGCTTCCAGGCCAGCCAGGTCCGCATCGCGCAGCGCCAGGCCAAAGCCGCGTTTGCGCAAGGCGGTGGCCAGCATCACATGGTCTTCCTCCACCAGGTCGGCGCGGTTCAGCACCAGCACCGTGCTGGCGGGTGTCAGGACATTGAGCGCAGCGGCGCCATACACGGCAGGGCTCGCATCGAGAAACAGGAAGCCCAGCTTCGCGCTAGCCACGTGTTCGGCCACAAAAGCCAGCAGCTGGCGCAATTCGGCATCGCTGCTGCCTTCGCCATTTTTTTGCCATACGAGCTTGTAGCCGGTGACCTTCTGCTTCGGATCAAGCAGCGGCGCCCGCACAAGGTAATTATTTTCAGCCATTCAGGTGTCACGCCAGTTTTGGGTAAAAGATGTCTCCGCCTTTCATCAGCAAGACCGATGGCAGACTCTCTCGGGACACTGTAAGGAAAAAGCGTGACCGCCGATTCTTCAAGAAAGCCGGGATTCCTCCCTCTGCTTGGTGAATTCAGCCGCGCCGGGACGGAAATGAATCTAGTCCGCCAGCAACAACCGTACGCTCAGGCCCGGCTCGGCACGGCGCACCTCCAGGCGGCTACCGTGCGCCTGCGCCACCAGCTGGCACAAATACATGCCCAGCCCCACGCCGCCAGTTGCACGCTGGCGCGCGCTGTCGGTGCGGTAAAAAGGCTCGGTCAAGTGCGCCAGCTGCGCGGCGTCAACGCCGGGGCCGAAGTCGCGCACCTCCAGCAGCACACCACCGTCCTGACGGGTCAGGGCGATGCGCGGCGGCTGGCCGGCCTCTTCGCTGTAACGCAGTGCGTTGTCGAGCAGGTTGCGCACCAGCAGGCGAATGCGCATGCGGTCCAGCGCCAGCGCGGGCAGGTCCACAGGCAGCTCCAGCGTCACCGTTGCGGCGTCGGGCATGTCGGCCACCACCTCGCGCACCAGCGCTGCCAGGTCCACCGGTTCGCGGTGCAGCGTGGCATGCGGGCTGGCCAGGCGCTCGCTTTCCAGCAGATCGCTGATGAGGTCGCGCATCTCGCCCAGGTCGCGCAGCAGCGCGGCACGCTCGCGTTCACCCGGGCCATTGCCGTCCGCACTGACGGGCAGCAGCTCGGCGTTCAGGCGCGCGCGCGTCAGCGGCGAGCGCAGCTCGTGGCTCAGCGCCAGCAGCAGGCCGCGCTTGGCATCCAGCATGCCCTTGATGTCCTGCGCCATGGTGTTGATGCGCTGCGCCAGGTCGCCCAGTTCGTCGCGGCGGCGCAGCGGAATCGCCTCGGCAAAGTCGCCGCGGCCAAAACGCTCGGCACCGGCGCCAATGTCATCCAGCGGCCGGAGCAGGCGCCGCACATACATATAGGAAGCGGCAATCAGCGCCAGCAGCAGCGCCAGCGTGAGCCAGCCAAAAATGCCGTGCGGCCCGCGCTGCCAGGGCACGGTGCCCAGGCCAAAACTCACGCGGTGGCCGTCGGCGGTGCTGCGGCTGAGCCAGTCACCCACACGGCCATCGCCCGCACGTTCGCGAAACCCAAAGCGCTCTGGATGCGACTGCCAGTTCACCTGCGGCCCCTCGATACGGATGGCAATCGGCAGCCGCGTCACCAGCGCCTCGGCCTTGGCCACATCCGGCGGAGTGCCCAGCTCGGCCACCACCCGGTCCACGTAGTCGGCCACCAGCGGTTTGGCGGCGTCGCGCCAGCCGGTGGAAAACGCGCGCTGCATGCCGCCCATGAAAATCGCCGTCATGACCAGCGCCAGCAACAGAAACATGGTGACCAGCCGCAGCTTCAGCGAGTGGCGCCAGCGCCGCCGCCAGCGGCCCGAGGCAAGCACACGTTTGTCTTTTTTTCTCATGGCGCTTCGGCCTTGCCCACGGCCAGCGTGTAGCCCGCATTGCGCAGCGTCTTGATGCAATCCAGCGGCTCCAGCTTCTTGCGCAGCCGGCTCACCACGATGTCCACCGCACGCGTGTAGAGCTCAGCCTCATGTCCGCGCAGCCGGTTCAGGATGTCATCGCGGCTGAACACCCTGCCGGGCTCGGCCGCCAGCAGCGCGAGCAATTCGAACTCGGTGCCGGTAAGTTCCACGGGCTGCCCCTGGCGCAGCACCTCGCGCGTTTCCAGGTTGATGGCCAGATCCTGGAACACACGCTGCTGGTCGCGCGCCGCTGCGGGCACCGCGCGCTGGCGCCGCAAGATGGTCTGCACACGCGCCACCAGTTCGCGCGGCTCGAAAGGCTTGGGCAGGTAGTCGTCGGCGCCAAGTTCCAGGCCCACGACGCGGTCCATCACGTCGCCGCGTGCGGTCAGCATCACGATGGGGATGTCGCTTTCCTTGCGTATCTCGCGGCACAGCGCAAAACCGTCCATCTCGGGCAGCATGACGTCGAGGATGGCCGCGTCGTAGGCGGTGGCGCGAAGCATCGCCAGCCCCTGGCCCGGGCGGGTCGCGCTGTCGAGCAGGAAGCCAAAACGTGCGAAATAAGTCGCCAGCGGTGCGGCCAGGTGTTCGTCGTCGTCAATCAGCAGGATACGGGGCATGGCGCCATCATAAGAAGGTTGTCCCGCTCACCAGGGATCGGCGCGCCCCACGCGGCCCAGATGGGTGTTGCCGAAACCCGTTGCGTACTTGAGTCCGTAGCCCAGCGCACGGTCCAGCCCGATATGTGCACACCAGACCAGCCCCGCGGCCAGCGCCAGCGGCATCGCTGCCAACACACCCAGGGCCAGCAGGCCCAGCGCGCCGGCGTAAGAGTGCGCGGCGTTGTAGACCATGGCACCCGTGCGCGGCCCCGCCAGGTAGGCCAGGAAAGACAGGTCAGGCAGCAGGAACAGCCAGGCGAAAAATGTCCAGCCCGCACCAAACTGCGCATACGCCGCTGCAGCCATCACCAGCACAGCCAGCCCTTCCAGGCGAAGCAGAAGCCGCACACCACCGCCCGCACTGCCCGGGGACAAGGTGCGCGGCGCAGCGCGCCTCACCTCAGGCGACTGCGCCAGGCGGGCCAGCCGCCCGCCCACCAGGCCAAAGCTCAGCGCCTTAGCC
>NZ_JBAQYR010000090.1:0-11629 GCF_049790275.1 Polaromonas sp.
CGATGCGCGTGAACACACGCTCCGGCAACAACTGGTCAGTGATGCGGATGAACTCGGACACACAGCGGTCAATGCCGCCAGCCCGCGTCAGGATGTCGCGCAGCACGAAGTCAAGCAAGCCCTCCATGGGGGCGAGCAGGATGGTCTTCGCCGGGAGAAGATGGGCAGGAGCAGGCTGAAACACGATCCAGCTGTTTTAACAGAAGGCCGGTGCGCACTGGCCGGAAGAGCGGCTTGTCCTTTTTTTCATGACAAAAACCGATTCCAGCCCAATAACCACGGGCGCAAGCAGCTATTAATTACGTAGCACCACAGCAAAATTCCAGCGGGGGGCCGCGGGTCCGGCTTCGCCGGCCCGCAGGCGCCTGTCCCCTGCAAGGGGAGAGGAGGCTACACGAAGTGAGCCTCAACAGGGGTGTTCAAGAATTCCAGCCGCCCCCCAGCGCCCGTATCAGCCCGACCGTGGCCACGTACTGCGCAGCACGCACCTGCAAGGCCTGCCGGCGGTTGCGCAGCTCGTTGCGCTGCGCATCAAGCAGCTCCAGCTGGCTGACCAGCCCGTTGCGGTAGCGCGAGTCCGACAGCACGGTGGCACGGCTGCTGGAGGCCACCGAGCGGGATTGCGCCTCGGACTGCTCGGCCAGCAGGCGCAGCGCCGAGAGCTGGTCTTCCACATCCCTGAAGGCCACCAGGACCTGCTCGCGGTAGCTGGCCAGCGCCATGTCGAGTTCGGCGTTGGCGCCCTGCACACCGGCCTCGCGCCGGCCGCCGTCAAAAATCGGCAGTGAGAGCAAGGCACCCACGCCCCAGGCGCGGGTGGACATCTTGAACAGGTCGCCGATCTCGGGCGCGGCATAACCGCCATTGGCCGTCAGCGAGAAGACCGGGAACCAGGCAGCCTTGGCCACACCGACACGCGCCTGCGCGGCCTGCATGCTGCTCTGGGCGGCAGACACATCAGGCCGGCGGACCAGTACCGTGCTCGGCACACCGGCCGGGATCACCGGCAAGGCGGTGGTCCATTCCGCCGGTGCCACCTGGAAACTGGAGGCCACCTCGCCGACAAGCACAGCCAGCGCATGTTCAAGCCCGGCACGCTGCCGGTCCAATGCCAGGGCTTCCGATTCCGTCGACGCGACTTCGGTACGCACACGCGCTACATCGAGTTCTGCCACATCACCTTCCCTGAAGCGCACTTCGGTCAGGCGCAGGGTATTGCGATAGGCCTGCAGCGTGTCGCGCATCAGTGCCCGTTCAGTGTCAAGCGCGCGCAGGTTCAGATAGGTCTGGGCCACGTCGGCCTGTACCAGCAACCGCGTGCTGCGCAGCAATGCTTCGCGGGAGGCAGCATCCAGCGAAGCAGCGTCCGATGCGCCCGACAATCTGCCGAACAGGTCAAGCTCGTAGGACAGGTTGGCGCCCACGCTCACCACCGTTTTGGGCTGGTTGTTCGCGTTGGCGTCGGTCTGGCGCACCGCACCCGCACCCAGGCCCAGTTGCACGGAACGGCTGGCTTGGGTGGCACCCGCAATCGCACGGGCCTGTGCGAGCCGGGCGGCGGCCACCTGTACGCTGTTGTTGCTGCGTGTGGCCTGGTCCACCAGCCGGTCCAGGGTCGGGTCGGAAAAAACCTTCCACCACTGCACCTGGAAAGGCGCCGCGGGCGAGGCGGCCACGGCCTCGCTTTCGCGGAACAGGGTGGGCGTCACCGGCAGGCTGGAAGGATCGATGGGCGCCGGACTGGTGGCGCAGCCGGCCAGCACCAGCGCTGCAAGCAGCGGTGCCAGCGCGGAACGGGCGGAAAAACGAAGGCGGCTCATGGTGATAACTCCTGGATGGGACTCATGGTTATTCGTGGTGCTTGAGGGCGGCGGCAGGTTGCGCATGCAGCGCTCCGCCACCGTTGGCCGAACTGCCTGCAAAGGCTTCCACATGCGGCACTTCGCCGTGCAGCTTGAGCGGGCGGTTGCCGGTGAGGCGGCGCAGGGCTACATAAAAGACGGGCGTGAGGAACAGACCGAAAGCCGTGACGCCGATCATCCCGGAGAACACCGCCACACCCATGGCAGCGCGCATCTCGGCGCCCGCACCGGTGGACAGCACCAGGGGCAGCACGCCCATGATGAAGGCCAGCGAGGTCATCAGGATGGGCCGCAGACGCAGGCGGCTGGCTTCGATCGCAGCCTGCACCGGCGTGCGTCCGGCAAACTCAAGCTCGCGCGCAAACTCCACGATCAGGATGGCGTTTTTCGCCGACAGCCCGACCAGCACCATCAGCCCGATCTGCGTGAAGACGTTGTTGTCACCGCCCGAGACCCAGACCCCGGTCATCGCCGCCAGCAGGCTCATGGGCACGATCAGGATGATCGCGATAGGCAGCGTCAGGCTTTCATATTGCGCGGCCAGCACCAGAAAGACCAGCAGGATGGCCAGCGGGAACACCAGCACCGCCGAATTGCCGGCCAGGATCTCCTGGTAGGTCAGCTCGGTCCACTCGTAGCTGATGCCTTTGGGCAGCGTCTCGGCCGCGATGCGTTCAATCGCCTCCTGCGCCTGGCCGGACGAATAACCCGGTGCAGGCCCGCCGCTGACGTCGGCCGACAGGTAGCCGTTGTAACGCATCGCACGCTCGGGGCCAAAGCTGGGCTGCACCTTCATCAGTGCCGACAGCGGCACCATCTCGCCGGTGGTGGAACGAACCTTGAGCAGGCCCACGTCTTCGGCACGCGCGCGGTAAGGCGCGTCGGCCTGCACACGCACGCTGTAGGTACGGCCGAACTTGTTGAAGTCGTTCGCGTACAGGCTGCCGAGGTAGATCTGCATGGTGTCGAAAATATCGGTCACCGGCACATTAAGCTGGCGTGCCTTGGTGCGGTCGATATCCGCGTACAGCTGCGGCACGTTGACCTGCCAGCTGGTGAAGGTGCCGGCAATCTCCGGTGCCTGCGCCACCTTGGCAAGGAAGGCTTTCACCGCGCCGTCCATGGCGTCGTAGCCCAGCGAGCCGCGGTCTTCGAGTTGCAGCTTGAAGCCGCCCGTGGTGCCCAGGCCCTCGACCGGCGGAGGCGGGAACATCACGATGAAGGCGTCCTGGATGCCCGAGAAGGCCCCGTTCAGCTGGCCCGCGACGGCCCCGCCGCTCTGGTCGGCCTGTTTGCGTTCGGCAAAGGGCTTGAGCGTGGCGAAAACGATGCCCGAGTTCGAGCTGTTGGTGAAGCCGTTGATCGACAGGCCCGGGAAAGCAATCGCGTCTTCCACATTCGGGTTCTTCTTCATGATCTCGCCCATGCGCTGGATCACGTCTTCGGTGCGGTCCAGCGTGGCGCCGTCGGGCAGCTGCGCAAAACCGATCAGGTACTGCTTGTCCTGCGCCGGCACAAAGCCGCCGGGCACCAGCTTGAACACCCCGACCGTCGCGCCCACCAGCACCAGGTACATCACCAGCATCAGGGTCTTGCGCGAGATCGCGCCTTTCACACCGGTGCTGTAGCCGGCCGCACCGCGGCCGAACAGGCGGTTGAAGCCGGCGAAGAAACGGCCGAACACCTTGTCCATGCCGCGCGTCAACGCGTCTTTCGGCGCATCGTGGCTTTTAAGCAGCAGGGCCGCCAGCGCTGGCGACAGTGTCAGTGAATTGATCGCCGAGATCACGGTCGAGATCGCAATCGTCACCGCGAACTGCCGGTAAAACTGACCGGTCAAGCCGCTGATGAAGGCCAGCGGCACAAACACCGCCACCAGCACCAGCGCAATCGCGATGATGGGCCCGGACACCTCACGCATGGCGCGGTAAGTCGCCTCGCGCGGCGTGAGCCCGGCCTCGATGTTGCGCTCCACGTTTTCCACCACCACGATGGCGTCGTCCACCACAATGCCGATGGCCAGCACCAGCCCGAAGAGACTGAGCGCGTTGATCGAAAAGCCCAGCAGGTGCAGCACGGCAAAAGTACCCACCACCGATACCGGCACGGCCAGCAGCGGGATGATGGAAGCGCGCCAGGTCTGCAGGAACAGGATCACCACCAGCACCACCAGCGCGATGGCCTCGAGCAGGGTCGTGATCACCGACTTGATCGACGCGCGCACAAACTGCGTCGGGTCATAGGCGATGCGGTACTCCACGCCTTCGGGCATGTTCTTCGCCAGCTCGTCCATGGTCTGGCGCACGGCGTTCGAAATCTCCAGCGAGTTGGAACCCGGCGCCTGGAACACGCCCATGCCGACGGCCGGCTTGTTGTTCAGCAGCGAACGCAGGGCGTACTCGGAGGCGCCCAGTTCCAGGCGGGCGATATCGCGCAGCCGCGTCACCGCGCCGTCGGCACCGGTCTTGACGATGATGTCGCCGAACTCTTCCTCGTTTTGCAGCCGGCCCTGCGCATTGATCGACAGCTGCATGTCCACGCCCGCCAGCCCCGGTGATGCACCCACCACGCCGGCGGCCGCCTGCACATTCTGTCCGCGGATCGCCGCCACCACGTCGCTGGCCGACAGGCCGCGCTGCGCGACTTTTTGCGGATCGAGCCAGACCCGCATCGAGTAGTCGCCGCCGCCGAAGATCTGCACCTGGCCCACGCCCTGGATGCGCGCCAGCCGGTCCTTGACATTGAGCACCGCGTAGTTGCGCAGGTAGTTGATGTCATAACGGTCGTTGGGCGAGACCAGATGCACCACCATCGTGATGTTGGGCGCGCTCTTGACCGTCGTCACGCCGAGCCGGCGTACCTCTTCGGGCAGGCGCGGCTCGGCCTGCGAGACGCGGTTCTGCACCATCTGCTGCGCCTTGTCCGGGTCGGTGCCGAGCTTGAAGGTCACCGTCAGGGTCATCACACCGTCGGTGGTGGCCTGGCTGCCCATGTAGAGCATGCCTTCGACGCCGTTGATCGATTCCTCCAGCGGCATCGCCACCGTTTCGGCAATCACCTTGGGGTTGGCGCCAGGGTACTGGGCACGCACCACCACGGAAGGCGGCGCGACTTCCGGGTATTCGGAAATCGGCAGGCCGCGCAGCGCCACCAGGCCGGCAATCAGCATGAGCAGCGACAACACGCCGGCAAAAATCGGCCGGTCAATAAAAAACTTGGAAAGATTCATGGCAATTCTTCTTGTTCAAATGTCAAAGCCTCATGACCCGGCCGCGACCTGGACGGGCCTGGCCTGCAGTTCCGCCTTGGCCGACATCTCCACCGGCTGCGGCGCCACCAGCGCACCCGGGCGGATGCGCTGCAGACCGTTGACGACGATGCGCTCGTTGGCGGCCAGGCCGTCCTTGACGACACGCAGTCCGTTGACGGAGGCACCCAGCGTGACCTCGCGATACGCCGCCTTGTTGTCGGCGCCCACCACCATCACGAATTTCTTGTTCTGGTCGGTGCCGACGGCACGTTCATTGACCAGCAACGCCATGCCTTTCGTGGCCTGGCCCATGCGGATGCGCGCAAACTGGCCGGGCATCAGCTGGCCATCCTTGTTGTCGAACACGGCGCGGGCGCGCACGGTGCCGCTTTTGGCGTCCACCTGGTTGTCGACGAGTTGCAGCTTGCCTTCAAACGGCGTGTCGGTGCTGGCTGCCGTACCCATCTGCACGGGGATGCGTTCCAGCTGGCGCCCGCCGGAGCCGCCGGACTGCACTTCCTTCAGTGCCCTGGCCACCACCTGTTCGTCGGCATCAAAACTCGCGTAAATCGGGCTCACCGACACCAGCGTGGTCAGCACCGGTGCACCCGGACCGGCCGCGACCAGGTTGCCCACAGTCACTTCCAGCTTTCCGACACGCCCGGCCACCGGCGCGCGCAGCTGCGTGTAGCCCAGGCTCAGCTGCGCGGTCTGCAGTGCCGCCTGCGCCGCACGCAGGTTGGCCTCGGCCTCGCCCTTGCCGTTGGTGCGTTCGTCGAACTCGCGGCGCGAAATCGCCTGCTCGTTCCAGAGGCGCTGCGAACGCTCATACTCTCCCTTTGCCTGCGCCACGCGGGCCTGCGCGGCAGCCACCTGGGCCTCGGCACGTGCCACTTCGGCGGCATACGGCGCCGGGTCGATGGTCAGCAGCAGCTCGCCTTTTTTGACCAGCGCGCCTTCGCGAAAGTGCACCGCCTGGATGGTGCCGGCAACACGCGAGCGGATGTCCACACGCTCGACGGCTTCCAGCCGGCCGGAAAACTCTTCCCAGCCAGCCACCTCGCTTTGCACCACGGTGGCCACGGACACGGGTGTTGCGGCGGGCTCGGCCGACCCCTGGGCCTGCGCCCGGGAGCCAGGCACCCCAAAAACAGCGGCAGAAATGCCGGCCAGCGCCAGCACGGCGAGCGTGACGGCCGCCAGGCGTTTTTTATTGTTGCTTGAACGAATCGATTGCATGGAAATATCCCTCAAAAAATCAAAAAAATGCGGAGTCAGGAAGCCGAAGAATGGGTGGGGTGCGCGGCCGGCCCGCTCGCCGGACTGGCCAGAAAATCGCGGAACTGCTGCAGCACCACCGGCCCCCAGGCCGACGCGCGGCTGTCAGGGTCCTGGTAGCTGCAGGGCCATCCGGTGGGTGCGGGCAGGATCGCGTCATGCGCGACCAGCCCGGCGGCCCGCAGGCGGCCCGCATAAGCCAGCACTTCGTCGCGCAACGGATCGTCCTGCGCGGTGACCAGCAACGTAGGCGGCAGCCCGGTCAGGCGGAACGCCGCACCGGGCGCGGCATAGGGGTGGGAAGCGTCTTCCATGCGGGCCAGGTAACCGTGCCAGCCATCAGCCCAGATGCAACCGACCGGGCCGGCCTTGGCGTCGCGCAGCGAGGCCGTGGCCATGCAGGGGTCGAGCATGGGCGAGAGCAGGATTTGCCCGGCAAGCGCCGGCTCCTGCAGGTCGCGGGCCATCAGGGACACGGCTGCGGCGATGTTGCCACCGGCCTCTTCACCGGCCAGGAACACCGGAGCATCGTGGCCCGCCAGCTTGTGCCTGGACTTCCAGGCCCACAACAAGGCAGCGTAACCCGTTTCAACGGCCTGGGGAAAAGGATGGGCCGGCGCCAGCGGGTAGTCCAGCGAGATCACCACTGCACCGGCCTCGGCCAGCAGGCCTGCGACGCAGGAACCGCCTTCCAGGGAACCACCGACAAAAGCCCCGCCGTGGAAGTGGAGCACCAGCGGAGACACCTGGTCACCCTGCCGGCGGCCATAAAAGCGCGCTGCCAGGGGTCCCTGCGCAAGCGGGATCTGCTTGTCCACGCTGAAGAGCGGGGCTTTCCGCGTGCCGTGGCTGGCGAGGTGCTGGCTTGTCATCATCTGGGACCGCAAGCGGTTTTGTTGTTGCAATGCAGCAGAAGATAAGCTCGATCAACCCCTCAATAAAGAGGCATTCTGCATATACTTTGTTTCATAAATGGAACAATCAACGCCGAAATCGCCTGCGTTTCCGACTATTCTTCGCATCCCTAGGGCCTGGCCCTACTGAACAGGATTTTTTGAATGGACAAGTTTTCTGCCATGCAGGCGTTTGTGCGGGTTGTGGAAGCGGGCAACTTCACCAAGGCCGCCGACTCCATCGGCATGCCCAAGGCCACCGTGACGCGGCTGATCCAGACCCTGGAAAAAGAGCTGGACACCAAGCTGCTGAACCGCACCACCCGCAAGGTCACGGTAACGGCCGATGGCGCGGCCTATTACGAGCGCGCCGGCCGCCTGCTCGGCGACATGGAAGAACTGGAGTCGAGCATGTCGCGCGCGAAAGCCAGTCCGCGCGGCCGGCTCAAGATCGACATACCCTCCTCGCTCGGCCTGGCGGTCATCATTCCGGCCCTGCCCGATTTTTACGCCCGTTATCCCGACATCCAGATCGAGCTGGGGGTGAGCGACCGGCCCGTCGACATCATTGGCGAAAACGTGGACTGCGTGGTGCGCGGCGGCGAGCTGCAGGACCAGTCGCTGGTGGCGCGGCGCATTGGTGAGTTCAACCTCATCACCTGCGCCACACCGGCCTACCTCAAGCGCCACGGCACACCGCAACACCCCGACGAGCTGGCCAACGGCCACACCCTGGTGCGTTATATCTCACCGCGCACGGGCCGCCTGTACCCGATGGAGCTGCGCAGGGACGGCGAAGAAGTGCAGGTGAGCGGACGCCACATGCTGGCCGTCAACGACTCCAATGCCGGCGTGGCCGCCGCGCTGGCAGGCCTGGGTGTCTTGCAGACGCTCACTTTCCTGGTGCAGCACCACATCAGCAGCGGGGCCCTGGTGCCGGTGTTCGGCGGCTGGTGCTCGGAGGCCAAACCCATCCATGTGGTGTACCCGCCCAACCGCCACCTCAGCAACAAGGTGCGGGTCTTTGTGGACTGGATTGCCGACCTGTTTGCCAAACACGACCTGATCCAGCGCAAGAGCACCCTGACGCTCCCGGCGCAACACGCACTGGCAGCCCCGGCGGCACCCGTCGCACTGGCGGCATGAGCTGCTGCAGGCTGGTCCTACAGCAGACGCGGGCACGTCTTACATGCCGCACTGCACAAGAGGACTAAATTCGTTCCTTCATTGAAGGAGACTCCATGGCCCGGCCTGATGCCCCCCGCAACGCCCGCAATGAGCGCGACACACGGCCTCGGTCCGGACAGGCAGAAAAAGAAAAGCCGTCCGGAACCCCGAGCAAGGGCTGGCCTTTTGCCGAAGGCTCGCAAAATCACCTGGATGAAACGGCCGCCCCCTGGCCGAGACCCTCAGCCAGGCCGGGTTCCGGCTGGCCTGAGCGCAACAAGTAAGCCCGCGTGAACAGCGGGCACCCGGCGCCACCTCCTCAATAGCTGCCGAGGTAGTCCTTCTTGCCGATTTCCACGCCGCTGTGGCGCACGATGGCATAGGCCGCGGTGGTGTGAAAAAAGAAATGGGGCAAGCCGTAGTTCAGCAGGTAGGCTTGGCCGGTGAAGACCTTTTCCTTGGGCGTGCCGGCCTGCGTCACGATACGGCGCTCTTCGCTGCCGTCGATCTGCGCTGCGGCCAGACTGTCGATGAACGCCAGGGTTTTGGCAATGCGCGCCTGCAGATCCGCAAAACTTGCTTCCTTGTCTTCAAAGCTGGGCACTTCCACACCGGCGATACGGGCCGACACGCTTTTTGCAAAATCGCATGCCACCTGCACCTGGCGCAGCAGGGCAAACATGTCGGGGTACAGGCGTGCCTGCAACAGGACTGTGGGCTCGATCTTGCGCGCAGTGGCATGCGCCTCGGCCTTGGCCAGAACGCCGCTCAGGCCCCCCAGCATCTGCTTGAAAACGGGAACGGAAGCCTGGTACATCGAAAGCGTCATGGATCAATCCTGAAAAGAAAATGGAAAAACTAAGCGCCGGGCCGGTCAAACAGCCGGGTCCTGCAGACCCAGGGACCGGCTTGCCTCCTGCGGCTGGCGGCACAGCGCCACCATGGCATGGGTCAGCGGATCGGCGGGGTACTCGCGCTGAATTTCAGTATAGCGGTGCAGGGCTGTGGCCAGGTCGCCCTGGCTGAAGGCCTGATAGGCGTGCTGCGTCAGCACGCACAGGCGGATCTGCTCGGGCGTAGCCTCGAGTTCGGGATCGCCCCCGCGTATGCCCACCAGCTCGTAGATTTCCATGTCGGAGCGCCGGCCCTTGACGGTCACCACGTTGATGGGGCGCAGCCACAGCTGCTCACCCGCTTCCTTGAACACCGTCTGGCTGATGCAGACCTGCGTGCCGAACTCCTTGTTCGCGCCTTCCAGCCGCGAGGCGAGGTTCACGCCGTCACCCATCACCGTGTAGCTCATGCGCTCGGCCGAGCCGATGTTGCCGACCAACACTGAATCGCTGTGGATGCCGATGCGCACGTTGAGCGGCCGCAGGCCTTCAAGCAGCCACTGCTGGTTGAGCTTGCGCATGCTGGCCTGCACGCGCAGGGCGGCCACACACGCGTGGTAGGCATGGTTTTTGAGAATGGCGGGCGCGCCCCAGAACGCCATCACGCCGTCGCCGATGAACTTGTCGATGGTGCCCTGCTCGTGGTTGACCGCGCGGGTCACCGCTTCCAGGTAGGCCGACACCCGCAGCAGCAGCTCCTGCGCCGGGCTGGTCTCGGCCAGGGCGGAAAAGGATTCGATGTCGGAAAAGAAAATTGTCAGGAAGCGGCTGCTGCCGCCCAGTTCGAGCCGCTGGTTCGAGCTCAGCAGCTGTTGCACCAGGCCTTTGGGCACAAAGGCCGAGAAGGCGTGGATGGTCGAATCCAGCGTGTTCACCGCGCGGATCAGCGAGCTGATTTCCGGTATGCGGGAATGAATCCGCCGGGAAGGGCTGGAGACGAAATTCTGCACATCGATCACCTTCTTTTCCAGCTGCTCGATGGGCCTGGCAATCAGCATGGACAGAAAGTAGATCAGCACCACCTGCAAGGCCACCGCAATCGCACCGAAAATCAGCACCTTGCGGTTGTTCTCCGTCCACTTGCGCGAAAAATCGGCCAGCGGCGCGATGATCATGACGCGCCACGCCTTGCCCACGGTGGGCGGGAATTTCGCAAACATCGCCACGTACTCCCTGCCGCTGTGCGCGTCGACAAAGGTGAAGCGCTCGCTGTCCTTGTCGGGCCGCGACGCCATGGCCAGCGCCGGCAGTTTGCTCGACAGGCGCGACAGGCTGTTCTGCAGCAGCTTGCCGTCCTCGCGCCGGATCGCCTGGCTCGCGTCCGGATGGGCAATGATGCGGTCATCGTCATCCACGATCAGGCTCAGCGAATTCGGGCTGACCGGGCGCGACGCGAGAAACTTCGACAGGCTGTCCAGCGTGATGTCCGCCGCCACCACACCGGCCACCTTGCCGCCGGCAAAAAACGGCATGGCAATGGTGATGCCGGGCAGGCCGGTGGTCGCAAAGATATAGGGGTCGGACACGGAGAGCCTGCGCCCCGCCGCCACCGAGTCCTTGAACCAGGGGCGCACGCGCGGGTCGTAGACGGCCGCCGCCTCGGAACGGCCCACCGGCTGGCCCTGTGCATCGAAAAACACATAACGGTCCTGCGCCGGGCCGCCGCCCTTGCGGTCCAGCCAGCGCGTCGCCAGCCGTGCCCCCGCGGGCAGCGCCTTGTCCTGGATGCGGCCGCCAGGCGGCAACACCAGGCTCATGCGGAAGGAGCCGTCGTCAAATGCGGCATACACGCTGCTGATGTTGCTGCTGTGTGCCAGCATTTCGGTCATGTAGGAAGCAGCCCGCTCCTGGCGGAAAAATTCAGGCTCGGCTTCCCCCAGGCTGGCCGCCACCTTGACCAGCGACTTGATCGGGTCCACCAGTTCGGTCGAACTGGTGATGGTCTCGAAACGTGCTTTTTCTATCAGCTGATGGGCGGTGTCGCGCGCAATGCTGTCATTGGTGGCGTAGTTGATCCAGACCGTGGCGATGAACAGCGGCAGCGACAGCAACAGGAACAGCACCACGATGCTGGGCCGCAGGCGCAGCGCAAATTTTCCGGGATAAGCCATGATGTGACGTCCTCCTCGCCCCGCGAGCTGGTGTTTTTTTATCGGAGGAAGCCCTCGTTGCGCGGCCCCGCCTGCCCGCCTGCATTATGGCCATTCCGGCCGCCCGCTCCCGCTCAGGCCGCGGACCGGCCCCGCAGGCGCTGGACCAGCGTGACCCCGCCCAGCACCAGCGCCC
>NZ_JBAQYR010000091.1:0-12537 GCF_049790275.1 Polaromonas sp.
CAAGGCATGCACTTCTCCTTGCGCCAATAGCGCTGAAGAAGTGTTTCCTATGTCTCCGAACACCTGTTTCGTATGTCTCCTGTCCGTACAGCGACGCAAGAGAAAGTGAGTCGCCCGCCGGGGCGAGACCCGGCTTGCTCGAAGACTCACCCAGAGATCAAGCTCGCAATGGTTCCAGCAGCAGGCGCTGGGATAGGCGCAGTAGCCAACTCCAACCGCGTCAACCAGGCTAACGCAGCCGGCGCACTCGTACCACACATCTCCACCGAAGGCATCAACTGCCCACACACCGCCGGCCGTTCCGGCCGGCCAAAGATGCGGCAGGCGTTGGCCTCATCCAGCTGCACACACCGCACCCCCGCCGGCTTGCCCTGCGACATGCCGGGGATGGGCGAGCTGATGGAAGGGGCGATGCAGCAGGCACCGCAGCCGGGGCGGCAATTCATGAGTCTCTTTTGCTATTAAAAAAAGCTGATGGCGCCCGTGCAGCATGGGCCAACCGCCCATTCAGGCATTGAGGCGCCGGCTGGCCCAGAGCACCTGATCGATCACCGCCTGCACGTTCTTGCGATGCGCTTCATTCACCAGCTGGCCTTGCGCGTCAAACGCATCACCCGCATGGCCCAGCGCAAAAGCCTTGGGCGCGACCCAGCATTGCGCGTTGAGCAGCAGCGGCACCAGGTGGCTTTGCGAGCGCAGGCCGCCCAGGCCGCCGGGCGACGCGCTCAGCATGCCGACAACCTTGCCGCTGAAGGACTTGAAACCCTCCTGCCAGGCCGGGTCACCCTTGACCGGGCTGGAGACCCAGTCAACAGTATTTTTGAGCAGGGCGGTGTAGCTGCCGTTGTATTCGGGCGAACAGATGATCCAGGCCGGGTGCTCGAACATGATCTGCTTGAGCTTCATGACATCGGCCGGCGTGCCTTTGGCTTCGAGGTCGGCGTTGTACATCGGGATGTCGAAATCGGCCAGTTCGATGTGGGTGACCTCGGCGCCGCTGGCCCGCGCGAGATCGGCGGCTGCACGGGCCAGTTTACGGTTGAAGGATGCGAGCCGGGTGGTGCCGGCGAAGACAAGAAGTTTCATGCCTCTATTGTGCTTGCGAGCCGGGCCAGCGCGGCGTTTGGTGTGTCCGGCAAGGGCAGAGCGGCATTTTATGCAGCGCTATTGGACCCTGGCCCTTACAGGACGGGCGATGTAAGCTATTAAAATAATAGCAAAATGCGCTGCCGTAACAACCGCGGCGTGGCATGGACGCTTTGAGGGGCGCGCTGCACAAAAAAGAGGCTCCCTGATAAAATCATGCGTTTCGCCCTGTGAAAGCCACAAGCTCTTATGCGGGTTCGTGGCGGATGATTCCGGGCTCGACTGGGTTTTCCCAGGGCTGCAGGCACCTCGCCTGACGACTGCTTTATTGAAGGAGGCGTGATGCACTCGCCTTATGTATATCCGCAAGAATTTGATGTGATCGTGGTCGGTGGCGGCCATGCCGGCACCGAGGCTGCGCTGGCCTCGGCACGCATGGGTTGCAAGACGCTGCTGCTTTCCCACAATATCGAGACGCTGGGGCAGATGAGCTGCAACCCCTCGATCGGCGGCATCGGCAAGGGCCACCTGGTCAAGGAAGTGGACGCCATGGGCGGCGCCATGGCGCTAGCGACTGACGAAGGTGGCATCCAGTTCCGCATCCTCAACAGCTCCAAGGGGCCGGCCGTGCGCGCCACCCGGGCGCAGGCCGATCGCGTTCTGTACAAGGCGGCGATTCGCCGGCGGCTGGAGAACCAGCCCAATCTGTGGCTGTTTCAGCAGGCGGTCGATGACCTGATGGTTGAGGGCGACCGGGTGGTTGGCGCCGTCACGCAGGTCGGGATCAAGTTCCGCTCGCGCACCGTGGTGCTGACGGCCGGGACTTTCCTGGACGGCAAGATCCATGTCGGCCTGAACAACTACGCGGCGGGCAGGGCGGGTGACCCGCCGGCGGTCTCGCTCTCGGCACGGCTCAAGGAACTCAAGCTGCCGCAGGGCCGGCTGAAAACCGGTACACCGCCACGCATTGACGGCCGCACCATTGATTTCAGTAAGTGCACCGAACAGCCGGGCGACGGCATGCCGGGCGGCACACCCGGGCCGGTGCCGGTGTTCAGCTTCATGGGCGGGCAGATCGAACATCCGAAGCAGATGTCGTGCTGGATCACCCATACCAATGAACGTACACACGACATCATCCGTTCCGGTTTTGATCGCAGCCCGATGTTCACCGGCAAGATTGACGGGGTCGGCCCGCGGTATTGCCCGAGCGTGGAAGACAAGATCAACCGCTTTGCCGGCAAGGAAAGCCACCAGATTTTCCTGGAGCCGGAAGGCCTGACCACGCACGAGATCTACCCGAACGGCATTTCGACCAGCCTGCCGTTTGACATTCAGTACGACCTGGTGCGCTCCATGGCCGGCATGGAAAACGCCCACATCCTGCGGCCCGGCTATGCGATTGAGTACGACTACTTCGACCCGCGGGCGCTGAAAACCAGCTTTGAAACCCGGGCCGTGGGCGGCCTGTTCTTCGCTGGGCAGATCAACGGCACCACCGGTTATGAAGAGGCGGCAGCCCAGGGCATGTTCGCCGGCATCAACGCCGCACTGCAATGCCAGGGGAAAGAGGCCTGGTTGCCGAGGCGCGACGAGGCCTACCTCGGCGTGTTGGTGGACGACCTGATCACCAAGGGTGTGACCGAGCCTTACCGCATGTTCACCAGCCGGGCTGAGTTTCGCCTGATGCTGCGGGAAGACAACGCCGACATGCGCCTGACCGAAAAGGGCAGAGAGCTGGGGCTGGTGGACGACGCCCGCTGGGACGCCTTCAACCGCAAGCGCGACGCTGTTTCACGTGAAACAGAGCGGCTGCGTTCGATCTGGGTGAACCCGCGCAACCTGCCACCGGCGGAGGCTGAACGTGTTCTGGGCAAGGCGATTGATCATGAGTACAACCTGCTTGATCTGCTGCGCCGGCCCGATGTGGACTACGCCTCGCTGATGTCTCTGGATGGCGGCAAGTATGCCAACCCCGAACTGGGCCCCGAGGTTTCACGTGAAACATCGGCGGTCGCCGACATGGCCCGGGACGTGGTTGAGCAGATTGAGATTGCGGTCAAATACGCCGGGTACATCGACCTGCAGAAAACCGAAGTCGAGCGGGCTTCCCATTACGAAAACCTCAAACTGCCGGCGGACCTGGACTACCTGCAGGTCACAGCCTTGAGCTTCGAGGCGCGGCAAACCCTGGCCAAACATCGGCCCGAAACCCTGGGAATGGCCTCGCGCATCTCCGGCATCACTCCGGTGACCGTGTCGCTGCTTTTGGTGCACCTGAAGAAGAACCTCTGGAAAAACACCACCCCGCTGCCATCCTCTGCCGAGCAGGCCGAAGCCTGATGCGCAGCGGCGAACAGGATTTGCGCGCTGGATTGAAGGCGCTGCATTTGGCGCTGAGTGATCACCAGGTGGGCCAGTTGCTGGATTACCTGGACCTGATTGCCAAGTGGACCAAGGTCTATAACCTGACCGCGGTACGCGACCCGGCGGAAATGCTGACGCACCATCTGCTGGACAGCCTCGCGGCTGTTCCACCGCTGCGCCGGCATTTGCAGCAGGCCGGCCTGGAGCAGGGCGCCAGTCTGCTGGACGTGGGTGCAGGTGCGGGGCTGCCGGGCGTGGTGATTGCAGTTTGTTGCCCCACGGTGGCAGTGAGCTGCGTGGATACGGTGGCCAAGAAAGCAGCTTTCATCAAACAGGCAGCGCTGGCGCTGAAGTTGCCCAACCTGACCGGCCTGCATGCGCGGGTTGAAACCATCAAGCAGCCGTTCGACGTCATCTGCTCGCGAGCCTTCGCATCCCTGCCGGACTTCACGCAATGGTCGGTGGGGGCGCTGGCGCCGCATGGCGTCTGGATGGCCATGAAAGGCAAGCACCCGGAAGATGAAATCGCCGCACTGCCGCCCGCCGTCGGGGTGTTTCACGTGGAACAACTGGTGGTGCCCGGGCTGGCTGCCGAGCGCTGCATGGTCTGGATGCGCCCGAAAGAAGCGGTTTAACCACGCACCCAGCGAAAAAACGGCGGATCAGTCGCTGATGTCGGGCTGTGCCGGATTTTCAGCCGGTGTGCTGACGTAAACTCAAAACCTCTGTTTCTGGAGATTTTCCTATGCTGGGTTCATTTGTCGGCGTTGCCGACTACGGTGCTTTTGTTGCCGCCATCATCGTGTTTCTGCTGATTCCCGGTCCTGGCAACCTGGCGCTGATCACCTCGACCAGCAAGGGTGGCATCCCCGGCGGACTGGGTGCGACCTTGGGCGTGATCGCCGGTGACCAGGTGTTGCTCTGGGCGGCCGTGGCCGGCGTGTCGGCGGTGATGGCGGCTTACCCAACGGCCTTCCATCTGGTCCAGTGGGCCGGCGCGGTGTACCTGGCCTGGCTTGGCATCAAGATGCTCAGGGCCAAAGCGGGAGATGCGCCCATCCTGCAGATCAAGCCCCGGCACTACTTCCGCCAGGCGCTGCTGATCACCTTGCTTAACCCCAAGGCGATTGTTTTTTACATGGCCTTCTTCCCCCTGTTTGTGGACCCGGCCCAGCACCAGGGTCTGAAAACCTTTGCCGTCATGGCCACCACCATTGCCGGGCTGACCTTTCTTTATGGCCTGACGTCGGTGCTGATCACCTATTTCCTGGCTGAACGCATCCGCGCCAATCCAAAAATCTCGGCCGTGCTGAACAAGGCCGCCGGCGTATTTCTGATCGGCTTCGGCATCAAGCTCGCGGTTTCCAAGTAACCCGTTTCCGACAACCAAAAAGAAGAACAACATGGCCAAGATATTCTGCATTGCCAACCAAAAGGGCGGGGTGGGCAAAACCACCACCACGGTCAATCTGGCCGCGGGGCTGGCCAAGGTGGGCCAGCGCGTGCTGATGATCGACCTCGACCCGCAGGGCAATGCCACCATGGGCTCGGGCGTGGACAAGCGCAAGCTCGAACTCACGGTGTACGACGTGCTGCTCGAATCCGCCTCGGTGCTGGAGGCGCGCGTGCACAGCGAAAAGTGCGGCTACGACGTGTTGGGGGCCAACCGCGAACTGGCCGGCGCCGAGGTCGAGCTGGTCGAGGTCGAGCGCCGGGAGAAACGCCTGAAGCTGGCGCTGGCCGATGTGGGCAGCGAATACGATTTTGTGCTGATCGATTGCCCGCCATCGCTGAGCATGCTGACACTCAACGGCCTGTGCTGCGCGCATGGCGTGATCGTGCCCATGCAGTGCGAGTACTTTGCGCTCGAAGGCCTGACCGACCTGGTCAACACCATCAAGCAGGTGCATGCCAACCTCAACAAGGACCTGGCCATCATCGGCTTGTTGCGCGTCATGTTTGATCCGCGCATCACCCTGCAGCAGCAGGTGAGCGACCAGCTCAAGGAGCATTTCGGCGACAAGGTGTTCAACACCGTGATTCCGCGCAACGTGCGCCTGGCCGAGGCGCCCAGCTACGGCCTGCCCGGCGTGGTGTTCGACCCTTCGTCTCGGGGCGCGCAGGCCTTTGTGACCTTTGCCGAGGAGATGGTCCAGCGCATCAAGACCATGTGATGGCGGGGTGCATAGTCAAACAGGCTTCCAGCCCCTGTGTGGTAGGCGCTGACAGCTATTGAAATAATAGCAAAACCCTTTTCCGCATGAAACCTTCGAATGTCCTGATCCTTCCCGGCTGGCAGAACAGCGGCCCCGACCACTGGCAAAGCCGCTGGGAGCGGGCCCACGGCTACCAGCGCGTGGAGCAGCACGACTGGATGCACCCTTTGCGCGGCGACTGGATTGCACGGCTCGAAGAAGTGCTGCTGGCCTGCGATGAGCCCGCTGTGCTGGTGGCGCACAGCCTGGGCTGCATACTCACCGCGGCCTGGGCTGCCCACTCGAAAAACACGCAGCGCGTCAGAGGTGCGCTGCTGGTGGCACCGCCCGATGTGGAGCGCGAGGACATCCGCCCCATGCTCAGCAGCTGGGCGCCGGTGCCCCTACAGCCGCTGCCTTTTCCGACGCTGGTGTTTGCCAGCAGCAACGACCCGTTTTGCGCGCCGGCGCGGGCGGGGCAGTTTGCCTCAGCCTGGGGTGTCGAACGTATCGATGCGGGTGCACGCGGGCACCTCAATGCCGACAGCGGCCTGGGCGACTGGCCCGAGGCGCATCTTCATCTGCTGCGCCTGCAAGGTTTGCCTGACGCCATGCAGGCCAAGCCATGAACACATTTCCGCAACACCGCTTTCCTGGCCGCTTTGCGCTGGTGCTGGCCACATGCGCCGCATTGGCTGCGCCGGTTTGGGCCGAACCTGACGAAGACCTGCTCGGTAAGCCGCAAAACTATCCCTTGGGCACCGTGAGCAACTGGCAACGCAACCCTTACCGCGTTGGCTCCTGGTCAGCGCTGGACAAGGTGCCGGGTATCCAGACCCGGCAGGTAGCACGTGCGCTGCAAGCCAGCCCCTTGCCTCGCGCCGCGCAGCCGCCGGCCATCAGCTACCGCTATCGCAACATCGGTTACACGCTGGTTGAGTACCTGGAACGCCAACGCGCAACGGGGCTGCTGGTGCTCAAAAACGGCGAGATTGTTGCCGAACACTACCGCTACGGGCGTAAGGACGATGCACGCTTTATTTCGTTTTCGATGGCCAAGAGCGTCACCTCCCTGCTCATTGGCCAGGCCCATGCACGCGGCTTGATCGCTTCGCTGGACGACGTCGCCGAAAAATATGTTCAGGCGCTGGCTGGCAGCCCCTACGGCGCCACCACGATTCGCCAACTGCTGCGCATGAGCTCGGGCCTGACGTTTACCGAGCGCTACGACGGCAAAGACGACATCGCCCGGCTTTCGCGCGCCACCATCGGGGCGCCGGGAGCGGGCACACCCGCGGATGTGTTGCGTTCCATCACCGATCGCCACTCGCCTGCCGGAGAAAAATTCGTCTACGCCGGTGCCGAGACCGATATTCTGGGCCGCGTGCTGAGTTCGGCCACCGGAAAAAACGTGGCCGAACTCACCAGCGAATGGCTCTGGAAACCCATGGGCGCGGAGCACGACGCTTTCTGGCGCATTGGTGTTGACGGACAGGAGCAGTCCTATGGCGCTTTTAACGCCAGCTTGCGGGACTGGGCACGCCTGGGTTTGCTGCTTGCCAACGATGGCAAGGTTGGCAGTCAACAGGTGTTGTCGCTTGACTACCTGCTGGACGCCACCGATGCCACACGCCAGCCGCCGGCTTTCAAGCCACGCAAAGCCACGCCTTATTTTGGCTACGGTTACCAGTTCTGGCTGATGCCGCTGAAGCAGCGCACCTTTGCCATGCAGGGCATCCATGGCCAGACCGTTTATGTGCAGCCTTCCACCGGCCTGGTACTGGTGCTGACCTCGGTGTGGGAAAGCGCCAGCGGCCGGCAGGACGCACAGCCTTATGAAGAACGCGATGCGCTCTGGCGCGGCGTGCTGCAGTCGCTGGGCGGCAGCACAGTTGAATGATTTACCTTGAAGATGGAGAGAACATAAAACCATGGTTACCAAAAAACCCAAAGGCCTGGGCCGCGGACTTGAAGCCCTGCTGGGTCCCAAAGTGAGTGAATCCGCGACTGAAGACAACGCGAACAGCAGCGCCACCAGCCCGGGCCAGCCGGCCTCGCTGCGGCTGGCCGACCTGGTGGCCGGCCAGTACCAGCCGCGCACACGCATGGACGAAGGTGCGCTCTACGAGCTGGCCGAGTCCATCAAGGTGCAGGGCATCATGCAGCCGATTCTTGTGCGCCGCCTGACCTCCGGCGCCAACGACGGCAAATATGAAATCATTGCCGGCGAGCGGCGCTTCCGTGCCGCCAAGCTCGCGGGCCTGGACAGCGTGCCGGTGCTGGTGCGGGACGTGCCCGACGAGTCGGCCGCGGCCATGGCGCTGATTGAAAACATCCAGCGTGAAGACCTGAACCCGCTCGAGGAAGCCCAGGGCCTGCAGCGCCTGGTCAAGGAGTTCGGGCTCACCCACGAGCTCGCCGCGCAGGCCGTGGGCCGCTCGCGCAGCGCCGCCTCCAACCTGCTGCGCCTGCTGAACCTGGCCGAGCCGGTGCAGACCATGCTGATGGCTGGCGACATCGACATGGGCCATGCACGCGCGCTGCTCGGCCTGGACCGGGCTACCCAGATCACGGCTGGCAACCAGATTGCGGCTAAAAAAATGTCGGTGCGCGAGGCTGAAAGCCTGGTCAAAAAACTCAGCGCCGAGTTCTCGCTCAAGCCGCAGAAAAACACCAAGGAAAAGTCACGCGATACCCGACGCGTGGAAGAAGAGCTGGCCGACCTGCTGATGGCCGACGTGGAAGTGCGCGTCAAAAAGCAGGTCAAACGCAACGGCCGGCGCGAAGACACCGGTGAAGTGGCGATCCAGTTCGCCTCCATGGACGAACTCAACGGGCTGATCGAGCGCCTGCGCGGCACCAAATAACCGGGCAAGTGCAGTTATCGGGATGAAGGCGGCCAGGCCTCCATCCCGGGTGCCGCCTGTCGCGGCTTCTTTCCTTCTCCCCTATTTGCAGGAGCCGAATCCCACGTTTATGGGATGGTGCGCTGTTTAGGCATTCGGGATACTGATTTTGTAAACAACCGTCACGGTTTGTACGAAATTGTTCTACGTCGAGCTTGCCTGCCGGCATCCCCGACGCCCCCGATGAAAGAAGCCCGCCAATGAACCGCACCCTTCCCAAAACCGCTTCGCTGCTGCTGCTCGTCTGCAGCCTGGCCGCCTGCCAGACCAATCCGCCACTGCAAAACGCCACCGGCGTGTCGTCGATGGACGTGGACCCGGGCCGCAAGGGGCCGGTGTCCGGCGTCGGTGTCGAAAGCCAGGACATCCTGGCCATGACGGACCAGATGATGCGTGACATGCTGGCCGAGCAGATTTTTGCCGAAACCGGCAAACGCCCGCGCGTCATCATCGACAGCCAGTACTTCGTCAACGAGAGCTCGCAGGCGATCAATAAGAACCTGATCACGCAGCGCCTGATGGTCAATCTGAACCGCGCCGCGCGTTCGCGCATGCAGTTCATCAACCGCCAGAACACGGCCATGATCGAGCAGGAGCGTGCGCTCAAGCGCAGCGGCACCACCGATGTCGGCACCACCGGCCTGACCAAGGCGCAGCTCGGCGCCGACTACCGGCTCTCCGGAAAAATCGGCTCGCTCGACAGCCGCAACACCAAGACCGGAATGATCCAGCGCTACACGCAGATCGCCTTCGAAATGACGGACCTGGAGTCCGGTGAGATCGTCTGGAGCGGGATTTACGAATTTGCCCGCGCCGCAGCCGACGACGTGATTTACCGCTGACCAGAAAAAACAGGAGGACGCCGCCCATGATCCGAATTCTTGCCACCGCTGCAGCTGTTGCCATTCTGGCCGGCTGTGCCGCCACACAATCCACACCGCCCACGTTTTCCGGCTGCAAAACCTGGGAGCAGCAGGCCGGCTCGCCCCATCTGGTGTCGGTGGCTGTGCTTTCGCCCGAGCTGGCCAAGGTCATTGGCGTGCAGGAGATTTCCACCGCACGGACGGGCACCGGCATGGCCGCCGTGCAAACCACGGTCTACAACTGCTCCGACGTCGATGTGGTGCTGACCATGCGCACGCGTTTTACCGGCAGCCGCGGCCAGAGCGAGCCACCGAGCGCCTGGAAAACCGTGTTCCTGACGCCGCGCGGCCAGGCGACTTACGGCGAGTCGGCCATCTCCCAAGCTACCGACAAAGTGGCGGTGGACATCAACGACGGCAACCGCGGCCAGTCGCAGTTTGCACCGGGCCAGAGCTACGTGATACCCGCCAGATAAACATTGGCGCAAGCGCCGATAACAAGAAGAGGCACCCCCATGAGGCATTCCACCCTGTCCCTTGGCCTGGCCATGCTGGCGGCCAGTGCACTGGCGCAAACCCCGGCGCCGGTCATTCCCGAAAGCGCTTACCGCCAGGGCATGCCGGACACGATCACGCCGCCGCCGGTGGCCGTCAGCACCGGGCCGCAATTCAACCGGTCCGGCTTCAGCAGCGCCTATGCGCGCGCGGGCCGTCCGACCATCGCTGTGCTCTGGAACCGCGAATTCACAGACATGCTGCAGCAGCAAAGCGCATCGCAGGTGAGCATCGATACCTTGCGTGCCGGCGCTGCCAGCGGCGAGGCGGTGCGTGTGCCCGGTTATTCGGCAGCGCAGGTCAGCGGCGCCACGATCGGCAACACCACCATCACCAGCCAGGAAGTCAAGACGCAGCAGGCGCAACGCAACGGCCCCGTGGAACGGGTGGACCTGCAGATGCGCAGCGCTTTCATGCAGACCATCACGTCTTCGGGCGTCAAACTCGTAGACCGCAACGTGGTCATGCGCACCACGGCGGCGAAGCAAAAGGGCGGCGGCCTCGATTCGCAACAAGTCGAGACCGACGCGCTGACCAAACATGCCAAGCTCCTGATGGAAGTGCTCAACACGCGCGACGCCGCATCGCCGACCGGTTGGGCCACCTATGTGTCCATCAAGCGGCTGGCGGACGGCGTGGTACTGGCCGAAGGTTACATGGACGGCCGGCTGCCCGAAGATGCGCCCAAGCCTGCTCCCCGATTCGAAGCCGACCCGCGCGGCGGCTTCCGTGAAATCGTCAAGCCCGTCACCGTTGGCGACACCGGCAAGCTGGTCGCCGAGCAGACCCTCGCCAGGCTTGGCGAAGCATTGAACCGCTAGCCAATCAACCCGCACTGGAGTTTTCATGATGAAGCGCTCGTTCTTCAGGACCCGTCCTGTCTCAGTCTCCGTTGCGGCAGCCACTGCCCTGTTGCTGGCCGGCTCGGCCCATGCCCAGTTTGGCGGCATGTTCCAGAGCCTGATGCAGGCGCCCATGCAGCAGGCGCAGCAGCAGGCCACGGCCCAGGCCGCAGCGCAGGCCAGCCAGAAGCCCGCCAAGCGCTGGGCGCCCACCGCACCGGTGCCGCCCGACGTGCTGGCCGCTGCGGCCGGGTTCGCCGAAAAAATGCCCAGCGCCGAGTTGCGCCCGCTGTTCCAGCGCCTGTACATCGAAGGGGAGCGCAATGCCACGCTGAACTTCCAGCGCATCGGCATGGCCGCGCTGGCAGCCGGTGATATCGAGCTGGCCGAGAAGGCGTTTGATGCGGCGGTGACCCGCATCGACCTGATCTATGCAGACAACCCCGAGGCGCAAAAAGCCAAGTCGCTCTGGACGGCCGAAAAAATCAAGGACTACAAGGGCGAGCCTTACGAGCGCGCCATGGCGCATTTTTACCGCGGCTTGGTGTACGCGGCCAAGGGTGACTTCCAGAACGCGCGCGCGCTGTTCAAGCAGGCGGACTACCAGGACACGGTGGCCGAGGCCGAGCAATATGCCGGCGACTTCGGGCTGATGCCTTACATGGCGGGCTGGGCCAGCTACTGCGATGGCAATAGCGGCATGGCCAGGGATTTCCTGCAGCAAGCCATCAAGGGCGACAGCAACTACAGCACGGTCCAGGTGGACCAGCCGGTGCTGGTGCTGTTTGAAAGCGGTCGCTCACCTTTTAAATACGGCAGCGGCAAGTCGGGCGAAGTCCTCAAGTGGCAGCCCCACGAGATGCCGGTGCAGACCGCAAAAACAGCCTGCACCTCCACCAGCGGCACGGACTGCGCCGTCGGCAGCTTTGTGATGGGCGCCGACCTCGGTTTCCAGGCCACCACCCGCGGGGGTCGCCCCATCGACGGCGTGCTCAATGGCAAGGCCTCGTTCAAGGAGGGCGCGCAGGGCGTCGCAACGGTCGCCAGCGCCGTGGGTGACATCGGCATGCTGGCGGCGGCTTCGACCGGCAACCGCGACGCTGCGGGCCTGGGCATGCTCGGCATGTTTGCCGGCCTGATCGCGCAGGGCGTGGCCAACGCCACCCAGGCGCAGGCCGACGTCCGCGAATGGGAGCAATTGCCGGCGACAGTCTGGCTCGGCACCGGCGCGCAGAAAACCAGCGCCAGCACCCTGAACGTGGCACTGGACAGCGAGGGCGGCGTGTCCCACGGCGCGGCCACGCGGCTGGTCAACACTCCTTCCTGCCAGCTCTACTGGGGCCGCTCGCTGGCACCGCTGTCGCTGCTTGGCGAGGCCGGTCCGCTGGAGCCCGGAGCGCACCCGCGCGATCCGGTGTTTCGCAAGGAGGTCGAAGCGGCCTTCGCTGGCTGAGTCGCTGAAAGACACCCACAAAAAAGGCCAGCAATGCTGGCCTTTTTGTTGACGGAGCTCGACGAAGGCCGCCAGATTCAAGGCGGGCGGTTCAAGCGAACACCGGGAGCCGGGGATTTACTCCCGCGGCACCGCGAGCCAGGCGCCCAGCCCGGCACCCAGGGCCGCTGCAGCTGTTCGCCCATTGCCCTGCCCGAATCGCGAACCCACCAGCCCGCCGATCAGCGCGCCACCCGCGGCCTCGTTGCTATAGCCGCCCTGTGCCGCCAT
>NZ_JBAQYR010000092.1:0-104955 GCF_049790275.1 Polaromonas sp.
ACCTACACCCTGAACAACGCGTCGCCGGCAGTGCAGGCGCTCGACGCCGGCCAGAGCGTGACGGACTCCATCACCTACACCGCCAGCAACGGCAGCACGCAGACCATCACGGTGACGGTCAACGGCAGTAACGACGGTCCGGTGGCTGTTGCGGATACAGGCACGGCAGTGGAAGCCGGGACGGCTGCAGGCAGCAACGCCACGGGCAACGTCCTGACCAACGACACCGATGTGGACGCAGGTGATACCAAGGCTGTCTCGGCAATCACGGGCGGAACGCTAGGTGTTGCGCGGGCGGGAACCTACGGCAGCGTGACTTTGAACGCTGACGGCACCTACACCTACGTGGTGAACAACGCCAACGCCGCGGTCAATGCATTGCGCACCAGCGGCAATACCCTGACCGACACCTTCACCTACACGATGGTGGACGCGACTGGAGCGACCAGCACAGCCAACCTGGTGATCACCATCCAGGGCGCCAATGACGCGCCGGTGGCCTCGAGCGCAATAGCCGGCACGGTGACGGACACGGCGGCGAGCGACACCTTCAGCAACCTGACGGGCAGCTTCAGCGCCACGGATGTGGACACCGGCGACAGCAAGACATGGAGCGTCGGAGGCGGAACCGTGCAGGTTGGCACCTATGGAACCCTGACGCTCAACGCGTCAACAGGTGGCTACACCTACGTGGTGAATGCGGCGGCGGTCAATGCCCTGCCCGCGGGCAGTACGCCGACGGATGTTTTCACGGCGACGGTGATGGATACGGCCGGAGCGACAGCGACGCAAACCCTGACTGTCACGGTTACAGGTGTCAACGACCGACCCATTGGTACGGTGAGTGGCGGTACGACGACCTTTACCGAAGGCAACAATGTTGTTTCCACGCCTGTCGTGATCGATAGCGGCATCACGGTCAGTGATGTGGACAACGTCAACCTGACGGGTGCAACTGTTGCTATCGGGAGCGGATTTGTATCTGGCCAGGATGTGCTGGGCTTTACGACCATGGGCGGGATCACAGGCAGCTATAACGCAACCACGGGCGTCATGACCCTGAGTGGAACAGCAACCGTGGCGCAGTATCAGGCCGCGCTGCGCAGTGTCACTTACACCAATACCAGTGAAACGCCTTCGACGGCTACGCGTACCATCAACTATGTAGTCAACGACGGACAGGCGCTGAATAACCTGAGCACGGTATCCAGCAAGACGATCAATGTTGTCGCTGTCAACGATACCCCGGTAAACAGTGTGCCAAGTGCACAGACAATGGTTGAAGATTCGACCAAGGTTTTCAGCTCAGCCAACAGTAATGCCATCACCATATCGGACGTAGACAGCACCACCTTTACCACGACAGTAAGCGTGACGAACGGATCCTTGACGGCACTGGCTTTCGCGGGCGCCACCATCAGCAACAACGGTACAGGGAGCGTGACGATCACCGGCACCGCCGCGGCCATCAACGGCGCCCTTAACGGACTCACTTACACGAGTACTGCCGACTACCACGGGAGCGCCACCCTTACCGTGCTGACCAGTGATGGAGTCACGACTGATACCGACACCATCACTCTCACGGTGACACCTGTGGTTGATATCACCGCGGATGCGGTGACAACGCTCGAAGACACCGCGGTGACGATCAACGTACTGGGCAACGATACGTTCGAGAATGCAGGAAAGGCCATCACGGCCATTAATGGAAGTGCGATCACGGACGGCGGTCCTTCCGTTGCGGTGACCAATGGCAGCGTGGCCCTGGTCGGTGGCCAGCTGGTGTTCACGCCGGCAGCCAACTTCAACGGAGCGGTGCCGACGTTCACATATACCGTGACATCCGGTGGAGCCACCGAGACTGCAAATGTGAATGTGACGGTCACGCCAGTCAATGACGCACCTACCTTGACCGCTTCGGCGGCCAACCCGACCTTCACCGAAGGCGCCGGTCTGGCTCAGGCTGTGCCTGTTTCAGTGTTCAGCGGTGCGACGGTGAGTGCCGTAGAGGCTGGCCAAACCATCACCGGATTGACCTTCACGGTGAGCGGTTTGCTCAACGGTGTCAATGAATCGATTGTTGTCGACGGCAGGACGATTACTCTGGACGCAAGCAGTTCGGGAACTACCGTGACCAACGGCCTGGGTTATATCGTGACTGTCAGCGGAGGCAATGCTACGGTGCAATTGTTAGGTGGTACGTTGTCAACAGCGGCGGCGCAAGCCCTGGTCAACGGCATTACCTATCAAAATACCATCGTGAATGACCCGACCGCGGGCGATAGAACATTCACATTGACGCAAATCAAGGACAGTGGCGGCACGACCAGCGGAGGTGTGGATACCACAGCGCTTTCGATTGCCTCGACCGTTTCAGTCGTACCGAGAAACGATGCGCCCACGTTGACGGCAACAACAACGACCCAGACTGTTACCGAGACAGGTACAGCCGGTAACCAGGCACCGGCATCGACTGCGGTGTTTACGGGTGCGACAGTAGGAACTGTCGAAAGTGGACAAACCATCACCAGCCTGACGTTTACCGTTTCCGGGCTGCAAGACGGGGCCAAGGAAACCATTTCCGTTGACGGCGTTACTATTAATTTAGGAGCTAACGTCGCAGGCTGGACGGGGACAAACGGCCTGATTTATACATCAACAGTGAGCGGTGGTACGGCTACCGTGACCTTGAGCGGCGGGAATTTGAGCACAGCGCAAATGCAGACGCTGGTCAATGCCATCACCTACGCAAACACAACGGTGGACAACCCAACAGCGGGCGTGAGAACGTTTACGCTGACGCAGATTCAGGACAGTGGCGGTACCTTGAATGGCGGCGCGGATACATCCTCATTGTCAGTTGTATCAACGGTTACGGTTGCGGCCAACAACGATGCGCCGACTCTGGATCTGGATGCCAGCTCCGCAGGGACCGGCTATACAACCACTTTTCTGAGGGCGGGCAGCGATGCGCCGATCAAAGTGGTTGATACAGATGTTCTGATAACGGATGCAGATAACGTGAACATAACAAGGGCGACGATCGACATCGGAACGGGTTATGCGAACGGGAGTGATGTGCTCGCCTTTGCCAACATCAATCCTGCAAAATTCACCAGCACCTGGACGGCGTCTACCGGAACACTTGTCATCAACACTATCGTTGGACAAACCACCACGCTGGCGGAGTACCAGGAAGCACTGAGGGCCGTTACATTCACGTCAAGCAGCGGAGGAACCACAACGCGCAATGTGGACATCACGGTATTCGACGGTGCTTTGACCAGCAATTCCGCGCGCACCACGGTTTCCTTCGTCAATAGTACTGTCCCGGTTGCCTTGGTGGCCGGCGCAAGTGGCGACGAGGATGCTGCTTATATTCCGATCGTACTTACAGGTGTTGATGACAACACCGTGGTTCGATTCCAGCTGTCCAGTCTGCCTGCAAATGGCACGCTGTATACCAGCACCACATTCACGCCCGCAAACGAAGCTGCCATCACTACGAATTACACCGCCACGGGCAATAGTGTGACCTTGTACTTTGTACCGAATGCCAATTACAACGGCACTGCTAGTTTCACCTTCAGAGTCGATGACGCTGCCACGGGAACCATGAGCAGCAACCTTGCCACGGCAACCATCACGGTCAATCCTGTTAACGACGCACCAGTGCTGACCGACACCGTGCTGACGATGAACGCCATTCAGAATGCTGGCGTTCCGGTGGGAGCCGTCGGGACCGAGATCTCAACCCTGATCGGTGGAGCAGCGATCACGGACGTGGATGCCGGTGCCGTCGAGGGCATTGCGATCATAGGCACGGATTCCACCAACGGCACCTGGTTCTTCACCACGGACAACGGCGCCACATGGCGAGAAATCGGAGCGGTGAGCAATACCAGTGCGCTGCTTCTCAATTCCAATGCCAACACACACGTGTACTTCCAGCCAAATCCAGGCTACACGGGTACAGTGACGAATGGCTTGACCGTTCGTGCGTGGGACACCACCAGCGGCACGGCGGCGACCAAGGTGGATGTGAGCACCAATGGCGGAACGACAGCTTTCTCATCGGCAATCGACACGGTAACTGTCACGCTTACTGACATCAATGACGCCCCGACCCTGACAGCGACGGCGATCAGCCCGACATTCACCGAAGGGACGGGGGCCGTCCAGTCAGCAGCGGTTGCTGTTTTCAGTGGTGCAGCCGTGAGCACCGTTGAGGCGGGACAGAGCATTACCGGGATGACGTTCACGGTCAGTGGCCTGGTCGATGGCGCCAGCGAGTCGATTGTGGTCGATGGCCGGACCATCACGCTGGGTGCCGACAGCTCCGGCACAACCGTTACCAATGGCCTGGGTTACACGGTAACGGTGACAGGCGGCATTGCCACGGTGGTGCTGACCGGCGGCACACTTTCAACCGCCGCTGCGCAGGCGCTGGTCAATGGCATCACTTACCAGAACACCAATGTCAATGACCCTGGTGCCGGTGACCGGACTTTCACGCTTACCCAAATCAAGGACAACGGCGGGACGGCCAGCGGTGGCGTGGACACCTCGACACTCTCGATTTCGTCAACGGTCACCGTGGTATCGGTCAACGACGTTGCACCGACGCTTGATCTTGATGGAGGCACGGGCGGGACCGGTTACGTCACTTCCTACACCGAAAATGGAGCGGGAGTGCCGATCACGGCGGCCAGCCAGGTGCTTGCTGATGACAACACCAGTCTTTCGGGTGCCGTTATCACGCTGACCAACTGGCAAGCCGGTGACAGCTTCTCGATCGGTTCGATTGCGGCCGGAATCACCTACACGTTCTCCGGACCCAACAACAACATTCTGACCTTGTCCGGATCGGCGCCTGTCGCCAGTTATGCCGCGGCCTTGCGGGCAATCACTTACGTCAATTCATCCGAGAGCCCGAACACCACGCCTCGCAGCATCACGGTGTCGGTGAGTGACGGAACTTTCAGCAGCGCTGTGGCGACCACGACGGTGAATGTGGTGTCCGTCAATGATGCACCGGTCCTTGACCTGGACGCCAGTGCCTCTGGCACCGGCTTTTCAACCTATTTCATCCGGAGCACCGGTCCTGCGCCTACACCGGTCAAAATCACCGATACCGATGACCTGATTACCGATGTGGACAACGCCAATCTGACAGGCGCGACCATCACGTTGACCAACTGGTTCACCGGTGATGTGCTGTCAACGGCCGGCATTCCAGGCGGCTTGGGAATCACCGCCGTAATCAGCGGCGCGAACAACAATATTGTGACCTTGTCGGGGGCGTCGAGTCTGGCGAACTACCAGACCGCACTTAATGCCATCACCTTTACCAATGCCAGCACGACAGCCAACCTGACTGCGCGCAATTTCACGGTCAGTGTGACGGATGGCACGTCGACAAGCAATGTTGCCAACACGACCATCAACATGGCGACCTCGGGCAATCCGATCGCAGCCGCCGCGAGCGTGACAGGCGATGAGGATGCGGCCAGCGGAATCGCAGTAGCACTGACCGCTGTGGATCCCAATGGCACCGTTGCCAGCTTCACGCTGAGCAGCGCGCCGTCGAACGGGGTTCTTTACACCGATCCGGCGATGACGATCGCGGTATCGACTGGCGTAGCCTATGCTGCCAGCTCGGGTGGCTTGACGCTTTACTTCAAGCCGACGGCCAATTGGTCCGGTAGTACCAATTTCAATTTCTTTGCCACTGATAACTCGAGCGCCAACAGCACCAGCACGGTGGCCACCATCAATGTCACGGCAGTTGCCGATGCGCCCAACCTCAGCGTGGTCAACTCGTTCACGGAGGTGTTCAACTCCACCTGGGAGTCCGTCGGGCCGCTGGTGGGTTCTGCGAACGATACCAACAATGCCACGCATGCCCTGGGGACAGCACCCATCGAAGGCTGGTCGTTGCTCACGACACTGACCGGGGATACAGCCGGTGCTTCTGCCGGAACTCAGGTGAACCAGTTCTATTTCAATGCCGATGGCGATGCGATCACGACATCGGGTGGAACACCCTACATTGCAGGTGGAATGCTGGGCAGTGCTACCGGTGGCGACTCGCAAAAGGTGTTCCTGCATCTGGACAACGCAGCGAATGGCGTATCGGCCCTCAACCCGAACTACCAGACACTGGGCATCACGCGAACCATCAATGTCACCAGCACAAACGACGTCTTCCAGCTGAGCATGAACTATGCACCGGATGCGGCGCCTGTGGCTGGCACCGGTTTCCAGTTGGTGCTGGATGCCGGAACCGCCGGCGAAGTGGTCTACACCTATGCAGCCGGCGCAGTCAACTCCGCTTTGGTATGGGAAGCTGTGCGCGCTGGATTCAACTTCTCGACTACCGGCAACCACACGATCACCATTCGCACGACTTCGGCTGAGAGCGGGGAGGGCGTGGGAGCCTACTTTGACGACATCCGCCTGGTGCAGGCCCAGGGTGCGATGCAGGACAATGCGACCAACCTCAACTCGGTGACGGGTACAACAACGCAAATATCGCTGGCCGGAAAGATCACGACGAGCCTGGTGGATGCGGATGGCTCGGAAACCCTTTCCCTGCGCATTTCCAACATGCCGGGTGGCTCGCGTATCGTCTCGGGTGGTATTACCTACAACCCTGTCAATGGTACGGTCACCGTTCCGACGGCAGCACTTGCCGCCGCTTACCTGGTGTTCCCGGAAGACTATTCCGGCCGGGTTGATCTGGGCGTGACCGCGACGGGTACAGAAGGCTCCAACAGTGCGACTGCGAGCTCGTCCCAAACGCTGACCTTCCATATTTTCACCGGCGGCCTCTCGGCGAGCCCCCCGCCGTCGCTTGCCGTGGTCAGCGACACGACGATTGTCGAAGGCGACTACGCGGTGTTCGACATCCGGCTGGGCGCGCAAACCGGCAACGACGTCACTGTGACTTTGAACACGGGAAATGGGACTGCCACCACCGCAGACTATGGTCCGGGCCTGGAATATTCCGTCAATGGCGGGGCCACCTGGACAGCCTATTCGGGTAGCCTGGTGATCTCTGCCGGCAAGACCAGCGTACTGGTGCGGACGCCCACTACCGTGGATGGAAGCATTGAGAGTTCGGAAACTTTCACCCTGACAGCGAATCTGTCCACTGGCCCGATTTCCAATTCCGTTGCAGTGGGAACGGCGACCATTCTTGACCTGGACAGCGCACCCATACTGACTGTCCGACCCGTTGGGCAGTGGACATTTGATGAAGGTTTTGGTGTGCCGGCAGTCAACGAACTCAGGGATATCAAGGGAACCCTGTCAGACGCCAATACCACTAATGGCAACGCTCTGCCCACTTGGGTCACTGGCCATGCTGGAACTGCGGGAACCGCATTGCAGTTCGACGGCAAGGGCGCGTCCCTGGCGGTTGATCCTGTGGAGTTGACGCCCATCACGAATTCGGCCACGGTGTCGTTCTGGATCAAGACCACGCAAAATTCGACAACCGATGCTGCCCAATTTGGCGGAACCGATATCGGCTGGAACCGACCCAGCGTGATTGGTTCCGAGCAAAACGGTGCCGTCAATGATGCGCAGTGGGGGTGGATCGACAACAATGGGCGCATCGGCTTGAATGTGGGCAATACCACGGGCGCCAAGAGCACAACCGTGATTTCCGATGACACCTGGCATTTTGTCGCGATGACCCGGAATTCGGTCACCGGCCAGACCCAGATATGGGTCGATGGGGTGCTGGAGGGTACCGTGACGGCCGGCGGTCTCTCTGGCACGATCACCAATGTGTTCGGCATTGGCTTTACCAATGGAGTGAATGCCGATTTCTCGCGCCGCATCGACAATGACAAATACCTCAATGCAACAGTTGACGATCTGCGGATTTATGACACTGTGCTGACCACCGAGCAGGTCCGATCCGTCTGGATGGTTGAGACGAACCACCACGATGTGGCGATTGCCAATGACGGTGGCACTTTCAAACTTGACGTGACTGCCAGGGCGTTTGACACGCTCGCCGTCAATGGCTTGCTTACCGGCTGGACTATCAATGACGGGGCGGGGGGGCACAGCGCCACGGTGACGACGGGTACAACACAGTCGATTGATATTTCCACCTGGGATCTGTCGAACCCGCTGACCGTCAGTGGAGTGGGCACAACCCAATCTGCACTGATCGACATCAGCGCAACGAAAGGCGTGCACTCGGTAGATCAGATGATCAGCCTGGTGTCTGCCACCAATGCCTATGAGGGGACCGCCGCGAACAATACGCCGACGCTGACAACGTCTTCGGACTTCGTGTACGGAGGTGATGGCATCGACACCCTCAATGGCGGCACGGGTGACGACCGCCTGGTGGGAGGTACCGGTACCGACACCATCAACGGTGGTGACGGACGCGACCTGATCATCGGTGGTCAGGGCGCTGACGCCCTGACCGGCGGTTTGGGTGCCGACATCTTCCGCTGGGAACTGAACGATGGTGGAACGGCGGGCGTGCCGGTTACCGACACGATCACAGACTTCAACACCAGTACCCGCGCGGCCGGCGGGGATGTTCTCGATCTCAGGGACCTCCTGGTTGGCGAGACCGCAGGTACGCTGTTGGGACAGGACAATCTGGCGAACTACCTGCATTTCGAGAAATCGGGCGCAGACACCATTGTTCATATCAGCACGACGGGTGGTTTCGCTTCCGACCCCCATACGGTGGGCGCCCCCTCGGGGATCGTCACAGGCGCCGAGGATCAGAGGATTGTTCTGTCCGGCATCGACATGATCGGGGCCTACACGACCGACCAGCAGGTCATTCAGGACCTGCTCACGAAGGGAAAACTCAATACAGACTGACGCCGCTACCGCGGAGAAGGCACCGTCCCGTTCTTCCGGACGGCCGCCTCATTCTGAGAATACCGTCAGGTCTGCTCCCTGACGGCAGTTCCTGAAGCTCCATCGAATCCTGTACGTTCCAGGGTTGCCAGTTCGGCACGGTCAATGACGCCTTCCCCATACACCTGCATGCCCATCTTGTGGGCAACGGCTGCCAAGCTTTTGAGGAAGATCTGGTTGGCAGTGCTGTATTGCAGGCCCCGAATGAAACTGGAGTCGATCTTGAGGAAGTCGAGCCCGAGGTCGTGCAGCACATCTGCCTGATTGAAGTGCCGGCCGAAATTGCCAAGTCCGACACGGCCGCCAGCCTGCCTGACTTCGGCAATAAATTCGCGAAGGCTTTCAATGTGTTTGGCGGCGCTGGCTTCGGGCACTTCCAGCCAGAGGCGGCCGGCCAGGCTCCGGTTTTCGCCGAGCAGGCCCAGCAACCGGACGCGAAAGCTTTTTTCACCGATGGAAAGTGCCGACAGGCTGATGGCCAGGCCGGGGAGGCTGGTGTCGTGACGCAGTTTTTCAAGTGCCAATTCGAGGGCTGACAGGTCCATCTTCGACATCAACTGATATTTTTCAGCAACTTGCTGAAAGTGCCTGGCAGGGCGCCATGCATCCATGCCATCGAGCAGCAGTTCCATGAAGCATTCGCGATGGATGAGGCCTCCCCTCATGTCAAGAACCGGAAGAGAAAGCAAGCGAACCCGGCCCTGCTCCAGTGCAAGCCTGAGCAGTTCTGCGGTTTTCTCGTTGCCGAGGGCCGTGAATTCGCTACCGGCCTCCCGGATGGTGTTGGCGCCGGTCGCCTCGGCCGCGATCAGGGCGCCCGAGGCTTCGGCCATCAGGCCGGCCATGTCCTGCCCGTGCTTCAATGTGCTTATACCGATATAGGCCGTCGGTCCCTTGCCGGTCAAGGGGACGCATGCCTCCACCAGTGACGACAGCACCCTGTTGGCTACATCGCGTGCCTGAGCCTGGCCCGGCAGCAGCAATGCAAAGTCGGAGTCGCCGATGCGTGCTGCCACGCCGGTGACCTGTGTGGCATGCTGGTTGAGCACTGCCGCGAAGGTTTTCAGCAATTCATCGACGGCGGGCGTTCCCAGGCGCTGGTTGAGCCTGGAAAAATCCGCAACCCGAAGCAGAAGCAGGGTGTCGCCTGCGGCTTCTTCCCTGTCAAGGGAGTCCAGCAATTGGACCAGGAAAAAAGTGCGATTTGCCAGCCCGGTCACCGGGTCATAGTTGGCCGTGATGCGCAGGACTTCCAGGCGTTGGGCTTCCTCGGCAAACATTCCCTTGAGACGTGTGACCATGCTGTTCATGGCAATTGCAAGCTGCCTGAGTTCTGGAACAGCGGGGACGTCGATCAGGGCAAAACGCCGCTCGCTGATGTCGTTCGCCTGCCTGATGACACGTTGCAGGGGTTCATGCAGGCGCCGCAGGATCATGACCCCGAGGAGTCCTCCCACCACTCCGGAGAGGCCAAGTGCGAGTACCAGCTGTACAACACTTTTCCACAGCGCTTCATAGGCAAAGCGGCTGTTGCTGACCAGGGTCAGGGTGCCCAGCTGGGTCCAGCCGCTGCTGATCTGCGCCTGTCCTGGTGTTGCATTCAAGGGAAGTGCCCTGACAAACCACGCTGGAACCGGGCCTGCTGTGGCAGGCTCGGCACGTTCGACAATGATTTTCCCGAGAGGATCGATGACGCGTATCGACTCGTAATGACCGCTGTCGAACAGGGCAGATACCGTCAGCTCGACCATCACAGCATCTGCCTGTTGCTGGCTCAGTGCCAAGGCCAGTGCCGTTGCATTGTCGGTATTTTTTGAGCTGAGTTGTTCCGACAGGTAGCTCCGGGCATTCAACGTGGACGCCAGCAAGCCTCCCAGCAAGGCCAACAGGGTGCTGAGAATGATTGCAAGCCACATTTGGCGGTACATCGACATGGAAGATTCCCCTCGGAACGGTTCTTTATAGCGGTTTGTAAACGGACTCAATCAAAACCTTCGGCGCGCGCGCGTCTGAGCAGTTCCTGCCAGCGTGACAAGCTGGCGGGACCAGCGGCACCCTGGGCGCCGGTGGCGCCTTGCCAGAGTCCCTGGCTGTTGAAGCTGAACACCGGGTTCAGATCCGGTCGGCGCGATGCGGGCTGCAAGTCATTGATCAGGTTGTCCAGAAGCAAAGGCTCGGCTTCCGGAGAAGGGTAAAAAGCCAGCACCATGTGCGCCTGCGTGATGCTGCTATTGATCCCGCCCAGACGCGCCTGCACATAGATCAGGCGCAATTTTTCGTCGGGAACGTTGAGGAGCAATAGCGTGAAATATTTGGCAATGGCGAAGTCCTCGCAGTCACCGGCGCCTTTGCCCAGGGTTTCCATAGGTGTGGCCCAGTAGTCGCTTTGGCCCCAGACCAAGGGGTCGTCCCGGAACCTGACGCGGCGGTTGAAGAAGTCATTGACCTGTTTGAGCTTGGCCGGTGCGGTTTGGTCGGCGTTTTCCTGCAGGAGTTTTCGCCAGTCGCGGAAAGATTCCTGGGCCACCGGGCCAAAGCGCTGGGACAGGACGTTTTGCATCCGGTCAAAATCGACTGCGGCGACCTTCAACGCCCCGACAAGAAACAGCAGGACGATCAGGGCGGCTTTTGAAAGGTGCTTCAAGTGTTTCGTTTTCGCCGCATCGACGAAATTGACCCCGGATGTTATTGCGCTAGCGAAAATCCTGCGTTAACATGAAAATATCTATATAAAACAGTAACTACCTGTGATTTCTTAACCTTGTTTCGAAGATCTTGTTCGTGCAGGTGGTTGGAAACCATAGGTTCCCGTCCTTCCAAGGGCGGGGGAGTCACCTCCAGCAAAGAGTCAAAAAAATGCCAGAAAAGCCGCCGAAAAGCTTGTTCCTGCTGACGCCGGTGGTGGTTGTCGGGAGGTCATGTTGTTCCTGCAGTGTAACGGCGAAGCCGTCGGTGGCATGAGCTTGCGGGAGTCCGTGATTGCAGTTTTGGGCGTCGGTGAACGCTTGCCTGCGGCAGGCAGGCCGGAAAAGACCATCTCCTTCCTGATTCGTGCCGGCGCAGTGCTTGGGTCCCTGGTGTTGGGGTTGCAGGCCCCTGCCTTCGCCCAGGCCCCCAAGCCGCTGACGCTCAAGGAGGCAGCGCAGAACGCTGTTTTGAACAACCCTGAAGTCCTCGCGCGCTGGCATACCCTCAAGGCGGCGGACGGCGAACGCGGCGTTAGCGCAGGCGGGATGTTGCCCAAGGTGGACGTGGCGGCCGGCAGCGGTTCCGAGCGGCGAAACACCGCCGCTACCATTGGCACCCGCTTTGACAGAAATTCCGCATCCCTGACCATTACGCAGCTTCTGTATGACGGGTTTGCCACGCGCAACGACATCAAGCGGCTTGACCATGCACGGCTTGTGCGTTTGTTCGAATTTTTCGACACCTCGGAGAGTGTGGCACTCGAAGCGGTCCGTGCCTATTACGATGTTTTGCGCTATCGGGACCTGGTGCGCCTGGCCGAAGAAAACTTTGTCCAGCATCGCTCGGTTTTCAACCAGACGGAGCGCCGGGTCAAGGCCAGGGTGGCGCGTGCGGTGGACCTGGAGCAGATTTCCGCGCGTCTGGCACTGGCCGAGGCCAACCTGCTGACAGAAACCTCCAATCTGCATGACACGACGGCGCGTTTCCAGCGCATCGTGGGCCTGATGCCCACGGCGGAAATGCCGGTGCCGGCGGCGCTGATCCAGGATATCCCGGCTGACGCGACCGGTGCCATCCGGGAAGCACAGCAGCGCAATGGTGCCTTGCGCGCCGCGATTGAGAACGTACGCTCTTCCAACGCTGCGCTGGCTTCCCGCAGTGGTGCTTACCAGCCGCGTTTCGATTTGCGCCTGCGCCGCGAACAGGGTAACAACCTGAACAGTATTCCGGGCAATTCCGACACCACCGTAGCCGAGGTGGTCATGAGCTGGAACCTGTTCAATGGCTTCAGCGACCGGGCGCGAGAGCGCCAGTTTGCCGAACAGCTCAATGTGGCCAAGGACCTGCGCGACAAGACCTGCCGCGACATCCGGCAAACGCTGCTGATTGCCTACAACGACGCGCGCAAGCTCAAGGAGCAACTGGGCTACCTCGACCAGAACAAGGTGTCCGTCGAAAAGGCCCGCAATGCCTATCGCCAGCAATTTGACATCGGCCAGCGCACCTTGCTGGATTTGCTGGACACGGAAAACGAGCTGTTCCAGGCCAGGCGAGCGGTAGCAAACGCCGAGCAGGATCTGAACATCGCTTACGCCAGGACGCACGCTGGCCTGGGCACTTTGCTCGCCGCGCTGGACCTGTCCAAAATCGAGACAGATGCGGTATCCGGGCTGGACCAGTGGAACGAAGGCGAAGACGCGTCGCAGCACTGCCCGGCAGAGCCCGTGGCGGTATACATCGTGGACAAGGACGCGCTGATCCTGCGGGCGGAAGAATTGGTGAAGCAGAATGCCTTGATCAACGCGCGGGAACGTGCCGTGCAGGAGGTGCTGGTGCCGGGAGCGACGCCTGTACCGCCGGAAGGAAGCACCACGCCGACGCCAGCGCCGGCTGCGCCGCCCGGAAGCTCGAGCAGCAGCCAGTCCCAGCAGACACTTGAGAGGCAGACAGCCCTGGCCAATGCCCGCGAACGCGAGGCGCGGCAGGCGCAGGCAACGGCTTCACCTGCGGCCCAGGCGGTACCTGCACCACGCGCGGCATCCGCAATGCCCGCACCGCCGCCAAGTGCGTCGTCCGAGTCGGCCAATAACGATGAGATCAACAGGGCTCTGGAGGGCTGGCGTGCTGCGTGGTCCAGGCGGGATGTGGACGCCTATCTTGGGTTTTATGCCCCCGGCTTCGTGCCTTCCACCGACGGTGACCGGAACGCCTGGAAGGAAAAACGCAAGGCGGTGCTGGGGCGCGCTGTCGATATAGCGGTGGAAGTGGCCGATGTCTCCGTGGCGATGCCTGATGCCACTCATGCAACAACTACTTTCAAGCAGACCTACCGCTCGGCAAGTTACCGGGATGTCGTGACCAAAACACTGCAGTGGGTGCGGGTGGGCGACCGCTGGCTGATCCTGCGCGAAAGCTCTGTCACCCCGGCAGCGGGTATTCAGTAAGCTTCGGTATCGTTTGCCACTGGCGCGCGGCGGAGGCGCAGATTTACATGCGGACGCATTGGCTGGCCAGTCAGGCCGGGCGTTCGTTCAGCGCAAGTCGCCGCTGGCGGCCACCCGGTCAAGTTCGTCAAACACCTTGTCAAAGTCCACCGGCTTGGTCCAGTAGCCGGAAAACCCGGCCTGTTCGGCAAGTATCTTGTGTTCGGGCAGGGTGTCTGCCGAACACATGAAGGCCGGCGTGGTCTCCAGGCCCGGTATGTCGCGCATGCGCTTGAGAAGATCGATGCCATGGGTGTCCGGCAGCCGGCCGTCCAGAACCAGCACGTCGGGCAGCCAGCTGCCCGCCACTTCGAAACCCTGGGCGCCATTCTGGGCCATGCGCACGTCAACATCGTCACGTGTCCGCATCACGTCGTCGAACAGCATGAGGTTGTACATGTTGTCTTCCACGTACAACACGCGCATTTTCCGCTGTGGACCATTGGCCCTGGGAGCTGCTAGCGGGGCCGACTGGCTGTCAGCCGGGCTGGTGCTCTGTGCTGCTGCCGTCTGCTCCCAGTAACCGTCCGTGGAAACCTGGTCCAGCACCCGGCACAGGCGGGCGGACTGGATCAGCGCGTCCTCCACGCGCTTGCGCTCGGTGACATCCAGGCACATCTCGACGTAGGCGAGCGGACGGCCCTGGGCATCGGTTTCTGCATACAGCAGCGCATGCACATCCACCAGAGCGCCATCGGGGCGGATGATGCGGTAGTCCAGCTCGATCGCGCCCGGCGCCTTGCGCAGCTGGTCGCGGGCCCGGACCAGCAGGTCCAGGTCGTCCGGATAAACCAGACCCATTGCCGTTTCCAGGGTCATGGGTGATCCGACAGGGCTCACACCAAACATCTGGTAAGCGCGGGTGTTCCAGCTCAACTGCTGCGTTTCCAGGTGGAAGACCGACTGGGCTACTCCGGTCGTTTCCATCAGCTGTTGCTGCATTCTTCGCTGGGCCTGCGCCAGTCCGAATTCCGGATCCGGCGCGGCCTGCCTGAAACCGGACGTGTTATCAGCCATGAGATGCAAGCCTGAGGGGAAGGGGTTGGGTGAAGAGCATGGAAATCTCCAAATACGTCGCGCCGGAATTCAAAGTCATCTTAAGCGAGAAAAGACCCGAATAGTCCATTGCGCGTGCCTGAACCCGTCCGTAACCCGTGCTTGCAAGATGCCACCGGGCATTCAGTCAGGCAAGACCGCCGTGACTTCAATTTCGATGCGGGCACGCTCCTCCACCAGGGCGGCGACTTCAACGCAGGTCATCGCCGGGAAGTTCTTGCCCATGACCTCACGGTAGACTGCGCCCAGTTCCTTCAGGCGTGCGATGTATTCCACGCGGTCCACCACATACCAGGTCATGCGTGCCATGTGCTGCGGTCCCGCGCCGCCGGCCTGCAGCACGGCCAGGATGTTCTGCAGGGCCTGGCGGGTCTGGGCGATGAAGTCGTCGCTTTCAAACTGCTGCTGCGCATTCCAGCCGATCTGCCCGCCGACAAAAATCATGGTGCCGCGCGCCATCACGCCGTTGGCGTAGCCTCTGGGCGCAGCCCACTCTGCAGGTTGCAATAGTTTCATCATGGTTTGTTTTCCGTTGTTGTTTGCAGGTAGGGCAACAGCGCCTCGCGCAATCCGTCCGGAATGCTCCGCACTTTTCCGTGCGGCACTTCAGAACAGACGACCACCGTTCTTGCGACCAATTTAAGGCTTGTGCCCACATCTGGTGCGCGCGGGCAGCTATGAATTTCATAGTGCATGCCGATGCTGGCGTTGCCGACACGGGTCAGGCCCAGGCTGATGCGGATCTCGTCGCCGTAACGGCACATGCCAAGAAATTCTGTTTTCAGGTCCACGATAGGCACACCCAGCCCGGAGGCAATCAGCTCGTGTTCGGGGTAGCCGATGTGGGCCAGGAAATCTTCCTGGGCTTCATGCAGAAGGTAGAAGTATTGCGGATAGAAAACAATGCCGGCCGGGTCACAGTGGTGAAACCGGATCTGTTTTCTTGTTTCAAACCTCATGGCTGGCGCAGCTTGAAGCGCTGCAGTTTGCCGGTTTCCGTGCGCGGCAAGCTGCTCACGAACTCAATCCGGCGCGGATACTTGAACGGCGCCAGCATGGTTTTCACATGGTCCTGCAGCAACCGGGTCATGGCTTCGCCAGGCTCCTGGCCGGGCTTGAGCACCACAAAGGCCTTGACAACCATGCCGCGTTCCTCATCAGCCTCGCCGATCACGCCGCATTCGGCCACCGCGAGGTGCTTGAGCAGGGCGTCTTCCACTTCAGGCCCGCCCACGTTGTAGCCCGAGGTGATGATCATGTCGTCGGCGCGGGCCTGATAGAAAAAGTAGCCGTCGTCGTCCTGCAGGAAGGCGTCGCCCGGGTAATTCCAGCCCCCCTGGACGTATTTGGTCTGGCGCTCATCGTCCAGGTAACGGCAGCCTGTCGGCCCGATGACCGCCAGCTTGCCGATGGTGCCGCGCGGCACTTCCTGACCGTTGTCATCCACCACCCTGGCGGCGTAACCCGGCACCACCTTGCCTATGGCGCCGCGGCGTACATCGGCCGGCGCGGCCGAGATGAAGATATGGAACATTTCCGTCGCGCCAATGCCGTCGGTCATTTCGATACCGGTGGCTTCTTTCCACAACTGGCGCGTCGCATCGGGCAGGCCTTCGCCGGCGCTGACGCAGGTGCGCAGGGTCGGTAGGCCGTGTTGCTTCGCAAACGCGGCCATCTGGCGGTAAAACGTGGGCGCGGTGTAGCAGATGGTGGCGCCCACCTCGTTGATCAGCTTGACCATGGCTTCGGGTGTGTAGGGAATGCCCGGGTAATACACCGAGGCACCTGCCCACATCGGGAAAATCAGCATGCCGCCCAGGCCGAAAGTGAAGGCCAGCGGCGGCGAGCCCATCACGATGTCGTCGGGTGTGGCCTTGAGTACATGGCGCGGCCAGGCCTCGCAGGCGGCCAGCACGTCGCGGTGCGTGTGCACGGCTGCCTTGGGGGTGCCGGTGGTGCCCGAGGTGAAGGCCATCATGGCAATGTCATCAGCCGAGGTGAGGCAGGGTTCGAATTCGCCGTCCTTGCCGGCCGCGAGAATGGCCAGGGCGCCCGCCTCGTTCAGGTTGAAGGGGACGATTGTTTTCAGCGTCGGGTTGAGCTGCTGGGCGGCCTGCAATTCTGCCAGCAGGCTGGCATCACACAGCGCAAGCGCTGCCTGCGATTTGGCGATGATTTCACCGAGCTCCTTGGCACGCAGCAGCGGCATGGTGGCCACCACCACCAGGCCGGCCTTGACAACACCCAGCCAGGCCAACGCCATGCCGATGGTATTGCCACCGCGCAGCAACACGCGGTTGCCGGGGACCAATTGCAGATCCTGCGTGAGCACCTGCGCGATGCGCCTGACGCGCTCAAGGGCGTCTGCATAACTCAGCGTGATCTTGTCGGAGCGTAAAAAGGGCCGGTCCGACAGGCCGCGTTCTTCAATGCGCCGGAACAGCACGTCAACCAGGTTGGCCTGCGCGGGTATCTGCAGTTCAGGCAGGTCGTAGCGCATGTGCGGCCACTGCTCCCGGGGCGGCAGGCGGTCATGCACAAACCGGTCGGCTTGCACAGAAAGGTTGTCAGATGGGTTCATGATTGCAAAACGGCCTTGCCGATGATCAGTTGCTGGACTTCGGTTGCACCTTCGTAGATGCGCAGGGAGCGGATATCGCGGTACAGGCTTTCCACCTTGGTGCCGACCTTGACGCCCAGGCCGCCGTGCATCTGCAGCGCCATGTCGATGACGCGCTGGGCGTTTTCGGTGGCACTCATCTTGGCCATGGCCGCCTCGGCCGTAACCCGCTTGCCGGCGCCGCTGGCTTCGCTGTCATCACGCAGCCAGGCCGCGCGGTAGGTCAGCAGGGCAGCAGCGTCGATCAGCGCCGCCATCTCGCCGATTTTGGCCTGCGTCAGCTGGAAATCGGCCAGGGTCTGGCCGAACATCTTGCGCTCGCGCGAGAACCGGACCGCCTCGAACAAGGCGCGGCGCGCCATGCCCAGCGCCGCGGCGGCGACCGAGGCGCGGAAGATGTCCAGCGTCTGCATCGCCAGCTTGAAGCCGCCATTGAGTGCGCCCAGTTGTGCCGTGCCGGGCACGCCGCAGTGTGCAAACTTCAGGGTTGCCAGCGGATGCGGTGCCATCACCGCGATGTGTTCGCTGCTGTCCAGGCCAGGGTTTTCGGCGTCGACGATGAAGGCCGTGATGCCGCGTGTGCCGGCCGCCATGTCGGTCTTGGCGAAGGTCACGTAAAAGTCGGCGATGCCGCCGTTGCTGATCCAGGTCTTGGTGCCATTGAGTGCCCAGTCGCTGCCTACAGCATCGGCGCTGGTCGTCATGGCGCCGGCGTCGGAGCCGGCATCGGGCTCGCTCAGCGCGAAGGCTGCGATCTTGTCGCCCCGCGCCACCGCGGGCAGGTAGGCCGCCTGCTGTGCCGGCGTGCCGGCCAGGGTGATGGCGCCGCTGCCCAGGCCCTGCATCGCAAACGCAAAGTCGGCCAGCGGGGAATGAAAGGCCAGGGTTTCGCGCAGGATCACCAGCGCGCGCGAGTCGAGTTTTTCCATGGCCCCGCCGGCACTGGCGGACACGCAGTAGCGCAACCAGCCAGCGTCGCCGAGCAGGCGCACCCACTTCTTGCAAGCGCGTCTATCATCGCTTTCGTCAACCTGCTGCGCGGGCGCCCAGGCTGCGAGTTGCTCGCCGAGTGCGCGATGTGCATCGTCAAAAAAAGGCAGGGCCAGGTGTGCAATGGAGGCCTTCACGTCAGTCTCCCTGGAACACCGGTTTCTGTTTGCCGGCAAAGGCTTCGTAGGCGCGCGTGAAATCCTTTGTCTGCATACAGATCGCCTGTGCCTGGGCTTCGGCTTCAATCGCCTGGTCCAGCGTCATGGCCCATTCCTGGTGCAGCATGGTTTTGGTCATGCCGTGCGCAAAGGTCGGGCCGGCGGCCAGGTCGGCGGCCAGTGCCTGCGCCTTGGCCAGCAGCTCGGACGGCTCGTGCAGAGCGTTAAAAAAGCCCCACTGCAGGCCTTCGGGCGCCGTCATGGCGCGGCCAGTGAAGAGCAGCTCGGAGGCGCGGCCTTGGCCGATCAGGCGCGGCAGCAGGGCGCACGCGCCCATGTCGGCGCCGGCCAGGCCCACACGCGTGAACAGGAAAGCGGTTTTGGCTAGTGCCGTGCCCAGCCGCATGTCCGCGGCCAGTGCCATCATGGCGCCGGCGCCGGCGCAGATGCCGTCGATCGCCGCAACGATGGGCTGTGGGCACAAGCGCATGGCCTTGACCAGGTCGCCGGTCATGCGCGTGAATTCCAGCAGCTCGGGCATGGCCATTTTGGTCAGCGGGCCGATGATTTCATGCACATCGCCGCCCGAGCAGAAGTTGCCGCCAGCGCCGGTCAGCACAATCACCTTGACGTCGGTGGCGCCGTTCAGCGCGCGAAAAAGGTCGCGCAACTCGGCGTAAGAGTCGAAGGTCAGCGGGTTCTTGCGCTTCGGCCGGTTCAGGCTCAGGGTGGCCACACCGGCGTCAAAGCTGTAGGCAAAGTGGCGTGCCTGGTAGCCAGCAAACGCATTGAACTGCGCATGCATGGGGTTGCTGGGGCCTATGTAGTGTTTCATGCGTTTTCCGTTTCCTGGTTCAGGTCGTTCAGGTCAATCTGGTGCTGCTTGACCTTGCCCAGCAGCTTGTGCAGGGTCTCCAGCTCACGCGGTGACAGGCCGCCGAAGGCCTGGACAATCCAGCTCTCGTGCTGGCGCGCCATTTCGTCAAAGGTCTTGCGGCCACGTGACGTCAGGCGCACGCGGTAGGCGCGGCGGTCGCCTTCGACGTCCATGCGTTCGACCAGGCCTTCGGCCACCAGCTGGTCGGTGATGCCGGTGACATTGCCGCCGGTGACCATCATGCGGCGCGACAGCTCGTTCATCTTCAGCCCGTCGGGATTGCGCTCGAGCTGGGCCATCAGATCGAAGCGCGGCAGGGTGGTGTCGAACTGCTCGCGCAATTGCCCACGCACCTGCTTTTCAATCAGTTGTGTGCAGGTCAGCAGGCGCAGCCACAGGCGCAGCGCTTCGGGGTGCTCGCGGTGGCCTCGTGCTTCCATGTCCATGTTGTTCTCCTGTTTTACTACTTATTTGATAGCTGCTCGCGCCCGTTCCATAAGGGCTCAGACCTGTTTTTGCTTTGAAAGTTCGCGGTAAAGCTGGTCTCTGCCGCTGAGGTAGGGTTTGGGCCAGTCCACCGCCCGGCTTTGCAGTTTGGCCGCTTCATGCAATGTCCAGGCCGGGTCGGCCAGGTGCGGCCGCGCGATCGCGCACAGGTCAGCGCGGCCGGCGGCGATGATGCTGTTCACGTGGTCCACCTCGGAGATCGCGCCGACAGCAATCGTCCGGATGCCGATTTCGTTGCGGATGCGGTCGGCAAACGGCGTCTGGTACATGCGGCCATACACCGGCTTGGCGGCACGGGTGGTCTGGCCCGAGGAGACGTCGATGAAGTCGCAGCCGGCGGCCTTGAACAGGCGCGCGATGGCCACCGCATCGTCGGCGGTGTTGCCGCCCGGTGCCCAGTCGTGGGCCGAGATGCGCACGCTCATGGGCAGGTGCGCGGGCCAGACCGCGCGCATGGCCTCGAAGACTTCCAGCGGGTAGCGGCAGCGGTTTTCCAGCGGACCGCCGTACTCGTCCGTGCGCTGGTTGGTCAGCGGAGTGATGAAGCTCGACAACAGGTAGCCGTGGGCGCAATGCAGTTCCAGCCAGTCGAAACCGGCCTGGGCCGCATAACGGGTGGATTGCACAAATTGCGCCTTGAGGCGGTCCATGTCGTCCCGCGTCATGGCGGCCGGCACCGCGTTGGTCGGGCCATACGAGACGGCGCTGGCGGCCAGCAGCGGCCAGTTGCCCGCGGGCAGCGGCTCGTCGGGCGCTTCCCAGCCCAGCTGCGTCGAGCCTTTCGGGCCGCTGTGGCCCAGCTGCATGCCCATGGCCACCCCTTCGCCCGAGCGATGCGCAAAATCGACGATGCGCTTCCAGGCCCGCATCTGTTCTTCGTTCCACAGGCCCGGGCAGCCTGGCGTGATGCGGCCTTCAGGGCAGGGCGCGGTCATCTCGGCAAACACCATGGCCGCGCCGCCCAGCGCGCGCGCGCCCAGGTGCACCAGGTGGAAGTCCTGGGGCATGCCGTCCACCGCGCTGTAGGTGGCCATGGGGGAGACCACAATGCGGTTTTTCAGCTGCAGCTCACGCACCTTCAATGGCAGCAACATCGGCGGTGGCGCGGGGTGATCGGCGCTTTTGGCCAGCCACTGCTCGTAGCCCCGCAGCCAGGACGCATCGCGCACGCGCAGGTTTTCATGGCTGATGCGCTGCGAGCGGGTCAGCAGCGAGTAGAAAAACTGCTCCGCATCGAGGCCGCTGTAGCGGTCCACATTCTCGAACCACTCGGTCGAGTTGCGGGCGGCATTCTGGATTTTCAGCACCTCCACCGAACGCAGCGCTTCGTAGGTTTCCAGCGCCTTTGCCGGCTCGGGCGTCTGCGCAAAACACTGGGTCAGCTCGATCGCGTCTTCCAATGCCAGTTTTGTGCCGCTGCCGATGGAGAAATGCGCGGTATGGGCCGCGTCGCCCATCAGCACGATGGGCACATCTTTACCGCCGATATTTTCGTGGTGGACCCAGCGCTCACAAACCACGCGCGGAAAACGGATCCAGATCGCCGAGCCGCGCACATGGGTGGCGTTGTTCATCAGGGTGTTGCCGTCCAGATATTTGGCGAACAGCTTTTCGCAGAAGGCGATGCCTTCTTCCTGGCTCATCTGGTCCAGGCCGTGGGCTTTCCAGACGGCTTCCGGGGTCTCGACAATGAAGGTGGAGGTGTTGTCGTCGAACTTGTAGGCATGGGCGGCGAACCAGCCATGTTCGGTCTGCTCGAACGCAAAGGTGAAGGCGTCGAAGGTCTTGTGGGTGCCCAGCCAGACAAAGCGGCAGGCGCGCAAGTCGATGTCGGGCTTGAAGGTGTCTGCGTAGCGGTTGCGGATGCGGCTGTTCAGGCCGTCGCTGGCAATCACGATGTCAGCCTGGTACTTCGCCGCCATGGCCTGGTCGTCCTGTACGTCGGTTTCAAACACCAGGTCCACCCCAAGGGCGATGCAGCGGTCCTGCAGAATGTTCAGCAGGCGCTTGCGGCCGATGCCGCAAAAACCGTGGCCGCCCGAACGCACCGAGCGGCCCTTGAAAAACACCTCCACGTCATCCCAGTGGTTGAAGGCATCACCGATCAGCTGCGCACTCACCGGGTCGGCGGCCCGCAGGTTGTCCAGCGTCTGGTCGGACAGCACCACGCCCCAGCCGAAGGTGTCAAACGGGCGGTTTCGTTCCACCACGGTGATCTGGCTGGCCGGATTCTGCAGCTTCATCAACAGCGCGAAATACAGACCGGCGGGCCCGCCGCCCAGGCAAAGGATGTGCATTGACAGGACCGTTCAAATTGATTGATCGAGTCTTAATTGTTTAGGTTTAAACTATTTTCGTCAAGCGGTTTTGCGGATTGTGACGTCATGGTTAACGCTGCCCCAGAGAGGTCGCGTACAGCCTCAGGCGCAACGCCCTCTCCGAGGCAGCGACGAGCGAGGAGGCTTTCTCTTTACCAGCCGGGGCCGCGGGTCCGGCTTTGCCGGCCCTCAGGCGCAGCGGCCCCCTCGGGGGGCAGGGAGCTCACGCAGTGAGCGACCGTGGGGGCTCAAGGTGCTTGGAAGCCGTCCGCCCGGTAAGTCAGCACCAGGGTGTCGCGGTAGCCGTCACGGACAGCAGCATCGAGCGGCAGGATGGGCGTGGTTTCATGAATCACCCGGGCGTCGTCCAGCAGCAGCGTGGTCAGCGGCTCCTGCATCACAAAGCGCAAGCCATGCGGGCCGTTGGCGTCGAAGACGCGGGTTTCGCCGCCCTTGACGCCGCGTCGTGCCACCAGCATCACCACCACAAAGTCCACACCGTCCCGGTGTGCGCCTTCCGGGGTCGGCCGGCCCACACCGCCCGTGGTATCGATGCGGAACTGGTGGGCCTCGATGTACCAGCGCGGGACGGGCCGCACCTGGCCGAACAGTTGCCCGAGCCCGGCCAGCAGGCTGCCCCAGGCGGGCGCTGTGGCCACCGCAGGGTCGACCGGTTCAAACCATCGCTCGAAGCCGCCATGCAAGGCGTTGTAGTCGGTGGGTTGCCAGTGCGCGCGGTGCGGCGTCTGCACCAGCTGGCCGCCGGGCAAGTCCTGGATGAAGCAGCTGTGCCGGCGCCGGCGGTAGTGGCCGCCATCCCTGAGGTGGGTATCGGGCGGCAGTTGCTCCCAGGAAGCGCCCAGCGCGGGCCAGTCCCGCGCCCAGCCCGTTGGCAGAATTGCGGCAAGGTCGGCGGGCGACAGCAGGGCAAGGCCGTCCTGGCTCAGTCCCTGTACGGCGGGTTTGGGAACGCTGGGAATATTGAACATAGCCGCATATTTTGCTTCACGCGGGTTGTCGCGCACGGGAAAGCCGCCTACAGGGCGAGGCCGCAGACGCGACCATAATCAGTTTTATTCACGCAACCAAGAGGAGTCGTTCATGCTCTACAAATTCAAGTCCAAAGCTTCCGGCGACCTCATCATGCTTGAGGCCAATGGCCGCCGGGTACTGGAAGTCATAGGCAAGGAGGCCGGGCCTAAAGGCATCATCCTGCCCGAGCAGATGCCGGCGGCCATCGCTGCGCTGCAGGCGGCCATTGCACTCGAAGAGTCCCACGATGAAGAGGCCCCCGACACGGTGCCTCGCGAGGGCCTGGGTTTGCGCCAGCGTGCCCTGCCGTTCATCGAGATGCTTGAGCGAAACCACAAGGCCGGGCACGAGGTGGTCTGGGGCGTCTAGAAATACTGCCCCCACGCTTGTCGCTTCGCGAGCCTTCGGCGGTGCGCTGCCCCTTGCACGAAGAAGAGGGGCGCTGCGCCTGCGGGCCGGCAAAGCCGGACCCCGCGCCCCTGCTTGCTTGAAGAGCCACCGCAGTCGTTAATCGACCTTCGCGCCGGAGGCTTTCACCACCTTGGCCCATTTGGCGATTTCGGCGTCGATCAGCCTGGCGAATTCCTGCGGGGTGTTGCCGCTCGGAATGGCGCCCTGGGCCAGCATTTTTTCCTTGATGGCCGGTGTGGCCAGGGCCTTGGCCACTTCCTGCTGGATGCGGCTGACCACCTCGGGCGGCGTGCCGGCGGGCGCCAGCAAGCCAAACCAGCTGCTGGCTTCAAACCCCTTGAGCTTGCCGGCTTCCTCTATCGTGGGCAACTCGGGCATGGCGGTCGAGCGCTGGGCGCTGGTGACGGCGAAGGCCTTGAGCTTGCCGCCCTTGATCTGCGGCATGGCCGAGGGCAGGTTGTCGAACATGACGTCCACATTGCCTCCCACCAGGTCGAGCAGGGCCGGACCGGAGCCGCGGTAGGGAATGTGCGTCATGAAAATCCCGGTCTGCGACTTGAACAGTTCGCCGGCCAGGTGGATCGAGGTGCCGTTGCCGCTGGAGGCCATGCTGAGCTGACCCGGATGCGCCCTGGCATATTTGACGAAGTCGGCCACGCTGTTGATACCCAGCTTGGTGGCTTTTTCGGCGTTCATCACCATCACATTGGGAACGCCGGCCACCAGCGTGATCGGGGCAAAGTCCTTTTGCGGATCAAAAGGCATCTTGCTGTACAGCGACTTGTTGATGCCGTGGGTGCCCACCGTGCCCATCAGCAGGGTGTAGCCATCACCGGGCGACTTGGCCACCAGATCGGCACCTACATTGCCGCCGGCCCCTGCCCGGTTGTCCACGATGAAAGGCTGGCCAAAAACCCGGGTGAGTTCGGGCGCAACGGCGCGCGCAAGGATGTCGGTGGTGCCGCCGGGTGCAAAGGGCACGACGATACGCACCGGCTTGGTGGGCCAGGCCGTCTGCGCCATGGCGGCTGGTTCTGCTATGAAACCAATAGCTGCCAGCGCAATACTGGAAAGGGCCAAGCGTCGATTTGTCTTGAAAATGGAAGGCATGAGGATGTCCTGTTTGGAGGGTGTCAGAAATGTGTCTCACCTTAGAGCCACGGGGCGGCGCTTTCAATCGGGGCAATCCCGGTCAGGGAGTCTGCCCCGGCATGGGTGGCGCCGGCTGCAGGCGAAAAAAAACCGCCGGGCTTGCCAGCCGGCGGCTTTTTGCGGAGTGGCGCAGATCAGTCGGCAAACTGTTTGGCAGCCTCAATCACTGGCTTGAGCTTGGCGATTTCACCAGCCACAAAGGCCTTGTGGGCGGCGGGCTCCATGCGTTTGTCGGTCACCACAATCGCGCCCAACCCTTCCTGCTTTTTCACGAAGTCGGCGTCTTTCAACGCGGCTTTGAGTGCCGTGTTCAGCTGGACCAGGATGGCGGGTGGTGTACCTTTGGGGGCGTACAGGCCGTGCCAGATGGTCAGGTCAAAGCCCTTGAGGCCCATTTCCTGCAGAGACGGGTAGTCCTTGAGCAGTTTGTGCTTGCTCAATGGCTTGGCGGTGGTCACCGCAAAAGCCTTGACGCGGCCGGCTTCGATCTGGCCGGTGGTGTTGGTGGTTTGGTCGCACATCAGGTCGACCTGGCCGCCGACCAGCGCATTCATCGCGGGACCGGTGCCGCCGAAAGGAATGGTGGTCATGGCTTCCTTGGCGTTGATGGCCGATTGCCACATCAGGCCGCACAGGTGGGAGGCGGAGCCAAGGCCGGCATGGGCAATGTTGAGCTTGCCAGAGTTGGCCTTGATGTAATTTTCGAAGTCGCGGTAAGTATTGGCTGGCAACTGAGGTTTGCCGATCAGGGTCATGGGCACTTCGTTGACCAGGCCGAGGTATTCGAAATCTTCCAGGGGCTTGTACTGAAGCTTGCGATACAACGCTGGCGTTGCTGCCATGCCGATATGAAACAGGAGCAGGGTATGGCCGTCCGGGCTGGCTTTGGCGACTTTGGTCGCGCCAATCGTGCCACCCGCGCCGTTGACGTTTTCCACAACGAAGTTGGAGCCCGGAAGGGCCTTGCGCATGGCCTCGGCCAAGTCGCGTGCCACGCGGTCGGTAGGACCACCCGCGGCAAACGGAACCACGATCGAAATCGGCTTGGAGCCGGGGTAAGTTTGTGCATTGGCGAAAAGGGCCGTTGCAGCAGCGGCAAGGACGAGCAGACGTTTCATGGGAGCTCCTTTGAAATGGACTTCGCCAGTTTATGGCCTGGAGTGGCCCAGTCCATCGCGGGAACTACGTAAGGGCTAGTCCTCAGGCCTCCTGGAACAGCGCGACGCGCGACGCTAGAGTTCCAGGCCAGTCAGGGCCGCGGAACCGGCTCCGCCGGGCCGCAGGCGCAGCGACAAACGTGGGGGCTCTACTTGTAGCTGCGGGCGTCTTCAATAACCTTGCCGTCGTTGGGGAGGCTCCCCGGGGGCATCAGTTCAACATCGCCACGCAGTTTGGTGACGTCCCGGATGGCCTCGCTGATCCGGTTTTCCAGTTCTCGGGGAAGCGAGGCGGCTTCCACCTTCAGGGTCATGCTGTCACTGGCCATTTCACCCGTGACAACCAGGCGGGCCTTGAGCACCTCCGGGAAGCGCCGGGCGATGTCGGCCACCTGGCCGGGGTGCACAAACATGCCCCGGATTTTGGTGGTCTGGTCGGCCCGGCCCATCCAGCCCTTGATGCGTGTGTTGGTCCGACCGGTCGGGCAGCTACCCGGCAGCACTGCCGACAGGTCGCCGGTGCCGAAGCGGATCAGCGGGTAAGCGGGGTTCAGGCTGGTGACGACCAGTTCACCCACTTCTCCCTCGGGCACCGGGTCGCCGGTGCCGGGCCGGACAATCTCCACAATCACCCCCTCGTCCAGCACCAGGCCCTCCCGGGCGCTTGTTTCGTAGGCGATCAGGCCGAGGTCGGCGGTGGCATAACTCTGGTAAACCGCCAAGCCATGCCCGGCAAACCAGTCGCGCAGGCTGGGCGGAAGTGCTTCGCCGCCGGTCAGGCCCTTGCGGATGCTGGAGATGTCGCTGCCGGTTTCAAGTGCTTTCTCGACCAGAATGCGCAGGAAGCTGGGTGTTCCCATGTAGGCCTCGGGCCGAAGTTCGGCAATGGCCTGGAGCTGCTGCTCGGTTTGCCCCACACCTGCTGGAAACACGCTGCAGCCGATCGCATGGGCGCCGGATTCCATGATGAAGGCCCCCGGTGTCATGTGGTAGCTGAACGCGTTGTGGGCCAGATCACCGGCGCGGAAACCGGCGGCAAACAAGGCCCGGGCGGCACGCCAGTAGTCCTTCCCGGTGCCTTCCGGTTCATAGATCGGGCCGGGCGATGAAAACACACGCGGCATCTGCGGGCCGCGCAGCAGTGTGGAAAAGCCGCCAAACGCGTCGGTGCTGCGGGTCGCCTGCTGCCGCGCCAGCAGCTCATGCTTGCGTGTGACCGGCAGCCGTGCCAGTGCCTGGCGCGACGTGACGTCGCTGGCTTGCAGGCCCGCCAGAATGGCGCTGAATGCCGGCGCCGCCTTTTGCGCATGCGCCACCTGCGCCGGTAGCGCCGCCATCAGCTGGGTCTCGCGAGCGGCCGGGTCCCGTGTCTCCAGGGCGTCGTAATACTCAGTCATAAGATCTCCGAGGGAGCGTTGGGCTCCCCTCTTTACAAGCAGGGGCCGCGGGACCGGCTTTGCCGGACCGCAGGCGCAGCGCCCCCGAGGGGCTGGAGCCTGCGGCTCCAAAGCTGCTTGCGCAGCTTTGGACAGGCGACAGGGGCGAAGCGTCTCGCAAGCCGCGGCCTGCAAGGCCTCGGGCGCTACACGCAGTGAGCAACCGTGGGGGCTTCATGCAAGCCAGCGCTTGCGGCGCTTGTAACTCTTGACGTCCTTGAAGCTCTTGCGCTCTCCGCCGCCAACGCCAAGGTAGAACTCCTTGACGTCCTCGTTGCTTGCCAGATCATTGGCCTTGCCGTCCATCACCACCCGGCCGCTTTCCATGATGTAGCCGTAGTCAGCATATTTCAGGGCCATGTTGGTGTTCTGCTCGGCCAGCAAAAAGGTGACTTTTTCCTTCTGGTTGAGGTCTTTGACGATTTCAAACACCTCTTCGACAATCTGCGGTGCCAGGCCCATGGAGGGTTCGTCCAGCAGCACCATGGTGGGGCTGGCCATCAGCGCGCGCCCGATGGCGCACATCTGCTGCTCGCCGCCGGAGGTATAGGCTGCCTGCGAAGTGCGCCGGGTCTTCAGGCGCGGAAAATAGGCGTACACCTTCTCCAGGTTGGCCGCCACTTCTGCCTTGCTCTTGCGTGTGTAGGCGCCGGTCAGCAGGTTTTCCTCGATCGTGAGATGGGCGAAGCAGTGGCGTCCTTCCATGACCTGCACCACGCCGCGCTGCACCAGGTCGGCCGGAGACAGGTTTTCGATGCGTTCGCCACGCAGCTCGATCGAGCCTTTGGTGACTGCGCCGCGTTCCCCCTGGAGCAGGTTGGACACGGCCCGCAGGGTGGTGGTTTTTCCGGCGCCGTTGCCGCCCAGGATGGCCACAATTCGGCCTTGCGGGACTTGCAGGGACACGCCCTTGAGCACAAGGATCACGTGGTTATAAATAACCTCGATGCCATTGACGTTCAGGACGATATCGCTGGCGATGTCAGGTTGTTCCATAAGTTGTTTCTGCCTGTTGCTGTCCAAACGGCAGCGCTGCAAGAGGGGCTTGAAGCGCTGGCGTTTGGCGGCTCGCTGGAGCCGCGCCCCTCCCGTCTGCCGGGAGGGGTGTTTTACCGGAAGGTCAGGACTGGCAGTCCGCCGGGGTGCGCGGTGTCAGTTTCTTCTCGGCGGCGTACTTGGCCGCAGTGTTCTTGACCAGCGGCTTGATGATCTGCTCATCAGCCTGCAACCAGTCGGACGTGAACTTCCAGGCTTTGCCGTCCCAGGTGTGAATACGGGCCCAGGAAGCGCCCATGTGGTCGGTGCACGAGGTGCTGATCGGACGCATCACGCCGGCGAAACCCAGCCCGTCGAGCTTGGCCTGTGTCAGGTTCAGGTTTTCCAGGCCCCAGCGGACCTGCTCACCGGTCATGACTTTGCCTTTGCCGAAACGGTCCTGGGCGGAGCGAATGCCTTCGAGGCCCAGCATGGCGCTCATGGCGCCGCGCATGTAAAGCACCTGGCCGACTTCGTCCTTGGGACCCGTGCCCTGGCCCTTGGCATGCACCATGGACAGGATGTCCTTGACGACCTTGGAGTTGGGTTCGGCGCCGTGCTGCATGGTCACCGCGTTATAGCCCTTGGCGCCGTCAGCCACGTCTTTCACGTCAGGTTCCGCGCCTGCCCACCACACGCCGTACATCTTCTCGCGCGGGTAGCCGGTGGCCTGGGCTTCCTTGATGGCGGTGGAGTTCATCACACCCCAGCCCCACAGCGCCACGTAGTCGGGGCGAGCCTGGCGGATCTGCAGCCATGTGGCTTTTTGCTCCACGCCCGGTGCGGTGACCGGCAGCAGCTGCAACGTAAAGCCGTGCATGGCTGCGCGTTCCTGCATCAGGGGAATGGGTTCCTTGCCATAAGGGCTGTCGTGGTAGACCAGCGCAATGCGCTTGCCCTTGAGCTTGTCGAAGCCGCCTTCCTTCTTGGCGATGGCTTGCAGGATGGCGTCGGCGGCCACCCAATAGGTGCCTGCGATGGGGAAGTTCCACTTGAACACCGTGCCGTCCGCGCTTTCGCTGCGGCCGTAGCCGATGGTGACCACAGGGATCTTGTCGATCGGGGCTTTCTCGGTCAGCGCAAAGGTGGCACCGGTGGAGAGAGGCTGCACCAACGCGGGACCTTTGCTCTTGAGCCGTTCATAACACTCGACACTGCGCGCAGTGTCGTAGCCGGTCTCACACTCCTCGAAGGAAATCTTCACGCCGTTGATGCCACCGCGCGCGTTGGTGAGCTTGAGGTAGTCCACATAGCCGTTGGCCCAGGGCGCGCCATTCGGGCCGTAGGGGCCGGTGCGGTAGGACAGTACCGGGATGAACTGCTCCTTGGCCTGAGCGAATGCGCTGGTCGTCACGACGGACGATGCGCCAGCGGCAAGGACTGCCGCTGCCAATATCAAGTTGCGAACCTTCATTGTTGTCTCCTAGAAATTAAAAATACACCCGAAAAAACTGGCACTCCAGTAAACGTTCAAACGGCACAAAATACATCGGTGCTTCCCAGTAATCCTTAACCCTGATGAAAGCTCAGTGCGGGAAGGGCCAGAGTCGCATCTTCTGCTTGCCGACCGACCAGAGTTTGGCCAGGCCGTGCGGCTCGACGATCAGGAACCAGACGATCAGGCCGCCGAAAATCATCAGCTCCGCATGCGACACGCCGGCGGTGGAAATCTCGATGCCGAACAGGCCAGCAAACACTGGCAGAAACTGGTTCAGCGCGATCGGCAGCACCACGATGAAGGCCGCACCAAAGAAGCTGCCCATGATGGAGCCCAGACCACCGATGATGACCATGAACAACAGGCGGAAAGACTGGTCGACGGAGAAGGCCGCCGGTTCCCAGGCACCGAGGTAAACAAAAGCCCACAGCCCGCCGGCCACGCCGATGATGAAGGAGCTGACGGCGAAGGCACTGAGCTTGGCGTACATGGGCCGGATGCCGATGACGGCGGCCGCCACATCCATGTCGCGGATCGCCATCCATTCGCGGCCTATCGCGCTGCGCACCAGGTTCTTGGCCATCAGGGCCACAATGGCCAGCACACCCAGGCAGAGCAGGTAGCGGCTCACCGAACTCTCGATGGGAAAACCGAACACCTGCAGGTTGGACACCGACACCGAGCCCGAAGGCGTGTCCAGCGTGAACCACTTGATGCGCAAAAACATCCAGTCGGCGAAGAACTGCGCGGCCAGCGTGGCCACTGCCAGGTACAGGCCCTTGACGCGCAGGCTGGGCAGGCCGAACAGGATGCCGAAGAAGGTCGCGCACAGGCCGCCCAGGATCAGTGCCGGAATCAGCGGCATGCCGGGGATGCGCACAAAGAAGTTGTAGGCGCCGTAGGCACCAACCGCCATGAAGGCGCCGGATCCCAATGAAATCTGGCCGCAGTAGCCAACCAGAATATTCACTCCGAGCGCGGCCAGCGACATGATCACGAACGGAATCAGGATGGCGCGAAACAGGTAGTCGCTGGCCAGCATGGGAACGGCCACGAAGGCCACCGCTAGAAGCACGGCGATGGCAATACGGTCCTGCAGAATGGGGAAGATTTGCTGGTCTGCCCGGTAGCTGGTTTTGAATTGGCCGTTTTCTCTGTAGAACATATTTCTCTTCTGTGCTTTTTAGCTACGACACGCTGCGCTTAACTTTGCTTCGCAAAGTGAGTCTTCGCTGAAAAATAATCCTTCGCCGTATCCGGCGAAGAACCCGCGAACGTGTTGATCGTGTATTTCATACACGATCGATTATTTTTTCACCGAACAGGCCTTGCGGCCGGAACAGCAGGAAGCAGAGGGCCAGCACGTAGGCAAACCAGATCTCGATACCGCCGCCCACAAACGGGCCAAGGTAAACCTCGGAGAGTTTTTCGCCGACGCCGATGATGAGGCCGCCAATGATGGCGCCGGGCACGGAAGTCAGGCCGCCCAGGATCACCACGGGCAGGGCGCGCAGGGCGACGGTGGCCAGTGAAAACTGCACCCCGAGTTTGCTGCCCCAGATCATGCCGGCCACCAGCGCTACCACGCCGGCCACACACCAGACGATGACCCAGATGCGGTTGAGCGGGATGCCGATGGACTGCGCTGCCTGGTGATCGTCGGCCACGGCGCGCAGTGCCCGGCCGGTGGCGGTTTTCTGGAAAAAGATGCTCAGCGCGGCAACCAGCACGGCGGCGATCAGCGCGGCGTACAGGTCTTCCTTGTTGATCAGGATGCCACCGGGGAACAGCGAGTCCAGCACGAAGACCGGGTCTTTCGGCATGCCGATGTCGATCTTGTAAATGTTGTCGCCGAAAATCGTCTGGCCCAGGCCTTCCATGAAGTAGGCGATGCCCAGGGTGGCCATCAGCAAGGTGGAGCCTTCCTGGTTGACCAGGTGCCGCAGCACCAGACGCTCGATGAACCAGGCCACAACGAACATGATGACGCCGGCAATCACGAAGGCGGCGATGTTGGCCACGATGGGGCTTTCGATGCCGGTCCACTCGGGGATCCATTGTGAGAAGCGGGCCATCGCCAGCGCGGCGAACAGCACCATCGCACCTTGCGCGAAATTGAACACGCCCGAGGCCTTGAAGATCAGCACAAATCCCAGTGCGACCAGCGAATACAACATGCCGGCCATCAGGCCACCAAGAAGTGTCTCTAAGAAAAAAGCCATCAGAATATGCCCCTCACCCCTTTTGCGGACTCGCTTCGCGTAGCCGCCTCTCCCCTTTCAGGGGACGCCGCATACGGCCCGGCAAAGCCGGTTCCGTCGCGGCCGCTGGAAAAGAAAGTGTCTGTGTGTTGCTCGTCGTACATAGCTAGTGACTTGTTCCGAGGTAAGCCTTGATCACGTCCGGGTTGTTGCGGACTTCGTCGGGTGTGCCGTCGCCGATCTTCTTGCCGTAGTCGAGCACCACGACGCGGTCCGAGATGTCCATCACCACGCCCATGTCGTGTTCGATCAGGACCACGGTGGTGCCGAACTCGTCGTTGACGTCTAGCACAAAGCGGCACATGTCCTGTTTTTCCTCGACGTTCATGCCGGCCATTGGTTCGTCGAGCAGCAGCACCTGCGGCTCCATCGCGAGGGCTCGGCCCAGGTCCACGCGTTTTTGCAGGCCGTAGGGCAGCTGGCCAACGGGTGTCTTGCGGTAGGCCTGGATTTCCAGGAAGTCGATGATTTTTTCAACCGCTTCGCGGTGCCTGAACTCTTCCCGTTCCGCCGGGCCGATACGCAGGGCCTGCATCAGCAGGTTGCTTTTGATCTTCAGGTTGCGTCCGGCCATGATGTTGTCGAGCACGCTCATGCCCTTGAACAGCGCCAGGTTCTGGAAAGTACGCGCCACACCCATGACTGCCACCTGGTGGCTGTTCATGTGCTTGAAGGTCTGGCCGCGAAAGGTGATGGAGCCCTGCTGCGGCGAGTACACGCCATTGATGCAGTTGAGCATGGAGCTTTTGCCGGCGCCGTTGGGGCCGATGATGGCGCGGATCTCGTGCTCTTTCACATTGAAGGAGATGTCCGCCAGCGCTTTCACGCCGCCGAAACTCAGGGAAATGTTGCTGACGTCGAGGATGACGTCGCCGATCTTTTTCATGCTGCGGCCTTCACCGGTGCAAAGGTCTGGGTGTCGCTGATCTTGAGCGTGGCACTCACGCTGCCGCTGCGCCCGTCTTCAAACTTGACCACGGTTTCAATGAATTGTTCGGTCTTGCCGCTGTACAGCGCGTCAACCAGGGGCTGGTATTTTTCGGCGATAAAGCCTCGGCGTACCTTGTTGGTCCGGGTCAGTTCGCCGTCGTCGGCGTCCAGTTCCTTGTGCAGCACCAGGAAGCGGCTGATCTGCGAGCCTGCCAGCAGGACGTCGGCGCTCAGGTCGGCGTTGACTTTCTCGACACATTCCTTGATCAGCTGGTAGACCTCGGGTTTTTGCGCCAGGTCGGTGTAGCCGGCATAGGGCAGGTTGCGCCGCTCGGCCCAGTTGCCGACCGCATCGAAGTCGATGTTGATCATGACGCAGACCTTTTCGCGGCCGTCGCCGTAGGCCACGACTTCCTTGATGTGCGGGAAAAATTTCAGCTTGTTCTCCACGTACTTGGGCGCGAACATGGCGCCGTCGTTGGCACCGCCCTTGATGCGACCCACATCTTTCACGCGGTCGATGATCTTGAGGTGGCCGCTGGCGTCGAGAAAGCCCGCATCACTGGTGTGGTACCAGCCGTCGGCTGTCAGCACTTCGGCAGTGGCGGCCGGGTTTTTGTAATAGCCCTTGAGCAGGCCGGCGGACTTGACGAGGATTTCGCCGTTGTCGGCGACCTTGACCTGCACGCCCTTGATGGGTACGCCCACCGTGTCCGCGCGTGCCTGGTTGTCCGGCTGCAGGCAGACAAACACCGCGGTTTCGGTCGAACCGTAAAGCTGTTTGAGGTTGACCCCAATCGAGCGGTAAAAGGTGAACAGGTCCGGGCCGATGGCTTCGCCAGCGGTGTAGGCCACACGCACGCGCGAAAAACCCAAGTTGTTGCGCAGCGGGCCATACACCATGAGTGTTCCCAGGGCGTAAAGCAGCCGGTCGCCGGCGCCTACGGGCTTGTTGTCCATCAGGGCCGGGCCGACGCGTTTGGCCACGTCCATGAAGAAGTGGAACATCTTGCGCTTGAGAAAACCCGCGTCTTCCATGCGGATCATCACACTGGTCAGCAGGCCTTCAAACACGCGCGGCGGCGCGAAATAGTAGCTGGGGCCGACTTCCTTGAGGTCGATGGTGACCGTGCCCGCGCTCTCGGGGCAGTTCACCACATAACCGCAGCACAGCCACTGGGCGTAGCTGAAGATGTTCTGGCCGATCCAGGCCGGTGGAAGATAGGCCAGCACTTCCTCTCCGTGAGTCAGCTTGTCGAACTCGGCGCCGGCCTGGGCACGATCCAGCAAGGTCAGGTGGGTGTGAACCACGCCTTTGGGGTTGCCTGTGGTGCCGGAAGTGAAGAACATCGCGGCCACGTCATCGGGCTGGGCTTTTTCAATTTCTGCCTGGAAAAAGCCCGGCTGCTGGCCAGCGAAGGCCTGGCCCGAAGCGATCAGCGCATCCAGTGCGACCAGGCCCGGCTCATCGTAATTGCGCAGGCCCTTGGGGTCGTCATAAATGATGCTGGCCAGCTGGGGGCACTGGCTGCGGATCTCCATGAGTTTGTCGACCTGCTCCTGGTCTTCGACCATGGCAAAACGCACGTCCGCATTGGTGATGGGAAACACACACTCGGCACCCACGGCGTCCTGGTACAGGGGCACGGCAATCGCGCCCAGGGATTGCGCTGCCAGCATGGTGGCATACAGCCGGGGCCGGTTCGCACCGATGACGACCATGTGTTCGCCGCGCTGCAGGCCCGCCTGGTGCAGGCCGCAAGCAATGTGTTCAACCAGCGCGGCCATGTCGGCCCAGCTGTGCGCCTGCCAGATGCCGTATTCCTTCTCGCGCATGGCGGGCGCCGTGGGGCGCTCGGCAGCGTGTTTCAACAGCAATCGGGGGAAGGTGGTCAACATTCGGAACCTTGTCTCCATTTTTTATGCAGCTTCTCCGGTCAGGAAAAACTGCTGGCATGGGATGAATAGTAGGACTGCGTTTGACGTCATGGTGTCATTACGACGACAATTTCCGGGTAAGTCCTAGTGGGGTGTCCCCGAGGTGGGGCCTGTTATCGGATAAAGCGTCCATCGCGCGAAACCATGGTGAGTTCGACGAAGCGGGAAGCGTTCGTGGCCGAATCATTGAAGCTCACTTCGAAGCCCCCGAGGTCGTAGCGCTTGAGGTTCCAGGTGCTGTCGATAAAGTTGCCGGGCGTGGGGTTTCGCCCCATACGCCGCAGGGCTTCGGCGAAAACCCGGGCGTTGATGTAGCCCTCGAGCGCCAGGTGCGAAGGTGCCAGCGTCACACCGGCGGCTTTCCAGGCCTGCTGGAACTCGCGCACCATGGGTACCACGGTGTTGTTCGGCAGTGGCACGACCTGTGAAATGGCGATGCCTGTCGCGTCATCGCCCATGGCCTTGAGGGTGGCCGCGGACCCCATGATGGACAGCGCATACAAAGGCAATCCCTTGCGGTGCATGCGAGTTGCCTTGACAAAGTCGATGGTGGGTTTGCCCGCCAGGCCTACCAGCACGGCCTCCGGGTTGGAGGTTGCGACTTTGGCCGCGGCGGCGCCCGCGTCCGAGGAGTTGTTCTCCACGGTCACGATGGCGGTGGCATCCAGCTTGTAGCGGGTCATGGAGCGCTGGGTGGCATCGAACACTTCCTTGCCGAAAGAGTTGTTCTGGTAAACGATGGCAACACGCTTGATGCCGATGGTTGCGAGGTGCTGCACCAGTTGCTCCGCCTCATCCGCATAACTCGCACGGATGTTGAACACATTGCGGGCATTTTTCGGCCGCACGGACAGGGCGCCGGAAAAGGGCGCAAAAAACGGAATGCCCGACTCCATCACCTGCGGCAGCATGGCCTCGATCATGGGTGTGCCCATGCAGTTGAACAGTGCAAAGTTGCTGCGGTCTTCGATGAAGCCCTTCACATTGGCGAGTGAGCGCTTGACGTCGTAACCGTCATCCAGCGCTACAAGCTCAATCGGCCGGCCATTCACGCCGCCTTTGGCGTTGATCGCGGCGAAACACGCCTTGGCGCCCTGGTGCATGGCCTGGCCCAGTTCGCCGAGCGGACCGCTGAGCGCGGTGGATTGCGCGATTTTCAGGGGCCCGGTGCCGTCGGCGCGCGCTGGCGCATGGATGGCCAGGGGCAAGGCTGCGAGCGTGCCCAGCAGGCTGCGGCGTGTCAGGCGGTGGTGTGATGCGTCGCACGCGGCTGCACGCGCATGGGGTGTGAAGAGGGCGGTGGTTGTCATGCGGTCCTTGCTGGCCATTGAAAATTTCAGTGGCCAGATGCTAGGCGCTGGATTGACAATGAAATGTCTATCCAATGACAATTCAAGGGTGCCCCCTCTCAGGAGTTTCCCGGAGTGGGATTCTTTCATCCGAGCTTGCCGACCCATGTCCACCGACCTCACCCTTCACCAGCGCCGCAGGAAGCCCACTTCCGATGAGCAGCAAGGCATTCCCTGGTTGTGGCAACTGCTGCCGGAGGAGCGCGCACGCGCAATGGCGCAACTGCAGGTGGGCGACGCTGCACCGGGCGACTACGTCTGCCGGGTCGGCAAGCCGGTCACCTACTGGTTCGGTGTGGTCGAAGGCCTGCTCAAGATGAGCAGCGACAACGCGCAGGGCGCGACCATGACCTTCGCCGGCTTGCCGCCGGGCGGCTGGTTCGGCGAGGGCACGGCGCTCAAGCGCGAGCCTTATCGCTACAACATCCAGGCGCTGCGCAAAAGTGTGGTGGCGGGCTTGCCGGTGGACACTTTTCACTGGCTGCTGGACCACTCCATCGGCTTCAACCGCTTCGTGATGAACCAGCTCAACGAGCGCCTGGGCCAGTTCATTGCCGCACGCGAGATCGACCGCATGAACAATCCCGACCTGCGTGTGGCGCGTAGCCTGGCGGCATTGTTCAATCCGGTGCTGTACCCGGGCGTTGGTGAAATCCTGCGCATCACCCAGCAGGAGATGGCTTACCTGGTCGGGCTGTCACGCCAGCGCGTGAACGAAGCTTTGGCCCATCTGCAGGCGCAAGGCATCATCCGGATCGAATACGGCGGCCTGCGCGTGCTGAACCTGGAGGCATTGCGGTCCAGCGTTTTTGCATAAAAATGGCTGTAGCCCCATGGGGCCGGATGCAATGAGCTATCAAAACAATAGCGATCATATGGCCGGAACCTGATTGAGCGCCTGTAGCCGGTGGGTCCAGGCCTCAGACTGATCGTTTTCCCCATGGCACCGAGTGCAACCCGCTGCAGGACCGTGCGCTGCCTGGGTGCACTCACCCTGGTGACAGACACCGGAAGGGCTCGCTGCAGGAACGGTTTGGAGCGGGCCGCCTAAAATGGAGCGCTCCATGGCTCAATCCACTCCCCCTAAATTCCCGGTTCCCGGCGCTGCAGTGCGCATCCCGAAGGCGGCGGCCGCCCCAGGCGTCCCGGTGCTGACGGTTCGCCTGAACAAACGCATGGCCGAACTCGGCATGTGTTCACGCCGCGAGGCCGACGACTGGATTGCGCGCGGCTGGGTCCGTGTGGACGGCCAGCCGGCAGTGATGGGCCAGCCGGTGGCTGCAAACGCACGCATCGAGGTGGCGCGCGAAGCCGAGCAGCAGCAGCGCCAGCAGGTCACGATCCTGGTCAACAAGCCGGTGGGTTATGTAAGCGGCCAGGCCGAAGACGGGCACGAGCCTGCGGTGGTGTTGGTGCAGCCGCAGAACCGGTGGCGCGAGTGCAACAGCCGCATGCGCTGGGGCCATGAGCAGCTGCGCGGCCTGGCGCCGGCGGGCCGGCTCGACATCGACTCGATCGGGCTGCTGGTGCTCACGCAAGACGGCCGCGTCGCGCGGCAGCTGATCGGCGAGGACTCGGAGATCGAAAAAGAATACCTGGTGCGTGTCAGCTACGGCGCCGAGACCGTCAATGTGCAGGCCGTGTTTCCGCCGGAAAAACTGGCCTTGCTGCGTCACGGCCTGAGCCTGGACGGTGAGACCCTGAAGCCGGCGCGTGTCGAGTGGCAAAACCCCGAGCAGTTGCGCTTTGTGCTCAAGGAAGGCAAGAAGCGCCAGATCCGCCGCATGTGCGAACAGGTTGGCCTGTTTGTGACAGGGCTCAAACGCGTGCGTATCGGCCGGGTCAACCTCGGCCATCTACCGGTTGGCCAGTGGCGCTACCTGGCTCCCCACGAAAGCTTCTGAGCTGAATCTGCTCCTGTTTCAGGAGCTGCTTGCGCCCGTACCTATTGGGCTGGAGCCACTTTTCATTCACAAGATCGGGTAAAAAGGGGGCCGCTGGACGCCCCTCCTGCCGGCCGCGACAATGGCGGCATGAGCACCTCACCACCACCGCGTCTGTCCAGGCTTCCTTCCCTGGACCAGTTGCGCAGCCATCTGCATCCGTCCGACATCCAGGGCCTCGCGCAACTTGCCACGCGGGGCACGCTGGGCATCACCGAGCTGGTGGAGAAGGTGCAGGGCAATGTCTACAAGGCCGTCGCCGCACCATTTGGCCCTGCCGGGAAGAAGTTTGTGGACCGCGAAGCCGGTGCTTCCGGTGTCCGGAAACGCGGCATCACCGGCCTGGTCTACGGCAGCGTCAAGGGTGTGACGCGCCTGGCCGGCGGCGCTGTGGATGCCGTGCTGTCGCGCGTGGTGCCGCGGCTGGCGGCACCGGCTTCGTCCCCGCAGCGGGAGGCCCTGCTGGCCGCCCTGAATGGTGTGCTCGGTGACCAGTTGCAGGACAGCGCCAATCCGCTGGCCATTGACATGAGCCTGCGCCACGAAGGCCAGCCCCTGCTGCTGGACAAGGCCGCGCTGGCGCAGCGCTTGCCCGGCGCCACCGGGAAAATCCTGGTGCTGGTCCATGGCCTGTGCATGAACGACCTGCAGTGGGGCGCAGCGGGTCTGCAGGACGACGAGGACTACGGCCGGCAGCTTGCCCATGAGTTCGGCTACACCCCGGTTTACCTGCACTACAACACCGGCCTGCACACCTCGGTCAACGGCGGGCAGCTTGCAGCGCTGCTGGAGCAGTTGCTGCAAGCCTGGCCGCAGGAGGTGGAAGCCTTGAGCCTGTTGACACACAGCATGGGCGGCCTGGTGGCGCGCAGCGCCTGCCACAGCGCGGCGGCCGGTGGCCTGCAGTGGCTGGGGCGGCTCAAACATCTGGTTTTTCTCGGCACACCGCACCATGGTGCGCCGCTGGAAAAAGTCGGGAACTGGGTGGACACCGTGCTCGGCAGCAACCCGGTCACCCGGCCGTTCGCAAAAATTGCCCAGATCCGCAGCGCGGGCATCACCGACCTGCGTCACGGCCACGTGTTGCCGGCCGACTGGCAGGACGCCGACCGTTTTGCCGCTGCGCCGGATAACCGGCAGCCTTTGCCGCTGCCGGCCGGTGTCGCCTGTTTTGCCGTGGCCGCCACACGGGGCGCGGTTCCTGCCACGGACGGGACAGCCCGTACCCCGCTGCTGGAAGAGGTGCTTGGCGACGGGCTGGTGCCCTTGTCCAGTGCACTGGGCCAGCACGCAGATCCCGCGCGCGACCTGGCTTTTTCGCCCGACCGGCAGTGGATAGCGGTGGAGACCGGGCACATCGCGTTGCTGCACAGCGCGCCGGTTTACCAGCAGCTCAGGCGCTGGCTGGGCTGAGCGCCCGGGTTTGCAGCTAATTCGAGCCTAATTCAGTCCGGCGAAGATACAGTCTCCACCACCACATCCTGACAGCCATGGACACTTTTCCCGAACACGTTGCCCGCGCCATCCTGCTCGCCGTCGGTGTGAGCGCCGTGTTTGTCCTGCTGGCCCTGCCGCCACCGGACGGCGCCGCCCTGCCGTTGCTGCTGCACCATCAGTTTTTGATCGCCCTGCTGGCCGCAGCGCTGCTTGGCGCCGTGCTTGTCCGGGCCATCCGCCCGGCCGTGGTGGCCGCAGGCGTGCTCAGCCAGGCCGGGTTTGTCGGTATCGCGCTGGCCACGCCCGGATTTGTCGCGACGGCAGCCCTCTACCTGAACCTGGCCGGCATGGCCGCCCTGCTGTGTGCCGGCGCCCTGCTATTGCAGGCCGCCAGGCGGCAGGCCCGTTGGGAAGGCCTGTCGCCGCGGCACGGGGAGGCGTGATGCGGGTCCTGCTGGTTGAAGACGACGACATGATTGGCCGCAGCCTGCAGCAGGCGCTGGAAACCAACGGCTGGTCGGTGGACTGGGTGCGCGACGGCCTGCTGGCGCAGAGCGCACTGGCCGACGGCGCCTATGCCTGCGTGCTGCTGGACCTGGGGCTGCCCAAGCGCGACGGCGTGGAGGTGCTGCGCCAGGCCCGCACACGGGGTGATGCCACACCTGTCCTGGTGCTGACTGCGCGGGACGGCCTGGACGACCGCATCACGGGGCTGGACCTCGGGGCGGACGACTACCTCGTCAAGCCCTATGAATTCCGCGAACTCCTGGCCCGCATGCGCGCCATCATCCGGCGGCGCGACGGCAGTGCGCATTCGCTGATCGGCAACGGCGTGGTGCAGCTTGACCTCACCACGCGCGAGGTGGTGGTCAATGGCGAGCAGTCGGCACTTTCTGCGCGCGAGTACGCACTGCTTCACGCGCTGCTTGAACGGCCGGGTGCCATCCTCTCGCGCGACCAGCTCGAGAACCGCATTTATGGCTGGGGTGAAGAAGTCATGAGCAATGCCGTGGACGTATTAATTCACGGCATGCGCAAAAAACTGGGTGCAGATGTCATTCGCAATGTGCGGGGCCTGGGCTGGCGCATCACCGGCACGCCGGCGGCGTCTTCCGCCGCCGGAGACGCGGCATGATGATCCACGTTTTTCCCGCGGGTAGGCTGTGTTCGCTGCGCCGCGCGCTGCTGCTGTGGCTGCTGCCGGTGTTTGTGTTGGTGGGCGCGGCGTCGGCCGGTTTCGCCTACTGGACCTACAACCGCATGGTGGCCACCTTCATGGACAACCAGATGGAGCTGATTGCCGAATCCATGGTGGCGCAGGAGCAGGACATGGTGTTGCCGGCGTTGACGGGTGAGCAGATCCACAAGTGGGGCAGTTATGTGGTGCAGGTGTTCGACGCGGATGGCAGCCCCCGTTCCAACTCCTGGCTGGGATTGGCGCCCAGCTTGCAGCCGGAAAGCGGTTTTCATGACGTCAAGGCAAACGGCGCACCCTGGCGTATCTACACCACGCCCGTGAACGAGTCGTCGGGTTCGCGCCGCGTACAGGTGCTGCAAAGCGGCGAGTTCCGCCGCCACCTGGCCGCAGAACGGGCCGGCACCGCGATTTTGCCGGTGATCATCCTGCTGCCGCTTTCGGCCTTTGTCCTCTGGTGCGTGGCGGCCATCATGTCGCGCGCTATCGGCGACATCGCACGCCAGGCTGCATCGCAGGACGAGCACAGCATCGCCGAGTTGCCGCTGGACCGCGTGCCGCAGGAAATTGCGCCGCTGGTTGTTTCCTTCAACAGCCTGCTGACGCGGCTGCGTGATGCGTTTGCCGCGCAGCGGCGTTTTGTACAGGACGCTGCCCACGAGCTGCGCACGCCCATCACGGCGGTGAGCCTGCAGCTGGAGAATCTGCGCGGCGATTTTGCCGCCGGTGCGCCGGCACAGCGTTTCGCCCAGCTGGAAGCCGGCGTGCAGCGTGCGCAGCGGCTGGTTGACCAACTGCTCAGGCTGTCGCGCCAGCAGTCCGTGGGTGCGGAATCTCCGTCCATTCCGGTCAATGTGCACGAGGTGCTGCGCGAAAGCATCAACACGCTGATTGCGCTGGCCGACCAGCGCAACATTGATCTCGGCATGGAGGAGTCCGGCTTGCCTGCGGAGCCCACCATGCTGACCTGCTCCAGCGGCGACCTGCGCAGCGTGGTTGACAACATGATAGAAAACGCCCTGCGTTATTCCCCGGAAGGCGGCGTGGTGGATGTGCGTGTCACGAAGAGCCAGGGCAAACTCGCCATCGAGGTGGCAGACACCGGCCCGGGCATTCCGCCGGAGCTGCTGGGCCGCGTGTTCGACCGGTTCTTTCGCGTGCCGGGAAATGATGTACGCGGCAGCGGGCTGGGCCTGTCCATAGCGCAGGCGGCCGCACAACGCTGCAGCATGCGCATCAGCCTGCGCAACCGGGACGATCGCAGCGGGCTCGTGGCGCGCGTCGAGACGGTCTGAACACGTGCTCATTTCCAGCTAAGACTTCGCTCATGATCGCCTAATTTGCCCCAAATACAGTGAGGTCACGGTTGAAGTTTGGGCTTGAAAGAGCCGGATCCAACCGAAAAACTTCCGGTTTTATCCACTCACTGAAAGGTCATCATCATGAACAAGTCTTACGCCCTCATCGCCATCGCTACCTTTGCTGCCATCGCTTCCACCGGTGTGCGCGCCGAAACGCCTGATCCTGCTTCGCAGTTTGCACTGCAGACAGAAGGCAACCGTACCCGCGCCGAAGTCATGGTCGAAGCCGTGACAGCGGTCAAGAAATACGATCACATTCCTTCCGGATCGCGCGTTGCCACCCCGGTGAAGTCTGCCGTGCCTACCGCCATCGTGCGCGGTGAAGCCGCCCAGGCCTTGCGTCTGGGCAAGATCCGCAGCGGCGAGCTGACCGGCCTGGAAGGCTAAGCCCTCATCGGCCGCGGGTCCGGGGCGCATCCCGGACCCGCGATAATCGGGTCTTGAAATATGCGACGACGCCCCTACCTCCAGGGGCGTTTGTCTTTTGTCTTACTCTTTCCCATTTCAAGAACCCACCACCATGAGCAAGCAAACCCTTTCCTTCCAGGCCGAAGTCGCCCAGCTGCTGAACCTCGTCACCCATTCCCTGTATTCCAACCCCGATATTTTCCTGCGTGAGCTGGTCTCCAACGCCTCGGACGCCTGCGACAAGCTGCGTTTTGAAGGCCTGAACAATGCCGCCCTGTACGAAGACACGCCGAATCTGGACGTGCGAGTGAGTTTCGACAAGACAGCCAAAACCCTGACCATCACCGACAACGGCATCGGCCTGTCGCAAATCGAAGCCGTGGAACACCTGGGCACGATTGCCAAAAGCGGCACGCGTGACTTCATGGCCAAACTCTCGGGGGACCAGAAAAACGATGCGCAGCTGATCGGCCAGTTCGGCGTCGGCTTTTATTCCGGCTTCATCGTGGCCGACAAGATCACGGTTGAAAGCCGCCGCGCCGGCCTGCCGGTGGCCGAAGGCGTGCGCTGGACCAGTGCCGGCACCGGCGACTTCGAGGTCGAGACGACAGAGCGTGTAGAGCGCGGCACCAGCGTCATCCTGCACCTGAAGGACGATGCCACCGAGTACCTGAACACCTGGAAGCTCAAAAGCATCATCAGCAAATATTCCGACCATATTTCTCTGCCCATCCTGATGAAGAAGGAAGAGTGGAAAGAAGGCGAGAACGACCAGCCAGGCGAGATGGTTACCACCGACGAGTGGGAAACCGTCAACCAGGCGGCGGCCCTCTGGACACGCGCCAAAAAAGATATCACGCAAGAGCAGTACGACGAGTTCTACAAGCAGATCAGCTACGACAGCCAACCTCCGCTGGCCAGCACCCACAACCGTGTGGAAGGTGCGACCGAATACACCCAGCTGCTCTACATTCCGGCCAAGGCGCCCATGGACCTGTTCAACCGCGACAAGGCGGCCGGCGTCAAGCTCTATGTCAAGCGTGTCTTCATCATGGACGATGCCCAGGCACTGCTGCCGGTTTACCTGCGTTTTGTCAAAGGTGTGGTCGACTCGTCCGACCTGCCGCTCAACGTCTCGCGCGAGCTGCTGCAGGAAAGCCGTGCCGTCAAGGCCATCCGTGAAGGCTGCACCAAACGCGTGTTGTCCATGATCGAGGACCTGGCGACCAACGAGCCGGAAAAGTTTGCAAGCTTCTACGCCGAGTTCGGCGCTGTGCTCAAGGAAGGCCTGGGTGAAGACTTTGCCAACCGCGATCGCCTGGCCAAGCTGCTGCGTTTTGCGAGTTCCACCACCGACACCACGACGGTGGGTTTTGCCGATTACAAGGCGCGCATGAAGGAAGGCCAGGACGCGATTTACTACATCACGGCCGACACCCAGGCGGCCGGCAAAAACAGCCCGCAACTCGAGATCTTTCGCAAGAAGGGCATCGAGGTGCTGCTCATGACCGACCGCGTGGACGAGTGGGCACTGAACTACCTGCACGAGTTCGATGGCACGCCGCTGCAGTCGGTCGCGAAGGGCGCTGTGGACCTCGGCAAGCTGCAGGACGAGGACGAGAAAAAAGCCGCCGAGGAAGCGCAGACCCAGTTCAAGCCCGTCCTCGACAGGCTCAAGGAAGCCCTGAAAGACAAGGCCAAGGACGTGCGCGCCACCACGCGCCTGGTCGACTCACCGGCCTGCCTGGTGGTTCAGGACGGCGACATGTCCACGCAGCTGGCCCGCATGCTCAAGCAGGCCGGTCAGACCGCACCCGAGGTCAAGCCCATCCTGGAAATAAATGCCCAGCATCCGCTGGTGAAAAAACTCGAAGGTAGTGATCACTTCGACGACCTGGCCCATATCCTGTTCGACCAGGCCCTGCTGGCCGAGGGCGGGCTGCCGGATAATCCTGCTGCTTATGTGAAGCGGGTCAACGCCTTGCTGCTGTAGGGCCGGCTCACTCCGGAAGCGGCTCGAAGCCGCCGGCGCTGCGAAGCCCGGCGGCTTCGTCGCTGGTGAGCAGCTCGATCAGGGCGGTGGCTTCTTCCGGCTGCGCCGACCGGCTGCAGACGGCGGCGGTGTAGACCGTCGCCAGTTCAAATTCCCGGGGCAGGGCCGCCGCCAGGGACACGCCCGGCGCAAAAATAATTTCAGTGACCTGGGTGCAGCCGATGGCACCGGGATCGCCGGCCTGCGACAGCGCCTGCATCGCGGCCGCGCCATTGGGACAGGGATGCAGGCGGGAGGACACTTCTGCATCAATGCCCAGTTGCCGCATTACGTTCATGAAGTGAATGCCTGCTGTGGCCTTGACCGGATCGGGGAAATAGATGCCTGAGGCCGACCACAGGGCCTGCCTGAGCTGGGACGTGCTGGCCAGCGGTGGGGGGGCGACGCCTTCTTTCACGGCGATACCGGTTTTCACAAGACCCAGCGGCCGGGCGCTGCCGGCCACCACATGACCGCTGCCCGTCAACTGTGTGATCAGCGCCCCGGTCAGGATGAGCACGTCGCAGGGCGCACCTGCGAGCAACTGGTCTTTCATCATGCCGACCGCATCGAAGTGCCCGTTGATGGCCAGACCGGTCCGGGCCTGAAAGCGGGATTGAAGGGCAGAGACCAGGCCCTTGGCGGCACCGCCGCTGAGCAGATGAAGTTGAGGCATGAACAGCGATGTCCGGGTTTTCAGTCGGCCTTGATGTCGGCGGCCTTGATGACACGCGACCATTTGGCGATGTCGTCGCGCATGTATTTGTCGAACACGTCTGGCGTCATCACCATCGGCACCGCGCCCTGTCTGGTCCAGAGCTGCCTGACTTCCGGCTGGCTGGAAATTTTCGAGACGGCCTCGTTGAGCCGTTCAACCACGGCTTTGGGGGTGCCGCGTGGCGCCATCAGGCCGAGCCAGATGGTGGCTTCGTAGCCGGGAACGCCGGCTTCGCTCATGGTGGGTACGCCGGGCAACACCTCGGAGCGCACCTTGCCGGTGGTTGCAATGGCCTTGACCTTGCCGGCCTTGATCTGCTCGGCCATGGTGGTGACGGCATCGAACATCACATCCACCTGGCCGCCCATGACGTCGGTGCGCGCGCCGGAGCTGCCGCGATAGGGTATGTGCACCAGGTACACGTCGGCCATGCTCTTGAACAGCTCGCCGGCCATGTGGTAGGGCGTTCCCGGGCCGGAAGACGCATAGTTGAACTTGCCCGGCCTGGCCCTGGCCTGTTGGAGCAGCTCACCAAGGTTGCTGGCCGGCAGGGCCGGGTGGGCAACCAGGACCAGGTCCGAATAGTTGACGGGTGCCACGGCCACAAAGTCGCGCATCAGTTGAAACGGCTTGTTGGGGATCAGCGTTTCGTTGACGGTGTGTGTGTTGGACATCATCAGCAGGGTGTAACCGTCGGCCGGCGATTTGGCGGCCATGTCCGTCCCGATTACCGAGCCGCCGCCCGGCCGGTTGTCGATCACAAAGGACTGACCCAGCGCATCCTGAAGGCGTTGCGCCACAAAACGCGCGTAGTTGTCGGCAGGGCCGCCCGCGGCGAAGGGCACAATGATTTTTACCGGCCTGGCGGGATAGGTCTGTGCGGCAGTGCCGGTTGCCAGGGCCGTTGCAGCCAGGCCGAGTGCAAGCGCGAAAGCATTCTTGAAGCCCATGATGTTCTCCGGTGAAGATCTGCCGCTTTGCTTATTCCAGCTTGCCGATGCGCTTGACGACATCGGCCATGCGCCTGGCGTCGGTTTGCACATATTTCTCGAAGTCCGTGGCGTCCTGGTAAAGAACCGGGCTGCCTGCATTGAGGATGACCTCCCTGACCTTGCTGTCCTGGGCCGCAAACTTCGCCGCGGCGCGCAGACGCTGGGCGATGGGCTCTGGCGTATCTTTCGGAATGAACAGGCCGGACCACTGCGCATATTCGGCGTTGTAGCCGGCGTCCTTCAGGCTCGGTGCGTCAGGCAGGGCGCCCAGCGGGGCACTGCCCCAATGGGCCAGCACCCGGATCTTGCCGGCCTTGATGTGCTGCAGCACGGTGGCCGGGCCTGAAGAAACCGCATCGATCTGCCCGCCGAGCAGGGCTACCACCGCTGGGCCTGCGCCGGTGAAGGGAACGTGCGTCATTTTCACGCCGGCGTTCTGCGAGAGGATTTCCATGGGCACATGCATGGTGCCGTAGTTACCCGATGAGCCGTAGTTGATTGCACCGGGGCGTTTTTTGGCGTCTTCGACAAATTGCTGCACAGTCTTCCACGGTGCGTCGGCACGCACCGCCAATACCGTCGGGTCGGCGGTGAAGCGGGCGATGGGGCGCAGGTCGCCAAGCGCAAACATCGGCGGCCGCCCGAGCAGGGTGTCCGCTTCGGGAATCACGGTCAGCGAGGACAAGGCCATCAGCACCGTGTAGCCGTCGGGTCTGGCTTTGGCCGCCAGGCCCATGCCGATGCCGCCGCCTGCACCGGCCTTGTTTTCAATCACCACAGCTTGTCCCAGATCGCGCGACATGGCTTCAGCCACAGGACGTGCCACCAGGTCGGCCAGGCCGCCTGGCGGGAAGGGAACAATCATCGTGATGGGGCGTGCAGGCCATGCATTTTGTGCAGCCACCCAGGCGGCGCTCGACATGAGCAAGGCACTCAGCAATACGGCTCGGCGTTTCATGTTTGTCTCCTGTAGGGGCGTTCGGCTGGGCATCAGTCAACCGCTGATTTTTGTGGTTTGCATGCTAACATCCATCTGAAAATTCAGGGCTATCGCAATCCCTAGGCTCCTGTTGCCGCAACTGCCTGTGCACAACGCTGGGCAAAAAAACAAAGAGAGACAGTGTCATGAAAATTGTGGCCTACCGCCAGAATGGCCAGCCCGGCGTGGGTCTGGTTTCTGCCGACCTCCTGCAAGTCCAGCCTTTCGATTTGCCGCAAGCGCAGCGCGAGCAGGGTGCGTTGGCGTTGATCGAGATGCAGGCGCGCGGCGAAGCCCTGCCGCCGCTGCTGGCGGCAGTGGCGCTCAGCGGCGTGCAGATCACGGCACCGCTGCCCAGGCCGCGGCGCAATATTTTTTGTGTCGGAAAAAATTACTTTGCACATGCGAAAGAGTTTGCCGGCAGCGGTTTTGACAGCAGCGCCAGGGCGGGTGAAGACATTCCGGACTGCCCCATCTATTTCACCAAGGTTCCGGAGTCGGTGGTGGGGCCCGGCGCTGCCATCGAGATGCCTGCAGTGTCCAGCGCCATCGACTACGAAGCCGAACTGACCGTCATCATCGGGCGTGGCGGCAAAGGCATCCTGGCCAAAGATGCGATGGCGCATGTCTGGGGCTACACCATCATCAACGACGTGACCGCGCGCGACTGGCAAAGCCGCCACAAGCAGTGGCACCTTGGAAAATCGTTCGACACTTTTTGCCCCATGGGCCCGTGGCTGGTCAGTGCCGACGAGTGCGATGGCACCCGGACCGGCGTGCGTTGCTACGTCAACAACGAACTGCGCCAGAACGCTTCCACGACCGACCTGATTTTTGACATCCCGAAACTGATTGAAACGTTGTCGGCAGGCATCACGCTTTACCCCGGCGATGTGATCGCCACTGGCACACCGGTCGGTGTCGGCATTGGTTTCAAACCGCCCAGATACCTGAAGTTCGGCGATGTGGTGCGGGTCGAGATCGACGGGATTGGCAGCCTGGAAAATCCGGTGCGCTGAGGCGCGCCTGACGGGGCCGTTCTCAACTGGTGGCGTGACGCGGCGCACCGCCGCCATGCAGTTCATTGGCAAAACCGTGGTTCACATCGCGGTGGCCCGCCTCGTCTTCACGTACGGCCAGCACCACATCACGCAGCGTGGCGTCGGCAGGCAGCTTCCAGTAGTTTTTGGCGATCTGGGGTGCAGGAACGTTGGCATGTGCGCCCGAGTCGATCAGTTCGAGGTAGTTGGTATAGCTGGTGTAAGCCTCTTCCTCGAAGTAACCGACGACACGGTGCGCGACGCCGGGAGCGATCAGGTACAGCAGGAAATAGGCGTTGTAGAAAAAGCCCTGTACAAAGATGACGAGCCCGCGCTCGAACCAGTTGGGCTGCGCGATCTCGATGAAGGTCATCAGGTGCATGCGCTCGTTTTCGGCCTCGTCCATCAGTGTGCGTATCCAGCCCCCGTCATCCTCGATGCGGCGCAGGCAGCGCAGGTGCGTCAGCGTGGCCCCGACCATGCCGGGAACGGCAGCCACGGTTTCCAGCACGATGGCCCGGTGACCGTAACGCTTTGCAAAAAACAGGTCAGCAAAGAACCGCAGGAAACGGACAAAGGCGTAGGCGAAGCGGTCGCCAAAAGTTCGGGGGGTGTGGTGGGGGTTGTTCATGGTGGGCCTTGCGCACACGAGGTGTGCGACCTTTCCTGACCACCGTACACGAAATACATGCGACTGTCTGTCCGCCGCCGTCCCCAGGTGTCTACAGCGACTGCATCCGGACCCGGCGCGCAGCTTCTTCGGCACGTGCGTCGTCGATTTCTCCCAGCACGCCGCCCACATCGACCGGGCCAGTCTTGTGTGCGAAACGGCCGGTCAGCACCGTATCGGTGTGAAGCACACCGCGCTGGTACAGGTCCCAGATCTCATGCCCGTAATCAGTTTTCAGGAGATCGGGTGCGAAACGGCCGAAAAACCCGCGCAGGTTGGCCACATCGCGCAGCAGCATGCGGCTGGCGTGGTTGTTGCCGGCGGCATCCACCGCCTGCGGCAGATCGATGATGACAGGGCCGTCTTCCGCCAGAAGAACGTTGAACTCGGACAGGTCGCCGTGCACGACGCCGGCACACAACATGCGCACCACTTCCGTGAGCAGCGTGGCATGGTGTTGGCGAGCTTCTTCGGGCGTGAACTCCACATCGTTCAGACGCGGGGCGGCATCGCCCTGCGCGTCGGTGACCAGTTCCATCAGCAGCACACCGTCGCAGAAGTTGTGCGGTTTGGGTACACGCACACCGGCGGCCGCCAGACGGTAAAGGGCGTCGACCTCGGCACTTTGCCAGGCCGCTTCGGCTGCCTGCCGGCCGAAGCGCGTGCCTTTGGCCATCGCGCGCGCCTGGCGTGTGTTCTTGACCTTGCGGTTTTCCGTGTAATCCACCGCCTGCCGGAAACTGCGCTGGTCAGCCTCCTTGTAAATCTTGGCGCAGCGTGTTTCGTCACCGCAGCGGACGACGTAAACCATGGCCTCCTTGCCGCTCATCAACTGCCGCACCACGGTGTCGATCAGGCCTTCCTCGATCAATGATTGCAGTCGTTTGGGTGGTTTCATGAGCCCATTTTGCGCCCGGCGGGCAAAGCGGCTGTTGTCAGCCGGCTTGCCCGTCAATGCGCGGCCGTGCCAAAACCGGCCAGTAACGCACGGTATATAGCGCGAAGCCGCCTGACCACAAGGCTGCCGACCACAGCGTGGCATGCATGATCCAGACGGGAACAACCAGCGGAACCAGCACACGGACCAGTGCTGCAAGCAGGATCAGGACATAACAGGCCACATCGCTGTTGTCGGCCCGCAGCGGCCTGCCGGTGTGGCCGCGCGCGGTGCGGGTCATCATTCCGATGATGAGGCCGCCGATGGCGCCCACCGTCAGCGCGTGGGTGGCCACTGAGGGTGCAACCCATCCCGCTGCTGCGGCAGCACGCAGCGCAAGATGCACGGGGATCCAAAGGTAGGCGGCGTGCAACACCCAGACCAGCGGCGCGCGCGCTGTCTTCCAGGGCTGCCACAAACTCCAGCGGGCAAGGTGGGCAGCTGCGCAGAGGCTGGCCAGTGCGGCCAGCCACACGCCATGCAATTGCGCCGCATCGGCCAGCAGCAGCGCCAGCACGGTGCCGAGTGCAGCTTTCTCCAGCAGGGGGTGGCGCGTTGCCTTGGCGTCCGGCACACCATTGTTGGTGAACATGGGGATCACGCGTCCGCCCATCACGGCCATGATGAACAGCATGACATCGAGTGCGAGCTGGATGCCGACCCAGCCCGGGAGTTGAATCACGCCGAGTTGCGCCAGATGGATGCCCAGCACGGCTGCCGACATCAGGAGCAGCAGGCCAACAAAAAAGTAGTTGCGGCGATTGCGCGCGGCGATAAAAGGAATCGCGAGAGAGATGGCGGCGGCGAGCGGAAAGGCGACATTGGCAAGCAGCGCGGCCCAGCCGAAAGGCGTGAGCACCAGCACCCTGCCGGCCACCCACAAGGCTGCCAGCGCAGCGAGGGGCCAGCCGGTGGGTGTTGGGCGGTTTGACCAGTTGCGCCCTGCGGTGAACAGGAAACCCACAACCACGGCCAGCGCAAAGCCGAACAGCATCTCGTGCGCATGCCATAGGGGCCCCTGTAGATAAGGGCGGCCCAGCCAACCGGTGAACTGCAGCGCCCACAGGCCGATGGACAGGGCCGCGAAGGCGCTGGCCAGCAGGTAAAAAGGACGAAAGCCCATTTCCCAGAGCGCCCAGCCGGCAGGTGCCGGTTGCGGCCGAGGTGGGTCGGCGATGCTGTTGAACGATGTCATGGGTGAGCCTTTCCTGTGGGTAGGGTGCCGGGCCCGCCATGTTTGATGCGCCAGGCCACGGCAGCGCCGGCCATGGTGACTGCAAACAGCGCCATCGCGGCAGCATTGAGGAGGACGCCGGTGCTGCGCAGCGGATCACCTGCCACTCCGGCGATCAGCCGCAGGAGCAGGGACAGGTGCAGCATGGCAAGCGGCAGGTAAAAGAAGACGCCGAACTCGAGCTTGATGCGCGCAATTGCCGGCAGAATGACTGGTGCATGGCCCATCATCATGCTGACGATGAAGCCCAGGCCCAATGCGTGCAACGCGGCATCGCGCAGCGGCAGGCCCAGGGCCGTGGCGGCCCACGCCGCACCCGCCACGGCCAGCCACGCATATCCGCCGAGCAGGCAAATCGCCATGTATCGGCTCAGTCCGTGCGTGCGGACGGTGTGCCGGGCAATGTCGAAGACCGCCAGCCACACTGCCAGCAAAACGAGCGCCACTCCATACAGCAGCCCGCCGGCGGCGGGCGCCAGGGCGGACCAGACCGCACCACCCAGCAGGGCGATCAGCACGATCTGCAGCGACCACTCCGCTGCCGGGCGCCGCCGCATCAGCCGCGTCATTTCCAGGCGTTCGGCGGCGATCGTCATCACGAGAAAGGCGAACCACCACGGCAGCGTTGCGACCGTGCCTTGATCGGTTGCAAACAGCAGATTGCCGATGAGCCAGGCCCCCGCGGCCACCAGCAGCAGCCAGGTGTGAGCTGCGCGCTGGCGCCCTACGATCACGGTGTTGACGGCGACGAAGGCCACAGCTGCGGCCACGAGTAGCCATGCGCCCAACTCAAGCTGGCCCAGCAAAAGAAACGCGCCTCCTGTGCCCGAGGCCAGTGGAGCAAGGAACGCGGCACGCAGCTTGACAGCCACCGCCCGCTCAATACCGATGACAGTGCCCAGGAAACCGCAGATCATCAACGCAGCATGGGCCAGCACTGCCTGGCCCGGCCAGACGGAGCCCGCCGTGGCAGGCAGGGCCACACCGGCGCGCAACAGGCCGCCTGCAATGCCGGCCAACAGCGACAGCACAACCAGGGCGAGCATCAGCGGCCGTGCTGCCATGGCGATCCTGCCGGGTGCGGCTTTTCGCTGCGGATTCCGGGCGCGGCGTGGTGAGGTCACCACTGCATGAAGCGCCTGGCGCGTTCACTCATCCGTTCGGCAGACCAGGGCGGTTCCCACACCAGTTCGACTTCGATCAACAGCTCGGGCGGTACCGCGCGGTCCAGCTCGGTTTCGACCTCGTCGATGATGAGGTCAGCGACCGGGCAGGCGGCCGACGTCATCGTCAGGCGCACATGCAGTTTTCCGTCGGCCACGGTCACGCCATAGATCAGCCCGACATCGACAATGCTCATGGCGACTTCGGGATCAACCACCCGGGTCAACGCATCCAGAATGGTCTGGCGTAGCGCTTCAGGCCCCTCATAAGGAAAGGGTGGTCTGGGACTCATGGTTGCAACTTCCGGTTTCACAGTCATCTTTTCAGGTGGCACGACCTGCCGGAGCCGTGCCCACCGGTCTGTCGATAAACAGGACTTTCGCCAGCGACTGCCGGTTCTGGACCAGGTCTGCCAGGGTGTAGCGGTCCAGCACCTCGTAAAAGGCCTCGACGGCTTCACCCAGCACACCGCGCAGCCGGCAAATCTGCGTGATCGAGCAGTGGTTGCCTTCTTCGGCAAAACATTCAGCCACCACAGCCGCTCCTTCAGTCTCGCGCACCACCGTGCCAATGCCGACCAGCTCCGGCGGCATGGCCAGCTCGAGCCCGCCACCTTTGCCGCGCACATTGGCCAGCCAGCCATTTTTTCCGAGAAGGTGCACTACCTTGGTCAGGTGGTTTTCGGACACGTCGAAAGCGCGGGCAATCTCGGAAATCGTGGCGCGTTTCTCAGGCTGTGCAGCCAGGTAGATCAGGACGCGCAGGCTGTAGTCGGTGAAGGTGGTGAGTTTCATGAAGTGAATGTAAGGCTTCAGCCTCGTATCTGAAAGTCGAGCACGATTTCGCCCGGCTCACGCCGGACATAGCTGATGTCCAGCGTATCGCCGAAGGCCTGCTGAAGCTGGCCCAGCAGGGGTAGCGGATCGTGGTCGTTGACGAAGCGCATGGTCTCTCCCGCATGCAGGCTTTGCAAGGCGCCGAAGATGGCTGCGTGGCGGAAACGTTTGGCGACGCCACGGGCGTCGAAGGGGTGGATGTTGGTGAGGGTCTGGATTTCACTCATGATGGAAGTTCCAATAAAAAGGGCAAGGGACGAAAGGCCGGCGCGGGCCGGCCTTTCGAAGGAGGTCAGAGACCGGCCACCGCCTTTGCCGGGATGGCACCGGCGGGCTGAACCGCAGGGCGCCGGAGCAGGCGCAGGGCATACCAGGCCAGAAGAACCGCCCCGATGGCGAACAGAATATCGCCGGGAACTCGCATCCAGACCAGCGTTTCCATCACCGGGGAGTGGATGATTTCCGGCGAGCGGGCGTACCACAGGCCTTTGCTCACGCTGGCCCAGGCCTGGTAGATACCTGCGGGAAGCAGCGAGAGGAAGACCATCATCGCCAGGCCAATGTTCAGGCTCCAGAAGGCGGGCTTGAGCAGGTTGTCGGCATGCAGATTGCGTGCATACAGGCCGCGCAGGCAGAACAGCATCAGGCCGATGCCGAGCATGCCGTACACCCCGAACAGGGCGGCGTGGCCGTGGGCGGCCGTCATATTCAGGCCCTGCACGTAGTAGAGCGAAGCAGGCGGGTTGATGGCAAAGCCGAGCAGGCCGGCACCGACAGTGTTCCAGAAGCCGACTGCAACAAAACACATGACAGGCCACTTGTAGGCGGCCAGCCAGGGCAGGGCTTTGGAACGCCGGTAGGTCTGCAGGGCTTCCAGCCCGATCAGGGTCAGGGGCACGACTTCCAGGGCAGAGAACACTGCGCCGACAGCAATCACCGAGGTGGGTGTGCCGGTGAAGTAGAGGTGATGCAGCGTGCCCAGGATGCCGCCGAACAGGAACACGATGGTCTCGGCGATGATGGCGCGGTTGGCGCTTTCCGAGCGCACCAGGCCCAGCTTGGTGAAGATCAGCGCGACCACGGCGGTGGCGAACACTTCAAAGAAACCTTCTACCCACAGGTGGACCAGCCACCAGCGCCAGTACTCGACCATCGAGTAGTGCGTGTTCTGGCCCCAGGTCAGCGAGGTGGCATAGAAGCCGCCAATGCAGGTGGCAGACAGGAAGACCATGGCGATGAGGCCACGCGTTTCCGAGGGTTTCTTCAGGGCTGGCCACAGGGCGCGGCCCAGCAGGAACACCCAAAACAGCAGGCCCACGAACAGCAGGATTTGCCAGACGCGGCCCATGCTGGTGAATTCCAGCCCCTGGTTGCCGATCCAGAAGCTGAAGTCCACGCCGCGGTGCTGCAGCGTACCCAGCCAGCCGGTGACGGTGGAGCCGACCACGATGGCGATCAGCGCCCAGAACAGGACGTCCACACCGATTTTCTGCAGCTTGGGTTCGCGCCCCGACAACAGGGGGGCGATGTAGAGACCGGTGGCCAGCCAGGCTGTGGCGATCCAGAAAATGCCGACCTGCGTATGCACCGTGCGGCTCACCACGTAGGGCAGAACTTCCGCAAGCGGGAAGCCAAAGAAGGACTGGCCTTCGACGGCGTAATGCGCCGTGATCACGCCCATGGCGATCTGCAGCAGCATGAGACCCACCACGGCGAAGAAGTACTTGCGCGTGGCTTTCATCGAAGGCGTGGCAACTGCGCCCAGTAGCGGATCGGCCTTGGGCGGCAAGGCCTCCGGTTCATGCCGTTGGCTGCCATGCAGCCACAACATGGCGGCAATGCAAGCCAGCAGCAAAACAATGCTGACCATTGACCAGATGGCGGCAGAGTCAGTCAGCTTGTTGCCGACCAGAGGCTCGTGCGGCCAGTTGCTGGTGTACGAGAGGTTCTCTTCACCCGGCCGATCGGTTGCCGCAGCCCAGGACGTCCAGAAAAAGAAGGCAGTCAGTGCCTGGCGGTCGGCACGGTCAGGCACCGTGCCGGGGGTCATGGCGTACTGGTCGCGCAGCGCATCCAGGGAAGCATCGCTTCCGAACAGGGCTTCGTAGTGGCTGGCGACCGTGCGGATGGCCTGTGCGCGTTCTGGCGAGACAGTCACGGTACCGGCCGCCTCGTCGTAGGTATTCCCGCGCATTTCCTCTTTCAGTGCGGCGTCGATAGCACCACGGTCGGCGGCTGTCATGGCGGCCGGTTCCTTGCGCAGTGCCTGGGTGTGGACGGATTGGAGCGCCAGCGCTTCGCGGTGCAGCCAGTCTGCGGACCAGTCAGGGGCCAGATAGGCGCCATGTCCCCAGACGCTGCCTTGCTGCTGGCCGCCGCTGGCCAGCCAGACTTGCTGGCCTTTTTGCACCTGCTCGCCTGTGAAGAGCACGTCACCCGAGGCCGTCACAACCGCCTTGGGGATGGGCGGTGCCGTCAGGTAGATCTGCAAGCCGAGGTAGCCCAATGCACCAAACGACAGGACAAAGATGAAGCCGAGCCAGCGCCACAGCATGTTGTTGTTTTTCATCGCATATTCCTTCTGGTTTCTGTAAAGGGGATCAGGAGCCGCCGCAGGAGCCGCAGCACTGCCCGTCGCTATGGGCCGGCTTCAGCCGGGTAATGGCCACGCGCCATGTATCAGGCCCTTGTTCAAGGTAGGCCCAACCGAATTTCCCCGGCATTTCCGCCTGGAGCTGGTGATGCAGCGGCTGCGGATCGTGGTCGTTGATCAACTCCAGGGTCTGTCCCGCGCCGAGTTGGCCAAAAGTCGAGAAGATGGCGGGGTGCCGCTCTTGGGGTGGAATCGTCCGGATATCGAGCGTGGACGTCGTGGAAGAGTGATTCATGAGAACTCCGTTCAATAAAACAGGTAAAAACCTATAAGGTGCATAAATAATACATCTATTAAGATGTGAAAAGTTGATTTCCCTCATTCCCTGTTGATCCAGGTCAATTGCACTTTTGGTAGCCGCTGTCGAGTTGTGCGGGCAGCACTCGATGTGCCAAGACTTTTCCTGGCGGACTGCGTTCAGGCCAACTGTTGACGGGGATCAGAAAGTATTGCGTTCGTTCGGCGTAAGGTCTAGGTTGCGATGGCTCTCCTCCGGGGCCTGCCTGACTTTCAACCGCATGATTTCCTCTCCTTCCTTTTCCGGCATTCCGCAGGCACCATCAGCCATGCCAGAGCTGGTGTGCCCGGCGGGCAGCCTTCCGGCCCTCAAAGCCGCGGTGGACAATGGCGCCAGCTGCGTCTACCTGGGCTTGCGCGATGCAACCAACGCGCGCAACTTCGCCGGCCTCAATTTCGACGAGGCCGCCATTGCCGCGGGCGTCCGGTATGCGCATGAGCGCGACTGCAAGGTCTTCATGGCGCTCAACACCTACCCGCAGGCTGCCAACCCCGGTCCCTGGCGTGCGGCGCTGGACCAGGCGGCAGGCATGGGCGTGGACGCAGTGATCCTGGCGGACCCGGGGCTCATGCAGTACGCTGCATCTCGTTATCCGGCGCTGCGCCTGCATCTCTCGGTGCAGGGCTCGGCCACCAATTACGAAGCGATCAATTTCTACAGGGAGCAGTTCGGCATCGTTCGCGCGGTATTGCCCCGCGTGTTGTCACTGGAGCAAGTACGGCAGGTCATTGACAAGACACCGGTGGAAATCGAGGTGTTCGGTTTTGGCAGCCTGTGCGTGATGGTGGAGGGGCGGTGTGCGCTGTCGTCCTATGTGACGGGCGAGTCGCCCAATACGCACGGCGTGTGTTCTCCGGCGAAGGCCGTGCGTTGGCAGGAAACGCCGCAGGGCCTGGAATCACGTCTGGGCGGTGTGCTGATCGATCGTTATGCCGGCGGGGAAAACGCCGGTTACCCCACGCTCTGCAAGGGGCGCTTCGACGTGGAAGATGACGAGAGTTATTACGCCATCGAGGAGCCCGCCAGCCTGAACACGCTCGAACTCCTGCCCCAGCTCATGAAGATGGGTGTGCGGGCCATCAAGATTGAGGGCCGGCAGCGCAGTCTGGCCTATGTGGCGCAGGTGACCCGGGTCTGGCGCGAGGCGATTGACCATTGCGCCGCCAACCCCCATCGCTACACACCCAAAGCCAGCTGGATGGCCAGCCTGGACCAGGTGGCCGAAGGGCAGCAGCACACGCTGGGTGCCTATCACCGGCCATGGAAATGATGCAAGCCCGCGCCATGAAGATTTCCCTCGGTCCCCTGCTGTATTACTGGCAGCGCGAGGCTGTCTTCAGTTTTTACGACATGGTTGCCGCCACACCGGTGGATGTGGTCTATCTCGGCGAAACCGTGTGTTCGCGACGCCATGAACTGCGCTTGGCCGACTGGCTGGACATCGCCGCCCGCCTGCGCGCTGCGGGCAAGGAGGTGGTGCTCTCCACGCAAGTGCTGCTGGAGTCGGGCAGCGACGTGAGCACCATGCACAGGATCACGGCCAATGGCGATTTCCGGGTCGAGGCCAACGACATGGGCTCCGTTCATCGACTGGCCGGCAAGCTGCCATTTGTGGCCGGTCCTCACCTCAACCTGTACAACCCGGCTTCGCTGCAATGGATGGCTTCGCTGGGCGCCAGCCGCTGGGTCATGCCATTGGAGATGAAGCAGGGTGACCTTGCGCTGCTGCAGCAGGGCCGCCCCCCCGGTCTGGAAACCGAGGTGTTTGCCTACGGACGCATGCCGCTGGCCTACTCGGCACGCTGCTTCACCGCGCGGCAGCGCAACCTGCCCAAGGACGACTGCCGCTTCAGTTGCCTCGACCACCCGGACGGCCTGGTGCTCCGGACCCGCGAAAGCGAGGAATTCCTGGTTCTCAATGGCACACAGACCCAGTCAGCCCGCGTCTACAACCTGGTCAATGCGCTGGAAGACATGCGTGCCGCGGGTGTGGATGTGGTTCGCCTGAGTCCGCAAGCCCAGCATATGTCAGAGGTGATCGCCGTGTTCGATGCAGCGCGCAAGCAGCTGCTGACGCCGCAGGAAGCCCTGGCACGCATGCAGGCCCTCATGCCGGAGAAGGGCTGCAATGGCTACTGGCACGGCCGCCCCGGGCTGGAGCAGGTGTCATCTGCGGTGGTGGGCTGAGGGCGATGTACCACGGCGAACGTTTCAACAGCATCAGCCACCTCGTCGGCGCGGGGCTGGCTGTGGGGGGGGCGGCCGCACTGATTGTGCCCGCCGGCTTTGTTGGTGACCCTTGGAAGATCGTGAGCTTCAGCATCTACGGTGCCATGCTGGTGGTGCTGTATGTCTTCTCCACGCTGTATCACAGCGTACGCGGCCGCGCCAAAAACGTGCTGCGCAAATTTGACCATTGTTCGATATACCTGCTGATCGCAGGCAGTTACACGCCATTCGCGCTGGTGTCGCTGCGCGGCGCCTGGGGCTGGTCCCTGCTGGGCGTGGTGTGGAGTCTGGCGCTGCTGGGCATCGTGCAGGAAATCTGGCTGGCCAAAGGCGCACGCGTGCTGTCATTGGTGATTTATGTGCTGATGGGTTGGCTGGCACTGGTGGCAGTGTCGCCCTTGTGGACTGCCCTGACCCCTGCTGGTTTTGCCTGGCTGGCCGCGGGCGGTGCCTGCTACACCCTGGGCATTGGCTTTTATGCCACCGACCACAAGTTGCGCCACGGTCATGGCTGGTGGCACCTGTGTGTGCTCGGCGGCAGCATCTGCCATTTCATCACCGTGCTGCTTTACGTGGCCTGACCTGACGGACCACCATGAAGCCCCTCTCGTCCTCTCCTCCCCTTGCATTGCCGCCGGCCCTCGGGGTGCTGCTGGAGCGCCTGCCAGCCTATCCCGGTTCGGTGTTGCTGGTCAGCGCGCTTAACCTGGGGCTTGCGCGCCAGCTGCCGGCCGACGTGGGCCGCCTGCTGTTGCACAAGAAGCTGCGCATCCATGTGCGTGACGCACGCCTGACTTTTGACTTTTCGTGGACGGGAGAGCGCTTCGCCCCCTGCCCGCGCCGGCAGGCGACTGACCTGGCCATCAGCGCCAGCGCCCACGACTTCATGCGCCTGGCGCAGCGCCAGGAAGATCCGGACACGCTTTTCTTCAGCCGCCGGCTTGCCATGGAGGGCGACACCGAACTGGGCCTGGTCGTGAAGAACGCGCTCGATGCCCTGGAGCTGCCGGCGTTTGACCTGCAGCGCTGGACGCCGCTGCAGCTGCTGGCCCGTCTTGGACCGCGCAAACGCACGGCCGGTGTGGGGCCGCGGGAGCACGGAGCGGAAAGACATGACTGAGGACCGTCACCACCTCCCCCTGGTTTATTCATGCTCTGGGTGCTCCAGCGCGGCGCAGCTGGCCAACCATGTGGCGCTGCAACTGGACCGGCGCGGCGTCGCCGAAATGTCCTGCATTGCCGGGGTGGGTGGCGACGTGCCGCACCTGATGAAAATCATGCGCTCCGGCCGACCCATTGTTGCGCTCGATGGCTGCCCGCTGGCCTGCGTGAGAAGTGTGCTGGCACGCCATGGAATCACGGCCGACAGGCATTACCCGCTCCAGCAATATGGGGTGAAAAAGCGGACGCATGAGGACTTCGATCCCGCGCAGGCGATGGTGGTTCTGGAGCGTGTGGCGGCAGACCTATTGAGCGCGCCTCTGCGTATTTCCCCGGCGGTTCACCTTGATGCCATTGACTGAGCCGATGAACGGGTGCGTGTGAGCCGCCGTCGCGTCATTGTGGCGATCTCCGGGGCCAGCGGTGCGGTGTACGGTACCCGCCTGTTGCAGGTGCTTCATGCCATGGCGGGGGTGGAGACCCACCTGGTGGTGTCCGACGCGGGCTGGCGCAACCTCGATCAGGAGCAGGGCATGAGCCGTGCCGCTGCCGAAGCGCTGGCTGGCCAGGTACACGACGTGCGTGATGTGGGTGCCTCCATTGCCAGCGGTTCCTTTGTGTGTAGTGCCATGGTGGTGGCGCCGTGCTCGATGCGCACCTTGGCCGCCGTGGCGCACGGCCTGGCGGACAACCTCATCACGCGAGCTGCTGACGTGATGCTCAAGGAGCGTCGGCGTTTGGTGCTCATGGTGCGCGAATCGCCGCTGCACCTGGGCCACCTGCGCAACATGATCAGCGCGACCGAAATGGGCGCCATCATCTGCCCACCCATGCCGGCTTTCTACCAGCGCCCACAGTCGGTGGCCGAACTGGTGGACGCCAGCGTGGCCCGCGTGCTGGACCTGCTGGAAGTGCCGCACCAGCTGGCACCGCGCTGGAGCGGTGTTCCGGCCGCCGTCGATTCCTGACTCATGCGCTACCGCGACTTGCGCGATTTCATGGCCCAGCTCGAGCTGACCGGCGACCTGCGCCGCGTGGCCGAGCCGGTGTCGCCTCATCTGGAAATGACGGCACTGTGCGACCGTGTCCTGCGTGCCGGTGGCCCGGCCCTCCTGTTCGAACACCCCACCGGACACAACATGCCGGTGCTGGCCAACCTGTTCGGTACGCCAGAACGTGTGGCGCGCGCCATGGGTGTGGCCGATTTGCGCGCGCTGCGCTCTTTTGGTGAGGTGCTCGCCGCCCTCAAGGAGCCTGAAGCGCCCAGAGGCCTTAAAGACATGCTCGGTCTGGGCGGGCTGCTCAAGACCTTGTGGCACATGGCGCCGCGTGAACTGCGTTCGGCGCCCTGCCAGGAGGTGGTGTGGGAAGGTGCCGATGTGGATCTCGCACGCCTGCCGGTGCAACATTGCTGGCCCGGCGACGTTGCGCCCTTGGTCACCTGGGGCCTGGTCATCACCCAGGGGCCGCACAAGCCGCGGCAGAACCTGGGCATTTACCGCCAGCAGGTGCTCTCACGCAACCAGCTCATCATGCGCTGGCTGGCGCACCGTGGCGGTGCGCTCGATTTTCGCGACCATGCTGCGGCCAACCCAGGCCAGCCCTATCCCGTGGCAGTCGCGCTGGGGGCCGACCCAGCCACCATCCTTGGCGCGGTGACACCGGTGCCTGACAGCCTGTCCGAGTACCAGTTCGCCGGCCTGCTGCGCGGCGCGCGTACCGACGTCGTGCGCGCGCTGGGCAGCGGCCTGCGCGTACCGGCTACCGCCGAGATCGTGCTCGAGGGCCACATCTATCCGGATGCCGGCCACCCCAGCGGCTACCAGCACGCGCTGGAAGGACCCTTCGGCGACCACACGGGGTATTACAACGAGCAGGCCTCGTTTCCCGTGTTCACGGTGGACCGCATCACCATGCGGCGCGACCCGATTTACCACTCCACCTACACCGGCAAACCCCCGGACGAGCCTGCCGTGCTCGGCATGGCCCTGAACGAGTTGTTCATTCCCCTGGTGCAGAGGCAGTTTCCCGAAATCACCGACTTTTACCTGCCGCCGGAAGGCTGCAGTTACCGCATGGCCCTGGTGCGCATCAAGAAGGCCTACCCTGGCCACGCACGGCGCGTGATGATGGGTGTGTGGAGCCATTTGCGCCAGTTCATGTACACCAAGTTTGTGGTGGTGGTGGACGATGACGTGGACGTGCGCGACTGGCGCGAGGTGATCTGGGCCCTGACCACCCGCATGGACCCGGCGCGCGACACCATGGTGATAGAAAACACCCCCATCGATTACCTGGACTTCGCCTCGCCGGTGAGCGGCCTGGGCAGCAAGATGGGACTGGACGCAACGAACAAATGGCCCGGTGAAACCCAGCGCGAATGGGGCCGCCCCATCGTGATGGATGCGGCGGTGCAGGCACGCATGGACGGCATCTTTCAATCCTTGGGACTGTAAAGGGCGGAGTGTCGCCTGCGTTCTGACAGCGCTTGGCCCGAATCGCACAATGCCTCATGGACTTCAATCACTCTCCCAGGGCACTGGCACTGCGCCGGCAACTCGAAGCCTTCATGCAGCAGTATCTGCTGCCCTACAACGCGGCCTGGCACCGCTCGGTGCAGGAGAGGATTTATCCGCCGCCTTTTCTCGAAGACCTCAAGGCGCTGGCACGCGAAGAAGGTTTATGGAACCTGTTCCTGCCCGGCCTTCAGGCGGACGAACCCGGCACCCGCCTGGGCCACCTCGACTACGCGCCGCTGGCCGAAACCATGGGCCGCCTTCCCTGGGCCGCGGAGGTGTTCAACTGCAGCGCCCCTGACACCGGCAACATGGAACTGCTGCACCGCTTCGCCACGCCCGAGCAGCGCGTGCAGTGGCTGATGCCCTTGCTGGAAGGCCGCATCCGGTCGGCCTTTGCGATGTCCGAGCCCGACGTGGCCTCCTCCGACCCGACCAACCTGCAGACCACTGTGCGGCGTGAGACCGGGCAACTGGTGCTCAATGGCCGCAAGTGGTTCATCACGGGTGCAGCGCACCCGAACTGCCGGCTGCTGGTGGTGATGTGCCGCAACGAGGAAACGCAGGGTGAGGGTGACCCGGCCGGTGCGCACCACCGGCACAGCATGGTGCTGCTGCCCATGGACACGCCAGGCGTGCAGGTGCTGCGCAATATTTCCGTGGTGCATCATCATGCCCCCGAAGGGCATTGCGAAATCCTGCTGCGCGACGTGCGTGTGCCGCTGGACCACCTGCTGGGCGGCTGGGGCGAGGGTTTTGCCATGGCGCAGGCACGGCTCGGGCCGGGCCGGGTGCACCACTGCATGCGCACCATCGGCCAGTGCGAGTTGGCGCTGGAGCTGGCCACGGAACGCACGCTCGAGCGCCACGCTTTCGGCAAATACCTTTCGGATTTTTCCAATGTGCAGGAATGGATTGCCGAATCGCGCATCGAGATCGATCAGGCGCGTCTGCTGATTCTCCATGCAGCCTGGGCGCTTGACGAAGGCAAGGACGACGCGGCACAGCTGCGCGCGCGCGTGGCCGCCATCAAGGTGGTGGCCGCCCGGCTGCAGACGCGGGTGGTGGACCGCGCCATGCAGGCCTTTGGTGCCATGGGTCTGTCACCCGATACCCCGCTGGCTTATTTCTGGACCTTGGGCCGGGCCCTGCACCTGATGGACGGGCCCGACGAAGTGCATTTGCGCACCGTGGCACGGCATGAGCTGGCGCAGGCGAAGGCGCGTGCGGGCAGCACCGCCGCCTACTTCACCACGCCCGAGCAGTTGCAGGCGCCGCCGCGTATCCGATAGCGGAGCCGTCGAATGGCTCAGACCATCTTGAGAATGGGTTTCTTCTTCCAGACCATGAAGAAGTAGGCCGTTTGCAACAGCAGCGCCACCGCGTAGGTGGCCGGGTAGCTCATCCAGATGCCGCGCAACCCGAAAGTCTGGCTGAACGCCCAGCCCAGAGGGAACAGCAACAGACCCAGGCAACCCAGCGAGATGATGGTGGGCACCAGCACCGTTCCGCTGGCGCGCATGACGGACGTGAACACGCTGGCCAAGCCGAAAATCAGGCTGGCCCACACGGTGATGTGCAGCAATCCGGCAGCCAGCGTGACGACCGCCGGCTCGGTGATGAACAGCCCGACGATGGTCTTCGCAAACACCAGCACCCCCACCGCCAGCCCGCCGGTGATGGCGATGTTCATGCCGAGCCCGACGCGCGTCACGCTGTCGATCTGGTGCAGGCGCCCCGCACCTATGGCCTGCGCTGCCAGCACCGATGCTGCAATCGCAATCGACATGGCCGGAAACTGGACATAGGTCATGACCTGGCTCACTGCCCCCCAGGCAGCGGTGGCGTGTGAGCCGTAGCCGTTGACCAGGCGCAGCAGGGCAAGGTCCGCCATCGAGCCGGTGATGAAAAACAGGCCGGTGGGAAAGCCCAGCCGGACGACAGGCTTCAGGAATTTCTTTTCCAGGCGCACAAACCGCCAGAAATTCCTGTCGGGTGCGAGGGGGCGACCGCGCCGCTTCAGGTGCCAGGCCACCCAGAGCAGCGCCAGGGTCACCGACACCAGCGTGGCCCAGGCGCCGCCGGTCACGCCCAGCGCCGGCAGGCCCAGCCAGCCCTGGATCAGGGCCGGGGTCAGCGCCAGAATGATGGCGGAAGACACCACCAGCGAAAACAGGGGTGTGACGGTGTCGCCCACGCCGCGGAGCACGGCGGCTGCCAGCATGGAGACAAACATCAGCGGCAAAGCGGCCATCATGACCCGGGCATAGGCGATAGCCTGCGGCAGCACATCGGGTGGTGTACCCAGCAGGCGCATGAGGGGCTCGGCCAGCAGCATGCCGCACAGCCCCACAACCACGCCGAGGAAAAAGCCTGCGCACAGCACGGTGCCGGCAATGGCGCGCACTTTTTCAGTGTCCCTGGCGCCCCAGGCCTGGCCGATGAGAATGGATGCGCCTGCGCCCAGGCCGATCACGAAGGAAATGAAAAACATCAGCAGGGGGAAGAAACTAGCGACTGCGGCCAGTGCGCCCACACCCAGCATCTGCCCCACATAAATGTTGTTGAGCGTGCCCGACAGGGCATGCAGCATGTTGGTCAGCACCAGCGGCCCGAGGAAAACCAGGAAGGTCTTCCAGAGTGGGCGGACGGGGGCGTGTGGGGCGCTGGATTCCGGCATGGAGGTCACATAAGGTGGGCGGTTCCCGGAGTATGCCGGAGAGGCTGCGCGGCTGCCCGGAGCCCTTATGCGACCAGGGGCGCTTCCTGCATGGCTTCGGTCTGTTCTTCCAGCATGTCAACCTGGCCCTTCCAGTAGTCGCTGGAGCCGAACCAGGGAAAGTTGATCGGGAAGATCGGGTCGTGCCAGCGCTGGGCCAGCCAGGCGCTGTAGTGCACCAAGCGCAGGGTGCGCAGCGGCTCGATCAGGGCCAGCTCGCGCCGGTCGAACTCGCCGAATTCTTCATAGCCGTCCACCAACGCGCCCAATTGCCGCAGGCATTGCGCGCGGTCACCGGACAGCAGCATCCACAGGTCCTGCACCGCCGGGCCGCTGCGCGCATCATCGAGATCGACAAAGTGCGGGCCGGCACCTTCCAGGCCCTCGGGCGTCCAGAGGATGTTGCCCGGATGACAATCGCCGTGCAGGCGCAATGTGCGGATGTCGCCGGCGCTTTCAAACAAGGCCTGCGCCACGTTCATGGCTTCTTCAAAAGCCTTGAGCCAGCGCGATTCCATGTCCAGCGGCAGGTAGTTGCCGGCCAGCAGCACTTCGCGGCTGGCAAAACCAAAGGTCTGCAGGTCCAGCGCGGGCCGATGCTTGAACGGCTTGGCGCTGCCCACCGTGTGGATGCGCGCAAGAAAGCGGCCAATCCATTCGAGCACGCTGAAATCTTCCAGCTCGGGACGCCGGCCACCGCGGCGCGGCGACACGCTGAAGCTGAAGCCGTTGAAGTGGTGCAGGGTGTGGCCATTGAGACGCAGCGCGCCGACCACCGGAATTTCGGCGGCCATCAACTCGGCGGCAAATTCATGTTCTTCAATGATTTGTGCATCGGTCCATCGCCCTGGGCGATAGAACTTGACAACCACCATGTCCCCCGCAGCAGCGCCCGAGCCCACCGGCGCTTCGAGGTGAACCTGGTAGACGCGGTTTTCGTAGCTGGACAGTGCCATCAGGCGGCCGTCGCCCAGCAGTCCCACGCTGGCCAGTGCGTCCAGCACCACGTCGGGCGTGAGTTTTTCGTAGGCATGCACCGCATCGGGGGCCGGCGCGGCCAGGGGTTGTTCAGTCATGCTCCCATTGTCGATGCAATCGGAAAAAGACTGAAAACAAGAGACAAATATGCCTCCAGCCCTTTGTGGACGGGCGCAGACAGCTATTGAAACAGTAGCAGATGAAGCCCCTGTCAGAGCTTCAGGATATGCCCCGTGCGCGGGTCCCCCCGGCCGGCCAGCACCTGCTGGTAACTCGCCGCGACCGCTTCGGCGCCTTCATGGTGCTGCACCACCAGCCATGGTGACGGCGCCTGCGCAACACGCGTGCTGAAGGCCTGCCAGGCCTGCACCAGGCGCTGGCCCAGGCCGTCCGCACCCCAGTCGGCACTGCGTTTCTTGATCTGCGCGGGGGCAAAAAACAGCGTGGCGCGCGGGCCAGGCAGATCCCGGGCATTTCCCAGCTCGGCGACATGGGTGCCACCAATCGAGCAGCTGTATTTCAGGTTGACAAAGCGGCTGTGGATGGCGTGGCGCAGCTTGGCGTTGCCTGCAAAGTCCACATAGATGCAGGCTGCGTCGGCTGAAATCTGGTCGAGCTGGTCGTAGGTCAGTACCTGGCTGTAGCAGCCCAGGCTTTCGCAGAAGGCCACATTGGCCGGCGAGGTCAGCCCGATGACTTCGGTGCCGCGGCGCTGGGCCAGCTGGAAGGCCGTGCCATAGGCGGTCTTGCTCGAGGCGCTGGACAGCAGCATGGTCTGGGCGCCGAAAAAGTCGTTGTCGGCCAGGAAGTCGTCAATCAGGAAAGAAGTGATGAACAGCGGCCGCAGCAAGGCCTGGGTGTCTTCGGTGGCGGGTGTGTAAAACGGGTCGGCACTGCAGCGCAGGTACTGGTTGTAGACGGCATGCAGCTCGCGCCGGTGCGGTGCACCGTCGTAAAAACCGGAGGTGCCCAGGCGCGCGGGCGTGAGCACGGTGGCCGATGCCATGGGGTAATAGCCGTAGAGCCGCTCACCCACCGCCACGCCCGGATGCAGCGACTGCACCACGCTGCCAAAGCCCCACACCGGGATGGTGCCCCAGCCTTCTTCCCCGGTCGGGAAAAACTGCCAGTAGTTCATGGCGTCGCCAAAGGCGGCGTAGGTGATGTTGTTGGAGGTCAGCGCAAAGGAATCGACACGCACGCGAACCTGGCCATCGGCCAGCGGTGTGTCTTCGGCCGTTTCCAGCCGTGTACTGGCCAGAGCGTTTTTGCGAACAAGAAGGGTGGTGGTGCTCATGCAGGCACTTTAACGAAAAAGCCCGCCGGTTCAAGACCGGCGGGCCGCTTTGGCGACAGCGATGCCTAACTTCTGGCCGCAGGCTTGTCCATCAGCAGCACCAGAACCAGCGCGATGATCGCGGGCAGGGCCTGGGTGAAGAAGATCTTTGGCGCGGCCGTGGCTGCGCCGAAGATGCCGGCCACAATCACGCACGCCAGAAAGAACAGCTTGAACGTGCGGTTGCCTGTGAACAGCCCGAAGAAGAGTCCGGCCGCGAGAAAGCCGTTGTACAGCCCCTGGTTGGCAGCCAGGGCCTGGCTGGCATCGGCAAACTCTTGCGTGAGATTGAAAGTTTTCATCCCGAGTGGCTTGTTCCAGAAGAACATTTCCAGAATCAGGATGTAAACATGCTCAATCGCCACCAGGGCAACGGCGGCGTTGGGAATCAGGCGCCTGTTCATGGCCTGGCTCAGACCAGGGTGATGGTCACGTCGATGTTGCCGCGGGTTGCGTTCGAGTAGGGGCAAACCTGGTGGGCGGCGTCGATCAATGCCTGTGCAGCGGCGCGGTCCATGCCCGGCAGGCTGATGTCCAGGCGGGCGGCGATGCCGTAGCCGGCGGGGATCTTGCCCAGGTCGACACTGGCGTCAATGCTCACATCATCCGGCAGGGTGATCTTTTTCATGCCGGCCACGGCCTTCATGGCGCCGATGAAACAGGCGGAGTAACCGGCTGCAAACAGCTGCTCGGGGTTGGTGCCGGTGCCGGCGGTGCCGGGCGAGCTCAGCGTGATGTCCAGGCGCCCGTCGTCGGTTTTGGACTTGCCGTCACGGCCGCCGGTGGTGTGGGCTTTTGCGGTGTAGAGAACTTTGTCGAGTGTGGTCATGGTGGTTTCCTTTGGAAAAAGCCTCGGAATGAGGCAGGCTGAGTGAAAGGGAGGCGGACAGGTTCAGGCGACTAACCGCTGGCGCAAGGCCTGCATTTGCCGGGTCAGGGCTGACAGTTCGGGAATGGAGCACTGGCTGGCCTCCAGGATGCAGCCCGGGACTTTGGCGGCCCGGCTTTTGAGCTTGCGGCCTGCTGCGGTCAATGTGATGTGCACACGGCGTTCGTCTTCCACGGCACGGATGCGGGAAATCAGGCCCGACGCCTCCAGGCGCTTGAGCAGGGGCGTGAGGGTGCCGGAATCGAGGTAAAGACGTTCGCCGAGTTCAGAGACCATCAGGCCGTCTTTTTCCCACAGCACCAGCATCGCCAGGTACTGCGGATAGGTCAGCCCGAGTTCGTCAAGCAGCGGCTTGTACAGCTTGGTCATGGCCAGTGAGGTGGAATACAGCGCAAAACAGAGCTGGTTGTCCAGCAGCAGCATGGCGTCGGTTTTGTTCGTCATGGTGTAATTGTAGCTCACAATTAAATTGTGTGCAATTTAATAAAAACCATGCGCCTGCACTGCCTTTGCAGCGGGTCCGGGGAGTCAAAGCGCGGCCCACTAAACTGGGGGGCCATGCAACACCCCAGCACCCCTCGCCAAGCCAAGCCCGCCCGCCAGGCGCCACCGGCCAAAGCCGCCCAGGTCATTGAAGAACTCCGGCCTGGGCAGTCGGTGGAGCTGCTCAAGGAACTGCACATCCTCACGCGTGAGGGAAAACTCAACCAGGACACGCGGCGCAAGCTCAAGCAGGTCTACCACCTCTACCAGTTCATCGCACCGCTGCTGGAGGAGGTCTCGGCCGGCGGACGTGGTTTTACGCTGGCCGACCATGGCGCCGGCAAGTCCTATCTGGGCTTCATTCTTTACGACCTGTTTTTCAACGTCGCGCATCCTGGCGAGAAAACGGGCGGGCACATCTACGGCATCGAAACCCGAGCCGAGCTGGTGGACAAGTCGCGCGCGCTGGCACAGCGCCTGGGTTTTGATCGCATGACGTTTCTCAACCTGTCGGTGCAGCAAGCCACTGTCTCGGACCAGTTGCCGGCGCAAATGGACATCGTCACCGCCCTGCATGCCTGCGATACCGCCACCGACGATGCCATTGCCTTTGGTCTGCACAAGAAGGCGTGCCACATGGTGCTGGTACCCTGCTGCCAGGCCGAAGTGGCGGGTGTGCTGCGAAAAAACAAAGCACTCAGCTTGTCAAAAACGCCGCTGGCCGAACTCTGGCGCCACCCGTTGCACACGCGCGAATTCGGCAGCCAGATCACCAATGTGCTGCGCTGCCTGCAGCTCGAAGCCCATGGCTACGATGTCACGGTGACCGAGCTGGTGGGCTGGGAGCATTCGATGAAAAACGAACTCATCATCGCAAGCCGGCCATCATCGCCGAACGCGGCCAAGACGCGCCAGGCGCAGGCGCGCCTGCAGGAGGTGCTGGCAGAACTCAACCTGGGTGAACTCACGGCGCGTTTTGCTTCACTCACCTGAGCCTGGCCGCCGAAAGTGGGGATGCTCCAGTCGCTGCCAGGCGCTGGAAATGCCCTGTGTTCCCTTCCGGGAACGGCAAATCAGCAGGCGGGGGCGGACGGTTAAACTTTGTCCGCACTTCAAACCCGGGAGGAATGAAGGCATTCATAAAACAGGGAATTATCGTGAAAAAACTGCTTGTTCTGCTTTGCGCGTGGTCGCTGGCCGGTTGTGCGTCGATTGTTAACGACTCGACGCACCCTCTGAAAATTGAAACGAAAACAGCTTCTGGAACAGCCATCGCAGGTGCTGACTGCTCGATCAGTAACGATTACGGCTCCACCAACGTGAAGTCTGGTACCACTACGCCAGTCAGGCGTTCCTCCAAGGACATGGACATCATCTGTGTCCAACAAGGCCAGCCGGATGCCACGGGTCGAGCGATCTCGCGCGCCAATGCCGGTATGGCCGGGAACATTATTTTCGGCGGAGGTATCGGGGCAATCATTGATCACAACAAGGGCACAGCCTATACCTACCCGACCTGGGTTCAGCTGGTGTTTGGACAGACACTTGTATTTGACCGCAGGGATGAGAAGGACGGTGCGCCGGTTGGAGGTCAAACTCTCGAAATGGCCGCCCAAAAACAGACGGCAACAACGATGTCGACGACGAACTCGACTTCTGTCGCTTGTTCTCAGGGCGCCGCACCCTGCAGGTAGATCTTCACCAAATCAGGCCTTGAAGCGCCTGCGTGTCAAAGCCAGGGCTATCCAGAAACCGGCCACGGTATAGCCCAGCAGCACCAGCCCGTGCCGCCAGGGCGAAGCCGGCCACTGGTCCATGAACATCGGGCGGATGATTTCCACCGCGTTGGTCAGCGGCAACCAGTCCGAGATGATGCGCACCACGGTCGGGAGCTGTTCGCGTGGAAAGAAGATGCCGCTCAGGAACATCATGGGCGTCAGCACTAGCGTGAAGTAATAGGTGAAGAAGTCGTAGCCCTTGGCCAGCGCGTTGAAGATCAGCGCGATGCACGAGAACATCATGCCGACCAGCAGCAGGATGGGCCAGGCCAGCAGCAGCTTGGGGCTGTGGCTGATGCCCAGGGCCAGCATCACCCCCAGGATGGCGGTCACCGTGAAAAGGGCCTTGAAAGCAGCCCAGAGCATCTCGGCCAGCAACACGCTGTCCAGGCTGACCGGGGCGTTCATGATGCCGTCCCAGGTTTTCTGCACGTGCATGCGCGAAAACGCGGAATACAGGGCCTCGAAGCTGGCGGCATTCATGGCGCTCATGCAGATCGAGCCGCTGGCCAGGAACAGGATGTACGGGATCTTGACGCCGCCGTCACCGCCCACGTTGATTTCACCGACCAGCGCGCCCATGCCGTAGCCGAAAGCCACCAGCCACATCAGCGGCTCTGCAATGTTGCCGACCAGGCTGGGAATGGCCAGCTTGCGCCAGACCAGCAGGTTGCGCATGAAGACGGGCCACCAGCGCAGCGACAAATCTGGCGTTCTCCACAGGGACTGATTGATCATCCATCCTCCCTGATCTGACGGCCTGTGAGCTTGAGAAAAAGGTCTTCCAGGTTGGCGGGCCGGTGCAGGGTGCGAAGCTGGCTGTGCACTGTCAGCAGGGCCAGCAGCGGGCGGGCATCCTGCGTGTAGAAAAACACGGTCTCGCCGCTGACTTCCACCCGCGCGGCCAGCGCCCGGAGTGCCGCATGTTCTTCAGATCTGGCGAGGTCCAGCGCTCCCACGCCATACACCTCCACCACGTCGGGCTCCAGATGCTGCGCGATCAGCTCTCTCGGCCTGCCTTCGGCGATTTTTTTGCCGTGGTCCAGCACCAGCAGGCGTGAGCACAGGCGCTCTGCTTCGTCCATGAAATGGGTGGTCAGCAGAATTGACTTTCCCTGTTGCAGCAAAAGCTGCAGGCGCTCCCACATCAGGTGGCGCGCCTGCGGGTCCAACCCGGTGGTCGGCTCGTCGAGCAGCAGCAGACGCGGGTCGTTGACCAGCGCCCGCGCCAGGCTCAGGCGCCGCCGCATGCCGCCCGACAACTCACCGGGCTTGCTGCCGGCCTTGTGCGATAGCGAGGCAAACTCCAGCAGCCCGGGCACGCGTGCGCGCACCTGGGCTGCTTTCATGCCGAAATAACGTCCATAAACCTGCAGGTTTTCGGCGCAGCTGAAGTCCGGGTCCAGCGTGTCGAACTGGCTGACCACACCCAACCGGGTCTTGATCGCCAGCGCATCCCTGGGCATGCGCAGCCCTTTGTCCCCGCCATTGAGGAAGTAGCTGATGTCGCCGGCGTCGGGGGCCGTCAGGCCCAGGCACATGCGGATGGTGGTCGTCTTGCCGGCGCCGTTCGGGCCGATCACCCCCAGGCATTCACCGGGCGCGATCTCGAACGACAGGTCATCAACGACCACGGTGTTGCCATAGTGTTTGGTAAGACCCCGGATGGCAACCAGAGGATGGGGATGGCTCATGGGCTTATTGTTGCCCATTCCATGGACGCACAGCCACGGGTGATCGCAACCTCAGGCGTCGTCACCGTAATCGTGGTCGGGGTGGTTCACCACGTCGAGTTTCCAGTAACCCCGGCCGACGATCTGGTTGCGACTCACGCCAAGCTCATCGACAAGCAACTGGCGGATGCGGCGCATCGCCGCTGCTTCGCAAGCGAGGTAAATGCGTGCTTCGGCTGCAATCGGCGGCAGGCCACGCAAGGCTTTGACCAGAGGCTCGCCTGCGGCCCGGTGGTCGGTGCCGCGTGCCAGCCAGCTCACGTCAAGCTGCGCAGCACTGTGCAGCGGACGCTGCTCGGCATGGCTGATCACTTCCAGCAGCACCTGTGCGCGGGCCGTGGCGGGCAGGGTGGCCAGGATGGTTTCCACCGCCGGCAGTGCGCTGTCGTCGGCAATCAGCAGATGCTGCGCGGCTGCGGTGTCCAGCGTGTAGCCGGGGCCGGGGCCCATCAGGAACAGCACCTGGCCGACGCTGGCCTGGGCAGCCCAGCTCGAGGCCGGGCCTTCGCCGTGCAGCACAAAATCGACATCCACCTCCAGGGCTTCCGGCCTGACCGCCAGCGGCGTGTAGGTACGCATGGAGACGGCGCGCGGGCCATCCGGCAGGGGCCGGGTCGGTTCGGTCTGGCCGGGCTCCGGGAAGATCAGCTTGATGTAGCTTGCGGGCCCGGCCGGCATGAAACCTTCGAGTTCGGCGCCGGCGAGCGTGATGCGGCGCATGGCCGGACTCAGCACTTCAATGCGACGCACTTCCACACGGCGCGGCGGACGGCGCTGGCGTTTGGGGGCTTCGCCTGTGCCGGGGTCTGTGCGGGAAGCGGTAGCAGAAGAAGAGGGAGCAGCAGGAATGTTGGTCACACAGGCTTTCCGTAGAGCGTCACGCGGGGTGCGGGGTTGCAGACAATGAGAATAATTATCATCTGGAGGGCGTAGACCCTGGGCCCGTAAGGTTAAGGGCAGGCACAGCGGGTGCAGTAAAGTGTTTGCTACGGCGCGTCATCCCCGGCGATGCGCCATCGTCCCCTGACCATTGACCCTTCACTCCCCGCACATTCCATGACCACCTTCGGCACCCCCTTGTCTCCCCACGCAACCAAAGTCATGCTGCTCGGCTCCGGCGAGCTCGGCAAGGAGGTGCTGATAGCCCTGCAGCGCCTGGGCGTGGAAACCATTGCCACCGACCGGTATGACCACGCGCCCGGCCAGCAGGTGGCGCACCGTGCACGCACCATCACCATGAGCGATCCGGCCCAGCTCAAGGCGCTGATTGAAAAAGAACGGCCACACCTGGTGGTGCCCGAGATTGAAGCGATTGCCACGCCCATGCTCGAAGAGCTGGAGGCGGCCGGTGTGGTGCGCGTGGTGCCCACGGCACGCGCCGCGCGCCTGACCATGGACCGCGAAGGCATTCGCCGGCTGGCTGCCGAAACCCTGGGCCTGCCGACCAGCCCTTATGTGTTCTGCGATTCCCTGGCCGAGCTGCAGGCCGCCATCGATTCGAAAATTGGTTACCCCTGCGTTGTCAAGCCGGTGATGAGTTCTTCCGGCAAGGGCCAGAGCAAGATCACTGGCCCGGCCGACGTCAAGACGGCGTGGGACTACGCCATGGCCGGCGGCCGCGTGAGCCACGGCCGCGTCATCGTCGAGGGCTTCATCGACTTTGACTATGAAATCACCCAACTCACCGTGCGGGCCAGGGGCGCCGATGGGCAGATTGAAACCCATTTTTGCGAGCCCATCGGCCACGTGCAGGTCAGCGGCGACTACGTGGAAAGCTGGCAACCGCAACCCATGGCTTCGAAAGCCCTGCAGAAGAGCCGCGAGATCTGCAAGGCCGTGACCGACAACCTCGGCATCGGCCACGATGGCCAGCCAGGCGGGCTGGGCTTGTTCGGCGTGGAGCTCTTCGTCAAAGGCGACCAGGTCTGGTTCAGCGAGGTCAGCCCGCGTCCGCACGACACCGGCATGGTGACGATGTGCACGCAGTGGCAAAACGAATTCGAGCTGCATGCCCGGGCCATTCTCGGCTTGCCGGTCAACACGGCATTGAAAAGCCCGGGCGCCAGTGCCGTGATCTATGGCGGCGTCGACGCGCAGGGCATTGTGTTCGACGGCGTGGCCGACGCGCTGCGCGTGCCGAACACCGACATACGCCTGTTCGGCAAGCCCGAAAGTTTTGTCAAGCGCCGCATGGGTGTGGCGCTGGCTTTTGACGGGGATGTGCAAACCGCGCGGATCAACGCCAAGCTGGCAGCTTCGAAAGTCAAGCCACGTGTGGCTTGACGGCATCCCCATGAATTTTCCGGAATTGATCACATTACTCGCCTGGGCAGAGGACTCGTCGCTGCGTCTGCTGATGGTTGCAGCCATTGCCGTGGTGCTGGCCTTGCTGGTGCACCGTGCAGGGGCGGCCTTGCTGCTGCGGCTGACGCGCTCCATGCCGGTGGCAGCTATGGTGGTGAAGCAATGCAGAAGGCCCGCTCAGCTGTTGCTGCCGCTGGTGGCCCTGCAGGCTGTCTGGCAGGGTGCTCCCGACGATCTTGCGCTGATAGGTGGTGTGCGCCATGGCAACGGCCTGCTCTTGCTGCTGGTGCTGACCTGGCTGGGTCTGCGCGCCGTGCGCGGTGTGGCGCAGGGTGTGATCAGCCTGCACCCGGTCGATGTCGAAGACAACCTCCAGGCGCGCCGGATCCACACCCAGACCCGCATGCTGGCCCGTACCGTTATGTTCGTCGTGCTGTTGACCGGCCTGGCCTTGATGCTCATGACTTTTCCGGGTGCGCGCCAGTTCGGTGCCAGCCTGCTGGCTTCTGCCGGCGTGGTCGGGCTGGTGGCCGGTATTGCGGCACGCCCGGTGTTCAGCAACCTCATTGCCGGGCTGCAGATTGCACTGGCACAGCCCATTCGCATTGACGATGTGGTGATCGTCGAGGGCGAGTGGGGCCGGGTGGAAGAAATCACCGGAACCTATGTGGTGCTGAAAATCTGGGACGAACGCCGGCTGATCGTTCCGCTGCAGTGGTTTATTGAACATCCTTTCCAGAACTGGACCCGACAGGGCGCAAGCATCATCGGTACTGTCTTCCTGTGGGTGGACTACCGCATGCCGATGGAGCCCCTGCGCGTCGAGGCGCAACGCCTGTGTGAGGCCTCCTCCGACTGGGACCGGCGCTTGTGCAAGCTGCAGGTCACCGAAGCCGGCGAGGGCGCCATGCAACTTCGCCTGCTGGTGACCTCGGCCAGCTCCGGACGTAACTGGGACCTGCGCTGTCATGTGCGCGAGGGGCTGGTCGATTTCATGCAGCGTGAATATCCGCAGCATTTGCCTCTGATGCGCGCGGAGCTGGCGGATACCCGGCGGGAGGACAAAGCGGTCAACACCGAGGGACCGCAGGCGGCTTGAAGCAAGGTTCCATCAGGCCGGGCCAGGGCGCATCTGCCAGGCTGGCAATGTTCTCCTCGCTACGGCAGGCTCACTTCAGGTAGCCACGCGCCTTCATGTTGTCGCAACCGAGGCCACCCGCCCGCATGGCGGGCAGAGATACGCCTTTTTCCTTGGCACGTGCTTCCATCTGCTTATGGTTTTCTTCCTGATAGGCTTTGCACTCGTCATAGGTCTTGAAGCTGCGCATCCTGGCCTGATGCTCCGTCCGCTCTTGTGGCGTCATGAGCTGATAACCCCAAGTGTTCTTCCGGTTGGCCGCCCACGGACCTTGGGCCAGAACGGTACCCGCCGTTAATGCGGCAACCAGCAGTACCGACATTGAGCGTGAAAGTGGTTTCATGAAAACTCCATCTTAAAAAGGCCGCAACCCCAGCGGCGAGGATGCCGCGGATGCACTTGGCGGAACTTTCCCCCTGCATCCGCAGACTGGGTTCCGCCGGTCTTGGTTTTTTTGCCATACGGACAGACCGGCTGAAACCGAGTTCCGATTGAGCGACTCTTTGGGCAACCTGTGTTTGACCCTTGTCAAGAAAACACTGCCCGGATTTCTTCTGTGTGATCTGAGTCGGCTGCTCAGGTGGCAAAACAGGTCTCACTGGAGGGAACCTCGGTCCGGTTGCGTCTGTCCCTGCCGTGCGATGATGACAGGCATCACAAAAGGTGATGTCAGACCTGACCCCGCAAGCGAGGAACCTGCCAATGGAATTACGCCAACTGCGCTACCTAGTCCGGGTGATTGAGCTGGGCAGCATCAGCCGTGCTGCGCTGGACCTGGACCTGGTGCAATCCGCATTGAGCCAGCAGATCAGCCGGCTGGAAAGCGAACTCTCCACCCGGCTGCTGCAGCGCAGCCCCAAGGGTGTGACACCCACCGAAGCGGGGCTGGCTTTTTTCCGCGAAGCGCAACTGGTGCTCCGCCATGCGGAGCAGGCGGCGCGGGCGGCGCAGCACTCCCGCCTGTCGGGCAGTGTCAGTGTCGGTCTGGCGCCCACCACTGCCGCCGTGCTGGGCCTGCCGCTGATCCGCGCCATGCGGGAGCGCTACCCCGACGTGCGCCTGCATATGGTGGAAAGCCTGTCCGGCCACCTGACGGGCATGCTCAATGCGCGCCAGCTCGACCTGGCCATGCTGTTCAACGCCCAGGCCGGGCGCCGCTGGAGTGTGATGCCCCTGCTGGAGGAGAAGCTGTTTTTGATCCAGTCGCGCCGGACACTGGCCGGCAAGCCGCGCGCCCGCATCGGCGTTGCACAGTTAGCAGGGTTCCCGCTGATCCTGCCCACGGGCGTGCACGGCTTGCGCAGCACGCTGGATGCCGCCTTCTCCCGCGCCAAGTGCACCCCGACACTGGTGGCCGAAATCGACTCGCTGGCCATGCTGATGGATGCGGTGGACAGCGGCCTGGGCTGCACGCTGCAGCCGTGGGCCGCGGTGAGCCGCTTTTCCGATGGGCCCCAGCGTTTTCATCTCACGGAAATCACGGATACGCTGGCGCGGCGTGTCAATTCATTGTGCAGCCTGTCGGATGATGAACTCTCGCCTGCCGGTCTGGCCGCCCGGGTGGTGTTGACCGACTGCGCGACGGAGGCGGTGCGTTCCGGCCGCTGGGTCGGAACACGGTTGACCGTCGCCTGAGCGCGTTGCCATCACGCTTTGTGATGGCCGTATGCTGGACACCGGCTTTCCCCGGCCCGGTTTCAGCGCTAGATTCGGTATCGATCCGTTCAAACATCACCGAGGAAACCTCATGGATTTGCAGCTAGGAGACAAAACAGCGCTGGTGACCGGCGCCAGCACCGGCATAGGACGCGGGATTGCGCTCGCGCTCGCCGCCGAGGGGGTGCGGCTCGCAATTTCGGCCCGTCGTGTGGCCTTGCTCAACGAGGTGGCCGACGACATTGCCAGCCGCGGCGGGGCCAGGCCGGTGGTCATCGAGTCCGACCTGTATGCCGAAGATGCGGCCAAAACCCTGACCGATGCAGCCATTGCCGGGCTGGGCCGGGTGGACATCCTGGTCAACAACGCAGGCGGCTCGCGCTCCTTCGCCGACCTGCATGTCAGCGAGGATCGCTGGCAGGAGGCGATCACCCTGAACTTTCACCGTCCACGCCAGGTGGCACAGGCGCTGCTGGACCAGATGATTGCACGTAACTGGGGCCGAATCATCAACATCACAGGCAAGAGCGAGCCCGACCACGTCAACGGTGCGTTCTGTGCCAAGGCCGGTATCCACAGCTGGGCCAAGGGACTGAGCCGCATGGTCGGAAAAAACGGCATCACGGTCAACAGCATCCCGCCAGGCCGCATTCATTCGGAGCAGATTTTCCGCAACTACACGCCCGAGTACCGTCAGTGGCAGTGCGACAACGAAATTCCCGTAGGGCGGTACGGCGAGCCGGAGGACCTGGCCAACCTGGTGTGTTTCCTGTCGTCGCCGCTGGCCAGCTACATCACCGGTGCGGTGATTCCGGTGGATGGGGGTTTGCGCCGATACCAGTTTTGAATCTGGCAGCCTAAGCTGGACAATCTTCATTGAACGGGACCTCTGCATGCCTGATAACTTTCCAACCCGGCGCAAAGTCCTGCAGACTGCAGGGCTTGCTGCTTCCCTGGTGGCCATGCCATCACTGCATGCGCAAGCGGCCTGGCCGTCCAAGCCTGTGCGGTTTGTGGTGCCGTTTGCACCGGGAGGTACCTCCGAAATCGTGGCCCGCTCGGTCGCGGCAGAACTCAGCAAACAGCTGGGGCAAAGTGTTTATGTCGAAAACAAGCCGGGCGGGGCCGGCACGGTGGCCATGCAGGAAGTTGCCAAGTCGGCGCCGGATGGCCACACCATCATCCTCGGTCATGTGGGCACGCTGGCGGTCAACCCCTACATGCTGAAGAACCAGCCCTACGACGTGAACAAGGACTTTATTCCTGTCACGCTGCTGGCCAAGGTACCCAATGTTTTTGTGATCCATCCCGATGTGCCGGCAAAAAACTTCCAGGAGTTCGTGGCCTATGCCAAAAAGAACCCGGGCCAGCTCAACTACGGCTCGGCCGGCAATGCCAGCGCCGGCCACCTGGCGATGGAATACCTCAAGCTGGTCACGGGCATGTTCATCACCCACATCCCTTACCGCGGCACCGGCCCGCAGCTGACGGATTTGCTATCCGGGCGTACGCAGGCCTCGTCGGCCGGCATGCCGGCGCTGGGCGCGCACATCCGCAGCGGCAAGCTGCGTGCCATTGCGGTGGGCACCCAGCAGCGCATCAGCCATCTGCCCGATGTGCCCACCGTGGCCGAAATGGGCTACAAGGATTTCGAGACCTCGCAGTGGTACGGCATCCTCGCGCCGGCCGGTACACCCGCAGATGTGGTGAAACGCCTGCAGGAAGAGTCGCTCAAGGCCCTCAAGTCCTCGGCCGTGACAGAACGTTTCGCCTCTGACAATGCTGTGGGTGGTGGCGGGCCGCCTGCTGAGTTTGCGGCCTTCATTGCACGCGAACAGAAGATCTGGAGCGACATCGTCAAGCGGGCCAACATCAAGGCTGACTGAGCGGCTGCGCGCCCGGTACAGAAGATCCACGCCTTCCCGGGCGCCTGACCTGACCAGCTTTTTCACGGTTTCCTGAGCGGCTCGCACAGCGCTCAGCCAGGTACAGGGCATCACGATCCATGATGCCCCCATGCTGCCATCCCCCTGTCGGCCGGCGCCGGCAAACCCTACAGTGACTATCGCAGTCGGTGACAGGTTTCCCGGCGGCCTGTTCATTCCTGAAATTCACACCCTTTCCGTGCGTTCTTTTCTTTCTTGTCTCCCGGATGGAATTGCTGATGGAGTTTTTTCGCGATGCTTGATGTTCTTGTCATAGGTGGCGGTAACGCGGCCCTGTGCGCCGCGCTGATGGCGCGGGAGGCGGGGGCGTCGGTATTGCTGCTCGAGTCGGCTCCACCCGAGTGGCGTGGCGGCAATTCGCAGCACACGCGCAACCTGCGCTGCATGCACGACGCGCCGCAGGATGTGCTGATCGACGCCTACCCGGAAGAGGAGTACTGGCAGGACCTGCTCAAGGTGACCGGCGGGCTGACCAACGAACACCTGGCGCGCCTGACCATCCGTGCCTCGTCCGGATGCCGCGACTGGATGCGCAGCCACGGCGTGCACTTCCAGCCGCCGCTGTCCGGCGCGCTGCATGTGGCGCGCACCAATGCGTTTTTCATGGGGGGCGGCAAGGCGCTGGTCAATGCCTACTACCGCAGCGCTGAAAAACTCGGCGTGCAGATCCGCTACAACGCGCCGGTGGACCGTCTCGAAATCCGGGACGGCCACTTTGCGGCCGCGTGGACCGGCCATGAACGTATCGAAGCCGGGGCCTGCGTGCTGGCGGCCGGTGGTTTCGAGTCGAACCGCGAATGGCTACGTGAGGCCTGGGGCCGGAATGCCGACGGTGAATGGCCGGCCGACAACTTCCTGATCCGCGGCACGGCCTTCAACAAGGGCGTGCTGCTCAGGCACATGCTGGAAGAACACGGCGCCGACAGCATCGGTGACGCCACGCAGGCCCACATGGTGGCTGTCGATGCGCGTGCGCCGCTGTACGACGGCGGCATCTGCACCCGCATCGACTGCGTGTCGCTGGGGGTGGTTGTCAACCAGCGCGCGCAGCGGTTTTATGACGAGGGCGAGGATTTCTGGCCCAAGCGTTACGCGATCTGGGGCCGCCTGGTCGCGCAGCAGCCCGGCCAGACCGGTTATTCCATCATCGATGCCAAGGCGATTGGCCGTTTCATGCCGCCGGTGTTTCCCGGTGTCAAAGCCGACTCGCTGCCCGAGCTCGCGCGCAAGCTCGGCCTGGACGAGGCCATCTTCATGCAGACCCTGAATGGCTACAACGTCGCCTGCCGTGTCGGCACCTTCGACCACACGACTCTGGACGATTGCCACACCGAAGGCGTGTCGCCGGCCAAGACCCACTGGGCGCGTCCGCTGGATACCGCGCCGTTTTATGGCTACGCGCTCAAGCCCGGCATCACTTTCACCTACCTGGGGCTGAAGGTCAACGACAGTGCCGCCGTGCATTTCGGCGGCCAGCCCAGCGACAACCTGTTTGTCGCCGGCGAGATGATGGCCGGCAACGTGCTGGGCAAGGGCTACACCGCCGGTGTCGGCATGTCGATCGGTACCGCGTTCGGCCGCATCGCAGGCACCCAGGCGGCGCGAGCCGCCCTCAGGCAGGGAGCGCATCTTGCAGCAGCTTGAAGCCCTGACCCGTGATGCCCGCGCGCTGGCGCTCGGTGAGCTGCTGCCGACACCTCATGAATCGGAAGTGAGCCGGCAGTTGCAGATCTGTAATGCCTGCCGTTACTGCGAAGGTTTTTGCGCCGTGTTTCCGGCCATGACGCGGCGGCTGGAGTTCGGCAAGGCCGACATTCACTACCTGGCCAACCTCTGCCACAACTGCGGCGCCTGCCTGCATGCCTGCCAGTACGCGCCGCCGCACGAGTTTGCGGTCAACGTGCCGCGGGCCATGGCCCAGGTGCGTGGCCAGACCTATGCCGACTACGCCTGGCCGTCCGCGCTGGGCGCCCTGTACAAGCGCAATGGCCTCACCGTAGCGCTGGTGCTGGCCGCGGGGCTGGCGCTGTTCCTGGTGCTGGCTGTGCGAGCCAAAGGCACGCTGCTTCATGAGCCACTGGCAGGGAATTTCTACGCCATCTTTCCGCACAACCTGCTGGTGCTGATGTTTGCACCCATCTTCCTGTTTGCGGCGCTGGCTCTGGCAATGGGCGTGCGCAGGTTCTGGCGCGATATCTCGCCCGGCCAGGCCAGCGGTGTCGCCATGGGTGAAGCCGGCCTGAACGTACTGCGCCTGAAATACCTCGATGGCGGGCACGGCGAGGGCTGCAATGAAACGGACGATGCCTTCACCCTGTGGCGCCGGCGTTTCCACCACTTCACTTTTTATGGCTTTATGCTGTGTTTCGCCGCAACCTGCGTGGCCACGCTGTACCACTACCTGCTGGGCCTGCAGGCACCTTATGCGCTGACCAGCCTGCCGGTGCTGCTTGGAACAGTGGGCGGCATTGGCTTGCTGGTCGGCCCGGCCGGCCTGCTCTGGCTCAACCTGCGTCGCCACCTCCTGCATGGCGACGCTGCGCAAAAGCCCATGGACCGCGGTTTCATTGCCCTGCTGTTCTTCACCAGCCTGACCGGTCTGGCACTGCTGGCATGGCGCGACACCGGCGCCATGGCGCTGCTGCTGGCCGTCCACCTGGGCGTGGTGATGGCTTTGTTCCTGACCCTGCCCTATGGGAAATTTGCCCACGGCATTTTCCGCAGCGCGGCCCTGCTCAAGTGGGCCATTGAAAAGCGCCTGCCCGGCACCCTGAAGCTTGGTGGGGATTGAGGCGCAAACCAGCAGCGCCTGAGTGCGGGCGCTGCGGTCGCTTGCGCAGAGATGCCGGGTTGCTATTGATTCAGTAGCTGGTTGCGCCCGCTGTACTTGGGCTGATGGCATGAAATGCCTGAATTTTGGCTTGAGGGCAGTTCCACCTTATTCGTGCCGCAGCGCGTCGATGGGATCCATGCGCGCCGCGCGCCGGGCCGGAAAATAGCCGAACAGCACCCCGATGCCGGCGGAGAACAGGAAGGACAGCAGGTTTACGGCCGGGTTGAAGAGGTAGGGCACATTCATCACGGCCGCCAGCGCCAGCGAGGCGCCGGTGGCCAGCACGATGCCGATCAGGCCGCCCAGGGCCGCCAGCACCACCGCCTCTATCAAGAACTGGAGCAACACCTCGCGCTCCAGCGCGCCTATCGCCAGCCGCAGGCCGATCTCGCGGGTGCGCTCGGTCACGCTGACCAGCATGATGTTCATGATGCCTATGCCGCCCACCAGCAGGCTGACAGCGGCCACCGCGCCCAGCAGCATGGTCATCACTTTGGTCGTACCAGACAGCGTGTCGGCCAGTTGCTTGGTGTCTAGCACGTTGAAGTTGTCCTCGTCGGCATCGGCCAGCTTGCGGCGCTCGCGCAGCAACTGGGCCAGACTGGCCTTCAGGCGGTCGGTGTCGCTGCCGTCCTTCATCGACACCAGCAGGGTGTTGACGCGGGTGTTGCCTGTGATGCGGCGCTGCAGCGTCTTGATCGGCACCAGCACCAGGTCGTCCTGGTCATTGCCGAAAGCGCCCTGGCCCTTGGAGGCCAGCAGGCCCACCACCTCGCAGGAAATCTGTTTGACGCGCAGCTGTTCTCCGATGGCGGGGCGCGTGCCAAAGAGCTCGCGCCGCACGGTCTCGCCGATCAGGCAGACCGCCGCGCCGGCCCGCAGTTCGTCGTCGGAAAACATGCGCCCGTCACCGAGCTTCCAGTTGCCGGTGTCCAGCCAGGCATTGGTGCTGCCGATGACGCTGCTGGTCCAGTTGCGGCCATTGGCCACCAGGGTGGAACTGCTGCGCGCCTCGGGCGCGACCGCTGCGATCCCGCCAATCTGCGTGGCGATGGCATCGGCATCGAGCTCGCTGAAGGAAGGTGCGGTGGCGCCGCCCGTGCCCGGTCCCATGCGCTGGCCGGGGCGAACCTGCAGCAGGTTGGTGCCCAGGCCGGAAATCTGGTTTTGCACCGCCAGCGTCGCACCATTACCCAGCGTCACCATGGTGATGACAGCGCTGACGCCGATCACAATGCCCAGAATGGTCAGAAACGAGCGCATCAGGTTGCGCCGGATCGAACGCAACGCCAGCAGCAGCGTGTTGAGCAGCATCAGCGGGTCTCCGTCATGGGCGAGGCGACAGGGGCGGCCGTTTCCATCGCCTGCAGGCCGGCCGGGTGTTCATTGCGGATGTCGCTGGCCACCAGACCATCGACAAAACGCACGATGCGCCTGGCATAGGCTGCCATGTCGGCTTCGTGCGTGACCATCAGCACTGTGATGCCCTGGTCCGCATTGAGGTGCCACAGCAACTCCATGATCTCGCGGCTGCGCTGGGTGTCCAGGTTGCCGGTGGGCTCGTCGGCCAGCAGCACGGCGGGCTCTGTGACGATGGCGCGCGCAATCGCCACGCGCTGCTGCTGACCGCCCGACAGCTCGGCAGGCGTGTGATGCTCCCAGCCCGCCAGCCCGACGGAGGCCAGCGCCCTGGCCGCCGCCGCATGCCGGGCCGCCGCTGATTCGCCGCGGTACAGCAGCGGCAGCTCCACATTTTCCTGGGCCGTGGTACGCGCCAGCAGGTTGAAGCCCTGGAACACAAAGCCGAAAAAACGCCGTCGCAGCAGGGCGCGCTGGTCGCGCGTGAGCGATTCCACATGCACACCCTGGAACAGGTATTGGCCCGCTGTCGGCGTGTCCAGGCAGCCCATGGTATTCATGGCAGTGGACTTGCCCGAGCCGCTGGGGCCCATGATGGCGACAAAATCGCCGGCTTCGATGTCCAGATCAACGCCCTTGAGGGCCTGCAGCGCCGTCGCACCTTCGCCATACACCTTGGTGATGTTGCGCAGGCGGATCAGCGGCAGGCCGCGGGCGGCGTCGCTCATGGCGTTGCGCCGGCGGTCTGCTGGTCGGTGATGACGGCCATACCCTCCTGCAGGCCATCGCCAGTGACTTCGGTCATGCGGCCGTCGCTGATGCCGGTTTTCACGGAAACGGCCGTCGCCTGGTTGTCTTTGAGCACCCAGACCTGGCGGGTCCCCGCGCCGCCCGTGGTGTCGGCGGGCTTGCGTGCGCTCGTGCCGGGCATGCGTGGCAAGAGCTTGGACACAATGCTGCCGCTGGGCGCTAAGGCGACGGGACTGTTGGCCAGCGTGGGCGTGAAGCGCAGCGCAGTATTGGGCACCAGCAGCACGCCGATGCGCTCGGTGGCGACGATGGTGGCTGCCGCCGTCATGCCGGGGCGCAGGCTCAGATCGGTGTTGTTTACCTCCAGATAGGTCACGTAAGTCACCACGTTGTCGGTTTTGGTGGAGCCGAACGCCACGCGGGTGATGGTGGCCGGATAACGGCGTGACGGATAGGCGCTGACGGTGAAGCTGGCCTTCTGGCCGATCTTGACCGAGCCCACGTCAGCTTCGTCGACGTTCACTTCCAGCCGCAATTGAGCCAGATCTTCTGCCACGGTAAACAGCGTCACCGCCTGCAGCGAGGCGGCCACGGCGTTGCCCGGATCGACCGTGCGTGTCAGGACCACGCCGTCAATCGGTGAGCGGATCGAGGCCTTGGCGAGGTTGGTCTCGTCGGTGGAGGCGGCGGCGCGCGCCTCGGCCACATTGGCGCGTGCACTGGCCTCGGCGGCCACGGCGCGGTCCACGCTGGCGCGGGCGCTGTCAAGCTCGGTCGCCGATGGCACCTTGCCGCCGGACAGACGGGCCACTTCCTCGAAGCGGGCCAGGCTGGCGCGTGACTCCTTGAGCGTGGCAGCGCTCTGGGCTAGTTGGGCCTGCATGGCCGCCAGCGAGGCGCGCGAGCGCAGCACCTGGTCGGCCAGCTTGGCCGTGTCCAGCTCGACCAGCACCTGGCCTTTCTTGATGCGATCGTTCACGTCCACCAGCACGCGCTTGACCGTGCCCGAGAGTTCGCTGCCGATGTTCACCGAGCGTGTCGGTTGCAGCGTGCCGTTGGCCAGCACGTTGAGTGTGAGGTTGCCCTTGCGGACCGTTTCGGTCACATAGTGCGGCGCGGCGCTGGTCTTTTTTTGCGCCAGCCAGTAGGCCAGGCCCGCTGCCAGCATGAGGAGGGCCGCGGCGATGAGCCAGGACGTGGGGCGCTGCCACCAGGGGCGCGCGCGGTCCTCGTTCAGCAGGGTCTGCAGATCAACGGCAGATGGCGTGGATGCAGGTGGGGTCGGGCTGTTCATGGTCGGTGTTTGTGATGGGAGACAGTTTTTCGGGTCGTATCTGCATGTCTGTCAACGCGTGGCGGTTTCCAGCTCGGGCGTCCAGCCGCCGCCCAGCGCCTTGTAAAGGCGCACATGGTCAGCGCTCAGGCTGGCCCGGGTGCTCTCCACGCTGTCCTGTGTCGAGAGTAGCGTGCGCTGGGTTTCCAGCACGGCGCGAAAGTCGATCAGGCCACTGGTGTAACGCTGGCGGGCCAGCAGGTCAGCATTGGTTGCTGCATCGGCCGCCGTCTGCAGCCGGGCCAGTCGCTCCCGGTTGCCTTGCAGCGACACCAGCGCGTTTTCCACGTCTTTCAGCGCAGTCAGTACCGTCGCCTGGTAGCTCACGCGCGTCTGTTCCAGCGCCGCCTCCTGCGCGCGCACCTGGGCGCGCGCCGCGCCGCCGTCAAACAGCGGCACCGAAACGCTGGCCAGCAAGGCGTTCACCACGGTGCCGGTGGTGGTGAGTGAGCCCAGGCTCAAGGCGCTCAGGCCGAGAGATCCGCTGATCTGAAAACCCGGGTAACGCGCGGCGTCAGCCTGCGATACCCGCGCCAGGGCGGCGCTGATGCGATGCTCGGCCGCGCGCACGTCCGGTCGCTGGCGCAGAGTTTCCGCGGGAATGCTGAGTGCGAGTTCACTGGGAGCCTGCGGCAGGGGGCCGGTGGTCGTCAACAGGGCCCGCAACGCGCCGGGCGCCTGGCCGGTCAGCACCGCCAGGCTATGCTGCGCCTGCGCGGCGTTGGTTTGCAGCGTCGGAATTTCCGCATTAGTCTGCGCGCTGGCGGCACGGGCCTGCTCCAGGTCGAGCGAGGACGCCAGCCCCGCCTGGACCCGCCAGTCGGTGATCTGCTGCGTTTCGTTCTGGCTGGCGAGGTTGTTGCGCGCAATCGCCAGACGCGCTTGCAGCCCGCGCAATTCGATGTAAGTCACCGCCACCTCGGCGGCAATGGACACCTGTGTATCGGCCAGGCTGGCCTGCGCTGCCTGGGCGTCGGCCTCGGTGGCGTTCAGGGCGCTGCGCTTGCCGCCAAACACATCCGGCTCCCAGCTGGCATCAAAACCCGCCTTGAACAGATTGCTCGCCTCGCTGCTTCCCGACTTGCTGCGCTGGGCTGAGCCCGCAGCGCTCAGTTTGGGCAGCAGATTGGCAAAACTGACATCGCGCAGTGCTCTGGCCTGCTGTAGCGCCCCCTGCGCGGAGCGCACCGTGGTATTGGCCTGCAAGGCCTGGGTCACCAGACTGCCGAGCATGGGGTCGTCGAAGCGTTGCCACCACTGCGCGAGCGAAGTGGCCGCGGCTGGCGTGGCGCCGCCGCCGGACCAGGCCACCGGCACCTGGGCCTGGGGCAGGACAGTGGCCCGCGGCGACGGGGATGCGCAGCCGGACAGCAGCACGGCCAGTGCCAGAAGCAACGGGGTGTGCATCGGGCGGAGTCTGGAGGAGGAGGGCGTCACTGTGCGACAAAACCAGACATATGCATAAAGCACATTATTGGCTCTTCGAATGACGTGTTTGCTTGCGCTCCGTCAAGTTGTGTAAAGGTGTGACCGCCTGATGAACCATCGTGGGTGCAGAACGTCCATGCACCGGCCAGACGGCACGGAAAGGGTGCGTCTCCGGACTACTGGAAGGCCACTTCCGAAAAGCTGCGCAGCTTGCGGCTGTGCAGTTGCGTGCTGCCCTGTGCACGCAGCAGTTCGATCGCGCGCATGCCGATGCGCAGGTGCTGGTCCACACGTTCTCGGTAGAAGTGGTTGGCCATGCCGGGCAGCTTGATCTCGCCGTGCAGGGGCTTGTCGCTGACACACAGCAGCGTGCCGTAGGGCACGCGAAAACGGAAACCGTTGGCGGCAATCGTGGCGCTTTCCATGTCCAGCGCGACCGCGCGGCTCTGGCTGAAGCGGCGCTGCGGCTGGTTGCCCGGCAGCAGTTCCCAGTTGCGGTTGTCGGTGGAGGCCACGGTGCCGGTGCGCATGATGCGTTTCAGGTCGGAGCCCTCCAGATGGGTGACGTCTTTCACGGCGCGTTCCAGCGCCACCTGAATTTCTGCCAGCGCAGGAATCGGCACCCACAGCGGCAGCTCTTCGTCCAGCACGTGGTCTTCGCGCACATAGCCGTGCGCGAGCACGTAGTCCCCCAGCTGCTGGCTGTTGCGCAGCCCCGCGCAATGGCCCAGCATGATCCAGGCATGCGGCCGCAGCACGGCGATGTGATCGGTGATGTTCTTGGCATTGGCCGGGCCGACGCCGATGTTGACCATGGTGATGCCAGTGCGGTCGGCGCGCATCAGGTGGTAGGCCGGCATTTGCGGCAGGCGCGGCGGCGCCATGCCCAGTTCGTCGCCGGCAACGGGTGGCAGGCCGGCGCGGCGCGTCACCACATTGCCGGGCTCGACAAAGGCGATGTAGTCGCTGTCGGGGCGAGCCATTTCCTCATGGCCCAGGCGCACAAATTCATCGATGTAGAACTGGTAGTTGGTGAACAGCACAAAGTTCTGGAACCATTCGGGCGAGGTGCCGGTGTAGTGGCGCAGGCGCTGCAATGAGTAGTCCACCCTGGCGGCGGTGAACAGTGAGAGCGGCTGCGGCTCGCCGGGCCGCGGTTCATAGGTGCCATTGGCGATGCCGTCGTCCATGGCGGCCAGGTCCGGCAGGTCGAACACATCGCGCATCAGCATGCGGCGGTCGGCACTGAGGTTGCCTTCGATATGGTCATGTTCGGCAAACGAGAAATGCACGGGAATCGGCTGGGTGCTAGTGCCCACTTCAAGTTCGACCGAATGATTTTGCAGGAGCAGGCGGAACTGCTCCAGGTAATAGTTGCCGTACAGGTCGGGCCGCGTCAGCGTGGTTTCAAAGCGGCCCGGCCCGGCCACAAAACCATAACTGAGCTGGGAAATGTCAGGCGTTTCCAGGATGGCTCGCGCCACCGTTTCGGTTTGTACCCGCACAAAGGGGTAACAGGCCCGCACATGGCCGGGCAGCGTTTCCCCGGCCACATAACGGTGCATGGCGTCGCGCAGGTGGGCGATCTGCTGGTCATAAATCAGCCGCACCTGGGCCAGGGCGGCAACGGGGTCGGTGTAACGGGTGGGGGCGATGAAAGCAGGCAGGTAAGGCATGGGCTTATTGTGCCCCGCCTCCGTCGGGCCTGTCCGGAGGCGGGGCATCCGGGCCCCGAGGCGGCACCCGATGCCGGAACTGACATCAAAACGACACATTGCGACCCTAGATTCAACACGGTTCAACACTTGGAGAGACCATGGAAGCTGCCATTCGAATCAATACACTGAGCAAGACCTTCGGCAATGGCCGCCAGGCCCTGAGACAGGTGGACCTGAGCATTGCGCCGGGCGAGATGGTTGCGCTGATAGGCGCTTCCGGTTCCGGCAAATCCACCCTGCTCAGACACATGGCCGGGTTGATGGCCAGCGATACAGACACAAAGGGCTCTATAGAGATTTACGGCAGAACCGTCCAGCGTGATGGAAAGATTGCCTCCGACATCCGCTCGGTCCGATCCGGCGTGGGCTTTGTTTTCCAGCAGTTCAATCTGGTGGGCAGGCTGCCGGTCATCATCAATGTGCTGGCAGGTACGCTGCACAGGGTGCCCATGTGGCGCAGCCTGATCCGCTGGTTCACATCTGAGGAAAAGGCCAGAGGCATCGAAGCCCTGCGCCGTGTCGGCATTGCCGAATGTTGCGCGCAACGTGCGTCTACGCTGTCGGGCGGACAGCAGCAGCGTGCGGCCATTGCGCGCGCCATGGTGCAGGGTGCCAGGGTCGTGCTGGCCGACGAGCCGATAGCCTCGCTGGACCCGGAATCTTCGCGCAAGGTCATGGATATCCTGGCCAAGGTCAACTGCGAGGACGGTTGCACGGTGGTCGTCTCGTTGCACCAGGTGAACGTGGCGATGCGCTACTGCGCTCGCACGGTGGCACTGCATCACGGCCGCGTGGTCTACGACGGCCCGTCGTCGGCGCTGACGCCGCAGCTGCTGCGTGAACTGTACGGCGCGGAAGCCGATGAAATCCTCTCGCTGGGCGACCATATCGGCAGCTTGCATGGTGCCCGCAAGCCCCCGGCCGCGCCGGCCTGGACGCAGCCGCTGCCGCAGGCGGCCTGAAACCCCTTCTTCTTTCTTTCACATTCACAAGGAACCCATCATGTTCAAGAAACTCGTCGCCATGCTGGCGCTGGCCGCCGTGACCACCGGGGCCGCCTGGGCCCAAGCCAAAGACATCAAGGAAATCAACTTCGGCATCATCTCCACTGAGTCGAGCCAGAATCTGAAGCAGGACTGGGCGCCGCTGCTGGTGGACATGGAAAAGCGCACCGGCCTGAAGGTCAACGCCTTCTTCGCGCCCGACTACGCAGGCGTGATCGAGGCCATGCGCTTCGGCAAGGTGCAGGTCGGCTGGTTTGGCAACAAGTCGGGCATCGAAGCCGTGGACCGCGCGAACGGCGAAGTGTTCTCGCAGGTCGTCAATGTGGACGGCTCGATCGGCTACTGGTCGATGATCTCGGTGCACAAGGACAGCCCGTACCACACGCTGGACGACGTGCTCAAAAATGCGAAGAGCTTGAGCTTCGGCATCGGTGACCCCAACTCCACCTCGGGCTTCATGGTCCCCAGCTACTACGTTTTCGCCAAGCACAATCTCGACCCCAAGGGCACTTTCAAGAACATTCGCGGCGCCAACCACGAATCCAACATCATGGCCGTGGCCAACAAGCAGGTCGACGCCGCAGTGCACAGCTCCGACGTGCTGGAGCGCATCGAGAAGCGCTCGCCCGAGGTTTTTTCCAAGCTGCGCATCGTGTGGAAGTCGCCGCTAATCGCGGGCGACCCGATCGTGTGGCGCAAGGATCTGGACGAGGGCAGCAAACAAAAGATCAAGGCCTTCCTGCTTTCCTATGGCAAGGGCAGCGACTCGGCCCGCGAACTGGCGATCCTGAATAAGCTCGTGCTCGGCGGTTTCCGCGAATCCAGCAACGCGCAGCTTTCGCCCATCCGCCAACTGGAGCTGTTCAAGGAAAAGACCAAGCTGGAGGCCGACGCCACGGTTAATCCGCAGGAGAAGGCGACCAAGCTCGACGCCATCAACAAGAAGCTGGCCGAGCTGCAGCAGGCCGGCTGATCGGTCGGGTAACAACGCCGTGAACGCCCATAACCCGCATCTTTCCGTCGTGCCCGGTCTTCCTCCGGCGCCGCCGCGCGCCAACCTGGTGGCGCTGCTGGCCTGGGGCGTGTTGATCGCGTTGCTTGCGGCGTCGTGGAAGGGCGCCGAAATGCGCCCGGCAGACCTGTGGCGCGACTCCGGCAATATGGCGCAGTACGCCTCCAGCTTCTTCCCGCCCAACTTCAAGGAGTGGCGTTACTACCTGGAGGAGATGGTGGTGACGTTGCAGATTGCGCTGTGGGGCACCGCCCTTGCCGTAGTCTGCGCCATCCCTCTGGGTCTGCTGTGCTCGGAGAACATCGCGCCCGTCTGGGTGCGCCAGCCGGTACGTCGGCTCATGGACGCAGCACGCGCCATCAACGAAATGGTGTTTGCCATGCTGTTCATCGTGGCGGTGGGGCTGGGGCCTTTTGCCGGGGTGCTGGCGCTCTGGGTTCACACCACCGGCATTCTTGCCAAGCTGTTTTCGGAAGCCGTCGAATCGATCGATCCGCAGCCGGTCGAGGGCATACGGGCCACCGGTGCAAATGTCCTGGAAGAAATTTGCTATGGCGTGATTCCGCAGGTGCTGCCGCTGTGGATCTCCTACACCCTGTACCGCTTCGAGTCCAATGTGCGTTCCGCTTCCGTGGTTGGCATGGTGGGCGCCGGTGGCATCGGTGTGGTGCTGTGGGAAATCATCCGCGGCTTCCAGTACGCCGAGACCTGCGCCGTGATGATCATCATCGTGGTCACGGTCAGCATCATCGACCTGATCTCGGCGCGCATCCGCAAAGCGCTGGTTTGATTCCTGGTAACTTTCATGGCCCTGGAAATAGAAGAAATCACCGAGTTGTTTCAAACGCAGGGTGCCGTGCAGTACGGCTCCGAGGCGATCAACCAGCAGCAGCATGCCCTGCAGTGCGCTCATCTGGCGGAGCGTGCGGGCGCGTCTGCTGAGCTGACGGCGGCCGCGTTGCTGCATGACCTCGGCCATCTGCTGTCTCCCCAGGCATCGGGGAAGTCCGCAGCTGTTGATGACCTGCACCAGTACCTGGCCTTGCCGTTTCTGCGCGGCGTGTTCCCGGACGCCGTGCTCGAGCCCATCCGCATGCATGTGGATGCCAAACGCTATCTCTGCCATGTGGACAGGCACTACCGGTCCAGCCTGTCACCGGCCTCGGTGCGCAGCCTGGCGCTGCAGGGCGGATCCTTCTCGGAAGAGGAAGCTGCAGCCTTTATCGAGCAGCCTTTTGCCGCCGATGCGGTGGCACTCAGGCGCTGGGATGACCTGGCCAAGGACCCTGCGGCGAACCCGCCTGGTTGGGCTTATTACGTGGGGGTCCTGATGCGGGCGAGGTGCGGGGTACTCTCGGCCGCATTCACGGGCAGGGCCGTGCCGGCGAGGTAGTCCGCCAGCTGGCGGCCGGCGTTTGCCAGTTCCCCATTGTTGAGGATCACGCAGTCGGCCTGCATGTCGGCGAAATGAACATTGCGTGCCAGCCTGTCAGCCACGGCTCCGGCTGTATCGCGGCCGCGCTGCAGCAGGCGGGAGGCCAGCCGGTGGGGGTCGGTACTGATCTGGATCACCCGCAGGGCAGGGGAAGGCGGCAAGCTTTTCACATGTGCGCGCGAACCGTTGACGATCACGAGGCATCCGGACCGCACGGCGTCGGCGTAATGCCCGGCGATGCCATAACAAAAGCCATGGGCCTGCCAGTGCCAGCACAAGCCACCCGACTGCAGCAGGTCGGCAAAGGCGGATGCGCTTACCGGGTCATGGTCGGAGCCTGCATGCGCGGCGCGCGTGACCATGCGGCGTGCAAACACAATGCCGGGGCGTGTGCCGAGCACCTTTCGTGCGGAGTCGATGACGCTGTCCTTGCCGGAGCCGGAGGGGCCGCAGACAAAGATCCAGGCGCCGGTCATATCAGGGCCCCCATGCTGCCCCTTGAAAGAAGGTGCGCTCGCCTGAAGCGGTTCTGTGCCGCGCTCATGCGCCAAGCCTGACATCAATGACGCGCTGAAAGGGCGTGCCCGGACTCCGCTCCACAAACAGGCAGAGCCGGTCCAGCGACAGCGGCGCTTCTCTGTTGAGGCGGGCAATGGCAGGGCCGGCGGCCTGGCTGATCCGCTGTGCCTGCGAGGCATCCACCGGTCCCGTCAGCGTGAGGTGCAGGCGAAACCGCTCCATGACATGCGGGTAGCCATAAAGGGCCAGCAGTTCGGCCTCGCGGGCGTTCAGGTCTGCGTTACGGCGGCGGGCAAGTTCAGCCTCTTCCAGTGGCGCACGCAAATCGTCCAGCCCGCTGACGCAGGCCGCAGCCAGGGCCTGCAGGCCGACGGAGCTGATCTCGGGGACCAGGGCCACGAAATTGCCCAGGGTGGCAATGCGCAGCGGTCCCAGCGCTACCGGCGCCAGTGTCTGGGCCAGCTGCCCCAGGCGCGCCACCAGGTCCGGCTCGGTGTGTGCGGCAGACAGGCGGAAGGGGGCTTTCAACGTGGCGTGGAAGCCGTAGCGCCGGGGCTCGGCTGTGATGCCTGCCAGTTCCGCTGCACCCATCTCCTCCAGCAGCGGCTGGGGCAACGCGGTGTTGTCGTGTTCGTTGCGGCCCAGCCAGTGGGCACCAAAGGCCCACCATGGAGAGTGCCGGTCAGGCGCGAAATAAATGGCATAACGCGCGCTCATGCCTCTTCCCCCGCGTCATGCCCTGCGCCCACCACCAGCTGGACCCGGTCGCCGCAAAACACGGTTTCTCCGTACTTGATGGCCTGGCCCGCCATGTCCACATCCAGGCATTCGACGCACAGCACCGGCCGCGTGGCCGGCTGCCTGAGCAGGCGCGCGGTTTCGTCGGAAGGCATCTGGGTGGTGATGCGGCTTTCGGCGCGCACGTAGTCCTCGACACCAAAATGGCGCAGGATGTCGGTGGTGCAGGAGCCGCTGCCCAGCATGTCGAGCAAACCTGCGAAGCGGGCAGCCGGGTAGTAGGCCGTGGCCAGCGCGATCGGCTGCTCGTTGGCTTCGTCCAGCATCTCCACCATCAACACCCTGGCGCCCTTGTTCAGCCGCAGTTCATGCGCTGCGCGCTCGGGCGCAGCCATCTCCCTGGCGGTGAGCAGCTGCTTGCTCGGCAACAGCCCCTGGCGCTGGAGGTTTTCGCTGAAGCGCGTGCGGCGCGAGAGCACGTAGTCCAGCAGCTCGTGCTGGACAAAAGTACCGCGCCCCGGCTCGATGCGCACCAGGCCATCGGTCTGCAGGGCGGCGACGGCCTGGCGCAGGGTGTGGCGGTTCACGCCAAAACGTGTGGAGAGTTCGTTTTCGCTGGGCAGGCGGCCGGTGGCGGTGAAGGCGCGGTCGCGGATTTCGGTGCTCAGTGTGTCGGCAATCTGCTTCCACACGGCCACACCGCTGCGCCGGCCGGGCGCGCTGGAAAGAGTGCGTTCGCTTGTCATCATTTGGTCATGTTGTCCGGTTGAACTAGGGTCTTCTCGCAGCCCCTGCGGCTGTTTGCAACGACAGACCCAACTCTAGTGACTGATTTAGACATCTGTATGACAAAGGCTACGACTCCCGACAATGAGGCGCGCAGGCGCTGGCTGGCCGTGCTGGCACGCGCGTCCCGGCCCGAGCTGGAAAAGGCGCGGCTTTTCCTGGAAGAGCTGCCCCCGCTCGCCCATGTCAGGCCCGCCGAGGCGGGCATGGTCATGCTGCGCGGACGCATAGGCGGAACAGGCGATGCCTTCAATCTCGGCGAGGCCAGTGTGACGCGCTGCGCGATACGCGTCGGCTCGGGTGCACTGGGTGTGGGTTATGCCCTGGGACGCGATCGCCGCAAGGTTGAACTGATGGCTGTTTTCGACGCGCTGTTGCAGGACAGCCAGTGGCACGCGGACATCATGCGCCGGGTGGTCGAGCCGCTGGCAAGGCAGCAGGCCGCGCAGCAGGATGCTGCCGGCCGCGCGGCCGCCGCCTCTAAAGTTGAATTCTTCACCTTTGTCCGGGGCCAGGCATGAAGCAGCCGGTTCAACTCAGCGCGGGTTTCGCTGACCCGGTGCATGACGCACAGACCGCTTTTCGCCGTGCGCTCGAGGCCCTGTCGCGGCCCGGCAGGCGCTTCGCGCTCGGCCGTCCGGTCGAGGGCCTTGCCCTGCGCGCGGCCATGGCCCACCTGTTGCTGGCCCTGACCGACGACGACACTCTCGTCTGGTGGCAGCAGGACGATGGCCGCAGCTCGGACTGGCTGCGTTTTCACACGGGTGCAGGCCTGGCAGGCACGACGCAGCAAGCTGCTTTTGCCGTGCTCATGGATGCAGGCAGCATGCCGGCGCTGGACAGTTTTCCGGCCGGCCCGGTGGCGTCGCCGGAACGTTCGACCACCTTGCTGGTGGAAGTGCCCTCACTGGAGACCGGGCCGGCCGTTGAGTGGCGCGGCCCCGGCATCCAGGACAGGCAGACGGTGTGTATTGCCGGGCTGCCCGACAACTTCTGGGCGCAATGGCAAGCCAACCACGCTGCCTTTCCGCAAGGAGTGGACATTGTGTTTACTTGCGCAGGTTTTGCACTGGGTTTGCCGCGGACCACGCGTGTGCGGCGTCTGGAGGAAGTCACATGAGCCCTCACGCTCACATTTGTTCGCTGCCCCCCGAGGGGGCGCAGGCCGCCTTTGAGGCGGCTCGGCAGGAGACCTGATATGTACGTTGCAGTCAAGGGCGGCACGGCCGCCATCGAAAACTCCTGGCGCCTGCTTGCGGCGCAGCGCCGTGGTGATACCTCGCTGCCGGAACTGTCGGTCGCGCAGATACGTGCACAGATGTCGCTGGCGGTGGACCGCGTGATGTCCGAGGGTTCACTTTACGACCCCGAACTGGCTGCGCTGGCAATCAAGCAGGCCAGCGGCGATTTGATTGAAGCAATTTTCCTGCTCCGCGCCTATCGCACCACCTTGCCGCGTTTCGGCTACAGCCTGCCGCTGGACACCGCGAGGATGAACCTGACGCGCAGGGTGTCGGCCACCTTCAAGGACGTGCCCGGCGGCCAGGTGCTCGGTGCCACGTATGACTACACCCAGCGCCTGCTGGACTTTGCCTTGCTGGCCGAAGGCGACAGCGGCGAGGAGCAGCAGCAGGAAGCAATGCCGGCTGCCGCGCAGGAACCTCCGGCCAGCATGCCGCGCGTCGACGAACTGATGGCGCGGGAAGGCCTGATGGAAACACCGCGCCCCACGGCAGACAGCGAGCCTGGCGATCTCACGCGTGACCCCTTGATGTTTCCGGCCGACCGGCCGCTGCGCCTGCAGGCGCTGGCGCGTGGTGACGAAGGCTGGCTGCTGGGCCTGGGCTATTCCACCCAGCGTGGTTATGCCAATGCACATCCGTTTGCCGGAGAGATCCGGCGCGGCACCGTGTCGGTGGAAATTCTGGCCGACGAGCTCGGCTTCGAGATCGATATCGGCGAGGTCGAGCTCACCGAGTGCCAGATGATCAACCAGTTTGCCGGCAACCGCGAGGTGCCGCCGCAGTTCACCCAGGGTTACGGCCTGGCTTTCGGCGGAGCAGAGCGTAAAAGCATGGCCATGGCCCTGGTTGATCGCGCACTGCGCGCGCGCGAGCTGGGCGAACTGGCTGTGGCACCCGCGCAGGACGAAGAGTTTGTGCTGTCCCACGCAGACAACCTGGAGGCCTCGGGCTTTGTCCAGCACCTGAAACTGCCGCATTACGTGGACTTCCAGTCCGAGCTGGAGCTGGTGCGCAAGCTGCGTGCCGCCCATGCGCGGGAAAGGCAGAACGACAGGCAGAAGGAAGAAGGCCGCGCGGAAGGCCCCGGAAACACCGCGCCCTTGATACAGAAAGCAGCATGATGGACGAGAACTACAACTTCGGGTTTCTCGACGAGCGTACCAAAAAAATGATACGTCGCGCCATGCTCAAGGCGGTGGCGATTCCGGGTTACCAGGTGCCTTTCGGCTCGCGCGAGATGCCATTTGCGTACGGCTGGGGCACCGGCGGCGTGCAGGTGACGGCCAGCATCATAGGCCGCGAGGATGTGCTCAAGGTGATTGACCAGGGGGCGGACGACACCACCAACGCGGTCAACATTCGCCGCTTCTTTGCGCGCACCACCGGCGTGCCGACGACGGAAAAAACGGTTGAGGCCACCATCATCCAGACCCGGCACCGTATCCCGGAGACGGCACTCACCGAGGCGCAAACCATTGTGTACCAGGTGCCCATGCCGGAGCCGCTGTTCCGGCTTGAGCCGCGCCGCCTTGAAACCATCACCATGCATTCGCTCGGCGAATACGGCCTGATGAATGTCAAGCTTTACGAGGACATTGCCCAGCTCGGTGCCATTTCCAAGACCTACGACTATCCGGTGCTGGTCAACGAGCGCTACCTGGCTTCGCCTTCGCCAATACCGAAGTTCGACAACCCCAAGATGCACATGAATCCGGCCTTGCAGCTGTTCGGGGCCGGCCGCGAAAAACGCATTTACGCCATCCCGCCTTACACCGCCGTGCGCAGCCTGGACTTTGAAGACCATCCGTTTGATGTGCAGCGCTGGGACCATGCCTGCGCGCTGTGCGGTGCGGCAGACAGTTTTCTCGACGAGATGATTGTGGACGACGAAGGCAGCCGGCTGTTTGTCTGTTCGGACAGCGACTTCTGCAGCGAGCGTCGCGAGGCCGGGCATGTGGGCACGCAGCAGGCGGTGTCCATGCCGGATGTCTTGGCGCGAGCCGCAACAAAGGACATGGCATGAGCGACGGTCTTCTCCTGTCGGTACGCGGTGCCGGCAAGCAGTTCATGCAGGGCAACCGCCTGCGCTGGGCTTGCCGCGGCGTGAGTTTCGACCTCTACCCAGGCGAGGTATTGGCCGTTGTCGGCGAGTCCGGTTCCGGCAAGTCCACACTGCTGCGGCTTCTGGCTTCCCGTCTGGCCTGCGATGAAGGTTCCGTGTTTTACGACCTGCGGGACGAAGCCGGCACCGAAGTGTCCGCAGCCCGTGCAGCGCCGGGGCTGGTGGACCTGGCCGGTCTGTCCGAAGCGCGGCTGCGCTGGCTGGCCCGCACCGATTGGGGCTTTGTCGAACAGCATGCACGCGACGGCCTGCGCATGAACGTTTCGGGCGGTGCCAACATTGGCGAACGCATGATGGCCCTGGGCGCGCGCCATTACGGCAAGTTGCGCGGTCAGGCCCTGGACTGGATGGAACGTGTCGAACTCGACGTGGACCGCATCGACGACCTGCCAGGCACCTACTCGGGCGGCATGCAGCAGCGCCTGCAGATCGCGCGCAATCTGGTGACGCATCCGCGGCTGGTCTTCATGGACGAACCGACCACCGGACTGGATGTGTCGGTGCAGGCGCGGCTGCTCGATCTGCTGCGCGAGCTGGTGGATCAGCTGCACCTGGCGGCCGTGATTGTCACGCATGACCTTGCCGTGGCGCGCCTGCTGGCGCACCGCATGCTGGTCATGAAAGACGGCTGCGTGGTGGAGCAGGGCCTGACCGATCGTGTGCTCGACGACCCGCAGCATCCCTACACCCAGCTGCTGGTGTCTTCCGTTCTCACACCTTGACTGTCACACCCGGATCTCGCCATGACCGCTGTCCTTGAAACCACCGATCTTTCCAAAACCTTCACTTTGCACGCGCGAGGCGGCGTGGCGCTGCCTGTTTTTTCCGGCATCAGCCTGAGCGTCAGTCCCGGCGAATGCCTGGCCTTGACCGGCCATTCCGGCAGCGGAAAAAGTTCGCTGCTGCGTTGCCTGTACGGCAATTACAGTGCCACCAGCGGAGACGTGCGCATTCGCCACCAGGACCAATGGGTCAGGCTGTCGGCCGCCCTGCCGCGCGAAGTGCTGGACGTGCGTCGCCGCACCCTCGGCTACGTGTCGCAGTTCCTGCGCGTGATTCCTCGGGTCTCGACGCTGGACATCGTGGCCGAGCCGCTGCGCCGGCTCGGCGTGGCCTCTGACGAGGCACGCGGCCAGGCCGCGCAATGGCTGGCGCGGCTGAACCTGCACGAGCGCCTGTGGCATCTGCCGCCCGCCACCTTTTCCGGCGGCGAGCAGCAGCGGGTGAACATCGCGCACGGCCTGATTGCCGGTCTTCCCGTGCTGTTGCTTGATGAACCTACAGCCTCACTGGATGCCGATAACCGCCGCGTCGTGGTGGAGCTGATCCATGCGGCACGTGCGCGTGGGGCCGCGGTCGTCGGTATTTTTCACGACGACGAAGTGCGGGAAGCGGTTGCCAGCCGCTGCCTGGATGTCGAACACTATCGAAACCCTCTTTAAAGCGAAACAAGCATGAAACAGAAGATCATCAGGAACGCAAGAATTGTCACCGCCACGGAAGAATTCACCGGCTGTTTGGTGGTGGAAGGCGGTCTCATCCGTTCCCTCGAGCGCGGCGGCACCTCCGTGGCTGGCGCGGAAGACTGGCAGGGCGACTGGCTGCTGCCTGGCCTGGTCGAGCTGCACACCGACAATCTCGAAAAACACCTGGTACCGCGCCCCGGCGTGTTGTGGAACGCCCACTCCGCCACGGTCATGCACGATGCGTTGTGTGCGGCCGCCGGCATCATCACCGTGCTCGATTCGGTCGTGATCGGTGACATGGACCAGGGCGGCACACGCAGCCAGACCCAGCATGTGTCGATCGAGGCCCTGCACGAGTGCCGCGCCGAAGGCCTGCTGCGGGTCGAGCACCTGCTGCACCTGCGCTGTGAGGTCTCGGCCCCCGACATCGTGGAGGTCTTTGAGCACTATGCCGACGACTCCCTGCTCGAACTGGTCAGCGTGATGGACCACACACCGGGCCAGCGCCAGTGGCGCGACCTGGGCAAATACCGGCGTTATGCCGAGCGTTACGGCAGCTTCAATGATGCGGAGTACGAAACCCTGGTTCAGGAGCGGCGGGCGCACCAGGAGCTCTTTGCCGCGCCCAACCGCGCGGCCGTCATTGCCGGCAGCCGGGCGCGCGCCCTGCCGGTGGCCAGCCACGACGACACCGAAGTCGAACATGTCGAGCAGGCCAGCCAGGAAGGTATTGCCATCTCGGAATTCCCGACCACCGTGGCAGCCGCCCGCGCGGCGCGGGAGGCCGGCATGGGCATCGTCATGGGCGGGCCGAACCTGGTCAAGGGCGGTTCGCATTCGGGCAATGTTTCGGCGGCTGAACTGGCGCAGCTTGATCTGCTCGATATTTTTTCCTCGGACTACGTGCCGGCCAGCCTGCTCCAGTCGGCTTTTTTGCTGCGCGATACCGCAGGCTGGAGCCTGCCCAAGGCGGTCAATACCGTCACACGCAATCCGGCGCACGCCATTGGCCTCACGGACCGCGGTGAGCTGGCGCCCGGCCTTCGCGCGGACCTGATCCGGGTCAGGATGAGCGGCGGCATGCCTATTGTCCGGGCTGCCTGGCACAAGGGTGAACGTGCGTTTTGAGCGCCTTGACAGCGAAGCGTGGCGGCCTGGGCGGACGCGTGTCAGCCGGACGCCTACACCGGGTCACGCTGCCCGCTGACTTTCCGGATTTTTCAGCTTCTCCTACAGTGCAGCCATCTGTTTGACGTTTGTGCCCCATTTGTATCCAGGAGCTGCTGCCATGCATATCGACACACCCAGCGCCAACCCGTTTGCCTTGATGATGGCGCCTCGGCAGGTGCTCGAAGCCATGGAAAAGTCCGACGCGCTGCGGCGCCTTCAGCACCAGGTGTTTCATCCGCTGGACAGCCGCGCCGCCTTGCAGGGTGACGCGGACATCGCCGCGTTTGATGCAGCCATCGAGCGCGCCGACCTGGTGTTGCCTATCGACGAGGAAGTGCCCCGCCCCTGACCCCGGAAGACGGACTCCAGGAGTCTGCGAGGCGATTCAGCCGGTGCAGAAAAAGGGCGCCCTGCAGGGCAGGAGTCCGCGAGGTAGGCAACTGACCTTGCTGTGCGTGCGCGGCGAGTGCGTTGAGGCTCCCCTGGGAGCCTGTCGGACTTGTGAATCGTCGGCTGCAAATCGACCGCAGCGGTCCTTTTTTCACCAGCTTTTTGTCCCATAGCTGGGCTATGGGCCTGCAAATCCGGCAAAACTGTCCTCGCTGGGGCCGATTTTCGCTTTCGACGCCCCAAGCCCAACAGGCTCCTAGTGGCCTGTAACGCTGAAGCCGGAAGTCGCTGCCCACGCGATACGTTGCACGCTGCGGTGTTGCAAATGCGCGCGATGCCTGGGGCATCGCTGTGCTTTGCGCCTTGCATCGCACCCCGTCTCACGCGTTCCTCGCCTCCCATTTCATCGTTACAGGCCACTAGAATGCCTTGATGAAGCACTACAAGAAAATCAGTGGCCGGCGTTTCGTGACAGCTTTCGTCCTGGGCATGCTGTGTATTCATTTCGCCCATGCGCAGACCGCAGCGCCTGGCGCCCCCCAGGTGCCGGCCCAGGTTTCCCGCGATGCACAACGTGCCTATGAAACCACGCGCGACAAACTGGTGCAGATCCGCACCCTGTTGCGCAACTCCAATACCCAGGCCAGCCTGGGGTCGGGGTTTTTTGTGTCCGGCGATGGACTCATCATCACCAATTTCCACGTAGCCAGTCAGCTGGCCCTCGAGCCGGAACGTTACCGCGGTGTGTACGTGCCAGTGGATGGCAAGGAAGCCGAGGTGGAGTTGCTGGCTTTTGATGTGCGAAACGACCTGGCGCTATTGCGGGTGAAAGCCCCGTCTGCCAACATGCCCTTGCTGGCTTTTCGCGACCCCGCCAAGCCGCTGGCGCGCGGCGAACGCATTTATTCGCTTGGCAATCCACTCGATATCGGCTTTGCCGTGACGGAAGGCACCTTCAACGGCCTGGTGCAGCGCAGTTTTTACCCTCGCATATTTTTCGGAGGTGCCCTCAATCCCGGCATGAGCGGTGGCCCTGCACTGGATGATGCCGGCCAGGTGGTCGGTGTCAATGTGTCCAAGCGGCAGGGGGGCGAGTTACTGAGTTTTCTCATTCCCGCCGAATTCGCGCAGGCCCTGCTGGCCAGGGCGGCTTCGGCCCGGCCCATCACCCGGCCGGCCCACGCCGAAGTGGCCCGGCAGCTTGGCGAGCACCAGGCCCTGCTGACTCAAAAATTCATCGCAGCACCGCTGAGGCCGCAAAAACACGGCGGCTACATCGTCCCTGTTCCCGAAGATTCGCTGGCGCGTTGCTGGGGCCGTGGACGCGACCCCGACTTCAAGGCGTTCGACCTGGAACGCACTGATTGCCAGATTGACAGCCATGTATTTGCAGGCGATTTCAACACCGGCTTCATCCGCCTGCGGTACGAGGCCTATGACGCGCCCAGGCTCGGGCCCCTGCGTTTTTCCGCCATGTATTCGCAAAGTTTTGCCAACGAGCACTTTGCCAACCGCGGCTCCCGCAAATCCACGCCGGCCGAATGCTCGGAACGGTTCATTGAAGCCGACGGCATGGCCATGCGCGCGGTGCTGTGCATGAGCGCGTACCGCAAGTTGCCTGGCCTTTACGATGTGTCGGTGCTGACCATGTCCGTCAACCAGCCTGCCGGCGGTGTGCAGGGGCGTATGGACGCGCAGGGGGTCAGCTTTGAAAACGGGCTTGCGCTGGTGGCCCATTACCTCGACGGCTTCAAGTGGAAAGCTGCACCGTGAGCGCCGCATTGCTGGGCGTGCTGCGTGCCACGGACCGCAACGGAGCTTTGGTGGCCCGGCTGGAGGTGACCCGATGGCCCGTCACGGCGGGCCGCGCGCTGACGGCCGACCTTGTGCTCGATGACAGCCACGTGGCGGGTGAACATTTGCGTATCGAAAGCACGCCTGAAGGTGAAGTTGTCGTGCAGGTGCTCGACAGCGCCAATGGCGTGGTTCTCGACGACAAGCAGTACGGGCAAGGCACCCGCTTCAACTGGCCATCCGGCAGGGCCTTGACGCTCGGGCGGCTCAGGCTGGGCCTGCGGATGGTGCATGAGCCGCTACCCGCCGAGGAGCCGCTGCCGCGCCTTCCCTGGCGCATGGTGGCCTGGACGGTACTGTCACTGGCGGGCATGTTGGCCCTGGTGCTGGGCCAGTCCTGGCTCACCTTGAGCGAGCCTTCCCAACTGGCGCGACGCCTGCCGGGCCTGCTGATGGTTGTCGCCACCGCTGTGGCTGCGTGGTCCGGACTGTGGGCGCTCGCGACCAAACTCTTCACGGGCCGCCTGCATTTCTGGCGCCATGTGCGCATTGCCTGTGTCAGTTCGCTGGCCGTGCAGGCGGGCGTCACATTCGCCAGCATGCTGGCTTTCATGTTCTCCCTGGAAAGTCTGGCGCGGTTTGAGACCCAGCTGGAACTGCTGGGCGTCGCCGCTGCCGTGTACGTGCACCTGACGGTGATTGTCACGCAGCGCCGCCGTAGCCTGGCCGGCCTGGTGACGGGCATTGCGCTGGTGGGTATTGCGATGACGCTGGGCAACAACTGGTTGCAGAACAAGCGGCTGTCCAATCGCCTTTACATGTCTGCCATGTTTCCGCCATCCTGGCGGGTGGCACCCGCCGTTCCCGTCAAGCAGTTTCTCGAAGAAGCCGGTGATATCCGGCGGCGTCTTGATGAGCGGCTCAAAGACCGGGAGCCCGACGGCGGCGATAACGAAGACACGGACACCGAATAGTGTCCTTTGCCGCAAAAGTTGATTTCATCACCTCGTTTGCGGGGCGGGGCAACAGCCCCCCTGCGCGGAGAGGGCTCAGCCCTTGACCGGCTCGCGCATCGTGACAAACTCTTCTGCCGCCGTCGGGTGGATGCCGATGGTGCTGTCGAAAACGGCCTTGGTCGCACCGGCCTTCATGGCCACGGCAAAACCCTGGACCACCTCGCCCGCGTCGGCCCCCACCATGTGCAGGCCGACCACGCGGTCCGAGGCATCGTCCACCACCAGCTTCATCAGCGTACGTTCGGTGCTCCCGCTCAGGGTGTGTTTGAGGGCCTTGAATTCGCTGCGGTAAACAGTGACCTTGCCGAATTCCTTGCGTGCGTCGGCTTCCGAATAACCCACAGTGCCGATGTTCGGGTGTGTGAACACCGCAGTTGGAACGAAGTCGTAACTCATGCGGCGCGGCTTCTTGCCGGCCGCTGCGCCGAACAGGTGGTCCACCACCGCCATCGCTTCGCCCAGCGCCACCGGTGTGAGCTGCAGGCGGGCGGTCACGTCGCCCAGGGCGTAAATGGACGGCACCGAGGTCTGGTAGTGGGCATTGACCTGGATGGCTCCCTGGTGGTTAACCGCCACCCCCGCGTTTTCCAGGCCCAGCCCGGCCACGTTGGGCAGGCGCCCGGTGGCATACAGCACGGCATCGACGGTGGTGCTGCCGCCGTCCTGCAACTGCACATGCAGCCCGTCCGCCGCCCGGCTGATGGCGGCAACATCGGCATGCAGCTGCAGGTTCACGCCGGTCTTGATCATCTCCGCGGCAACAAAGGCGCGCACTTCCGCGTCGAAGCCGCGCAGCACCTGGGGACCGCGGTACAGCTGCGTGACCTTGGCGCCCAAGCCGTTGAAGATGGAGGCGAACTCACAGGCGATGTAGCCGCCGCCCACTACCAGCAGGCGCGCGGGGAAGGGGTGGAGGTCGAAAATCTGGTCCGAGCTGATGACCAGCTCACGGCCCTGGATGTCGGGCAGGCTGGGCCTGCCGCCGGTGGCGACCAGGATGTTTTTGGCGGTGTAGCGGCTGCCTTCAACTTCCACCGTGTGGGCGTCAACCAGTGTGGCCCAGCCTTCGATGATCTGTACGCCTGCGCCTTGCAGCAGCTGGACGTACACGCCATTCAGGCGCGAGATTTCAAGCGCGCGGCTGGTTTTGAGCCGGTCCCAGTGGAACACCGGTGCTTCGCCGACCCAGCCGAACCCGCGCGACTCCTCAAAGGCGTCCGCGTAGTGCGCCGCATAGCTGTAGAGTTTTTTCGGGATGCAGCCTACATTGACGCAGGTGCCACCCATGGCCGCCACCTCGGCCAGCGCCACCCGTGCCCCGCGCTGCGCCGC
>NZ_JBAQYR010000093.1:0-6548 GCF_049790275.1 Polaromonas sp.
GGCCTGGCCGCCGCTGATCCCGAAACCCTTTTCGGTGAATGTCACCAGTCCCTTCGCCCGCGTCAGCTGTGGTGTGTCCGGGGAGAACTGCACGTCGTTGCCCGCCAGGCTGACACTGCCCTGCACCCGGGACTTGTCAATATCCGCCAGCGGCAGGCTGAGCGCTAGCTTGTAGTCGGCTGCGCCGGAAGCCACGGTTCTGGCCAGCGCCTTGCCGGTGATCCCGCCCAGCGGCGAGGTATTGACGAAGCCCACCGCCTCCGCCAGCGGGCCTTTGAGTTCGGCATCCACCTGCACCGTGGCTGCATGCATGAGGTCCGGAATACGCGCCTCGGCCTTGACCACCTGCAGGCCGGAAAAGCCGGCGACCCGGCCCGTCGCGCCATGAACCTGCATGGAAGCACGGTCGAAGACCAGCTCGCCATCCAGCTCGGTCAGTGCCGGCCAGGCGCCGGCTTCCCGCGGCTGCACTGATTTGGGCACATAGAAAAAATGGGCCTTGTCCACCTTGGCCGACACCCGGAATTCGCCCTTTTTGGGATCGGCAAAAGGCATGTCCTTGAGGTCGCCCTTGAGCTTGAACTTCACATCGCTGAGCGCGCCCTGCGTCACCGCATCGCGCACATAGTGGCGTACCGTGTCGGGCAGGATCAGCGGCAGGTAGCGGTGCACCCTGCTGCCATCACCCCGGCTGAGGCTGCCCTGCAAATCGAGCACGCCAGGAAAACGGCTGTCATGCGCGGCACCACCGGCAGACGGCCCAGCCGCGTCCGCGGTGTGCCAGCTCGCCTGTGCGCTGCCTTGAGCGTCGGCATTGGCGAATACCATGTTACGCAGCTGGACGTCGATTTTCGGGCCGTTCAGCTTCCATTGGGCATCCGCAGAGAACTGTTCCAGCAGCAACTGCGGGTCTTCAAAAATACCCGGCAGGTGGAGGGCTCCGTTGGCTATTTTCACCCGGGCCTGCCCGGCCTGGTGTGTCAGGTCGAAATCCACCGCGGCACCGCGCACACCCGGCCGGTCCCCGGCGGCAGGTGCCGCTGCCTGCGGCGCAATTTCAAGCTGCGTCACACGCCCTTTGGCCGAATAAGCGATGGGCGCATCCAGCTGGCCCTGCCACCGGGCCTCGATGACTTCCACCAGCCCTTTGGGCGCCAGCGCAGCAATCATCGAATGCGCGGCGTCCCCCAAAGGCAGCCGGTTGGCGATCAGTGCGAGGGCTGCCAGGTCGAGCTTGTCCGCCTTGATGTCGCCACGCGCCGGCGACTTGCCTTCGGCACCGGTGTAAACGATGGAGGCATTGCCGCCCGGCCACTGCAGGCCGTCGCGGGTGCGAAACTGCAATCCTTCGGTGGCGAAATCAAAACCGCCGGCAAATTGCCGGCCGCCGAAGCGGCCACCGACCGCCTGCAGCGCCAGGGGCTGCAGTTTCCGGCCCAGCTGCGCATCGACCTCCAGCAGCGCCACGTCGGCCGTTCCGCCGGTGATCTGCCCACCATCGACATCCACCCAGACCCGCAACGCGCCGCTGCCTGCCCGCAGGTCGATGCCCAAGGTGTCCAGGCTGGCGTAACGCTTGACTTCGGAAACATCGACACGGCCAAACTCGGCAAAAAGCTGGCCCGCCCACTGACGCCACTGCCCGGCACCGTCCGACCACAGCGGCTCGCGAAACATGCCGCGCAGGCTGAAGCGCTCGCCCCAGGCCGCTGGCGGCGTCGCATCCAGGCGCATCAGGTGACGCCGGCCCGGGTTGCGCAGGGTCCAGTCCACCTGGGTCAGGGCCAGTGGCGGCGCCTGTCGCAAATCGTCGGTCCAGCGCACTGTCCCGCCGCGAATGACAAATTCGGTTTGCGAGAAAAACCAGTCGGCGATGGCGCTGCTGTCCTTGCCCGGCTCAAGCGACACGTCCAGGCCGGCCACATAAATCTTTCCGTCCGCTGTGCGGTGGATATCGAGTTCGGGCTGGTCAATGTAGAGTTGCTCGAAGCCCAGACCCCACAATGAAGAGGGCGATATGGCTGCCAGGATGCGCGGCAGGCGCAGGGCTTCGCGCTCCCGGGCATCAAGCAGGACCACGTCGCGCAGCTCGAAAGAAGGAATCAGGCCTCCTGAGCGGGCCGTGATCTGCCCGATACGTACCTGTGTGCCCAACGCCTGGCTGGCCACTGTTTCGAGGCGCGGGCGGAACTCGCCGATTCGCGGCACAATCCAGCCGTGAAGTACGGCCCAGGCCATACCAAAAAGAACCCAGAACGCCAGCACCAGCCACAGGGCCAGACGCGCGGCAAGCGCGGCAAATTTGAGACGTCGGGAGGCAAGCGCTGGCTGGGAGGGTGTCGTTTGATCCATTGGCATGAGAATTATGACCTTCAGCGCTTCCGTCCGTTCCACGCCACCCAGGCAAGTTTAGTGATGTTCATGCCATCGAACGAACTTTCGGCCCTGCCAGAGACGGCATCGGGCCATTCCCGCTTCGTCCAGCGCATACGGCGGCGTTATGCGAAGCAGCTGGCCCTGTTGCCGGCCGGAGCGCCGGTGCGGGCCACGATGCTGACAGCCTATGAGGCCCTGCAGGTCCAGGGACTGGACACCGGTGCCGCCCTGCGGGTGTTGCGCCAGCTCGTCATGGAACGCCTGGTGGTTCTTGACTGTGATATCGCCCCCACGCTTGTCGCTTCGCGTACTACGCTGCCCCCCGAGGGGGCTGAACTTGCTCGGGGCGGCCCTTCGCTGCGTTCGGACTCCCCCACGCTTGTCGCTTCGCGTACTACGCTGCCCCCCGAGGGGGCGCTGCGCCTGCGGCCCGGCGAAGCCGGTTCCGCGGCCCCGGCTGATGGGGAACCCGCCCGCGCCCTGATCGCTGCGGGGGTGGCTCTGGAAGTCGTGACCCGAGCCATGACGGAGCTGGCAGAGCTGGCGCTGGACATTGCGATCTGTGCATCACGTCCGCCACTGGATGCCCTGCATGGCGTGCCCCAGGCGCCCGGCGAGCCCGGGGCGCGGGCCCAGCTGTGGGTCATCGGCATGGGCAAGCTCGGCGCCAGGGAACTCAACGTCTCCAGCGACATCGACCTGATCTACGTGTATGACCATGACGGGGAAACCACCGGCCAGGCAAGCGGGCGCGGCGTCATCTCCAACCATGAATATTTCGCGCAGCAGGTCAAGGCCATCTACAACCTGATCGGGGAAACCACGGAGCACGGCTTTGTGTTCCGGGTCGACCTTGCGCTGCGGCCCAACGGCAATTCCGGGCCGGCCGCGGTGTCGCTCAGCGCGCTGGAAGAATATTTCCAGGCACAAGGCCGTGAGTGGGAGCGTTTTGCCTGGCTCAAGAGCCGGGTGGTGGCGCCGCTTGAATGCATTCAAAGCGGTTCGGCCCAGGCATTGCGGGGCTCCGTGCTGCCTTTTGTGTTCCGGCGCTACCTCGACTACAACGTGTTTGATTCGTTGCGCATCCTGCACCGGCAGATCCGCGAACATGCGGCCAAACGCGCGGCGGGCCACCCCGAACGCGCCAATGACGTGAAAATGTCGCGCGGCGGCATCCGCGAAATTGAATTCACCGTGCAGTTGCTGCAGGTGGTACGTGGCGGACAGTTCCCCGAGCTGCGCACGCGGCCGACGGTGGATGCGCTGCAACGCGTGGCCAGCGCCGGCCTGATGACTAAGGCCACGGCCGAGGCGCTGATGCGTGCCTACGATTTCCTGCGGCGGGTGGAGCACCGCATCCAGTACCTGGACGACCAGCAAACCCACGTACTGCCCACGCGTGACGACGACCTGGCCTGGATCGCGCAGACCCTGGGTTACAGCAACTGTTGCGCCTTCCTGAGCGAGCTGGACACCCACCGGGAACTGGTGGCCCAGGAATTCGATACCCTGCTAGGCAAAAAAAGCGACTGCAAGGGCTGCGGCAAATCGGTCCCTGCGGCGCCCCAGGACCTGGAGGAGCTGCTTGAAAAGCTCGCGGATACCTTGCCTGACGGTTTCCGCGCCCGTCTGGAGCTGTGGCGAACACACCCGCGCGTGACGGGGCTGCGCGACGATGCGCGTGCACGTCTGGTCCGGCTGCTGCAGCGCACGGCCCAGTGGCTGACCGAAGGGCGTGTCGGCGAGGAAGCGGCCGCGCGCCTTCTCGACTGGATCGAGCCGCTGCTGCGCCGGGAAAGTTACCTGGCCCTGCTGCTCGAGCGCCCCGCCGTGCATGAGAGGCTGCTGCGCCTGCTGGGCGCCGCCAGATGGCCGGCGCGCTACCTGCTCCAGCACCCGGGTGTGATCGACGAGCTGGCCAGCGACGCCATGCTGCATGAACGTTTTGATGCCGCCGCCTTCATGCAGGAACTGCAGCAACGGCTGGCTGCGCTGCGCCGTACCGGCGAGGACGACGAGGAAACCTGCCTGAACCTGTTGCGCCGCGCGCACCATGCCGAAGTTTTCCGCACCCTGGCGCGCGACGTCGAAGGAGCGCTGACGGTCGAGCAGGTCGCCGACGACCTCAGCGCATTGGCCGAAGCCGTGCTCCAGGTCACTACCGACTGGTGCTGGCAGCATCTGAAAAACCGCCACCGCGAGGCGCCGCAATTCGCCATCATTGCCTACGGCAAGCTGGGCGGCAAGGAACTCGGCTATGGCAGCGACCTCGACATCGTGTTTGTCTACGAGGACGAGGACGAAAGGGCTCCCGAGGTCTACGCGGCCTTTGTGCGCAAGCTGATCAACTGGCTGACCATCAAGACCGCCGAGGGCGACCTGTTCGAGATCGACACGGCCTTACGGCCCAACGGCAACTCGGGGCTGCTGGTCACCCGTTTCGAGGCCTATGCGAACTACCAGCAGCAGCGCGGCAGCAACACCGCCTGGACCTGGGAGCACCAGGCCATCACCCGCGCGCGCTTTGTCCTCGGCGCTGAATCGCTGCGCCAGCGGTTTGACCAGGTGCGCCTGGCCGTGATCACCGCCCCGCGCGACATCCCCGCGCTGAGCCGGGAAATTGTCACGATGCGCGAAAAAGTGCGGGCGGCCCACCCGACCAAAGATGAAAAAGCCGGCAGAAAATTCGATGTCAAACACAGCCCCGGCGGGATGGTGGACGCCGAGTTTGCCGTGCAATTCCTGGTGCTGTCAGAGTCGCGCAAGCACCCAGAGCTGGTCGACAACGTCGGCAACATCGCCCTGCTGCAGCGCGCCGAAGCAGCAGGGCTGCTGCCACCTGGCCAGGGCGAAGCCGCTGCCGGTGCCTACCGCGAGCTGCGCCGCGTCCAGCACCATGCACGCCTCAATGAAGAGCCCACCCAGGTGGTCCCGCCGGCACTCCAGGCTGAACGGGACGCCGTACTTGCCGTGTGGGTCACCGTGTTTGAAGACGGCCGCGTGCCAGCCACCGCCTGACGGCCATCGGCGCGGACACGGGGCGTTTTCCGCCCTCCTCGTGCCCGGCACATTGTCCACGGATGTATTCAATTGAAACAATTGTCTTAATTAAATCAATCGTTTGATTTACGTGCTCCAATCGGCACATGAAATCCGCCTCTCTCACCTCGCCAGCCGCCGCCAGCGCCAGCCCGGAGGTCCGCAGGCAGCGTTCCGACGGTGCCGAGGCCAGGTCTCACCTGCTGCTCACCGCCTTGCGGCTGTTTGCCGAAAGGGGTTTTGCCAAGACCTCAACACGTGAGATTGCGTTGGCAGCCGGGGTGAATATTGCCGCCATCAGCTATTACTTCGGCGACAAGGCCGGGCTCTATCGCGCCGTGTTCACCGAACCCATGGGCAGCGCCAGGGATGACATCGCGGCGTACGACCAGCCCGGCTTCACCTTGCGGCAGTCCTTGCAAGGTTTTGTCGCCAGTTTTTTGAATCCGATGAAACAGGGCGAGTTCATCCAGCAATGCACCCGCCTGCATTTTCGCGAGATGCTGGAGCCCACCGGGGTCTGGGCTGAAGAACTCGACCAGGGCATCAAGCCCGCCCACGCCGCGCTGGTGGCCGTGCTCGGCCGGCACCTGGGTGTCACCCGGCCCGATGATGATTTGCACCGGCTGGCCTTCAGCATCACCGGTCTGGCCTTGCAGATGTACGTTACCCGCGACGTGATAGAGAGCGTGCGGCCGCAGCTGCTCGCCACGCCGAAAGCAATTGACCTGTGGGCGGCCCGCCTGGTGGATTTTGCCGAAGCCATGGTCGCTGTTGAACTGGCAAGGCGCCAGTCCCTTACCGCTCCCAAGAATCCTTCAAAGAAGAACAGGACATGAGAAAAACCCGCTTGATCGCCTCTGGCCTGGTGCCGTTGCTGCTGGGCGCCTGCGCGCTGCATTCACCACCCGACGAGGTTTCTGCCAACACGCCCTCGCAGTGGTTCGCCCCATTGCCCACGCAAGTCCAGACGGCAGGGCTTCCGCACAACGGCACGCTCACCGACCTGACCCAGTGGTGGCAGCAGCAGGGCGACCCGCTGCTGGTGGAACTGATCAGCGCCGCGCAGGCTGTGAGCCCCACCGTGGCAACAGCGCGCTCGCGCATCGAGCAGGCCCGTGCCACGCGGGTGG
>NZ_JBAQYR010000094.1:0-3596 GCF_049790275.1 Polaromonas sp.
CTGCTGCTGGCCTCGGACGAACTGGCGCTGGCGCGCGCCGAGGTGCTGGCGCGTCTGGCCGGCAAGGGGACTCGGCTGCCCGGCCCGTCATCCCTGGCAGCGCTGGGTTTGCGCACCAGCATGCGTAACCAGTTTCCCTGCATGGTCAAGGGCCTGCGCGCACAGGGGCAGGCGGTGCGTGTGCAACTGGTGCTGAGCGGCGGGATGCTGCTCTATTCGCGTATCACGCGGGAGAGTGCGCAGCTGCTGGCCTTGCGCGCGGGCCGGCAGGTTCTGGCCTTGTGCAAGGCGACTGCCGTGAAGGTATCGGCTGAGGCTTTGCCCGGCGAAGGCATCAACCTGCTGCAGGGGCGCGCAACACGTGTCTCGCATGCCGCCGGTGGTGGCGAAGTGGCGCTGGCGCTCGACGGGGGCCTGCAACTGGTCGGTTTTGCCGGCCCCGACCATGGGCTGAAGATGCGCAGCCCGGCCATGGCCAGCGTGGATGAGTCCGCCGTGGTGATCGCGGTTGCCCCGTAGCCTGGCGCAACTTCGCTAACGCAGCACGCCCAGCGCAAACGGCAGGCTGAACATGCCGAGCAGGGTGGACAAGGTGACCAGGCCGGCCACATAGGCGCCGTCGTAACCCATGCGCGCCGCCAGCACATAACAGCTCGATGCGGTGGGCAGGGCTGAAAAGGCCAGCAGCACGGTGGTTTGAACCGGGGACAGGCGAAACACCCAGGACAGGCCCCAGGCGATCAGGGGGATCAGGAGGTGGCGTATGGCCAGCAGCGCCACCGCCAGGGTTTTGGCCCGGGCCAGTTTGCCGAATTGCATGCCCGCGCCGGCCGCCATCAGGCCCAGCGCCAGGGACGCCGCGCCTATGCGGTTCAGGGTGGGGTCCATCCAGACCGGGATCTGCAAGCCCAGCAGGTTGGCCGCCAGGCCGCTGGCGGTCGCGATGATCAGGGGGTTGCGCACCAGCGCGCCCAAGAAGCCGCTGTTGGCATGACGCGCCATGGGCCAGACCGCACCGACGTTGAACAGCGGCACGCAGACACCGATCAGCACCGCAATCAGCAGCAGGCCCTCGGCGCCAGCCAGCCGTTCGGCCAGCGCCAGCGCGATGAAAGAGTTGAAGCGAAAAGCGACTTGCGCACTGCCGGCGTGCTCGCGCCTGTCAATGTGGGCACCAATCCAGGGCAAATGGGGCAGCGAATAAGCCAGGGCAATGCCGAGCACACCCATGAGCAATCCGGCGGCGATCAGGCTGGAGGCTGCGCCCAGGTCGAGCGGGCTTTTGACGATGGACTGGAACAGCAGCACCGGAAACAGGAAGTAATACACCAGGCTTTCCACCTGTTGCCAGACGGTGCGGTTCAGGGCGGTGTAACGGCAGACCAGGTAGCCACAGAGAATCAGGGAAAAATCGGGGAAAAGCAGTTGCGCGTAGTTCACCCCAGCGAGAATAACCGCAAAGACTAGGGATTGCCCTTATGCGTTATCCACAAGAGGCAGGCGCGAAGCTTGCGTTTACGATAGCCACTGTTATTTTTTCAAGGAATCCGTTATGCAACGCCGTCATCTGCTCACCCTCTCCACGCTCACGCTGGCCATCGCGACCGCGGGTTCAGCGTTTGCCCAGGCTTATCCGAACAAGGTCGTCAAGCTGCAAGTGCCGTTTGCGCCCGGCGGCACCACCGACATCGTTGCCCGCGTGATTGCCGAGCCGCTGGGCAAGGCGCTCGGCCAGAACGTGATCGTCGAGAACAAGGCGGGTGGCGGCGGTGTGGTCGGTGCGCTGGAAACTGCCCGCGCAACACCGGACGGGTATTCGCTTGGCATGGCCACTGTGTCCACCACGGCGGCCAATCCGGCCATCAATCCAAAAATTCCGTACAACCCCGCCACCGATTTCACGCCGATCATCAACATCGCGGCCACGCCCAACATCATCGCGGTACACCCGAGCTTTCCAGCACGCAACTACAAGGAGTTCATTGCCGAGCTCAAGAAAAATCCCGGCAAGTATTCCTATTCGTCCTCGGGCACGGGTGGTATTGGGCACCTTCAGACCGAGCTGTTCAAAAACCTGAGCGGCACCTTTATCACCCACATTCCTTACCGCGGCGCCGGCCCGGCCCTGAACGACACGGTGGCCGGTCAGGTCCAGATCATTTTTGACAACATCCCCTCGGCGCTGCCTTTCATCCAGCAAAAACGCCTGATCCCCATCGTGGTGGCCGCTCCGACACGGCTGGCCGTGCTGCCTGACGTGCCAACCTTCAAGGAAGTCGGTCTGGAGCCGGTGAACCGCATGGCCTACTACGGCATCATGGGTCCCAAGGGCCTGCCGAAGGACGTGGTCGCCAAGGTCAGTGCGGCCGCGCTCAAAGCCCTGCAGGACCCGGCAGTGCGCAAACGCATTGAAGACACCGGCTCCATCATCGTCGGCAACACGCCCGAGCAGTTCACCGCGCAGATGAAGGCCGAGTACGAGGTGTATAAAAAGGTCGTCACTAGCGCCGGGCTCAAGCTCGACTGAGCCGGAGCGGGCCCTGGGCTCGCGCCGCAACGTACGCCCCGCAGGCTGCACGCCTGGCGGGGTGTTTTTTTTGCGGGCTGCCCGGCGGGCGCAGCCGCTTCTTTCGCATTTGTTATCGTCCCGGTATGAATCCCCAGAGCCAGTCCAGCATTGATGCCTTTGTCGACGCCTTGTGGCTGGAAGACGGCCTGTCAAAAAACACGCTGGCAGCCTACCGGCGCGATCTCTCGCTGTATGCCGTCTGGCTGGGCGCGAAAGAGCAGGGCGGCCGCTCGCTGGATGAAACGCTGGAAAGCGACATCCATGGGTATTTCGCGGCGCGCCACAGCGCCACCAAGGCCACCTCGGCCAACCGCCGGCTGACGGTGTTCAAACGCTACTTCCATTGGGCCTTGCGCGAACGTCTGATCACGGCCGACCCCACGCTCAAGCTGCAGTCGGCCAAACAGGCCTTGCGCGTGCCCAAGCTGATGTCGGAAGCCCAGGTGGAGGCGCTGCTGGCGGCGCCCGATGGCGATACGCCGCTCGGGCTGCGTGACCGCGCCATGCTGGAGCTGATGTATGCCAGCGGCCTGCGTGTGAGCGAGCTGGTCGGGCTCAAGACCTTTCACACCAGCATGAACGAGGGCGTGCTGCGGGTCATGGGCAAGGGCAGCAAGGAGCGCCTCGTGCCCTTCGGCCAGGTGGCTCGGCAGGCGATCGAGCGCTACCTCGCCGAAGCACGTCACGAGATTCTCGGCGGGCAGCAGACCGACGACCTGTTTGTCACCGGCCGCGGCAGCGGCATGAGCCGTGTGATGTTCTGGATGCTGGTGAAGAAATACGCGCTACGTGCAGGTATCCATTCGCCGCTGTCGCCGCACACCTTGCGCCATGCCTTTGCCACCCACCTGCTCAACCATGGCGCCGACCTGCGCGCGGTGCAGATGCTGCTGGGCCACGCCGATATTTCGACGACGACCATCTACACGCATGTCGCGCGCGAGCGTCTACGGGCGCTGCATGCGCAGCATCACCCGAGGGGATAGAGCCCCCACGGTCGCTCACTGCGTGTAGCTCCCTGCCCCCC
>NZ_JBAQYR010000095.1:0-12935 GCF_049790275.1 Polaromonas sp.
GGCCAAGTGCCTTGCCGGCGTCTGCGCCTCAGCTCAAACGTTAGGCGACACGCACGGCGACTCCGTACCATCTTCGCGCTCAAGCCCGGACAGCCAGCTGGAACTCTAGGCCAGAAGAGTCATCTAAAGCACGGTTTCACTTCGATCTCTTGGTCAAAACGTGGAGGTTTTTATGTCAAGGCAAATGGTAGTCGGTCTGGTGGGAATTGCTTTGCTTGCTCTGGCCAGTACCGTAATAGCGCGTCAAATGCTGCAAATTGACGGTCTTCAAGCGCGCGTCACAGTACTTGAGGACCGCGTTGCCGATATCGGCAAACTCAAACGGCTTCCCGTCGAGTCGGGGAAATAGGGAGCGCAGCGTCCTCACTGGTTGCTCGCTCGCGCCTTGTTGACCCAATGCCGCCTAACCCTTCGTTGCACCCGACGTTCAGCAGCCGGCTTCGCCTGCTGTTGAACGCGGGGTGAACTCCAACGTTATCGCAAACTCGAATGCCCAGGCTTGAGAACCCGATAAATCGACCGCTTCACGCTCGACGGGTGAACATTGAAAATTGCAGCCAGTGAATCCATGGTGTATTGATTCGACTGCCAGAGCCGCACAATTTCTTTCTCGTCCTCAGGTGCAACAGACCGAGGCCTGCCGCAGTGAATGCCACGCATCATCGCCGCGGTCTGGCCTGCAATAGACCGCTCCCGAATGATGCCGCGCTCGAACTCTGCGAATGCTCCCAGCATGTGCGTCATCATCCGGCCAGCCGAGGTGCTCGTGTCAACAGGCTCCGTCAGGCTTTGGAACGATGCACCGACCTTTTGAATCCTGTCGAGGATCGAGAGTAGATCCATCAGGGAGCGTGCCAGGCGGTCGATCTTGTAGACCTTGACCATGTCGCCTGGTTCCAGCGTCTCCATTAATTTCGGTCTTTGGCCGACTGAACTTCGTTTGTCCTGCGGGATTGTTTCAACGCCAGATCGCCGCAGCGCATCCAGCTGCAGCGTGGTTTCCTGCTCGGTGGTGGAAACTCGAGCGTATCCGTAAATCAAACCGGCCTCCTTTTAGTTAGCTACGCTTTTGATAGCGAAGCTATTCAACGGCAGGCCAGTGCCGGACTTAAATCCTGTCAAAAATGACAGGCAAACTTTTGATTTACAAGTAAAAAACCGGCCTAAGCCGGTCATCATTTGGTTCGAAAGCCACTACTTCTGCAAGTCGTCCCCCGTCGATTTCGGCAATTTGTCCCGAGAAATTGTCCGATCCAGCATGAATAGGTGCGATGGCCATTTAATGTCTTGGCCTTGGTGGAAGCTCCAGAGAGCGCATGGTCATTGCGAGGCTCAACCCTACATTTTCCCCCCTGAATAAATGCAGATTCGATCACCTCAGGACTGCGAGCACCCGGTAATTTGCACAGGTGAGAGCCGGTTCTATTACAGCTATTACAGCAGGCAACACCGAAGAATTGTTCCTGCGTGCTAAGGTCAATCGCATGGGTCTCGGCTGACCGCGTCATGCGGTTCGTTCGAAGTTGTCGAGGCCTGTCTGCGGCTTGTTCTTCGCGGGCCTTGGCGAAGTCCCCGGCTCCCCAGTCGTCCCGATCAACCCGTCCCGAACAGGGAAACAGGAGAAAGAAATCGATGAAAAGACGTGAATTTTCGCAGGCTGCCGTTGCCGCTCTGGGAGCTTTGCGCCTGGGCGCGGTTGCGGTGACAGGCATCAGGTTGGCTCCCAAGGCTGCTGCAGCCATTGCAACTGTTCCGGCGGGCACCAATCTCTCGGGTATGGAGTGGGCCAAGCCCGGCCTGCGCATCGGTACCAGCACGGCTCCGAATTTGCACTTCACCGTGCCGCGTTCTGCGGACATTGCCTACCTTGCTTCCTGCGGCTACAACAAGAGCCGTTTACCCATCCAGTGGGAACTCCTGCAGCCCATGCTTCATGACACGGTTGCCAACACAGTAGCAAAGACGGCCATCGGCCAACCGGGCGATTTTCATCCGGGGTATGAGTCCTACATCACGGGTGTGCTCGATGCGCACGCAGCTGCTGGGATGAAATGCATCATCGACAACCACAACTACTGCCGCTACCAGGACTTCAAATTCCAGCCGGATGGCTCGGTCATCGGCCTGACGGTTTCCACCGACCCCCTTGTTCGCCCTTACACCACCGACAAAACGCAGGTGCGAACGCGTATTTTCGCGCTGGCCGCCGGCGCAACGCTCAAACAGTCCCACTTCGTGGATTTCTGGACGCGCGCGGCGACCAAGTGGAAAAACCATCCCGGTTTTGGCGGTTATGGATTGATGAACGAGCCGCATGACATGCCCAAATCGGGTGGCGTTATTGCCTGGAACGAAGAAGCGGTCAAAACTGCGGAAGACCTGAGCATCTGGCCGGCCTTTGCGCAGGCGGCGATCAATGCCATTCGCACCATCGACACGGTGAACCCGATTTACGTGGGAGGAAACCAGTACAGCTCGGCCGTGGTCATAGGCACCAAAAACCCGGGATTTCCGCTGACCGGGGCCAACCTCATTTATGAAGTCCACATGTACCTGGATGCTTTCAGCAACGGTGCAGCCTTTGACTACGACACCGAGGTAGCCAAGAATTACAGTGCCGGTTTCGGCGTCGGCTCCATCAAGCCATCCACAGGCATGGATCGCATCAAGATAGCCACGGACTGGGCGAGCGCGAAAGGCGTCAAGCTGGCGCTGACCGAAATCGGCATGCCGCTCGATGACACGCGTTGGCAAACCATGTTCTCGCAGGCGGTCAACTACGCGCATCAGGCTGGCTGCGAGATTTACACCTGGATGGGCGGCAGCCACTGGCCCATTCGCAACTATGCGATCAACCAGGCGCCGAGCTGGTACCAGAACAGGACACTGGAGCCCGCGGTGTCTGGCCCATTCAAAGCGGCTGTCGGGATTGTGCAGGCGAGCCTGTTCGATGATGGCCCGGGCTACGGGCTCGCCGGCACGCCCTTGACGATCACCGTGTATGCGCGCGGCAACCTGGCCCGGCCGGTCGCGCTCACGGTGGCTTCCAGCAACGGCGGCACATTGAGCAAATCGTCGCTGCTCATTCCGGCCGGTGCAAACGGCCAGGACACCTTTACCTATACACCGGCGGCCAACCGGGTGGCGACACTGAGCTACACCAGCGACGGCCAGCTGTCGGGGCAGGTGCCGCCGCCGCGCAGGATTTTTTCACTCAGCGATCCGGCGGCCCATGCGACCACCAGCCTGCAGGATGCAGCACACGCCATCATTGCGAAATACAGCGCCTGCAAATGGGAACTGGCCGACGGCTACACCGACTACATGCTCGGCACGCCCGCAGTGGCCGGCCAGCCGATCCGCGCCATCTCGGACTCGGGCTACGGTTCCAGTGCAGGAAACGCCATGGAAATGATCAACGGGGTCAACAAGGCCAATGGCGGGATGGGCACCATGGTTTTGCCCGTCATGCGCGTGACCAATGGCAAGAAGAATTCGGACCACACGGTGACCAACACCTGGGGCTTCTGGTGCAAGAAGTCGCTCAGGAGGGCCGGGGTTCAGCCCAACCCGAGAAACAGGGTGCCCTACAACATCGAGGACGCGCACTTTGTCATTGTGGCCGCCAGTGTTCCTGGCCAGTACAACACCGGTGTGCTGTTTCAGGCATCGCAGACGGAGCAGTCATACACATCGGAGCTGAATTTCACCAACAGCGCCCCGGGAGCCAGATGGGTAGATGCGGGCGGACAGAAGGTGGAGCTGGCCAGCCCCGCGAAGATTCCTGCCAATACACCGGCGGTGTTCGCATTCACCTCGGCGCCGGGCGCGCAGAAGCTGCGCGTCAACTCTGCCGTGGTTGCCAGCGCGGCGGCGACGTTTTCTCCCAGCGCATGCAACCAGATGCTCATCGGCTGGGGTTATCTCAGCTACTACCCGCGCGGTGGGTTCAGGGGACATATTTACGCCGTGATCACCGGCAAAGGCACGCCAACGGCTGCTGAGCTGGGCGTGCTGGAGAAGTACCTGGGCACGACGGCAGGGATCAATTTGCCGTAGCTTCGCACAGACCGGAACGTGCACTAGCCTGAAACTCCCAGCCGGATGATGCCGTACAGAGGCACGCCGTAAAGCGCCCTGAAGGTGGGGTAGCTGAGGGACGAGGAAAAGTCATAGGCATCCATCACGGCATGTTCTGAGAGCAGCACCAGTCTTGGATGTGGCTCGGTGAGTTCTGCCATGCGCCGCAGGCCCCAGCGAAACTGCGCGTGGGTGTGGCGCACCGAGGGGTGCATCGCCGCGCGGCCGGCAGCCAGCCAGCACAGCGTGTCGCAAAGCAGCTCCGACCCCGCTGGCGCATGCTCGCCAAATTCATGCAGCAGGCATTGAACTTCCTCGGCCTCCAGGTACATCAGCAAGCCTTCGCATATCAGCAGCACCGGAGAACCATCGCGACGGCGGGGCAAGTCGAGCTGGCGCCACCAGCCGGGCCGGCGCAGATCGACGTCGGCATGGCCCAGTCGCTTGCCACCGGCCGGGAGTAACCGCTTTCTCAGGGCCATGACGCGGGGAACATCGGCATCGAGCCAACGGTTGCTGCGCCGGTCCAGCCACTGGAAATACCAGGCCAGCCCACAGCCCAGGTTGACGCCGAGCGCTCGCGGATAACGATCGAAAAAGCCATGGGCCAGTTCGCAAAAAACCCGCGTGCGAGACAGCACGCCGTAAACGCTGGCAGGGTCGTCCAGAAAATGGCTGACCCCAATTTTCAGCCGTTGCAAGGCTGCCGCAGCATAGGCGTCGTGAACGGCCTGGGCGGGGAACATGGCATCTCCGAAGGCCCGCGCCGCCAGCGGGATCAGCAGGGTCGAGCTGACATCATCAAGCGCCTGTTCCTGCTGCTGCCTTGCCGGCGCACTGTTCATCTCTTGGTTTCCTGACCGTGCAAAAAACCATCATGAACCCTTTGAGTTCACGGCGCAATGGAGAAACTGGAGCGCGGGTTTTGCCTTGTCGCACCGCATCAGCTCGCCGTCAGCATTCCCCGGGTTTCGATAAACGCAATGACTTCAGCCAGCCCGGCCTGGGTCTTGAGGTTGGTCATGACAAAAGGCTTGAGGCCTTTGGATGTGGTGCGCATGCGGACGGTATCGGTTTCCATCACGCCCAGGTCCGCACCTACATAAGGAGCCAGGTCGGTTTTATTGATGACGAACAGGTCGCTTTTGGTGATGCCGGGGCCGCCCTTGCGCGGAATTTTTTCGCCGGCGGCCACGTCGATCACGTAAATCGTCAGGTCGCTGAGTTCGGGGCTGAAGGTTGCGGCCAGGTTGTCGCCGCCGGATTCAACAAACACCACGTCGGCGTCGGGGAAGTCTTCCAGCATGCGGTCGATGGCTTCAAGGTTGATGGACGCGTCTTCACGAATCGCGGTGTGCGGGCAACCGCCGGTCTCCACGCCCATGATGCGCTCGGCCGCCAGCGCACCGCTGACGGTCAGGATGCGCTGGTCTTCCTTGGTGTAGATGTCGTTGGTGATGGCGACCAGGTCGTACTTGTCCTTCATGGCTTTGCAGAGCATTTCCAGCAGGGTGGTTTTGCCGGAGCCAACGGGGCCGCCTATGCCGACGCGTAGCGGGGGGAGTTTCTTGGTGCGGTTGGGGATGTGGTGCATGCTCATGAGCGGAACAATCTGGAGTATTGGGTTTCGTGTTGCGAGGAAAGAATCGCCAGCATGGGCGAAAAGGCCTGGCGTTCGTGGTCTTGCAGCGCCATGGCTGTGGCGATAGCAACTGGGATTTCTGTGGCCAGCCTTGCCAGTATGCGCTGGCCGGCGCTCTGGCCCAACGGTACCGACTTGAGTGCGGCCTGCATCATGTTTTCGGCCCAGCCGAACGCGTAGGCAGTCAGGCAATCGGGGACACCTGCGATCAGCGGCGAGGCGGCTAGCGCAAAGGTGACAGGGTAGGTCGGTGGCAGCTGTGCGCAAGCGTCGAGTTGCGCGTCGCTGATGCTGTGGTGGTTGCGCAGCCACTCCAGCAGCGAGCGTCCCATTTGCTCGGCCTGCGCCCGCAGTTCGCTGGTTTCGCGGGTCTGCAGCACCCAGTCATTGAGGGCCTTGATTTTGACCAGATCGCCGTTGCGCCAGGCTGGAATAGCTCCGGCGATCACGGCCAGGTCGCCGCGCGCCAGACTCAGCTGCAGCTGATCGCTGAGCCAGTCAGACGCTATGTTTTCCGTAGCTACTCCCGCTCTGTCCACGCCGGATTCAAGCCCTTCCGAGTAGGAGAATCCGCCCACGGGCAGGGCCGGCGAGGCCAGCCAGATCAGTTGCAGCAGGCTGGCGGCAGGCAGGGGCTGGGCCGTCGTGCTCAATGGCTGTGCGGCTTGTGTGAGTGCATCCGGATCGCGACCGGCTGCACCTCCTGGTGCGTGTGCTCCTGGCCGTGATCGTGGCCATGGCTGCAGTCCGGGCCGTGCACATGCGGCGCGGGTGCCGCGGCGGGTGCGTGCGCGTGGCCATGTCCACCCTCGTGCGCATGTCCGTGGCCGCCGGCGCTGTAGGCGCCGCCTTCGGGCTCGAACGTTTCACTGACTTCGTTGACGATCAGGTGCATGGCCCGCAGCAGGTCCGCCAGCACATGGTCAGGCTCGATCTTGAGGTGGTCCGGTTTGAGTTCTATGGGGACGTGCCGGTTGCCGAGGTGATAGGCCGCACGTGTCAGGTCGAACGGGCTGCCATGCGTCGGGCAGGTGGTGATGCGCAGCACGGTTTGCGCCGCAGCGATGACCTTCACCATGGACCCATCTTCCGCCACCAGCACATCGCCACCGCGCACCAGCGTGCCGCGCGGCAGGAAGATGCCGAGCTGGCGCCCCAGAGAGTCGGTGGCTTCGAAGCGGCTTTTCTGGCGAATGTCCCAGTCGAGTTCGATGGTCGATGCGCGTTTGAGGAGTACGGGCGCAAGGCCTTTGCCGCCCGCAATGATTTTGGAAACCTGGATCACGTGTACCCTTAAAAAAACCAGTATGCCAGTGCTGCAAGACCGGCGTAAAACAGGAGCTGTACCCACCATGGCAAGTCGTCTGCCGGATCATGACGCTGAATCAGGCGGTCATAGGTCCATGCGATCGAGGTGCCGATGATGGTGCCTGTCGACGTCTTGAAAATCAGGCCCAGCACGGCGAACAAGGCCGAACAGCCGGCAATCACGCCAAGCCAATTCACGATCAGGTAGTCATCGTTGCCTGTCAGCGGCCGAACCAGGGACAGCGCCATGGCGACCATCAGACCCAGGAAGGCGCCCCACAAAGCACCCATCACGGCCGCGATAAAACGCTCTTGCAGGTCCATTCAAATCCGGATCAGAACAGAAAATAGCGCTGTGTCATCGGCAGGCTGGTCGCCGGCTCACAGGTCAGCAACTGTCCATCGGCGCGCACCGAGTAGGTCTGTGCATCGACCTCCATTTTCGGCGCGTAGTCATTGTGAACCATGTGGCGCTTTTGCACGCCGCGTATGTTTTTCACGGCGACGATGTTCTTGGCCAGGCCGAAACGTTCCTTGATGCCGCCGGCGAGGCCGGCCTGCGACACAAAGGTCAGCGAGCCCCTGGCAATCGCGCCGCCGAAGCCGCCGAACATCGGGCGGTAGTGCACCGGCTGCGGGGTCGGGATGGACGCATTCGGGTCGCCCATGGCGGCCATGGCGATGAAACCGCCCTTGAGGATCAGCGCCGGCTTGATGCCGAAGAAGGCCGGCTTCCAGACCACCAGGTCGGCCCATTTGCCGACTGCTATGGAGCCCACCTCGTGCGCGATGCCGTGCGCAATCGCCGGGTTGATGGTGTATTTGCTGATGTAGCGCTTGACTCGGAAGTTGTCGTTGCGCTCGGTGTCGCCGGGCAGCTTGCCGCGCTGCCCCTTCATCTTGTGCGCGGTCTGCCAGGTGCGGATGATGACCTCGCCGACACGGCCCATGGCCTGGCTGTCGCTGCTCATCATGCTGATCGCGCCCAGGTCGTGCAGCACGTCTTCGGCGGCAATCGTTTCCTTGCGGATGCGGCTTTCGGCAAAGGCCAGGTCCTCGGCAATCGCCGGGTCCAGGTGGTGGCAGACCATCAGCATGTCCACATGTTCGTCCAGTGTGTTGACGGTGTAGGGCATGGTCGGGTTGGTCGAGGACGGCAGGAAGTTCTGCTCGCCGACCACCTTGAGGATGTCGGGTGCATGGCCGCCGCCCGCGCCTTCGGTGTGGAAGGCGCACAGGGTGCGGCCCTTGGTGGCGGCAATCGTGTTCTCGACAAAACCGCTTTCGTTGAGCGTGTCGCTGTGGATGGCGACCTGGGTGTCGGTCTCTTCCGCCACGTCCAGGCAGTTGCTGATGGCGGCAGGTGTCGTGCCCCAGTCTTCGTGCAGCTTCAGGCCGATCACGCCGGCATCGATCTGCTCATGCAGCGCGGCCGGCAAGCTGGCATTGCCCTTGCCGAGAAAACCCAGGTTCATGGGGAAGGCGTCGGCGGCCTGCAGCATGCGTACGATGTTCCAGGGGCCGGGTGTGCAGGTGGTGGCAAAGGTGCCGGTGGCCGGCCCGGTGCCGCCGCCCAGCATGGTGGTGACGCCGGAGGTCAGCGCTTCCTCGATCTGCTGCGGGCAGATGAAATGGATGTGGGAGTCGATGCCGCCTGCGGTGACGATCATGCCTTCGCAGCTGATGATCTCGGTGCCGGGGCCGATGATCATCTCCACGCCGGGCTGGGTGTCGGGGTTGCCGGCCTTGCCGATGGCAGCGATGCGCCCGCCCTTGAGGCCGATGTCGGCCTTGACGATGCCCCAGTGGTCGATGATGAGCGCATTGGTCATCACGCAATCCATCGCACCTTCGGCGCGCGTCTTCTGCGACTGCGCCATGCCGTCACGGATGGTCTTGCCGCCGCCGAATTTGACTTCTTCGCCGTAACTTCCCGCACGCAGCGTGTAGTCGGCCTCGACCTCGATCATGAGCTCGGTGTCGGACAGCCGCAGGCGGTCGCCCACGGTGGGGCCGAACATTTCTGCGTAGGCGCGTCTGCCTATTGTTGCCATCAGAGTTTCCCTTGGGTCAGACCGCGAAAGCCGTAAATTTTTCGTTCACCGGCGAAGTCCACCAGCTCCACTGTGCGCTGTTGCCCCGGCTCGAAGCGCACGGCCGTGCCGGAGGCGATGTTGAGCCGCATGCCCTGCGCCGCAGCACGGTCAAAATCCAGCGCGCCATTGGTTTCGGCGAAGTGGTAGTGAGAGCCGACCTGGATCGGCCGGTCGGCGGTGTTTTGCACCACCATGCTCAGCGTGCGGCGGCCGGTATTGAGCGGATGGTCAGGGCCATCGGTGAATATTTCGCCTGGGATCATGACCGTCTCATTTGTCCTTGTTGGACAGCCAGATCGCCAGCACAAGCAGGCCGCCCAGGGCCACAAAACCCCAAGCATCGGTGGCATGCCAGTGGGCGCCTGTCATCAGGTGGCCATCATGGCCAAACGAGGCTCCAGCCCACGTTGTTATTGCGCAAGCAGCTATAGTTTTAAGAGCAAGACTGAGTTTCATGGTGCGAGTTTTTTGCAGGGGTGGATGATTCACACAATCGGCTGGTGTACGGTGACCAGCTTGGTGCCGTCGGGGAAAGTGGCTTCAACCTGGATGTCAGGGATCAATTCGGGGATGCCGTCCATCACGTCGGCGCGCGTCAGAATCGTTCGCCCTTCGCTCATCAACTGGGCCACGGTTTTGCCGTCCCGTGCGCCTTCCATCACCGCGGCGCTGATCAGCGCAACAGCCTCGGGATAGTTGAGTTTCAGGCCCCGGGCCTGGCGGCGTTCGGCCAGCAGGGCTGCCGTGAAAATGAGCAGCTTGTCTTTTTCTCTGGGGGTCAATTCCATGGTCTCTCCGGGAGGCGGCTGCAGGGGTTCTGGTGATGCCGGGGTGCAAGAATGGTGCCACAGGAACAGCGCTGGCGCCGCCGGTTTCTCCCTCTGTGGCATGGAATCTGCACTTGAGCCTTCCTTCCCCCTATGACGTATTGACAAAACTCTGCCATGGACGCCACGGCCACGCCACCACCCTTGCCGACCCCGGCCGTCCCCGACTGGGGGCCGGCGGTGCTCGCGCCGGCTCCAACCGAAGCGCCGGTGCAGCGCATCATCAAGGTCCGGCGTGACTACAACAGCTGGGTGGCCAGCGAAACCATGGAGGACTATGCGTTGCGTTTCACGCCTCAGCGTTTTCGCAGATGGTCCGAATGGCGGGTGGCCAACACAGCCTTTGGTGCGGCGTCCTTCCTGATTCTGGAAGCGGTGGGCGCCACCTTGCTCGTGCAATACGGCTTTACCAACGCGTTCTGGGCCATCGTCGCGACGGGACTGATCATTTTCATGGCCGGCCTGCCGATCAGCATTTATGCCGCGCGGTACGGCGTAGACATGGATTTGCTGACCCGCGGTGCCGGCTTCGGCTACATCGGCTCCACGCTGACCTCGCTGATCTACGCCTCCTTCACCTTCATCTTTTTTGCGCTGGAGGCGGCCGTGATGGCCTATGCACTGGAGCTGGCGCTGGGTATTCCGCCAAGCTGGGGTTACCTGATTTGCGCGCTGGTGGTGATTCCGCTGGTCACCCACGGTGTGTCAGCCATCAGCAGGCTGCAGGTCTGGACCCAGCCGCTATGGCTGGTGATGCTGGTCGTGCCCTTTATCTACGTTCTGGTGCGTGATCCGGGTGCTTTTGCGGGTATCACGCACTACAAAGGGGAGATAGGCACAAATTCAGGCTTTGATTTGCACTTGTTTGGTGCCGCCTTGACGGTCGGTATCGCGCTCATCACCCAAATGGGTGAGCAGGCAGACTACTTGCGCTTCATGCCTGTGCGCACGGCTGCCAGCCGGCGGCGCTGGTGGGCCGGGGTGCTTGCCGGCGGGCCGGGCTGGGTGTTGCTCGGTGTGGTGAAGATGCTGGGCGGCGCTTTTCTCGCCTACCTCGCGATTCAGCACATGGTGCCGCTGGACCGCGCGGTGGACCCGAACCAGATGTACCTGGCCGCTTACGAGTATGTGTTTCCCCATTACGGCTGGGCCGTGGCCGCTACGGCGCTGTTCGTGGTGATCTCGCAGCTCAAGATCAACGTCACCAATGCCTATGCCGGTTCGCTCGCCTGGTCCAACTTTTTCTCCCGGCTGACTCACAGCCACCCGGGCCGGGTGGTTTGGGTGGTGTTCAACACGCTGATTGCCTTCATGCTGATGGAGATGAATGTGTTCCAGGCGCTGGGCGACGTGCTTGGCCTGTACTCCAACATCGCGATTGCCTGGATGATGGCCGTGGTGGCCGACCTCGTCATCAACAAACCGCTGGGTCTGTCACCCAAGGGTATCGAGTTCAAGCGTGCCCACCTGTATGACATCAATCCAGTGGGCGTGGGTGCCATGGCGCTGGCTTCCCTGCTGTCGGTGAGTGCGCACCTGGGCCTGTTTGGTCCCCTGGCCCAGGCATTTTCTGCAGTGATTGCGCTGGGAACCGCTTTTGTCGCTTCGCCAATGATCGCCTGGGCCACCAAGGGCCGCTACTACATTGCCAGGCAGGGAGAGGCCCCTGAAACCGACGCCCAGGGCAACTACAAGCCTTATGCGCTCAAGCGTTGCGTGATCTGCGAGCGCGACTACGAAGGCCCGGACATGGCGCATTGCCCGGCCTACCAGGGGCCGATCTGCTCGTTGTGCTGCACCCTCGATGCGCGTTGTGGCGATTTGTGCAAGCCGCAGGCGAGCCTGTCCGCCCAGTGGTCAGCCACCTTGCGCTGGCTGTTGCCGCGGCGCATCTGGCCTTACCTGGACACGGGTCTGGGGCACTTCCTGCTCCTGATGCTGGTCATCGTGCCGCTGCTGGCCAGCGTGTTCGGCCTGTTGTATCACCAGGAAATGCGGGCCTTGCTGGACCTGCAGGCGGCCTCCGAACCGGCGCTGCGCTCCGGTTTCCTGAAGGCCTACATGGCCTTGCTGGTGATTGCCGGGCTGGTAGCCTGGTGGCTGGTGCTGGCCCACAAGAGCCGGCAGGTCGCGCAGGAAGAGTCCAATCGGCAGACGCATCTGCTGATGAAGGAGATCGAGTCGCACCGCCAGACCGACGAGGCGCTGCAGCAGGCCAAGCGCGTGGCTGACCTGGCGAACCAGGCCAAGAGTCGCTACATCAGCGCCATCAGCCACGAGCTTCGCACGCCACTCAACAGTATTCTTGGGTATGCCCAGTTGATGGGTGAGGATCATTCGATACCCGCACATCGGCAGCAGGCTGTCGGGGTGATCAAGCGCGGTGGCGAGCACCTGCTTTCATTGATTGAAGGAACGCTGGACATTGCCCGTATTGAAAGCGGCAAGCTCACGCTTAATGTCAAACCGATGTATTTTTCCGACCTGGTGCAGGAGATGGCCGGCATGTTCGAGCTGGAAGCGCAGGCCAAAGGCCTGATCTTCAAGTTTGAATCCGAAGGCTCCCTACCGGTCGTGGTGCGTGCAGACGAAAAACGCGTGCGGCAAATCCTCATCAACCTGCTGGGCAACGCCATCAAGTTCACCGCCAGAGGCCGTATCAGCCTGCGCCTGCGTTATGCGCGCGAGATGGCCAGCATCGAAATTGAAGACACCGGCCCCGGCTTGTCGGCGCAGGAGATCGAACGCATCTTCGAGCCTTTCACACGCGCAGCGACGCCCGGGCCGGCTGCGCCGGGTGCCGGTCTGGGCCTGACCATTGCGAAGATGCTGACCGACCTGATGGGCGGTGAACTGACGGTGGCCAGCACGCCCGATATCGGTTCGGTGTTTCGCGTCAAGCTGTTCTTGCCCGAGGTGCGCCTGGCTCCCGGGGCAGCGCTGCCCGTGCCGCCTTCGCGCGCGAACAAGGCACGCCACGGG
>NZ_JBAQYR010000096.1:0-9439 GCF_049790275.1 Polaromonas sp.
CATCTCCAGCCGCATCCTCCGGGAACCCCTGGGTCCATTTCCGCAAACGGCGTGGAACGCCGTCCGCTAGTGTCCTGTCCCGGAAATAAGGTGATGAAATGAAATTGTCCAGTCAGCTGTCAGGCAAGGCGCGAGGAGGCGACATAGCCGTAGCTATGGCAACGACGAGCAACGCCGCATGGCGGCTGACTGGGCGATTTCATATCGCCTTTATTTGCGGGACAGGACACCCGGCTCACGGCCTGAGAGCAAGGAGTTCGAAAGTGGGAAGCCGGGGCTTGAAAAATGGCGCCACGCCGATAGACTCGGCGTTCGCCCCAAAGAGAGCCCTTCCCCATGCCGGTCATCAAACACAACCCCAAGGAACTTTTCCCCCAATACCGCTGCTACAGCCACGCCATGGAAATCCACGGCGACTCGCGCATGCTGGTGATCAGTGGCCTCAATGGCTACCTTGCAGACGGCAAGACCATGCCCGAGTCCTTCGAGGAGCAAGCCGAAGTGATCTGGACACACATCCAGACCCTGCTGCGTTCCGCCGGCATGGAATTGCACAACCTGGTGTCCGTGCGCACCTACCTGGCCGACCCGAGCTACGACGAAGCCAACGTGCGCACGCGCGTGAAGTTCCTGGGCAGCCACGAGCCCACCCTCACCGTGGTTTGCTGCCAGTTGCTGGATCCGAAGTGGAAGCTGGAAGTTGAAGCCGTGGCGGCCACCTGAACCGCTTTCTCATGACAGCGAAAGTTCAGGCACTGCTGTTTGACCTCGGCGGCGTGGTGCTCGACATCGACTTCAACCGCGCCTTCGAACACTGGCAACCGGTGTCGCGGCTGTCCCTCGACGAGATCAGGGCCGGCTTCCGGTTTGACGCCGCCTACCAGCAGCATGAGCGCGGTGAGATAGACGCAGCACAATATTTCGCCCACCTTTGCAACTCCCTCCAATTGCAGGAGGGCCATGTGCGTATTGCCGAGGGCTGGAATGCGATCTTTCTCGGCGAAATCAGCGAAACCCTGGCCATGATCCGGTCCGCGCGCAGCCACCTGCCCTGTTATGCCTTCACCAACTCCAACACCGCGCACCAGACCGCTTGGTCAGTGATGTTCCCGGCGGTCGTGCAGGCGTTTGACCGCATCTTCGTTTCGTCCGACATGGGCTGCCGCAAGCCCGAGCGGCAGGCCTTTGAGCACATCGCCCGAGAAATCAGGGTCGATCCCCAGGCCATCCTGTTTTTTGATGACCTGGCCGAGAACGTTGCCGGCGCACAAGCCGCCGGGCTGCAGGCCGTCCATGTGCGCGGGCCGGCGGATGTGCGGGCCGCGCTTGAACGCACAGGCTGTACGCCATAGTCCAGGCATGAAACACGCCGCCTTCTTTCGCAACCTGAACCTGGGCCGGGCAAACTGCCCCACCCGGGCGCAGTTCGAAGCAGCTTTCCTTTCTGCCGGCGCAGAGACTGCTTCGTCATTCCTCACCAATGGCACCCTTGTTTTTTCGGCCAAAAGCAATGCGAAAGCGAACAGGGTATTGACGCTCGCCTGCCGGGCTATGCTGACCGAATGCGGGCTCAAGGAACCGGCTTATGTACGTCAAGTGGATGCCCTCGCCGACCTGGTTGAACGTCGTCCGTTCAAGTCTGTGACACCCGGCAGCGTCTACGCGTGCTGCGTGTCTTTTCTGCCAGCGGCATATGCCGCACCGCCAAAATGGCCGCGCTCGTCGGCTCGTGGAGATGTTGAAATCCTGAGCATCACCGACACGGAAGTATTTAGCGTCAGCCGGCAGCTCGGCAAGTCGCCCGGCAGCCCGAATGCCTTTCTGGAAAAACTCCTGGGCTCACCGGTGACCACGAGAAACTGGAACACCGTGGTGCGTCTTGTCGAGAAACACGGCGACCCTCTGGAGGAATGAGCCGCCTTTAGGCAACGGGACACTCCCGTCTGTTGGCCCGCAGCGACACATAAGGACAAACAACACAGCCATGACGTTGCGCCCTCATCTCGCACCGGTACCCGCAACACAGGGGGCTTAGTGGTTTCTCCCAGTCTGTACGAGCAGCGGCCGGTCAGCTATTCTCGTGATTACTACAGGAGGGAACACATGGAATCGTCCTTGGAGGTCGTCGATCACGGCGACTGGCTCAGCTTTGGAATATCGCACGCCGGCAGCATCATTCCGGTCAAAATTTCCCGTGAAGCGATGGAAGAATTCTTCGACGCAGGCAAGGGGCCGGACTCATTGAAAAATGCCTATGCACTGGATGCGGAGATGATTCATGCCCGGGCTGCCGACATGATCGTGGCTGGCGTTGCCTATACCCCGGACCACCCATTGATGCTGAAGGCCGAAGACTTCTAGTTTCCAGGTTTCACGTTCAGGTACTCAGACCACGGAAGCTGAACGCTCCCGCGCCGCCAGGTGCTGGTGAATCATCGCCACCGCTGCAGCACCCTCGCCTATCGCGCCACCGACGCGCTTGACCGATCCGCTGCGCACGTCGCCCACCGCAAACAAACCGGGAATGCTGGTTTCCAGCGGCGCCGGCGTGTGGCCGGGCTGGCAACTGAGCACTTTTTCGCCGGTAAGGACAAAACCGTGCGGATCGATGGCAACACCGCAGCCCTGGAGCCAGCTGGTTTCGGGGTCGGCACCGACGAACATGAAGACATTGCGCATGGCCGCCTGCTGCTCGCTGCCGTCCTGGCGGTTGCGCCAGGTCACGGCCGCCAGACCGGCTTCGTCGCCATGCAACCCGGCCAGCTCGGTATACGGCAACAACTCGATGTTCGGCGCGGCTTCGATGCGGTCTATCAGGTAACGCGACATGCTGGCGGCCAGGCTGGGCCCGCGCACCAGCACATTGACCTTGGCGGCATGCTGCGAAAGAAACACCGCGGCCTGTCCGGCGGAGTTGCCGCCGCCGACCAGGGCGACTTCGGTCTGGCTGCACATTTTTGCTTCGAGGGCCGAGGCCCAGTACCAGACGCCGCGGCCTTCAAACTCCGACAGGCGCGGCACTTCCGGCCGGCGATAACGCGCGCCGCTGGCAACCACCATGGTTTTGCCGCGCAGCCGGCGCCCGTCGGTCAGCGTGAGCTGCAGTTCACCCTCCGTGGCCATGCGGCGGCAGTCCAGCGACTTTGCCTGGGCGGGAATCAGCATCTCGACGCCGAACTTCTGCGCCTGTACATAGGCACGGCCGGCCAGCGCCTGGCCCGAAATACCAGTCGGAAAGCCGAGGTAGTTTTCGATCCGCGCGCTGGCACCGGCCTGGCCGCCATAGGCCCGGCAGTCGAGCACCAGCACATGCAGGCCTTCGGAGGCGGCATATACGGCCGTGGCCAGGCCGGCCGGGCCGGCGCCGACCACGATCAGGTCGAACAACTCGTCGTGGTCGGCGGTGTCCACCATGCCGATGCAGCGCGCCAGTTCGCCTTCGGTCGGGTTCAGCAGCACCGAACCATTGGGGCACACGGCCAGCATGTCGGCAGCGCCTGCGCTGTACTGCTCCAGCAGCGCGGCGGCGCCGGCGTCTCTGGTGATGTCCATGACATGGTGCGGCTCGCCGTTGCGGCTCAGGAAACTTTGCAGGCGCAGCACACCGGCCGACTGCGGCTGGCCGATCAGCACCGGGCCGCTGGCCCCGGCTTCGATCAGCGCGACGCGGCGCAGGATGAGCGCACGCACCAGGCGCTCGCCCAAGTCGGCCTCGGCGATGATGAGCGCGCGCAGCTGGTCGGGCGGAATCAGCAGCGTCTCCACTTCCTCTTCGGCATGGCCATCCACCAGCGCGACGCTGCCCGAGAGCTGCCCAACCTCGGCCGAAAACCCGCCCGGCCCATGCCGGACCACGGGCACCACGCGGCCCATGCCGTCGCGCTGGGTCACGGCCACCGTACCCTTGAGCACCACAAACATGCCGGGGCCGGTTTCACCGGCAGCGAACAGCCGGTCGCCGCGCTGAAAGCGCAGCAGCTTGCCGAAGCGCTGCATGCGTTCCATCTCGGAAGCGGTGAGCTCCGGAAACATCTGGTGGCGCCGGTCGTTGTAGGGCGTGAACGGCGTTTCTGTCGAATCGTCAGCCATGGGAAAAACCTCCGGTGGTGCTGTTGGCCCGTGTGGATTTGAACCGCGAATGTATGCAGGAACAAGCAGGAATTGTGACGCAGGGTCAAAGGCCTGCGGGGACAGAAGTCTTTGATCGCGTGTTTCGCCGCAGAAGAAAAATGCTATCTTTTCAATAGCTGCTTGCGCCCTCCCCATATGGGCTGGAGGCACTTTTTCTTCTAAAAGTCAGCCTGCCTGTCGAAATGTCAGATTGATGCGGTGCCGGCCCAGCAAGGGGTGTTCACCGTCGGCCAGCGGTGCCACGCCGTGGTAGGCCAGGCGCGCCGGTCCGCCCCAAACAACCACATTACCGTGGGCCAGCCGGTAGCGCTGCGGCTTGTCGCTGCGCCGGCCGGTGCCGAACAGGAATACGGCGGGCAAACCCAGCGAGACAGAAACAATGGGCGCGGACAAATCCTTCTCGTCCCTGTCCTGGTGCAGCGAGAGCCGGGCACCGGGTTCGTACCTGTTGATCAGGCAGGCGTCGGGCCGGAAGCCTTCAAAGCCGGCCTGCGCGGCAGCACGTCGCGCGAGGTCCGCAAAACACGCCGGCATGGCCGGCCAGGGCTGGCCCGAGAGCGGGTCCAGCGCGTCGTAGCGGTAACCGCTGCAGTCGGACACCCAGCCGAGTTCGCCGCAGTTGCTCATGCCCACCGACATGGTGTATCCGCCAGGTGTGACCAGGTGGCGGAACGGCGCCTGCGCGATGACCTCTTCAATGGCCTGCAACAGGGTTGCGTCACCCTCGCGCGCAAAGGCATGCAGCCGCATCGCGCCGGGGGCCAGCGTTTCACGCGACACCGTGGCGGGCAAATCGTCAAAGAGATCGGTGGTACTCAAATACGGCTCCGGGAGGGTGTGCCCATGCTACTGCGCGTCATGAAAAATAATACCGAGCGTGTGGCGCTGCCCCGAGCGAAGCCGGCTCACGCCGTGGCGCATGTTGACCCGGTAAAACCCGCGGCTGCCCTGCACCGGGCGGTGGTGCACGGCAAACACCACGGCGTCACCCTGGCCCAGCGGCACCACCTCAGGCCGGGACTGCATGCGCGGGCGCTGCTCGGTCAGCACAAACTCGCCGCCGGTGAAATCTTCGCCCGGCCGCGACAGCAGCACCGCCACCTGCAGCGGAAACACAGGCTCGCCGTACAGGTCCTGGTGCAGGCAGTTGTAGTCGCCTTCCGCGTACTGCAAGAGCAGCGGCGTCGGCCGCACCTGGCCGGCCGCATGGCAGCGCGCCAGGAAAGCGGCATGCCCAGCCGGGTAACGCACCGCGATGCCCATGGCTTCGTTCCAGCGGTTGGCCACGTCCACCAGCCGTGGATACAGCATGCTGCGAAGCTGCTGCACCAGTTCGGGCAGCGGATAGCTGAAGTACTGGTATTCGCCCTGTCCAAAACCATGCCGGGCCATCACGACACGGCTGCGAAACAGGGCGTTCTGCCGATACAGCCCGGCAACTTCTGCACACTGGTCAGGGCTCAACAGCTGCGGCAACACAGCGCTGCCCTGCGTCTGCAGCGCTTCGGTCACCCCCGTCCAGCCGGCTTCGGGTTGCCTGTACGTCAACAAGGTATTCATGGCGAGCTTGTGTCCTGAAGAAAACCCCAAGCGTAGGCTGGAAGGGCCAGGCAGGCTCGCCGGAAACGGACATGCCACCCCATTCCATACAGGTATGGGGAAGCCCCGCCTCACGCATCAAATCGGCCACCAGCCCAATAGATTCGGGCGCCAACAGCTACTTTATTGATAGCGTGCCGGGGAACCCTGCAAGCCGGTGCCGCCGACCAGCCCCAGCATGGCGAGAAAACGATGCAGGAACGTATCGGCCACAGGCGCCGGCAAAGGCTGCCGGGCGGCAGGCCGGCTGTCTGCAAATTCCGGCAGGCAATCGGCTAGCTCCTCAAAACCCTCCACGATGCGCGGGCCGACCCAGAGCCGCACCCAGCGTGCCATCGCCAGGCGCTGGTCGCCCCTGCGCAAACTGGTCGCAAACTGCGGTGTGCCGAAGGACCTGGCAATCTGCCGTTCGACCAGCGGCGTGGCCTCGTCGGCCACCCAGTCCAGGAACACGGGCGACAGGTTCTGCCGGCTCGCGCAGACAAGCTCAAACACCAGCTCGTCCAGCGCAGAGACGGCGGTGAGGCAAGCCTCCTTGAGGCCCATGGTGTTGGTGCGAATCATGACGGTTTCCCCCAAAAATCAGTAAGCTGCAGGCTTGTTACCCGTGCCTTCCGCTTGCATGCGGACCGCTGCAGGGGCATGGCGGACCCGCTTCCGCACTGGCGGGAATACGCCAGAAAAGCAGATGCGGTTTCTTGAACAACAAGCAGGAGAGCCATACATGGTTAACGGCAAGCCAGCAAACAAATTGAGCGCCGCGCACAACACCGCGAAGCACCGCCATGGCGGGTAGCGTCCTGTCGCCCTGCGACGAAGGGCTGATCCGCGCGCAGCACGCGGCCGGAACAGCGGCAGCCCCTGCAGTGCGGCGCGGCCTGGCGCTGGCCGCCACCGTCCTCGGCTCCTCCATGGCCTTCATCGACGGCTCAGTCGTCAACATCGCCCTGCCCGCCATCCAGCGCGACTTTGCGGGCAGCGCCGGCCTGGCGGCCATGCAATGGGTCATCAACGCCTACCTGCTGGCACTGGGCTCGCTGGTGCTGGTGGGCGGCTCGCTGGGCGACCGCTTCGGGCGGCGCACGGTGTTCATCATCGGCATTGCGCTTTTTACCGCCGCCTCTGTCGCCTGCGGGCTGGCCCCGGGCACCGGTGCGCTGATTGCGGCGCGCGCCCTGCAAGGCGTGGGCGCGGCACTGCTGGTGCCGGCCAGCCTGGCCATCATCGGCAACGTGTTCGAAGGCGAAGCACGCGGCAAGGCCATCGGCACCTGGGCCGCCTGGGCGGCCATCACCGGTGCGGCGGGGCCGGTGCTGGGCGGCTGGCTGGTGGACACGGTTTCCTGGCGCGCGATTTTTTTCCTGAATGTGCCGCTGGCGGCGGCCACCGTCTGGCTGGCCCTGCGCGCCGTGCCCGACAGCCGCGACCCCGACGCGCCCCGGCACTTCGACTGGCTGGGCGTGCTGTTCGTGGCCAGCGGCCTGGGTGCCCTCACCTACGGGCTGACGCTGGCGCCCGAACGCGGCTGGGGCCATGTGCGCGTGTTGCTGCCCCTGGCGCTGGGTGCCGTCATGCTGGGGGCCTTTGGGGTGGCACAGCTGCGGGTGCGGGCGCCCATGATGCCGCCCTCGCTGTTCAGGTCGCGCGACTTTGTCGGCACCAACCTGCTGACGCTGCTGCTTTACTTTGCACTGGGCGGTGTGCTGTTCTTCCTGCCCTTTGTATTGATAGGCGCCTTTGGCTACTCGGCCACTGCGGCGGGCGCCACGCTGCTGCCCTTTTCCATCATCCTGGGCCTGCTGTCTTCGACGGCTGGCCAGGCCATGGAGCGTTTTGGCGCACGCCGCATGCTGATAGGCGGCCCGGCGTTGGCGGCGGCCGGCCTGGCCCTGATGGCGCTGCCGGGTGTGGGCTGGTCCTACTGGGCGGGCTTTTTCCCGGCCATGGTGGTGCTGGGCCTGGGCATGACGATTGCCGTCGCGCCGCTGACCACCACCGTGATGAACGCCGTGCCCACCGCCCATGCCGGCGTGGCTTCGGGCGTGAACAATGCCGTGGCGCGCATTGCGGCCTTGCTGGCCGTGGCCGTGCTGGGGGTGGTGTTCAGCGCGTCCCTGGGCGGGCCGATGGAGGGCGCGTCTGCCGCCATGCTGATCCATGCGTTCCGCTGGGTGGTGCTGGCGGCCGTGCTCTGCGCGCTGGCCTCGGCGATGTGCGCTGCAGTGTTTTTGCAGCCCATGCCATCAGCTGTTCGGCCGCAGTAAACACCGGTCGCGCGGCTCGACGTTTTCGATGCGCCTGAACTGCTGCCGGCCACAGGCGTGGTGTTTGTGCTGTTTTTGATTGGCGGGACACTGCAGGTGCGGCGTATACGCGCCAGGAACGCGACACCGACCGTCGCTGCTGTGCCAGGGTCTGCTGCTGCCAGTTGAAGGCCGGCCGGTTTCAGCCGGGCCAGACGACCAGCAAATAACGGCAAGCGCTGCGCCCCAGGGTTTTAAAAGCCACGGGGCGGTCAACGCCGAAGTCCAGGCAGTCGCCGGGCTCGAGTTCGAAAACTTCGTCGCCGTATTCAACACGCAAGCTGCCGTCGACCAGCCAGAGGCGCTGCCGGTAGGGCTGACCGCTCCATTGCGGGTAGGCAACGCGGGCAGACCGGGGCAGCTCAACCTCCACCATCTCGATACCGTTGTCGGGCTCACGCTCAGCCACCTGGCGCCGCAGGTAGCCGGCTTTCGGGTCACGCCACACCGCCTGCTCTGCCCTCTTTCGCAGCCTGCGGACGGCTTCCTCTTCCTTGTCTTCGGTGAGCAGCTGTGCCAGCGACACTCCCAGGCCGGCTGCGAGCCGCCCGAGGATCATGGCTGTCGGGCTGCTTTCCACGCGCTCCACCCTGGAGATCATGGCCTTGCTGACACCCGACACTTCGGCCAGTTGCGCCAGACTCAGGCCCCTGGCCTGGCGCAATGCCAATAGCCGTGACGCGATTAGGGCATCAATCGTCATGGAGCACCTTTCGGGAAATACATTCGTCCATCATAAGGGATTAACCATCTCTTATAGTAGACAATCATTGTCACCCTTTCCGAAAGGAACTACCCATGCATCTCGTCCTGTGCACCGAAGAGCGCCATGCCAGTCAGATCCTGGCTATCTTCAACGAGGCGATCGTCAACTCGACAGCGCTGTACGACTACAAACCACGCGCGCCTGAAACCATGGTGGCCTGGTTTGCCGCCAAGCGTGCCAATGATTTTCCGGTGATCGGGATGGAAGACGGCAACGGCAAGTTATTGGGCTTTGCGAGCTACGGCACCTTCCGAGCATTCCCGGCGTACAAATACACGGTCGAGCACTCGGTCTATGTTGAAAAAAACAGCCGTGGCCTGGGCTTGGGGCGCAAGCTGCTGGAGGCAGTAATCGCCAAAGCCGAAGAACAAGGCATGCACGCCCTGGTGGGCGCGATCGACCTCGACAACAGCGTGAGCATGGCGCTGCACAAACGCCTGGGCTTCGAGCACTGCGGCACGATCCGGCAGGCGGCTTTCAAATTTGGGCGCTGGCTGGACCTGGCCTTTTTGCAGCGCACACTTGCGACGCCGCTGGAGCCGGTGGACGGCTAGGAGTCTGCGCGGCGGAAGGCGTCGAAGCGAAAAGTGGCCCCGGCGAGCACAGTTTTTGCGGGGTTTGCAGCGCCATAGCCGTAGCT
>NZ_JBAQYR010000097.1:0-13312 GCF_049790275.1 Polaromonas sp.
CTGAGTACCCTCGCCGACGCGCTGAGCCATGCCGCCGAAGCCGACCGCCAGCCGGCGGGCACCCTCAAGGTCAGCATGGGCCAGGCGTTTGGCCGTACTTACCTGGTGCCTTTGCTGGAAGGTTTTCTGGCCCGCTACCCCGCCGTGCAGCCCGACTGGCGCTTTGACAACCGGCAGGTTGACCTGATCGGCGAAGGCTTCGATGCCGGCATAGGCGGCGGCCTCAACCTGAATCCCGGCATGGTGGCGCGCGAGCTGGGGCGCATTCACATCGTGGCCGTGGCTTCCCCGGCACTGCTGCAGGGCAAGCCCGTGCCGCAGCACCCCGACGACCTGGCCGCCTTCGACGGCGTTGTTCGCCGTTCCCTGCGCACCGGGCGTGTGCTGGTGACCACGCTGCACAACGCCACCGGCGACGCTGCCGCCGCGTTGCTGAAACCCCGCATCGTGTTTGACGACCCCGAGGCGATTTGCCAGGCCGCGCTGCTGGGCATGGGTGTGGCGTTGCTGCCCATGCCTTTTGCAGCGCCCTGGCTGCAAAGCGGCGCCTTGCTGCGTGTGCTGCCCGGCTGGCATGCCGACGCCGGGCCCATGCTGCTGTATTACCCCAGCCGCACGCTGCTGCCGGCGCGCACCCGCGCCTTTGTCGACTTTGTGGTCGAGCAGTTCCAGGCCGGCGGGTTTGCGCAGCGCATGCGCGGGGACTGAGGCACGGCGCCCAGTTTTGCAAGCCAAATCGGCCGCCAGCCCTTTCGATATGGGCGCTACCAGCTATCAAAAGAGAAGCATCCTGGAACGACCACACACTCTGTGCGCGATGTGGGCTTCGGCCCAGCAGCAAGGAGGCGACTCAGGGTCGCCCCCGCAGCGATTGCGCACCCGCGCGCGTCGTGACAAACTGCCGCGAAGGCTCTTCACCCCATGCGACGGAGGGGCCTGCATCGGGCCGGGGTGACGACAGCAGCCGTCGCCCGCAGGCGGCGGCATTCATGCATGGAACAAGCACAGAAAGAACCCGCACCATGATGAACGAACCCAGCACTGGACGGCCTCTGCGGTCCATCAGCCAGGCAGCGCTGCCCACGGGCAATTGGCACACCGGTTTCTCAAGGGCCAGGCTCGAATTCCTGCGCGGCTTTGTGCGCCACCCGGCCCGGGTCGGCTCCATCGTGCCAAGCTCGCGGCGGCTCGAGCAGCGGCTGCTGCGCGAGGCGTGCCTCAGCGAAGCGCGCACCGTGGTCGAGCTGGGCCCCGGTACCGGCGGCACCACGGCCGCTTTCCTGCATGCGCTGCCGCCCTGGGGCCAGCTGCTGGCCATCGAGCTGGACAGCGGCTTTCACCAGCACCTGCACACGGCCATTGCCGACCCGCGTTTTCTGCTGGAGCTGGGCAGCGCCGAACGGCTGGAGAGTTTGCTGCAGGCGCGCCATCTGCCCGCGCCCGATGCCATCGTGTCGGGCATTCCGTTTTCCACCATGCCGCCCGAAACGGCAGACCGCATCGCCGCCGCCGTAGCCAGGGCGCTGCGGCCCGGCGGCCGTTTTGTGGCCTACCAGGTGCGCGCGCATGTGGCCGGCTTTGTGTCGCCTTACCTCGGCCCGCCCGAAAAGCGCTGGGAAGCCGTCAACGTGCCACCGGTGCGCGTCTTCACCTGGGTCAAGCAGGCAGGCTGAGCCGGGCGCGACTTTTCGCCGATGAAGCCGGCGCAAAAATGGGGGAAACTCCAGCCTGTTCGTCATCGCAGCAAAGAGTGAAGGTCAGCGCATGTTTTTCAGCCATTCCATCGACATCTGGGAGCGCCACCCTGAGCTGGTGCCGGGCGCACTTTTTGTCCAGGGCATCAACAAGAAAGCGTCGGTTGGTGCGCAGGTCGAACGGCTCAGCGCCATGGCCGCCGCCCGGTTGACCAGCCAAACCGAAAGCGAGCTGCCCGAAATCCAGGCCTGGCGCGCGGTGTTCGCCAAGATGGGGCTCAAGCCCACGAAGTACCGCTGCGCGTCCGAGGCGCTGCTGCGCCGCCTGCGCAAGGAAAACGCCCTGCCGCGGCTTCACCCCCTGGTTGATTTGTGCAACGCAGTTTCGGCCGCTTTTGCCATTCCGGTGGCCGTGTTCGACGTGGCCAAAATCAGCGGCGACCTGGAGGTGCGCTTTGCCACCGGCACCGAAACCTACGAAACGTTTTCCGGCGAGGTCGAACACCCCGAGCCAGGCGAAGTCATTTTTGCCGACCAGGCCGGCAAGGCCCATGCGCGGCGCTGGACCAACCGGCAAAGCAGCCTGTCGGCCGTCAGCGCCAACACCACCTCGGCGCTGATCGTCGCCGAAGCTTTGCATGACCTGGCATCGCAAGACATGCGTACGCTGATGGCCGCCCTCATGCACGAAGTGGCCGCCGCCTGGCCCGAAGCGGTCGCCAAGGCGCGCGTGCTCACGAGGTCAAAGGCACGCTTCGAGTTTCCGGCTGCGGCTCATTAGAGCGTCAGGCCGCATGGACGAGATAGCTACCGGTGTGCTGGAGTTCATCACCGTGCAGGTTGGACGGGTCGCAGTCTGGCTGGTTTCGTTTGGCCGATGGCGTGGCGAGCAGTTGCGTGGTGGTGAAGGGCGCATCCATGGCCCGGCAGGTGCGCTCTCATTTGTCCGGGATGGTCGGCGCGTGATTACAGACACCGGCCTTCTGTTCTTCGGCATTGCCTTTTATGTTGCCTTGTTTGCGGCCGCTGTTTTTTATTTTGGGTAGCCTTTTGATGGGGATGGCCCGGGTGAGGCTGCCCTTGGCGCACGATCTCTCTCCACAATCCTCCAAGACACACATGTAAAGCGCACACACTGTCTTGAAACAGCATGTGTGTTGTGTCCCCGGCATGCCTTCGTGAGACGTTGAACATTGGATCATCATGATTTTCAGTGGTCACAACACGCTTACTCGAAGGACGCTCATGAACAAATTACTCGCCACCCTGATCGCTACCCTGGTTACCGGTGCTGCATTTGCGCAAGTCACCGCACCCGCTGTGCCCGCCACACCGGCTGTTCCTGCTACCGCAGCCATGGGGAAGGCAGAAGTCAAGGCCGACAAGGCTGTGGACGCTGCAGTGAAAAGCGAAGCCAAGGTGGATGCCAAGGCAGACGCCAAGGTTGAAAAGGCAGAAATGAAAGCCGACGCAAAGAAAGCCAAGGCTGCCGCCAAAGCTGACAAGGTGGATGCCAAGGCCGCCGTCAAAACCGGCAAGGCCGATGCAAAAGCCGAGAAAGCCACCATCAAGGCCGATGCCAAGCTCGACACCGTGAAGACCGATGCTGCAGCCACCAAGGCCACCGCCAACATTGAAACCAATGCCGTCAAGGCAGAAGGCAAAGCCGACGTGAAAGCGGCCGGCAGCAAGTAATTGCAACGCAGCGGCTGTTGACAGCCGCAAGCCAGAACAAAAAAGACAGGCCAGGCCTGTCTTTTTTTATGGGCGCCTGGAGCCGGGAGGCACACGCAAAACTGGATCAAGCAGGCCCTTTTTGAAAGGCGGCATTCCAAGCATGACAATCCGGCAGCAAGATTTTTCCATCACACAGGCGTTCACTTTAAATTTACAGTAAATTGCCTCTGATCCAACAGTCTTGCCGCTTCCCGGAAGATTTGAATTTCCAGATGAAGCCGCGCCGCGACTCCTGAATTCGCGGCACCGGGCTGACAGTGCAACAGCATTCGCGATGCGCCTCATGCGGCGCAGCAGAAAGAGGGTTTGCCATGAACATCTTTATCGCAGGCGGTTCCGGTGCCATTGGGCGCCAGCTCGTGCCCATGCTTGTCCAGGCCGGCCATCGCGTTGTAGCCATGACCCGCTCCCAGGAGGGCGCCGTGCTGCTCGACGCGATGGGCGCGCTGCCGGTGGTTGGAAATGTGTTCGACAAGGAGGGGCTGGCGAGGATGGTGGAACAGGCCAAGCCCGACATCGTCATTCACCAGCTCACTGCTTTCGGTGCCAAAGACGCTGATCCCCTGGCAGAAACGATCCGCGTACGGACAGAGGGAACGCGCAATCTCATTGCTGCAGCAGAAAAATCAACGGCCAGCCGATTCATCACCCAGAGCATTTCCTTCATCTGCACGCCGGTCAAAAGCGGGTTGACGGATGAGAGCACTCCGCTGTATCTCGACGCACCGCTGGCCATTCAGCCGTTGGCGCACGCAGTCGCAGAAATGGAGACCCGAACAGTTCATTGCAATGGACTGGAGGGAATCGTGCTTCGCTATGGATGGTTCTACGGACCGGGAACCAACTACGACCCATCAGATGCCATTCCCCTTGCCATCAAAAAGGGACGGATGCCGATTGTTGGCGGAGGCGATGGCATCTACTCCTTCGTGCATGTTCATGACGCAGCCGTGGCCACGATGAAGGCACTGACGCACGGAGAGCCGGGCATCTACAACATCGTTGATGACGCGCCGGCCAAACTCAGCGAGTGGTTGCCCTTTGTGGCAAATCTCCTGGATGCGCCTGCGCCTGCACACATGGACGAAGCCCTGGCGCGCGAGAAGCTTGGCGACATGCTGGTGTACATATTCAATGAGCAATCTGGCGCATCGAATCTGAAGGCGAAGAAGGCGCTTTCCTGGGCGCCGGCCCCTTCTTCATGGCGGGCGGGGTTCAAGAGCCTCTACGCATCCGTTGACGCGAAGCCGGCACCAAATAAATAACAGCAACGCAGCGGCTGTTGACAGCCGCAAACCAAAATAAAAAAAGACAGGCCTGGCCTGTTTTTTTTTGGGCGCGTGAGGTTTAAAAACTGGCCTAACGCCCCACCACTGACCAGCCCGCATGCAGGTTGCTCTTGTCGTTCTCATAGTCCCACGCCGTGCCGCAGCGGTCGCAGCTGTATCTGGTCACGGTCACGAAATGGCCTTTGCGTTTTTCCTGACGGCTGCCGCTCTGCACCAGCTCGGGGTGGCCGGGAGCCTTGCGCCAGTTGCGCTGGATGCCGGCGCAGGAGTCGCACAGCGCCGTCTTCTTCAGTTCCTGTTCACGGTTCGGGTCTTGGGCTTGGGTCATGGTGATGCTCTGGCGTTGCTGGGTATGCCCCATTGTCGCCCCAGCAGATGCGCGGGGCGCTTTCACCTGCCGTCGCGGCCAAAACACCCCGCGCGAAGAAGGGGCTTGACTTGGAGTGCACTCGAAGTTTTACAGTCAATGCATGACCACCGCACCCACCGTTTCTTTAAGCATCGCCAGAGCCGCAGAAGCCTCGGGGCTGAGCGCCCACACGCTGCGTTATTACGAACAGATCGGCCTCATCGCCCCCATCGACCGGCACAGCGGTGCGCGCCGCTACAGTGACGCCGACATGCGCTGGCTCGAATTCCTGGTGCGCCTGCGCGCCACCGGCATGTCGATGCGCGACATGCAGCGTTATGCCCAGCTGCTGCGCAAAGGCAATACCGCCGGCAGCCTGGCCGAACGGCAAGCCCTGCTGGAAGAACACGCCGCGCGCCTGGAAGCCGGCATGCGTGCCCAGCGCGAAACCCTGCAGTACATCCGCAAAAAGATCAGTCTGTATGACGAGCTGCGCGCGGTACCCAAACGCGCCTGAACCCACCCCCAACCTTCAATCCAACCGAAACACACCATGATCAAAACCCGCACCCTCGGCCGCAACGGCCCTTCCGTCTCCGCCATCGGCCTCGGCTGCATGGGCATGAGCGACTTCTACAGCAACCGCGACGACGCCGAATCCATCGCCACCCTTCACCATGCGCTGGACCGTGGTCTCAATTTTCTTGACACCTCGGATATCTATGGCCCGCACACCAACGAGCTGCTCATCGGCAAGGCCATCGCCGGCCGCCGCAAAGACGTGTTCATCGCCACCAAGTTCGGCATCATGCGCGACCCGGCCGACGAAACAGTACGCGGCGTCAATGGCCGGCCTGAATATGTCAAGGCCAGCTGCGACGCCAGCCTCAAGCGCCTGGGCATCGACCAGATCGACCTCTATTACCAGCACCGCGTCGACAAAACCGTGCCCATTGAAGACACCGTGGGCGCCATGGCCGAGCTGGTGCAGGCCGGCAAGGTGCGTTACCTCGGCCTGTCCGAAGCATCGGCAACCACCCTCGCCCGCGCCTGCAAGGTTCACCCCATCGCCGCACTGCAGAGCGAATATTCCTTGTGGACGCGTGACCCCGAAGTCACCGGCACCTTGGCCGCCTGCCGCGAGCACGGCGTGAGTTTTGTCGCCTACTCGCCATTGGGCCGCGGCTTTCTCACGGGTGCGTTCAGCAAGCCCGAAGACCTGCCCGCCGACGACTACCGCCGCAAGTTCTCACCCCGCTTTGCCGAAGAAAACTTCAAGCGCAACCTCGCACTCGTCGATGCCGTCAAGCAGCTGGCCGAGGCCAGAGGCGTCACCGCGTCGCAGGTCGCCCTGGCCTGGGTGCTGGCGCAGGGCAACGACATCATTCCCATTCCCGGTACCAAGCGCCGCAGCTATCTTGACCAGAACATTGCAGCGCTTGACGTCACGCTGAGCACCGCCGACTTGGCCCAGCTCGACAAGGCCTTTCCGCCAGACGCCGCCGCCGGCCTGCGTTATCCGGCGGCCTTTCTCGGCACGGTCAATGCCTGAAGCGGGTCTTCCCGGGGCCTCAGTGACGTCTGGCTTCCGCCAGCGGGGGCCGCGGGACTGGCTTCGCTAGACCGCAGGCACCGTCCCCTGGAAGGGGAGAGGAGGCTACACGAAGTGAGACTCAACAGGGGTGAGCCAGCCCTTTTAAACGCTGGTGCGCAGCGTCTTCCATGTCCACCGGCAACTGCTGCTTCGCGCGCAGGTAGTGGTTGGTGAACACATCCAGGTAAGCCTCCAGCACCTGCGCTGCATGCGCCTCACCGGCCAGCGCCAGACACAGCGCCGCCACCTCGGAGGTGCAGAAGTGTTCGTCGCGCTGCGAGCGGCGCAGTTGGTAGCTGGAGAGCTGATCGCTCTGCAGGCTGAGCACCGGCAGCTTGTCCAGGTAAGGGCTTTTGCGAAACATCTTGCGCGCCTCGGGCCAGGTGGCGTCGAGCAACACAAACAGCGGGCGCTTGCCATCCTGGCCATCGGCAGGCTGCACATCCGTCACCACGCGCGCGCTGTCGACAAACTCGCCCGGAAACACCAGGTAGGGCTGCCATTGCGGGTCGGCCAGCAGGGCCAGCAGCGCCGGGTTCACCTCGGTGCGCGCCCAGCCAAAGGCGAAGGTGTCGGCCACCACATCAGCCACCAGCCAGCCCGTGTTGCTGGGCTTGAGCGGCTCGATGTCGGCCATGAGCAGGCACACCCCCGCATGCACAGGCACGGCGGGGCACAAGGCGCAGATGCAGTGGCTGGGCAGGAGGCGGCAACCCGCGCAGCGCTCCCCGCGCGGCCCACCGCGTGCCAGAAAAGGCTTGGAGCTGCGCGCCAGGCGTGCGCTGCGCAGAAGGGAAACGGCGTGAGGGGCATGGGCTGGGTAAGTCATTAGATTTAGTAGAGCTGCGAGGGTGTGGTGCAACAAAGACATTTTGAGCCAGCGAGAGCTCGGCGCGACTACAAGCCGCTGCCCACTTTCCCATACGGCATCTAGACTCGGCATGTCACAAATTGTGTGACTTCTTATTTGGACCCCTTATGACAAATCCGTTGATGGGCCGCTGTGCGTGCCTGCTCGTCTTGCTCGGCTCGTTACTCGTCACGGGTTGCGCCACCAAATTTGAGAAGCAGGCTTTTAACAACGAAGCCTCAGCAGGCGTCAAAAAAATCGCTGTCCAGCAATGGAATGACCTGGACGAGTACGGCGTCCGCGTGCTCAATCACCCAGGCATGAGTTTTGGGTTGATCGGCGGGCTCGTCGCGGCGGCGGATACCGCCAGCAAGACTAAAAAGCTGAACGACGTACTGGACCCCAAGAGCACCAGGCTCACCACCGATTTTTATGCAAAAGCATTGCCGGGCCTCCGGCAAGCAGGGTACGAAGTGGTCGCCGTACCGGTAAAGCGGGGCGCAAAGCCCGCTGAAGCCAAAGAAGCCGTTCGAGTCATGAAAGGCCAGGACGCGTTTCTACTTCTGACTTTTGAGGCCGGCTACCTCGCAGCAGGTGCATCAACCATCTACTACCCTTTTGTAGCCATGACGGCCGAACTCAATGACAGCAAATCCCAGGCTGTCTTGTACAAAGAGGCCTACCACTACGGTTACAACAGCGGCAACAAGGATGTTGTGTTTATCGAAGCTGCAGCTGATTGCAAATTTGCCGACATCGACAAGCTGGTGGCCGACATCGACAAAACCCGGGGTTGCCTGACGGCCAGTGTTGACATTCTGGTCAAGCAGATGGTTGCAGACCTGAAAAAGTAATTACGCACCGCGGATGCTTCAACCCATGAGTCATCTTTTCATGCGCCTGGGGGTGGCAAGTTGCCTGGCCGCTGTCCATCTGATGGCCGGCGCACAGGACGCCGCGCCGCCCGCCACTCCGGACATAGCCAGTTCTGCGCAGGGCGCGGCGCCCTGTTGCCAGCAGTTGAAAACGTTCGGCACGTCGCCCTTGCCGCTTGAAAAAACCGAGCTGAGGCTGGACGAAAAATCCCCCGCACATGACTTTGGGCAAGGCACGCAAGCGTTTCTGCTGCTGGAGCTTCCGGCCTACAGGAAAACATACTCGGTCAACATTTCCAGCCTCCCCTCGGCCCCGGCCCCACTCAACCGCAGCGAGCTCTCGCATGTCGCCATGCGCATTGAAACGCTGGATGCCAATTTTTCGCCGCTCAGGGTCTACCCCCACACAGGCATGAAAAGGCGTGGCCATGGCTACGAAAAGACAGTTTTCATCAACCCCTCCAACCAGAACGAACGCTATTTGCTGATTTACGGCGCGCTGAACGTAGAGCCCGAAAAGGTCACCGTGTCCAGAACCGACGTCGTTTTTGTGGGTACGGGCTACTTCATCGGCGGAACCGACCAGGCCATCACGCTGAAGGCCGCAAGCAGCGGCGCGCTTTTGGTCGAGGCGAAGGGCTTGCAGCCCGAGAAGCCATAGGCCTGACCAGCGGGCAGAAGACAGCCCTTCATGAAAGGCTGGCGGGGTGTTGACCATGGAATATAAGCTTCAGCCCCGGCACCAGTGGCAAGCCAGCAACTCCCGCACCGGCATTGACAACTTTTCACCTACTGCGCCCGCGTTGCCGGCTTGCTGCTTGAAAGTCAGCCACGTATTCTCAACGGGCACACCACACCAGATGTGAGACGGCCAGAAAGAGGAGTGAGCCATGCCCTACCCGGTTGGAAAGCGCAGCGTGACCTTGGGTGACCTGCAGATACGCTACCTGAATGGCGGGGCCGTCACCGTTGATGCCACTTTCCAGTTGCAGGGCCCGCAACCTCCCGTGCAACTTGCGCCGCCCAGGCAGCGCAGTGCCCGGCATCGGCATGTTCCCCTGCGCCAGCTCGAGGCGGCGGTCAGGGTGGTCAGGGAACTCAGCGTCATCGACCTTGACTTCGACCTGGGCAATCCGTACATGCTCCCTGACACGATCAGCGGGCCTGAATTTGTGTTCCACGGCAGCAAGCACACGTGGGACACCTTTTACGAATCCGGGGGCATCAGGTCAACCGGCATGAACACGAACATTGATCTGCACGTGGCCAGCAGCGCCCAGAATTTAACGGCTTATGTCTCCGGCACACGCTCACTCGCTGTGGCACACAAGTTCGCCAGGATGGGGCTGGACCCCACGCAGGGCCAGTACGGTTTTGTGTACCTCTTCCACGTCGAGGGAGGCATCGTCATCGCTCCCCACCTGCATGGCCACAACCAGGCCGAAGTGACCGGCCTTGGAATGGTGCCGGTGCGCGACATCCTCATGTTCAAGTGGCTGGCCCAGCCGCGCACGGTGTACGTCAACCGGGAATACAACGCCACACAAGTCACGCCGCTGTTGATTGACAGGGGGCTGAGGTTGATTGGTGGTGGTGCCACGCCCTGACGGGCGGCACGCATGTCAGGGCGGGGTCATGGCCCGCCGCGAGCCCTTTATGTCGGGCGTTTTGGCAAAATGGCATCTCTCGCAAATATGTCGTTCAGCTCCACAAGGACTGGCGACGCGTTGACTCCTGTTTGATCGGACATGAGCAGATCGAGGCCGTGCAACCATGCGGCCCGAAAAGGTCAGATCCCCTTTTGGCGCACCCGAAGAGATTCGGAAGTGCCCTCTCTCGGAGTCAACACACATGATCAAGCCGGAAAGTCCGCGCCTTTGGGTGCTCATTGTCTTGTCAGCGCTTTCGGTGCTGCCAATGAACATGTTCCTGCCTTCGCTGCCGGGCATCGCAAAGGATCTCGCAGCGGATTTTGTACTCGTCAATCTTGCGGTCGCTGGGTACGCGGTCGTCACTGCCGTCGTGCACCTGGTCGCGGGGGCACTCTCGGACAGATTTGGACGCAAGCCCGTCGCGCTGACCGCCCTTTCGGTTTTTACGCTCGCGTCTGTCGGGTGCAGCCTGGCGACTGACATCGGGATCTTCCTCTTGTGCCGGCTGTTCCAGGGAGCCGTCATTGCGCTCTATTCGGTCTGCCTCGCCACCATCCGGGAAACATCGGACGACCGCACGGCCACAAGCAGGATCGGGTATGTCTCTTCCGCCTGGGCGGTGGCCCCGATGGTCGGGCCAACTTTTGGCGGATTGCTTGATACCTTCTTCGGCTGGCGCGCAAATTTCATTGCATTCGCAGTCCTCGGGGCCGCCGGCTTGTGTCTGGCGGCTTTCCATCTGAGGGAAACGAACATGCGTCGATCAGGTTCAATCGCGCTCCAGATACGGGGCTATCGTGATCTGGGCCGGTCAGCGCGGTTCTGGGCCTATGCCCTTTGCATGGCGCTCTCCATAGGAACGCTGTACACGTTTCTCGGTGGCGCGCCGTTGGTGGCGACGCAACTGCTTGAGTCCTCGAGCGTGACGCTCGGGTTTTACATGGGCATGGTTCCAGCAGGTTTTATCCTGGGAAGCTTCGTTGTCGGGCGTTTCGGCTCCCGATACACACCCACAGGCTTCATCCTCGCCGGCCGCATCCTTGTTTGTTCAGGGCTCCTCGTTGGGCTCGCTCTCTACGTTTTCGGTGCGACGCATCCTCTTGCGTTCTTCGGCCCCTGTGTGTGCGTTGGCTTGGGCAATGGCTTGACGATGCCCGTAGCGAATTCCCGTATTTTGTCTGTGCGCCCCGATCTTGCGGGTACCGCTGTAGGGCTGGCCAACGCCTTGACGGTCGCAGGCGCTGGAATCGTCGCGTTCCTGTCGGGCCTGATTGTCAATGCTTCGAACGCACACCTTGCAGTGCTCAGTGTGATGCTGGTGTCGTCCGTGCTGTCGCTCGCTGTTGCGATGATCGTGGCTTCGCTCGAGAAGTCAGAGCGCGCCCGTGGTGCCGAGGCCTGATGTTCCGGGTTGATTCGGAACCCGCAATTCATGGAGGTGACGAAAGTTAACAGCACAAATCGGCCTCCAGCCCAATAGACACGGGCGCCAATAGCTATGAAAACAGGAGTAAGTGGGCACGCGCAGCAAGCGGATGCAGGGCCGGCTACTGCGCCGGTTTGTCCACCTTCATGCACGGGCGGTCAGGCAGGCGTGTGTCGCACACGGTGACGCTGCGCAGATGCTGCGTGGCTTCCGTCACCTGTTCGTTGGTGGGGCTGGATCTGAATGCGCGTTGAACCACATAAAAGCTGTCGTTGCCCCTGATGGCTTTCACAAAGGTGTGTTCCGGCTTGCCGGTGGTGGTGTTCAGCGGGCAGGCCTGAATCCACACCACAAAGGGGTAGCCGTTTTCTTCGCCCTTGGCCACGGTGGCAAACTCGGCGTCCTTGCACGAAGCCGCCCAGCTCTTTTGCATGAAGGCCTGGAATGCCTCGGGCGTTGCATTCTTGAGCCCCAGGAAAATCTGGCTCGTCAGCATCTCCGTCCAGTTCTTCACCGACTCGGCCTGCGGCACCATCTCCGTCATGATCATGTTGCCCTTGCGGGCCTGGAAGTCGATCTTGTAGCCGGTGGGCAGGCTGTGGAGGAGGTTTTCGTCCTTGAGTTCGGCTTGGGCGGTGAAGGGCAACAAGGCCAGCAGGCAGATGCAGAGCAATTGGCGGGTCATGGCGTTCCTGGTCTGGTTGCTTTCAGTCAGTAATAAGGGGGTGGCGAGGTCAGACGGCTTTGGGCCGGTGCAGCGCGCAGAGCTTGTTGCCGTCCGGGTCGCGCAGGTAAGCGAGGTAGAGCCTGCCCACGGAACCGTCGCGAAAGCCCGGCGGGTCTTCACACGTTGTGCCGCCGTTGGCAATGCCCGCGGCGTGGAAGGCCTCCACTTGCTCGGGCGACTCCATCTTGAAGCCAATGGTGCTGCCGTTGCCACGGCAGGCCGGCTCGCCATTGATGGGCGTGGTGATGCCGAAGGAGCCCTCCTTGCTGCGGTAGAAGTAGCGGCTCTTGTTGGCTACGCCGGGGCCAATGCCCAGCGTGCCGAGCACCGCGTCGTAAAACTTCTTCGAGGCTTCGAGGTCGTTAACGCCGACCATGACGTGACTGAACATGGGGTTTTGCCTCCGTGGGGTGTCCGATGGGCGATTGGGATTGAGCGATGGTAATAGATGCTATCGCCTCGGGAAATCTCAATCTGGTCGATATAGGTTTTTGTCCCCCAAATAGAGGGTTACGGCAAGTCAAGTTACTACTATCCTTGATGAAAGCTAGCAGTGAGCATTTTTGTTTCAGTGCACAAGCTGAAGCCAAGGAGTTCAAGATGGCATCTTTCGTTGAACGAGTGCTGATACTTTGCAAAACATATCCATCGCCTAGTGCGAAATATGCAGAAACATCGTGCGTGGCGGGCATGACTGCTGAAGGTAGGTTGATCCGCCTCTATCCCGTTCCATTTCGTTTGGTTGCAGACGAACAGCAATTTAAAAAGTGGCAATGGATAACAGCACGTTTAGAAAAAGCTCGCGACGATCATCGTCCTGAAAGCCACAGAATTTTTGTTGACACCATTGAGTGTGATTCCGAACCATTGCGAGCGGGGAAGATTGGCTGGCCGCAACGAGTTGAACTACTTGCGAAATTGCCAGTATTTTCTGATTTCGGGGAAGTAGAAAGGAGTCGAGAGGCAAACGGTGGAACTTTTGTTGAATTGCGCTGAAGTCTGACCCGAGTTTTCCATCGAATTTTGACCCACACTCTTTGTGAGCAGAACGTGCTCACGATGTGGATAAGTTCTTGGTTTTCTCCTTTTTGGGTTGAGTGTGTGGATCTGCCTCAAAGT
>NZ_JBAQYR010000098.1:0-53270 GCF_049790275.1 Polaromonas sp.
GGCGCGCGCGGCCGCGGTGCAGCGCCGCCTTGACGGCCGGCACGGTGGTGCCCATCACGCCGGCCGCTTCCTCTATGGCGTAACCCAGCACGTCCGCCAGGATGACGGTGCTGCGCTGTGCGGGCGCAAGGCGCATGAAGGTTCGCAGGGCGGCGGTTGCCACGTGGCGGCGGTCGGCGGGCTCGGCCTGCGTGTCGGCCATGGCATCCACATCTTCGTCGGCAAACATTGCCTGCTCGCGCGAGCGTCGGCGCAGGAAGTCCATGGCCGCGTTGTGCGCGATGCGAAACAGCCACGCCTCCACGTTCTGCACAGCCTCCGCGTCGTAGCTGTCGTTGGCCTTGATCAGCGTTTCCTGCACCACGTCTTCACCGTCCAGCATCGAGCCCGCCATGCGCGCGCAATAGCGGTGCAGGCGGGCACGCAGCTGAGCCATCAGCTGGGGGAAGTCGGGGTCGGGTAGGGGCGGGTCGGGGAGTTTGGTGGGGTGCATGCGGGTCTTTGGTGAGGTCGGTCGGATTGCGGGTCAAGCCAGATAGGTAAAGAGAAGACGTTTGGCAAGGGGAAAAGGATGCGGTGCACGCAAAAAATATTCCGGATCGTTTTGGCCCCGTCTTTCGTCTTTGACAGCAGGCATCAAGGAAAGGATACAAGCCCATGCAAGACATCAATCAACCCACGGGATTCACCCCCGCCCAGCGCTGGGTGCTGGGCCTGGCTGCGGCCGGCTCTTTCATGGCGGTGCTGGACGCCATGGTGGTGACCACGGCCCTGGACACGCTGCGGCACGACCTGGCCGCGTCGATGGAGGCGCTGGAGTGGACGGTCAACGCCTATTCGCTCTCCTTCGCCGCGCTGCTGATGACGGGCGCGGCGCTGGGCGACCGGTTCGGGCGGCGCCGCATGTATGTGGTGGGGCTGCTGCTGTTCGCTCTGGCGTCGGTGGCTTGCGCGGTGGCACCCGGCACGGGCTGGCTGAGCGCGGCGCGGGCAATGCAGGGCCTGGGTGCGGCGCTGGTGATGCCGATTTCGATGGCGCTGCTGGGCGCGGCGTTTCCGCCGGCGCAACGGGCCAGGGCGCTGGGACTTTTTGCCGGCATCACCGGGCTGGCCGTGCTGGCGGGACCGCTCATCGGCGGGGCCATCGTGCAAGGGCTGGCGTGGCAGTGGATCTTCTGGATCAACCTGCCGGTGGCGCTGGGAATGGTGTGGCTGACGCTGGCCAAGGCACCGGAAGGCAAGGCCGCGTCAGCGCCGCTGGACATTTTTGGCGCGCTGCTGATGACGGTGTCGCTGCTCGGCCTGGTGTGGGGCCTGGTGCGCGGTAACCGCGATGGCTGGGGCAGCGCGGAAGTGCTGGTGTCGCTGGGCGGCGGCGCGGTGCTGGGTGCGTTGTTCGTGGCTTCGCAGCGCTTGCGCGCATGGGACGCGATGGTGCCGCCGCGGCTGTTCCGCTCGCCGGTGCTGGCGGTGGGGCTTGCCGTGAGCTTCCTGCTGACGGCGTCGCTGCTCGGCACGCTGTTCTTCATGGCGCAGTTCTTCCAGGTGGTGTGGCATTTGTCGCCGCTGGCCGCGGGCGCGGGCATGCTGCCGTGGACAGCCACGCTGTTCCTGGTGGCGCCGGTAGCGGGGGCCATGGTCAAGCGCGTGGGCGAGAAGGCGCTGGTGGTCGCAGGCCTCGGGCTACAGGCGGTGGGCATGGTGTGGCTGGCGGCGCTTGTCCGCGGCGATGCCGGTTACTGGATGTGGGTGCTGCCGCTCGCGGCGGCCGGCGGCGGGATCTCGATGGCCATGCCCGCGGTGCAAAGCGCCGTGCTGGGCGCGGTGGAGCCACCCGACATGGGCAAGGCTGCGGGCCTGTTCAACACCTTGCGGCAGCTGGGCGGCGTATTCGGCGTGGCGCTGGTGGTCGCGGTGTTCACGCGGGTGGGCGGCTATGCCAGCCCACAGCAGTTCGGCGCCGGTTTCACAGCGGTGTTGATGGTGACCGCGGCGCTTTCGCTGGCCGGCGCGGCGGTGGGCTGGCGGCTGAAGCCGCGCGCAGCCCAGGGCAATACGGCAGCAATACAAGGAGTGAAATCATGAAAACAGTGGTAGTGCGCTACAAGGTCAAGCCGGAAATGGCTGACGAAAACCAGCGGCTGATCGAGCAGGTGTTTGCGCAGCTTGCGCGGGACAAGCCAGATGGCTTGCGGTATCAGACATTTCGGCTCGACGATGGTGTGAGCTTCATGCACGTGGCCACGCGTGACGGCGGGGCGGACGAGAGTCCGCTGATGAAGGTGGAAGCGTTCCGCGCTTTCGTGGCCGGCATCAAGGATCGCTGCGTGGAGCAGCCGGTGCAGACCGAGGTGAAGGCGATCGGGCGGTACGACGGGCTTTGAAGTGGCAGGCGGACATGCTGTTCCGCACTTTCGCGGGGTGCATTAAAGTTAGCCTCCATGGAGGAGCCCCAGTTCCTGCAGGGCAATGAACGCAGCGACACTATGGCAAGAACACGGTGTCCAACGCAGGTAGCGTCGGCTTCACTTCAAATGAAAGTTCAGCACTTGAGCGCACGAGCATGGCGAACGAGTCCTTGTGATAGTGCCCAAAGGTCATGTACATCAGCCCGAATCGGTAGTCCAGGATGAGCCGCCCTTCAACGTGCATTCCATCCGCGCAGGTGTACTCCAAAAACTGACCGCGAGTTACTGCGCTAACTGATGCCTGGTTATGGGGTAATTTTCCGAGGACGGGGGCGAGCCTCGCAATCGCAGTGGCGGAACTCGATGAAACCGAAACAAGGCCGTCCTTCTTGTAGGGCAGATATCCATGTTCGTTCTGGTGAATTGAGCGCATTAACCCATTACTGGGTATCCCGGCGCCAATGTGTTGTCGCTTCATGTCTTTACGAAGATTCTTGAGCAACAAGTGGGTCACCCGATAATCTTCCAAGCACTCGTCGGAAAATATGGGCACAACCCGGGCGGCATGGTGTGCGTCCCTAAAATGCAGCGATCCGCAGTAACCTGTACGCCCGCAATCGTTGAATCGCGTCTGCATAGTTTTGGGGAAATTTCCCCCCGACCCATCAACCACAGCTACCGGTACAAATGGCATAAACACAGCCTCCCTGAATTGGCGTCGTTGTTGCTAACCGCACTCTATGCGATGCTGATGACTTGGGCAAGGCACAACCTCCTGTGCCAAACATTGCATCCATCTTCAAAAGCGAAATAGTAAGAATCGCCCGCAAGCAAATCCGCACCGAGGTTGAGCTCAAAAAAAAAAGCTCAATATCGCACGAGCATTGCCGGACTCAAGCGGCAGATTGTTGCCCTTGAGAAACGAATCAAGCAGCGCTCAAAAGGAACTGGCCGGCAGATCCGGGCCGCTGTGTCATGCCAGGCGGATCCCGGATCAAACTGAAATAGCAAGCGGGTAACTAGCCCGCTCGCCGCCGCGCCAGCAGCAACATCGCTGCCCCCAGCAACAAGGCGCCGACGCCCTGCCGCGCCGTCAGCGGCTCGGCAAACAGCCAGGCTGCCGCCAGTGCCGCGACGAGCGGTTCGATCAGCGTGCCCACCACCGCCGCCGTCGGAGACAAGCGCCGCGCGCCCCAGGCAAACGCCAGGTAGGCAATCGAAGTTGTCGCCACGCCGGTGTAGGCCACCTGCAGCCAGGCCGTGCCGTCGCGCGGCCAGGTGATGCCCTGCGCACCGGCCAGCACAAGCATCAGCAGCGCCGCCACCGCCATACCCCAGGCCGAGGCACTGACCGCCGGCACATGCGCCGGCATGCGCGCATTGCCCAGCACCACCAGCGAGTACAAAGCGGCCGAGGCAAACGACCACGCCAGGCCCGCTGCGTAGTCACGCGGCAGGGTCAAGGCTTCCTCCGGCACAACGATCAAGGCCACACCGATGAGCGCAAGCACCAGCGCAGACAGCAGTGGCCCACTGGCCCGTTCATAACCGCGCAGCACCGAAAGCAACGCCACGATCACCGGCGCGCAGCAGATCGAAATCACCGTCGGCAAGGCCGCGCCAATGTAGCTGACGCCCATGAACCAGCAGGTCACGTTCATCGCCATGGCCAGGCCGGTGAGGACCATCAGCGCCCTCTCCTGCCACGGCAAGTGTCGCCACTTCCCTGCCGCCGGCGTGATGGCCATTTGCCGCCAGTGCCACCACCACAGCAGTGGCAAACCGAGCGCAAATCGCGCTAAAGACAGACTGAATGGCGACATGCCACCGCCCGCCATCACAGACTGGGCCACCAACGCGCCCACACCCCACAAGACGCCCGCAAGCAGGACGCCACCCCAGGCCAAAGCGGCCGATGTTCGGGAATTCATGAAAAAAGTTCTCCATCCGTGCGCCTGCTGCAAGGCTGTATGCAGCCAAGAAAGAGAAAGGCAGGCAGGCGCGTCAACTCATGGCCGCGCGCTGTCGTTCATTGGTAGAACAAGCGCGGCCGCATGCGCGACCCGGCTGGAGGCCGGGTGCAGTGCGAGTTAGGCTGAAGGAGGAGAAAGTTGAAGGAACATGATTAGCATCTTAATCAACTGGCCAGAAATTGCGCGATTTGGTATGCATGTACTGAACCTGTGGCTTTTGCGCGATGTACGCTATTTAGAGGATGTCACCTCCGGCATTGACTCCTAGAATCGGTCGCAGGACAAGTACTTAGCGAGAATTTGATGCCCAGATTAAACCGCAGTCGTCAAGTTATACCGCAGGTTTTGCGGTTTAAATTACGTTAGATTGCAGGGCGAAAATGAACCAGGCAGCGGCAGTTGTTCTCGATCTTGACGGCGTTATCGTCAAGTCGAACCTCGTCAAACACCATGCCATGTTGTCGCTATTTTCCGCGCCCGCCGCTGAACTGGAGAAGATCAGCGCCTACATTCTGGCGAATGGCGGTGTGCGACGGGATCACAAGATTACGCACGTTCTCGGAAAGATCCTTGGCATCGAGCCAACGGGAGCTGTTGTTGCTGACTACCTTTCACGCTACGCTGAGAAACTTGAAAGTCTGTTGTCTGTGGCCCCATTGGTAGAAGGGGTCAAAGAATTCCTGGCCGTTGGCGCGCATACGTTCTACGTCAGCTCATCCGCGCCCGAAATTGAAGTTGAAGCGCAGTTGGCTCGTGCCAACTTGGCTGGCTCTTTCGCGAAGGTCTATGGAGCCGGTACTCCGAAGGCAAGCGCACTTCATCAAATTGTTTCATTCGAGCCCGATAGGGCTGTGATCTTCTTCGGTGACTCCGTTGGTGACTTGGAGGCAGCAAAAGAGGCGAATGTCGCCTTCGTTGCTGTGGCGTGCGAGCTAGACAACTTCCCAGGGCAATGCGTCATAAAGGTGTCTAGCTTCGCGTCGTTGGCGTCCGTAGAACAAGCCATCCAAGGTGCCATAGCTCTACATGCAATCTAACTTCACGTTAGGCCGCTTTCCATGTCAAACCCTGAACTTTCACGCTCTTGGGAGCGAACCGCCAGCTACCTGCTCGATGCTAGGTCGCGCGTACCAAAGATCGCCGCGGCCAAGTTCGAAAATGATCTCGTCCAATTCGAAGAGTTTCTTGAGCACAATGAATTGGGGTTGGTATCTGATTGGCTTACGTCCATTGCCCTCGAATGTCGGCCGGTGCCAGTTCAAACTCTTGAACTGTTGGCGCTCGCCGAAGCCAGCATGGGCCGCACCAAGAATCAGAGATCGCTTGATGAACGGCTCTCTCAATTGCAGGGAAAGAAGTATGAAACTGTCCTTCCACCAGCGGCCTAAGTCAAACATTATGCGTCCTGAAATCAAACGTCTGCTGTTGCTCGGCCCCCTCCCATCCGAAGATGATGCATCGATTGATCATCTTCGTTTGGTCGAGGCTGAACTGAAGTCCGTGGTGAAACCCCTAACGGATGACGAGGCACGTGCATTGGTTACATTATTTGGCCCTGATGGTTGCTTTGGCGTTGCCTGGTCATTTCTGCATCTGATTGAAACTGCGCCTGGTTGGCCCATTGCAGATTCACTGACGCATCTTGAGAATGAATGGGTGGTTTCCCTTCGAGATCGTGCTGTACGCGGTGGCCTACTTTGAATCAACAGCGAGCCACTGACGGTTTTTGGCATAACACTGCAGTCAACTGGACTGCCTACACGCTGCGCGTTCCGGCAGCGAGTTACTTTGAACGATATGGATCAACAGATCACCTCAAGACATTCACAAGAAAGGTTAGGTATGGATCAAAGTAGCAATGAAGTCGGTACTCCAGTTTCTGGCCAGTTTGCGCTCCCATTGCGCGCCACGTTTGGCCTGGGAGATCGCGTACGCAAGAAATCTGGGGCCGCTTGGCAGGGTCAAGTTGTCGGCTGGTACTGCACAAAACTGACCCCTGAAGGCTATGCCGTCGAGTCCGAGTCTCACCCAGGCTCAGTACAAATTTATCCTGTAGTTGCGCTTGAACGCGTGGCCTGTCCCATCAGTCGAGCGAACGACTGACAATGCCATTTACATCTAACGTCAGGCCTATCCCAAGAATCCCATATCAAGCCTTTCAGGAGTCGAAAAAACGATGTTCGAATCTGCCGACACCGCAGTCTGGGCAATCGCAGAAGGTCACACCGGCGAGTACCCGTTTCAAGTTCGCTCCCGAAGGTTTTCCGCCGGCCTCCAGAGATCTGAATATCCGAAGAGACTAAATATCTTCTGGTCGATGCGATTACCAAACGAAGCTGGCCTTGCGACCAAAGCGGAGCTGGACGACCTTCACATCTTCGAAAATCGACTGGTAGCCGCAGTGGAACAGGACCAGTCCGTTATATTGGCCGCAGTCCTCACCGGCCGCGCCGAGCGAGAGTTTGTTTTCTATTTGCAGCAACCCCAGTTATTTCTGAAGCGTCTAACCAATATGCCGCAAGAGCAAGAACGCTATCCGATTGAGATCCATTTCGCAGATGACCCTGATTGGGCCTACTTTGACGAATTGTTGCCCAACGGAGGATAGGTCTACGCTTGTGGCCGTTATTTCTCTCTGCTAACGTTCATCTTCAAAAAATGAAATAACCGACCCGCTGGCTGCGACTCCACCAAATCCACCGGCGCACATAACACCAGCGACCGCCTGGCCCAGGCATCCGACAACGGCCGCACAGTGATTCGCCTGCTGCCAACGTCCTTCCCCAACACAGCAGCCGGCACCACCGCCGCACCAACACCCTGTTCCACCAAAGTAGACATCGCATCGAAGCTACCGAGGTTGGCACGAACCCGCATGGGTTTGCCCAGCTGCGCGGCCTGCAGGCTCAGGTAGGTGTGCAAGGCGCTGGAAGCGCTGTACCCGACCAGCTCAAGATCGAGCGCTCGTTCAAAAGCCACCGAACGGCTGCGCGCCAGCGCATGGCCGCGTGGCAGCACGAGCACCAGCGGGTCTTTGCAGAAGAAGGCTGTTTGCAGCCCGGTCATGTCTTCTGCGTCTGAAGCAATGCCGATGTCAGTGGCGCCCTGCCTCACCGCCTGCACGGTGAGGGGGCTGGCGCTTTCTTCCACCACGGTGTCAATCGACGGGTGCTCTCGCAGAAAGGCTGCCAGCAGCGTCGGCAGGTGTTGCACCAAGGCCGAGGTGTTGCACATGAGGTGGATTTTCCCGAGGGCGCCGCGGCCATGCAGGGCCAGCTCGCCGCGCAGCTGTGCCATTTGTGCCAGCACCGCGTGGGCGTGGCGCAGCAACGCTTCGCCGGCAGCCGTGGGCCGCACGCCGCGTGAATGGCGCAGCAGCAGCGCCACGCCGGCCTGCTCTTCCATGCCACGCAGGCGTGCGCTGGCGGCGGCGAGCGTGAGGTGTGAGCGGCTGGCGGCGGCTGTCATGCTGCCGGCCTCGCAGGCGTGTACAAAAAGCTGAAGGTCGGTCCAGTCAAAACGCATCAGATGTCCTGTGGATATAGCTGATGCTGAGCCTACCTCAAGCAAAGACAGATAGTCACCGGCACGCCCACCAGCCAGACTGAGCGCTCCCTTGTTTCAGGAGCATTCATGTTCGTTCCCAACGTGCACGACTTCATGGTGGTGAGTTTTGTTTTCTTTGTGGCGGGCGGCGTCAAGGGTGTGCTGGGCATGGGCCTGCCGACGGTAGCCATGGGTTTGCTGGGCCTGATGATGCCGGTGGCCGAGGGTGCTGCCCTGCTCTTTTTGCCCTCGCTCATCACCAACCTGTGGCAGATGTCGCGCGGCGGGCATCTGCGGGCGCTGGCTTGGCGGCTTTGGCCGATGATGGCCGGGGTATGCGCCGGCATGTGGCTGGGCCGCGGCTGGATGTCGGCACCAAGTGGCGCCATGCTGTGGCTGGGCCTGTGCCTGGTGGCTTATGCCCTGGCCGGGCTGGCTGGCCTGCACCTGCCGCAGCCGCGCGCGCGGCATGAAACCGCGGCGTCTGGCGTGGTCGGTTGCCTGACCGGCCTGTTGACGGCGGCGACCGGCGTGTTTGTGCTGCCGGCCGTGCCCTACCTGCAGGCGCTGAGGCTGAAGAAAGACGAGATGGCTCAGGCCCTGGGCCTGTCGTTCACCGTTTCCACCCTGGCGCTGGCCGTGACGCTAACCAGCAGCCGGCACCTGAATGCAGACTCGGCCACGCAATCGCTGCTGATGCTGCTGCCGGCGCTGGTGGGCATGTGGCTGGGCCAAAACCTGCGCGACGAGCTGAGCCAGGAAAGTTTTCGCACATGGTTGATGGGCGGGCTGCTGGCGCTGGGTGCGTGGCTGGCGTGGCAAGGTTTATAGAGTCAAATCGGCCTCTAGCCCTTATTCCACGGTCGCAAGAAGCTATGAAGACGATAGCAGCTCAAGTCTGATTCAGGGTGAGCCGTTAACGCGGCGCCGGCAAACGGCCCAGTACCCCCTCCAGCGCCAAGCCAATCGCAATCAGCCGCCTGTCGCTGCCGGCCGGCCCGTCCAGTTCCAGCCCGACTGGCATGCGGCTGCTGGCGCCCAGGCCCATGGGCAGCTGGATGCCGGGAATGCCGGCGTTGCTACCCGGGTCAGTGTTCTGGATGAACAGGCCGAAGTTCTCCAGGCTGCTGGCCTCGGGCGTGGCGGGCAGCGCGGTGCGCGGCACGGTGGGGAACACCAGCGCATCAAGGCGCTGGCCGGCAAAGGTGTCGGCGTACAGCTTGACAAGTGCCGGACGGTGCACGGTCATCGCCGCCTGGTAGATGGGCGCGGCGTCCACCAGGCCGCCCGGCCCGGGCAGCTTGCGCGGAATCACCAGTGCGTCGTAGGTGCCTTTCACATCGGGGCTGGCAATGGCTGCGGCCATCTGGCGGATGCTGACGCCGGTGTTGTACCTGGCCAGGTAGGCCACCATGTCGTCATACGCTTCGTACAACGCCACCGGAAAACCCACCTTGCCGTTGAGCTCGGCCAGCTGCGGCATAGCGACGTCGACCACGGTGACGCCGGCCGCTTTCAGACGGGCCAGCGACGCTTCCCAGGCGACGCGCGTGTCGCTGTCCAAGTTGGCCAGGAAGCCGGGCACCACGCCGAGACGAACACCCTTGAGGTCGGCGGGCAGCAGCGCGGGTGCGCCGGTGACCACGCGGTCCAGCAGCTCCACGTCGGCCATGGCCACGGCCATCGGGCCGGCCGTGTCGCGTGTATGCGAAATCGGCGCGATGCCGGCCTGCGGGTAGCGGCCCATGCTGGGCCGCAGCGAGGCACAGCCATTCAGTGCGCAGGGCACACGCAGCGAACCACCGGTGTCGGTGCCCAGCCCGGCGGGGGCCATGCGCGCACCCAGCGCAGCCGCGCTGCCGGCCGACGAACCGCCGGCCATCTTTGTCGCGTCATAGGCATTGCGCACGCCGGAGTTGGGGCCGGTGTTGAAGGCCGGGTTGTAGCCCGAGATGCCGAAGGCCAGCTCATGCAGGTTGGTCTTACCGAGCACGATGGCGCCGGCGTCGCGCAGCTTCTGCAGCACGGGGGCATCTGCCGTGGGCACAAAGTTTTTCAGCGCGGGCGTGCCGGCCGTGGCGGGCAGGCCCTTGGCCTGGATGTTGTCCTTGACGACGATGGGCACGCCTTGCAGCGGCAGGCAGGCGCCGCCCTGCGCACGGCGCTGGTCGGCCGCGCGCGCAGCCTTCAGGGCGCCGGCTTCGTCCAGCGTGACAAAGGCGTTCAGTTCGGGCCGGGCCCTGGCCCGCAGCAGGTAGGCTTGCACCAGCGCCTCGCTGCTTAGCGCGCCGCTGCAGATGCGGGTCGCGGCTTCGGTGGCGGTGAGCGTGTCGATGTCGGGCGCGCCTCTGAGGCCGCCCGGGCCGCTGCAGGCCGAAAGCGCGGCGGCGGCCGCAAGGGCGCTGCAGGTATGTGGAAGGGAAATGCGGGCCATGGTTGCTCCTGGTGTGTGGGGGTGCTTGCCGCAAAATCATCGCGCCTGCCGCCGCGGCTGTCTGTCATCGAATTCGATGACACGGCAGATTGACCGGCGCCGGGGTTGGCGCTAGGCTTGCCCAACCACCGCCGCTCTCCCTCCCTTCAGCTCCTTCGTAGAGGCCCGCCATGTTCCTGTCCGGCACCGAGCAACGCGCTTTGGCCACCTGCTTTTCACTGCTGGCCGAAGACCTGAACGAGCGCGAGATCCGCGAGCGCATGGGCCAGGCCACGCTGGCGCTGTTCCGCGCCGACCACTTTGCCTCCTACATCTGGAGCGCACCCTCGGGCTGCTTTGCCCACCCCGTGGCCATCCACATGGACCCGGCCAACCTGCAGCGCTACGAGGCCTGGTACCAGTACCGCGACCCGATCACCTTTGCGCTGCAGTCGCGCCGCCACGCCACCCTGGTCAGCGAAGTGATGCCGCGCCGGGAGTTCCTGAAAACCGAGTTCTTCAACGACTTCCTGGCGCGCGACGGGCTGCACTGGGGCATCAACCTGCATGCCTTCGACGGCGACGAAGCGCTGGGCGACCTGCGCATCTGGCGCGGCCGCAGCGGCAACGAGTTCACCGCCCACGACAAGCAGCTGCTGGACATGCTGGAGCCGGCCTTCGTGGCCGCGCTGCGTCGTGCACGCCGCTCGCTTCCTGCCCAAGCTACGGCCACGCTGCCGCTGGCGGCCTTGAGCCGGCGCGAGATGGAGGTGGCGCGCTGCGTGTGCCGCGGCCTGACCGACAAGGAAATCGCCCGTGAACTCGCGATTGCCCTGCCCAGCGTGCGCACCTACCTGCAGCGCCTGTTCGACAAACTCGGCGTACACCGCCGCGCCGGTCTGGCGCAGCTGGCCGACCGGCTGCACTGAGCCGGGCTGGCCACGAATCCGCTACCAAATCAATAGCTGCTTGCGCCCGCCCGCAAAGGGCTGGATCCCGATTTTGTTTACAAGATCAGGTTCCGCCACCTCAACCCGACTGCCGCTTGAGCTTTTGCCCGATGGTCTCCACCAGGCCTAAAGTCCAGCAGACCGGACAACCGCGCATGGCGATCAGGGCACCCGCCCCGGCCAGCAAGGCCATGAAGGGTTGCGCCTGCTGGTGAACAACAGCCCAGTACAAAAGCACGAAAGCAGTTGCGCCGCGCAGCAGGTGGCCGGCCAGGCTCTGGCTGGCAAAAAAGCCGGTAGCGGCTTTGCCAAAGAGTTTCATGGCGCCGCCTTTTCTGGCGCTGGCTGACCGCCCAGCAGGTATTCGCGCACCAGGCTGCGGGCACGATGGATGCGGCTTTTGGCCGCCTCGCGGGTGATCTGCAGCTGCTGCGCAATTTCGGTGATGGTCAGCTGCTCCATGTCGCGCAGCAAAACCACTTCGCGGTACATGCCAGGCAGCGACTCCAGCGCGCGGACCAGGTCGATGCGCAGTTCGTCCTGCGGCATGGTGGCAAAACGTGTGCTGTCCTGCAGCGCCTCGATGTGCTCCGTGCTGCGCATCAGGGCCAGCGCCGGCAGCATGCAGAGCCGGGCCACCACCCGGAACATCCAGCCGGCCAGGGCGGCGGCATCGCGCACCGAACCGACCTTGCGATAAACAATGATCAGCGCTTCCTGCACCACGTCTTCGATGGCCGAGCCGCGGTGGCACTGAAAGCGGGCGTAGCGGCGTATGTCGGGCTGCAGCTGGCGCAGCAGCAGGTCCAGCGCCAGCGGGTCGCCGGCCTGTGCGGCGGCAAACATGGTTTTCGCGACCGTCACCGCGGCTCCCCGGGCAGTTTGCGGCCGACCATGGCGCAGGCCGGGCAAAAACCCACCAGCCCGGTGACCACAGTCATCACGCCGGCGCCAAGCACCAGCCAGCCCAGGGGCGTGGCGCCCAAGAAGAACAGGCCGCACACCCCCATCAGCACACCGGCCACCAACCGCGCCACGCGCTCTTTGCCGCCTACATTTTTTCGATAGAACATTTTTCTCTCCATGGCTGCCGGTAAAAAAGTCGGCATCACCCGCAAGGAGGGGGCCCAAAGCGAAAAGGATTCACGGTTCACGAAATTAAAACTTCCCTGCGCTGGTTTTCGACCCGCCCATGGTGGCACAGGCGCCACAGACTACGCGATCGCGGCTCCAGCTCAGATATCACATGCCACGCGAGCGGCGGAACATACCTGAAACGGGGAAACGGCGCTATTCTTGACACACGACTCGACGCGCGGCAAGGCAGCACCAGGGCAACGCCGCCGCATAGTCGAAGCCCCAACACCCGCAGCCCAACACGAAAAGAGAACCTTTGTTTTCAATGCCTCAAGACCGCCGGATCGCCCTTATTGGCGGTCTCATCCTTCTGGCAACCAGTATCGCGGCGGGCGTGGCCGTGTATGCCGTCATGGAGCGGCAGACAGAGGCTGTGCTCAGCCGCAGCCTGCAGGCGGCGCTGCAAAGCAATGCCCGGCTGTTTGAAAGCCAGATCAACCAGGCCCTGACCGATGCGCGCACCGTGGCCACCCGCCCCTTCCTGGTGCAGACCTTGCAGACTCTTGAGTCCACGCCGGACGATGCCGCAGCCCTGCTTGCCATGCAGCGGGCCGCCAGCTCGTTTCTGCCCACCGGCTTCAAGGGCATGTCTTTTCTGGATGCAGGGGGCCGCGAGGTCGGACGCGCCGGCAGTTTTTCCCGCACCGATGAAAAACACGTCTCGCTGAGCAAAAAAGACCGCGCCATCCTGCTCTGGAACGAGAAGTTCACGGTCCAGGCGCACCTGGACATCCTCGACCAGAAAGGCCTTCGCGTGGGAGAGGTCATGACGGAGGCCACCCTGCCCCTGCTGACCCGTGTCTTTGGCGAGGTGGCCGCCATGGGCCAGAGTGCCGAGTTCGCGGTCTGCGCGCCGCTGGACGATGGCGGCAAGGCCATGGACTGTTTCCTGGGGCGCCTGGCCGGTATCGGCTTCAGGCGCGTTGACCGGGTGGTCGAGGGCACGGCCCTGCCCATGAACCACGCGCTTCTTGGCAACACCGGCATCATCGCCGCCAGGGACTACCGGCGCGAACAGGTGGTGGCAGCTTACGCACCGGTTGCGCCCGCCGGCTTCGGGATGGTGCTCAAGGTCGACCAGAAGGAGTTGTACTCGCCCATCCTTGCCCAGCTCAAATACATCCTGCCGCTGCTGGCGGGGCTGATCATTGCCGGCATGCTGCTGCTCCACATCCTGGTCACGCCGCTGGTGCGCAAACTGGTTCAATCAGAGAAGGACGCGCGCGCTGCCAGCGACCTGCTGCGCAGCAGCGAATCGCAGCTGCGCGATATCACCGACAACACACCAGCCTTGCTTTCGTACATCGGTGCCGACCAGCGCTACCGCTTTCACAACCTGGCCTACGAGGAGAACTTGGGCTTGTCTGCGGCGCAGATTGACGGCAAGCACATGCGCGATGTGCTGGGCGAGGAGATCTACCAGAGCAACATTCCCGCCATTGAACAGGTCCTGGCGGGTTATCCGGTGGTTTACGACCGCGTCCGGAAAAACCTTCGCGGCGAGCTGCGGGACTACGTTGTCAACTATTTTCCGCGTTACGGGGAAGACGCCGACGAGGGCAAGGTCATCGGTTTTTATGTACAGGCCACCGACGTTACCGCACTCAAACACATAGACCGCATCAAGAGCGAGTTCGTCTCCACCGTCAGCCACGAGTTGCGTACACCGCTGACGTCGATTCGCGGCTCGCTCGGGCTGATCGCGGGCGGCGTGGGGGGCAAGTTGCCCGACGCCGTCATGAAACTGGTGGAGATTGCCAAAAACAATTGCGAACGCCTGATCCGCCTGATCAACGACATCCTGGACATCGAGAAAATCGAGTCCGGCAAGATGCAGCTCGACCTGCAGGAGACGGCCCTGAAGCCGCTGCTGGTGCAGGCGCTGGCGGCCAACGAAGGTTTTGGCGCCGCAAAAAATGTGGGCCTGCGGCTGTATTGCCCCGACGATACCCTGCAGGTTCTTGCGGACAGCGACCGCCTGACCCAGGTGGTGACCAACCTGCTGTCCAATGCGATGAAGTTTTCCCCGCCCGACGAAACGGTGGAGGTGCATGTGTCGCGCGCGGGCCTGGGCGTGCGGGTCGAGGTGCGCGACCGCGGCCCCGGCATTCCCGACGAGTTCCGCAAGCGCATCTTCCAGAAGTTCTCGCAGGCCGATTCGTCCGACACGCGCCAGGCAGCCGGCACCGGGCTGGGCCTGAATATTTCAAGGGCCATTGTCGAACGGCTGGGTGGCCACATGGGCTTCGAGAGCAAAGCCGGCGCGGGCACCACCTTCTTCTTCGAGCTTCCGCTATCGACAGAACACCAGGAGCCGATGGCGGCAGCACCCACGGTCGACCGACCGCGCATTCTCGTGTGCGAAGACGACCGCGACATCGCCCACCTGATCGGCCTGATGCTGGACAAAGGCGGCTTTGACGTGGACAGGGCCTACACCGCCGCCATGGCACTGGCTTTTCTGGAAACAACCCGCTATGCCGCGATGACGGTGGACCTGGAACTGCCCGACCAGGACGGCATCACGTTGATCCACACCCTGCGCCGGCAGGCACACACGCGCGACCTGCCCATCGTGGTGGTCTCGGCCTCGGCCAGCGAAGGCCAGCTCCAGTGCAACAACCTGCCGCTCAACGTTTCGGACTGGCTGGACAAACCGATCGACGAGAACCAGATGGTTCTCACGCTGCGCCGCGCCATCGGCCTCATGGCCCAGGAAAAACCGCGCATCCTGCATATCGAGGACGACTTCGACACACAGCGCATCACGGCCGCCATTGCGCAGGACTTCGCCGTCTTCGAGTTTGCGGCTTCGCCCGGGGAAGCGCGCGAGCGGCTGCGGGAGCAGCGCTTCGACCTGGTGCTGCTGGACCTGGCCTTGCGAGGCGGATCGGGCTGGGATGTGTTGGCAGACATCGTGGCGCTGGGCCATCCACCCCCCGTGGTGGTGTTCTCGGCCACGGCGCTGAAGCCGGCCGAGGCCGACCGCTTCGCTGCCGTGCTGCTCAAAGCGCAAACCTCGAACACGGAGCTCCTGCAGACCCTGCAGCGCGTGCTGGCCGAGGCGCATCCGTCCAGCGCTGCACTCCTGAATTCATAGCTGCCTGCGCCCGTCCGAAAAGGGCTGACGGTTTATTTGGCTTGTAAACCGAAACTCAGCCCGGCTGGAGCAGCGCAGTGATCTGCCTGTCCTTGCTGTCCCACAAATCGCTGAGCCACTGCTGGAAGCGCACACGAAACGCCGGGTCGCCCGCATAGTCGCCCGTGCTGAACTCGGGGGGAATGGGCAGCTGCTGCGCACGCACGACGATGCGCGGTGCCTGGCCGCAGAGAAACTGCCAGAAAGTCGGCGCACCGGCGGGGTAAACAATGGTCACGTCGATCAGCGAATGGAACTTCTCGCCCATGGCGTTGACGGCCAGCGCCAGCGCGCCGGCCCGGGGCTTGAGCAGGTGGCGGTAAGGCGAAGCCTGTGACGCATGTTTGGCGGGCGTGAAACGTGTGCCTTCCGAAAAATTCATCACGCTGGTGGGCACCAGGGCGAACTTCTCGCAGGCGCGGCGCGTGGCCTCGCGGTCCTGCAGGCGGCGCTCGGGGTGCTTGCGCAGGTCGGCCTTGGTGTGGCGTTTCATGAAAGGAAAATCAAGCGCCCACCAGGCCAGCCCGATGACCGGCACCCAGATCAGCTCCTGCTTGAGGAAAAACTTGAGCATGGGAATGCGCCGGTTCAGCACATGCTGCAGCACGAAGATGTCAACCCACGACTGGTGGTTGGCATTGACCAGGTACCAGCCCTCGTAACGCAGCGCGTCCACGCCGGCCACGTCCCACCGGGTGCGCTGCGTCAGCCGCATCCAGCCGCTGTTGCAGGCAATCCAGGCGGTGGCGATGGCATTGAGCAGCGGGTCGATGCGGGTGCGCACAGCCCGAAACGGCAGCAGCAACTTGACCAGCGACGCGGCGAACAGCAGCGTGCACCAGAACAGCGTGTTGACGACCAGCAGAAGCAGCGCAATCACGCCGCGCAGAAAGGAAGGCAGGAGTCCAAGCATGGGCAGTTCAAAAGCATGGATTGTTGCCCGCCTGGGCATGCCTGGCCTTGTGAAAGGTCAAAGGCTGCGCAGTGGGGTTGCGGGATGCGCCGGGATGCTCCCTGTTTGATAGCTGCTTGCGCCCGTCAGATATGGGCCAGAGGCCGATTTGATGCAAAGTGTGAAGCGCTCGTGTCTGCCCGCGTCGCTTGTCATCACGGGCCCGGACCCGGGATCCATGCAACGCGACCTGTTGGCGAAGGTCAGACATGGATTGCCGATCCGGTCCGCAATGACTGACGGGGAGCGCATCACACGCGCTGCCTCTTGCCTCTTTCATCCCATCTTTTTTATACCGGCTGTTGACAGCGTTAATTCTTGATATTAAAGTGATATCACTTTTCAGGAGACCCTCATGATCAACCAAGCTGTCCACGCACACCGGCCCGAACGAACGGAAACCCGCTATCGCTCCCTGAATGGTTATGCGATGGTCCTTGCGGCCGTGGTATTGCTTGCCGTGGGCGGGTTCGTCCTTGCACGGCAACTGGCGCCTGTTTACATCGGCGTGCTCTTCGTGCTGGCCGGCGCGGCCCTGCTGCCGGGCCTATACATGCTGCAGCCCAATGAGGGCATCGTTCTCACCCTGTTCGGCAAATACCAGGGCACGGATCGCTCCGAAGGCTTGCGGTGGACCAACCCGTTCCAGAGCGGCCGCAAGATCTCACTGCGTGCGAGAAACCTCAACACGGCGGCCCTGAAGGTCAACGACAAGCGGGGCAATCCCGTCGAAATCGGCGCTGCTGTTGTCTGGCGGGTGCACGATACCGCGCGTGCCGTGTTCGAGATCGACGACTACACGAAGTTCGTCAGCATCCAGGCCGAGGCGGCCATCCGCCACCTTGCGACGCAATATGCATATGACACGGGTGAAGACCTTGATCCCGACGAAACGACGCTGCGCGCAGGTCTCGACACCGTGGCCGATGCACTAAAGACGGAGTTGAATCATCGTTTTGTCAGCGCCGGCGTCGAGGTTCTCGATGCCAAGCTCACCCACCTGGCCTACGCACCGGAGATCGCGCAGGTGATGCTGAGAAGGCAGCAGGCAACCGCCATCGTCAGCGCAAGGCACCAGATTGTTGCTGGCGCCGTGGGAATGGTCGAAGCTGCGCTGAAGGGCCTGTCCGAGCGCAACCTGTTGACGCTGGATGATGAACGCAAGGCTTCGATGGTGTCCAACCTGCTGGTGGTCCTGTGCTCGGACAACGACGCACAACCCGTGATCAACACGGGAACGCTCTACACCTGAGCGCTGCATCACCCGAACACAAAGCCCGATGGCGAGCCCCGGCAAGAAGTCTTTCCCGCTGCGAATCGATCCTGCCCTCTGGGCGGAGATCGAACGCCTGGCTGCACAGGATTTGCGCAGCGCGAACGCCCAGGTCGAGTTCCTGCTGCGCGAAGCATTGGCGAAACGGGGGCGGTTGCCTGGATCGGGTGCAAACACGGCGAAGAAGGAGTCGTCCAAATGAGATGGAAGCTGATTCGTGGTGTTGATGCGCCGGGCGGACTGCGCTTTCTCAGTGAAAAGAAGGGATCAGGGATGAAACCAGGAATCAGGATGGGGCAGATTTTTTCCCTGTCGCTTGCGATTCTGTTCTTGCTGGCGGCGCAACCCGGCCATGCTGCCGGCCCGTCCCCTGCCGGCGCAGGCATGGCGGCCAGCGCTCAGCAGCTGGTGGAAACTCGCGCCACAGTGCGCTCCATCTTTGAAGAAGACGGCGGCAAGCGCATCTACATCCGCCTGAAACTGGTTCAGCTTCACGACAAACCTTTCCCAACTTTGACCTTCCGGGTGACGGACCGTGCCCTGCTGGCGGGGATAGCAGAGGGTAGCAGCGTGGCATTCACGGCGGCACGTGCTGCCGATGAGAACACCATCACATCCCTGCGTGCTGCAGCGCCCTGCGTCCGGTTTCAGCCCTGTCAGTGATCCGGCCTCAGGCAGGCGGGAAGAATGCGCGCGCGCGGGCCGCGGCGTCTGATGGCCCCTCAGGGCATGCGGGCGCGCAGCTCCTGGATTGTTCCCACAATCAACCGCAGGCCAAAAGCGCCAACGACAGCACCGGACACTTTGGTCAGGCGGGCGAAGTTGCGCAAGTAGGCGCGCTGGACGGCCTTTTGCGAAAAGGCCACGGCAAGGCTGGTGTGCCAGATGATGGAGTTGAGGTAAACGACGGCGACCGCGCTGACCACGTGCACCCAGGACGGCGACGGCGGCAACGCCGTAGCGAACACGCTCCCGTAGAATAGTGCGATTTTTGGATTGAGCGCGCTGGTCATGAAGCCAACACGAAACGCCGCGCTCTTGCTCAAGGTCTCCTGAGGCACGGAAGCCGCCGAAGCGCCCGAACGCCAGAGGTTGAACGCAAGGTAAAGCAAATACAGCCCACCCACGATCTGCGCCCCCTGGCGCAACATCGGCTGGGTCGAGAACACAACACCAATGCCCATGACCGCGAGCGACGCCCACGCCAGCGTGGCGCTTGTCATTCCCACCACGGCGGCAAGCGCCGCTGCACGACTTTGACCGCCGGCGAGTTGCGCAAGCAGCACAACGTTGAACCCGGGCACAAGAAGAACGGCCCAGTGGAGCAGCGCGATGGCAATGAGTGATGGAAGCATCTGTGCACCTAAAGGCGGCGTTGAATAGCGCCCCGTGCGGCGCGAAGCGACGAATAGCGGTATCCGCTTTCTAACAACCTGTTCTGCCGCACCAGAAACTTCATACACACAGGATGCCCCGCAGTTCAGCTAGGTTTCGCTCTTGGAGAGCACATGCTCGATACGCCTGTCCGGGATGACCCATAGCAGCGCAGCCAAGACATAGATTGCCTGGGCAACCCATGGTAGCCAAGCCGTTGATGCGATGGCTGCGAGATACATGACGGGCGACAACTTCCCCTTCCAGTCGCGGCCAACAGCCACGGCAAGCATAGAGCCGGCGCCCTCGGCAGCGATAATCGCCTGCTGAAGCAACCAGTACGCGATGGCCGCACAGAGAAGGATCACTCCATAGAGCGCCGACGGCAATGCAGCGAAGTGGTTTTCACCCATCCAGCCGGTGGCAAACGGCAACAACGATAACCAGAACAGCAGGTGCAGATTTGCCCACAGCACACGGCCCGACACCTTCTTGCTGGCGTGAAGCATGTGGTGGTGGTTGTTCCAGTAAATGCCAACGTAAACGAAACTGAGCACATAGCTGAGAAAGACTGGCACCAATGGTGCGAGGGCAGCGATTGATTCGCCGTGAGGCACCTTCAGCTCCAACACCATGATGGTGATGATAATGGCCAGTACGCCGTCGCTAAACGCCTCGAGACGAGCTTTACCCATGAACCCCTCCATTGGCTTGAACCCTAAACGCGGCGGGACATGGTACCAAGCAGGGCATTTGCGAAACTTGACCAATGAAAAGGACCTCCCCGTCCCAAGCAAGCCGCACCCCGTCAGGGTTGCGGTTTACGGCAACTGAGTGCCACGATGGAGAGGTCAAACTTTTAGCTCCGACGTAACTTGAGTACAAGTTAGTCTGCACTGAAACTGCGTTTTCATCAACTCACCTGAGAAGGAAAATCACAGCTATCGTAACCGCAGGCATTGACCTCGCCAAGAACGTCGCTGCCTCGCGCGCTGATCAGCATCATCAGGCTGGCCGACAAGCTTGAGGCACGGATCGAACTCGATCCGGCGTGACATGCTGATCTGTGACGGAGATGAGCGCCTTGCATGATTTCGCATCAGACACAGTGTTGCTTTTTGAGTACGCGTAGGCGTATGCATGCGTGCTAGACCTCTTCGCTCCAGTGAAAACTGTGAATGAGCCGATGGAAGATCGGCGCAAACAGCAGCGCAGCTGTGACGATGAATACCAGGCCGGCATAGAGCGCATAGAGACCAGCAAACAGCTTACCCGCCGTGGACTGGGGAGGGTTGACCGGCCCCATGCCCCCCAACAGCATGGCGGCATTCAAGAATGCATCGACCCACGGCAGGTTCTCGAACTGAATGTAGCCGAGCATGCCAATCGCAAGGGACCCGGCCAGGAGCCCCAAGGCGGCAGCCAAGTGCACCAGGAGCCTTCGGAAGAAGCTCTTCGGCGGAATCGGAGGTTGATGTTTGGGTTCGTACACGACTAGGGTTCAGCCATTTCTACGATGCGTCTAACGTTCAAGCTCAGCGACGCTGCCGCGGCTTCATCGCGCAGCGTCTCCTGGAGCGATGAGAGTAAGCGCCGAGAGCGCTGACACCCAGCCAATGGGGCCGTCTGGTCTTCTATCTGCATAACTCCCGAGAAGAAAGAACCACACCGCGTCCCACAAGATCCGAAGATTCCCCGTCGGCGTTCGGGCTCTCCAGACGGAAAGTTCGGCACAGGTGGCTTCGCTCTTCCCTGAAAAACCCGCCACGCAGCAACAGCCGCGACGAGGCCCAGAATACAGAAGAGACCCCCGAATGTGTCGCCGGTTTGCATTGGCGCCTAGCCAGCCCACGCAAGAGCAACGACATAAGCCATCATCTCCGCCCCGCCGCACAGATAGTCAGATTTGGAACCTGGACGCTGCCATCAACCGTCACGTACGGCTGGAGCTTCTCGGCGAGTCTCTGCCGATACTCTTCTCGCTGCCCAGACGACTTGTCGGAAAGCAAAGTGGCAAATTCTGGCGAAACATCCATAAGGTATTGAGTACAGTCTTCGGCAGACGGTAGTTCCAGGGTAAGCGTCATTTCTTCAACGCGTACATCCGTAAACCCGGCATGAATCATCTCCTTTTCCAAGGCATTTTTTGCTGATGCAGATAGGGAAGGAACTCCTGGTCGGGCTGATGGTAAATCAAAGATCTCTCGGGCAACATCCGTCGCAATGCTCGCCATGGGGCGGCCCTTCGGCCCCTCTTCCCAAACAGCCGTGGCGAACGAGCCACTGGGAGCCAGCATGCGTCGTATCTTGGCCAGCGTGTTCGGTGGATTGGGTAGTGACGTTACGCCCCAGCGACAGAGTATGGTGTCAAAGCTGCCGTCAGGAAAATCCAGTCCCTCTATGCCCGATGCTAAGAACTGCACATTCGTCAACCCCAAGGTGTTTGCCCGCTCCCGGGCGATATCGAGCATCTGAGGGGAGAGATCCGTTGCTACAACCAACCCGGTAGTGCCGACACGGCTTGCAGCCAGCAGTGCGGGTTCGCCAATACCAGTCGCAATGTCCAATACTCGCTGACCGGGATTAACTTCCGCTAGTTCGAACATGCGCTTGCTGACGTGTTGTGCGCCGTTTTCGATAGCCGGCCACCACTTTTTCCAACCGGCGGCAACACTATCCCACTGCTGGCGTTGTCCTTCCTTGTAACGTGCCAGGTCATCGGGCTGAGTGTTCATAAATTCGACTGGTCCTCCATGGGCAACCTTATTGGACTTGGTCAGCTAAAAGCTGGAGATGGCTACGTTGCATCCGTGCGGCCCAACGTTGGCGCTGCCCGGCACGCAACATCTTCCGCGAAGCGGTGGCCTGATGTTGCGTGTCCGCGCCAAGCAACCTGTTAACCCGGATTCCCATATCTATCTTTAAGTTCGAAATACACAGCCTTGCAGTGCTCGAAGTAAGCGCGCTCGTCATGCTTTCGTTCCTCCGCCTGCACGGTTGGTAGATGAGAGCACACAGCGAATGCCTCCAGTCGGATCAGGCACGTCGCCGACGTACCTTGGGATCAGATGGACATGCACGTGCATGCGCGACTGACCAGCAGCTTCACCCACGTTGACTCCGATGTTGTAGCCGTCCGGCGCGAACGCGAGCTCTGCATGGCGTTGAGCCTCGCCAAGCAGCTGAAGGACGGCGTGCTGCTCGTCCGACGACATGTCGAAGAAATTGGCCACGTGACGCTTGGGTACGATAAGCACGTGGCCACGGCTCAACGTGTGATTGTCGTAGCGCACGTAAGCCAGAGCGTTTTGCAAAACAACATCGGTGGCATTGCACAGTTCGCACAGCGATGAGTCGGGCGCGTGAGGCATGCGTGCCGCCTAACGTTTGACATGAGGGGCGGCTTGCAGACGGCGAAGCCGGCTGTAAGACGTCCCCTCGATGGAAGGGTTAGGCCCGACCTTGAAATGCTTGAGATTCATGACTGTTGCCCAGCTCCTTGGCGGAGTGCTACAGCAAGACGCCTGGGTGCCTTTCGTGCCCAACTCTCCAGTAGTAGGCGAATGACCGTGCCACTGCTGGCGTGCGCGAGCGTAACCCGTAAGCCCACGACCTTGGAACCCCAGCGCAATGCCTCGAAGACGTTGGGGTCTGCTGCTATGAGTGGAGCGCGATGCTCTTCCTCGACGAACACGTGCAAGTGTTCTTCATTTGGCGGTGCGGTTGCGAAGATCTTTCCCTTGACCCGAAACGACGTGTACTCGAAGTGAAGCTCTTCGGTTGCCTCCGGTAGTGACAGTGCAAACTCGCGAACCTGCTGAAGTTTCAACGGCGTTCCCCCATATTCTCGACAATCGTGCGCGTTCTTCGCGAGCCTAACGTAGAGTTAGACATCATCGCGTTCCAATTCAGTGGATACGACTTCGATTCGATGCTCCAGAATCTCGGTGGCGTCTGGACTCTGCCACATGTCGCTCGCGAACTCGAAGATTGGATCAGGAACAACCATTGAGAAGGTGGGCCCCTTCAGGAGATTTCGACGAGCGACTCGTTCCCGACGAACCTCGCGGGACGCCTCGAGAACGTAGACCTTGAGTTCGACTCCCGCGGACCGGGCTTGCTCATAGAGGATCTCCCGGCTCCGCTTCTGAACGAGCCCAAGCTCCAGGATGGGCTTCGCTCCCGACCTGAGCAGCACCTGGGCGTGGGTCCAGATGTGTTGTGCAAGGCGCTCCTTGCGAACGACGTACCACGGCATGACATCCGCGTCGGGCCGATCTGGGCTAAACAGTCGTGCGAACCACTCGTCAAGCGCGATGTGAACACCACCGATTCGCGTTGCGAGAGCTGCGGCGTATGTCGACTTGCCTGCGCCGACTGGGCCTTCAATGAGATGTATGAGCGGCATGTAGGTGAGCTCGTTATGGCTAACGTAATGTAGACCGCAAATCCTGCGGTATAACTTGGCGACTGAGGTTTAACCTGGGAAACCCGGTAGCGTAAGTGCTTGTCGCAATTCGGTTTTCAGACATTTGTGTTTATCCCGCACAATTAAATTGAACCACAAACCCGGCAAATGGAAATTGTACTTTCCGACGCTACGGAAACTGTTTGTAGCGTTTCCGCGCTTTGGCATGAAAAAGTTAGAAGTCAAAGTATTTGCGTGCATCTGCGCAGGCTTGAAGGGCCGGCCTCATTCGGTTCACGCTAGATGGATCTCTATGTTGAAACCTTCCGTTTCTTCAGGCGCTTGGAAGAAGGACGAAACGTGAATGAAGTCTTCTTCGGTCAAGTGATGAGAACCCTCCGGCCGCTCGACGTTGCGCCTTGCGATCCGCGTCAGGCAGGCCTCGTCCGAGGCATTGATGAAGTGCAGTACGTGTGCAGCCCCGGCCTGCTCGAACACTGAACGAAACCAGCTGCGACCTGTCTTGGTATTGGCTTGAAAGTCAAGCACTACGGAATGACCAGTTCTCAATAAGTCCACCGCCAGCGGGCCGACTACTGCTCTCAGATTCCTGGAAAATCGAACGTAGTCATCGAAAGTCTTCATCTGATCGCCAAACAGGCGCATGAGCCCAGATATCTTCCGACAACAGTATCGCGCCGTGGTCTTGCGCGAGACGTGATGCGATGGTCGATTTGCCAGCGCCGGCTTTCCCACAGAAAAAATGAAGAGTCGGAGTAGATGGCATACGGAGTGAGATAGGTGGTACTGTGAAGCCTAGCGTAATGTATCTGTAATGACTGACTGGGAAACTTGCTTCAGATACGCCGGCCCAGTGCACCGCTAGCCAACGCCACGCCGCAAGCCACCAAGGCACAGGCCACCAGCGTGCTCGCACCCAGCGGTTCACCCAGCAACCAGGCGGCGCCAAGTGCCGTACTCAAAGGAACTAGTGCAGCCGACAGCGACGCCCTTGCCGCACCCAACCTTGCAATGGCAATCATGTAGGTCACCAGACCCAGCAGGCCGGCGGCGACGCCCTGCCCCAGTGCCTGCCAGGCCACATCAGTCCACGGTGCTGTCAACAGGCGCGGCGCACCGAAGGCCAGCAGCACGGGTAAAAGCAGCAGGCTCGACCAGGCATTGATGACCGCCGCTCCTTGCCACGGCGTGAGGCCACTGCCGCGGAACGCCAGTGTGTAGAGCGCCCACACCATGGCGGCAAGGATGAACAGCAGGTCGCCGCGCCAGGTTTGCGCCGCATCGGCCAGGCTGCTGGTGCCGAACACAGCCATGCCACCACCGATGAGCAACAGGCCTGCCAGGCGCAGGCCTGTGATGCGCTCGCCGTGCACCAGCCGTGCACCCAGTGCGGTGAACAGCGGCACGCTGCCGGCCATGAACACGCCCATGTGGGCGGCCGGCGCCCATTGCGCTCCGGCCAGCACCAGCAAGCCAAACGGCAGGCCACCGCCCAGCACCAGCAGCCCCAGCCGGCGGCGCGGCAGCCCGGGTGGCAACAAACCGGTCTGAAGCAGCAGCGGCAGCAGCACCAGTGCAGGCACACCGTAGCGCAGCACGGCTATCTCCAATGGACCCAAAGTGGTGGTGACGCCGTGGCGTGAGGCAATTTGCCAGCCGCTGCCGATCAGGGCGGCGGCCAGCCCGGCCAGCAGGCCGACAGCGAGGTTGCGGTTCATGGGCGCAGTCTGGCTGCGCGGGCCGGCGGCGGCTATCAGATTCCTGCGCTTGTGGCGGCCGCGGGGTTCAGGCCGCAAGTTCGCGTCGGGCTTGTGCGGGCGTCACGCCAAGCTCGCGCACAAAGGCGGCGCCCAGGTGGCTCTGGCTGCTGTAGCCGAGCTCATGCGCCAGCGCGGCGATGTCGCGCTCGCCTTCTTCCAGCCGCTGCAGGGCCGTTGCCAGGCGCAGCCGCTGGCGATAGCCGTGCAAACTGAGGCCCGTGTGTTTGCGAAAGGAGCGCGCCAGATGAAAAAGCGAACAGCAGGCCGCGTCCGCCACATCGTGCAAGGTCCAGGGCGTAGCGTCTGCGGCGGCAGTGCGCGCCACCATGAAGCGCTGTGCACGCTGCACCGCGGGTGCCGAACGGCCCTGGATACGCGCGACGGGTGGCGCGTGTCGCAACACGGTTTGCAAAAGCGCCTGCGTGGCCTCACCGCCTTTGCCCAGCGCGAGCGCGCGCCAATGCCGCCTCAGCAGCCAGACAGCACGCGGGCTCAGCGCCCACGCATCAGCCGGCGGCAGCGCTTGGCCGGCACCCGGCCGCGCACTGACGACGATGCTGGCACGAGCGGCATCAGCGCAAGGCTTCATCTGGTACAACAGGCCGGCCGGCAGGCTCAACGCGGTCAGGCCGTCGAGCAGAACGCTTTGCGCGGCCATGCGGAATTCGGTGGCGCCGCTGGCCGGAAGCACCAGGCGCGGCGAGGCGACCTCGTAACTCGGGCTCCATTGTGCGGAAGGTGCGTGCAGCACCACACGCTCCACCTTCAGGGAGGTGGTTTGCTGCAACAGCGTGCGGTTCTGGGGCATGGCCTCCACTATAAAACGTGGTGCGACAGGCGTGGCCCGTCAGTTGGAATACTATCGATTTGATAGCTGCTTGCGCCCACCACCTAAGGGCTGGAGGCCTTTTTTACTCGCAATAGCTGGAGGATGGGTAAGAAGCCCTATTCGTCGAGGTCCTGAACCACGGCCATGATGTTGCCCTCGGTGTCCTTGAACCAGGCCGCCATGGCGCCGCCGCCGGTGAAGATGCTGCCCTCGGTTTTCATGTCGGGTGTGTCGTATTCTTCAAACTCCACGCCGCGGCCCTTGAGCCAGGCCACCGTGGCCTTGATGTCACCCACCTGCCAGAAGGCGCAGCTTGCCTCGTTCGTTCCGGCGTTGGAAGTGGGATAAAGAAAAAACCCCGTGCCGCCGGCACACTGGAAAATCAGGCCCGGACCCGAGGACCGGCCGCGGCCGAGGGCGAGCTTGTCTTCATAGAACTGGCGTGCCCGCGCCATGTCGCTGGCAGGCACATAGGAATACAGGGGTGCGCTTTTGAGCATGGTGCTTTCTCCGAAGAAAAAACCCAGTCTACGGCGATAGGCCGGTGCGGGGAAGCGCCCCGCTGCAAGCACATGAAAGCGCTGTAAGCGGTCTGCGCAGTTTGAACTGCGCCGGGGCGGGTGGGAGCAGGCGCTATTCATTTAATAGCCGCTCACGCCCGCGCAATAAGGGCCAGTGGCCGATTTTCTTGTGAATACGGTCAGTGGCCACCCCGAGGCCGCCGTGAAGGCTCTCCGCTCAGGAATCCAGCCGGGCACCAGAGGTCTTGACCAGGCGTTCCCAGACCGGGTAGTCCTTTTTGTAGGCGGCGGCAAACGCCTCAGGCGTGCTGGCGGCTACCGTGAAACCCATGCTGGAGATTTTTTCGACGATCTCGGGCATCACGCAGATACGCTGGATCTCGCTGGACACGCGGGCAATGATGTCTTTGGGTGTTTTGGCCGGCGCAGCCATGCCTATCCAGCCAGCGATTCGATAGAACTCGTCGGTCAATCCCTGCTCCGCCAGCGTGGACGCATTCGGCAGCACCGCCATGCGCTTGAGGCCTGTCACCCCAATCAGCTTGAGCTTGCCCGCCTCGATGTGCGGCTTGGCGGCGAGCGCGCTGGCGTAAGACATCTGGATCTGGCCGCCTATCAGCTCCTGCAGCATGGGGGCCTCACCCTTGTACGGCGCATGCACCATGTCGGCCTTCTGGCTTTCGCTCATGGAGTAGCCGGCCAGGTGGGCGTAAGAGCCCACGCCCCAGGAGCCATAAGACAGCTTGCCCTTGTTGGCGGCCATGTACCTCAGCAGCTCGGGGCCATTTTTGGCGGGTATGCTGGGGTGCACCACCAGGGTCACTGGCGAATTGACAAACTGGGACACCAGGGTCAGGTCACGTTGCGGGTGATACGGCAGCTTGTCGTACAGGAACTGGTTGGTCAGCAGCGATGAATTGAGCGAGACCACAAAGGTGTAGCCGTCCGGCGCGGCCTTGGCGACGTTGTCCGTTCCCACGATGCCGCCGGCACCGCCCTTGTTGTCGACAATCACCGGCTGCCACAGGCGTGCACTGAGCTTTTCCCCGATCAGGCGGGTCAGCACGTCGGTGGCGCCGCCCGCATTGAACGGCACGACGATGCGGATGGGTTTGTTGGGATAGCCCTGTTGCGCAAGTGCAGGCGATGCGAATGCACCCACACAAAGGGGGAGACCGGCGGCGCCCGCCTGGGCCAGCAATTCGCGACGATTCAGGGGTTTCAACATGGTGGATCTCCGTTTGGTGGGGAGATTTAGCATTACCTTGCGAAATTCTTTAGGCCGTGAAAACCCGCGTTGTGTCGCACTAGCGACGGCTTTGGGCGCGAAAAGCACCCGGTGCGGCGCCGAAGCGGCGGGTCAGCGTGCCTTGCGTAGCGCGGGCTTGCCGCCGGATTTACCTGAACCATTGTCACGCGGGGGCAAGCCCGTGTGCTGGGTCAGGATGCGGCCCTTGATGGGCGTCACGGGCTTGAGCGCCACGCTGGTCGAATTCTTCTTGCGCGCGCTCACGTAGCCGCCGTCCGTCATGGGCTGGAAGGTCGGGATCAAATGGTGCTTGCCGTTGCCGATCAAATCGGCGCGACCCATGGTTTTCAGCGCCTCGCGCAGCAGCGGCCAGTTGTTGGCGTCGTGGTAACGCAAAAAGGCCTTGTGGAGCCGGCGCCGTTTGTCGCCGCGCACGATGTCCACCGTCTCGCTGTCGCGCGTGATCTTGCGCAGCGGGTTCTTGTTGGTGTGGTACATCGTCGTCGCCGTGGCCATGGGCGAGGGGTAAAAGGTCTGCACCTGGTCGGCGCGGAAGCCGTTTTTCTTCAGCCAGATCGCCAGGTTCATCATGTCTTCGTCGCTGGTCCCGGGGTGGGCGGCGATGAAGTAGGGAATCAGAAACTGCTTCTTGCCGGCTTCAAGGCTGTACTTCTCGAACATCTGCTTGAACTTGTCATAGCTGCCGATGCCGGGCTTCATCATCTTGGTCAGCGGCCCCTGCTCGGTGTGTTCGGGCGCGATCTTGAGGTAGCCGCCGACGTGGTGCGTGACCAGCTCTTTGACGTACTCGGGGCTTTGCACCGCCAGGTCGTAACGCAGGCCGGAGCTGATCAAAATCTTCTTCACGCCCTTGAGCGCCCGCGCGCGGCGGTACATCTTGATTAGCGGGTTGTGGTCGGTGTTGAGGTTCTGGCAGATGCCGGGGTACACGCAGCTCGGCTTGCGGCAGGCCGATTCGATCTCGGGCGACTTGCAGCCGATGCGGTACATGTTGGCAGTCGGCCCGCCGAGGTCGGAAATCGCGCCGGTGAAGCCCTTGACGGTGTCGCGGATGGCCTCGATCTCGCGGATCACAGAGTCTTCCGAGCGGCTCTGGATGATGCGGCCTTCATGCTCGGTGATGGAGCAGAAGGTGCAACCACCGAAGCAGCCGCGCATGATGTTGACGCTGAAACGGATCATCTCCCAGGCCGGGATCTTGGTGGCGCCGTCGTGGCTGCCTTTCTCGTCCTGGTAGGCCGGGTGCGGCGAGCGTGCATACGGCAGGTCGAACACGTAGTCCATCTCGGCGGTGGTCAGCGGAATCGGCGGCGGCGTGATCCAGACATCGCGCGCGGTGGCGCCTTCGCCATGCGCCTGCACCAGCGCGCGGGCATTGCCGGGGTTGGTTTCGAGGTGCAACACACGATTGGCGTGGGCGTACAACACGGCGTCGCTTTTGACCTGCTCGTAGGACGGCAGGCGGATCACCGAGCGATCACGCGGCGGGACCTTGATCTTGCCCTGCATATGGGACAGGCTGGGGTTGGGCACGAAGGTCAGCGGCTTGATGGCCGGATTGGCCTGCGGCGCTTTGGCGAAAATTGGCGAGCCCGCCGATTCGGCCTTCACCGCCACCTCGGCAGCCTCGTCTTCACGCGCGCAGCTGGCGCCCTGCTCTTTCGCCTGTTCCGAAATCATCAGGTAGGGATTCACATGCGCCTCGACACGGCCCGGCGCATCGACGCTGGTGGAATCGATCTCGAACCAGCCCTGGGCGGTTTCGTCACCGGTGCGCCGAATGAAAGCCGTGCCGCGAATGTCGGTCATGGTGGCCACCGGCTCCTTGGCGGCCAGGCGGTGGGCAATCTCGACAATCGCGCGTTCAGCGTTGCCGTAGAGCAGCAGATCGCACTTCGCGTCCACCACGATGGAACGGCGCACTTTGTCGGACCAGTAGTCGTAATGCGCGATGCGGCGCAGAGAGCCTTCGATGCCACCCAGGATGATGGGCACGTCCTTGTACGCTTCGCGGCAGCGCTGGCTGTAGACGATGGCGGCGCGGTCGGGCCGCTTGCCGCCTATGTCGCCCGGCGTGTAGGCGTCGTCGCTGCGGATCTTGCGGTCTGCGGTGTAGCGGTTGATCATCGAATCCATGTTGCCGGCGGTCACGCCGAAAAACAGGTTGGGCTTGCCCAGCGCCTTGAACGGGTCGGCGCTTTGCCAGTCAGGCTGCGCAATGATGCCGACGCGAAAGCCCTGCGCCTCCAGCATGCGGCCGATGACCGCCATGCCGAAGCTCGGGTGGTCCACATAGGCGTCGCCGGTGACGATGATGATGTCGCAGCTGTCCCAGCCCAAGACGTCCATCTCGGCCCGGCTCATGGGCAGGAATTTCGACGTGCCGAAGCGGCTTGCCCAGTACTTGCGGTAGCTGGTCAGCGGTTTTGCGGCGCGCGCGAAAAAGGAGACGTCGATGGGGGCGTTCATGCGGACTTTGGGGGGAACCGCACATTTTAAGGTTTTATGCGCCCGCGTGCGCCCTTCAGGGGTACTTGAAGGCCTTCATCTGCCCGAAGCAGCTGGTTCAGCCGCCCCGCAGTTGCGCCGCGGGCACAAACCGGCCCTCACGGGCACTTTGCTCGCCCAGCATGAGGAGGCCCATGGCCTGGTGCACCTGCGCGGCGGTGACGGGCACGGCAGCCTGCCCGCGCAGGTGGTCGCGCAGTTGCGCGTAAAAAGCCAGGTAATTGCCCGCCGCCTCCGGTGCAGGCAGGGGCACGGGTTGCCCGTCCCGGTAAACAAGCACCTCGGCCGGCAGCGGGTCCTGCCCCCAGTCGCCAGGTGAGTCCAGGCTGGGCCGGCGCCCGGTTTTGAGGGTGTCTTCCTGCGTATCCAGGCCGTACTTGATGAACGAGCCCTGCGTGCCATGCACCACAAAACGCGGCCCGGCGACGGGCACCAGCGCGCTGCCATGCAGGATGACGCGCAGGCCAGGGTGCGTGCTGCCGTAACGCAGCTGGGCATGGAACCAGTCGTTGGTACGGGCGCCGTCACGCTGCTGCGCGACGTCCAGCAGCAGATCGTCGGGACAGCCGAACAGCTGCAGGCACTGGTCCGCCAGGTGCGCCCCCAGGTCCAGCCACAGGCCCGAGCCCGGCAAGGCCTGGTCGCGCCAGCGGTCCGGCACCGCGGGGCGATAGCGGTCAAAGTGCGACTCGAAATGAACAATGCGGCCCAGCACACCCTGCGCGAGCACCTGCTGCAGCGCCAGGAAGTCGGCGTCCCAGCGGCGGTTCTGGAAAACCGTCAGCACCCGCTGCTGCGTGCGCGCCAGCGCCAGCAACTCTTCGGTTTCCGCCAGCGTCACGGTGCAGGGTTTGTCGACCACCACGTGTTTGCCGGCCAGCAAAGCGGCTTTGGCAAGCGGGTAATGCGAGCTGTTGCTGGTGGCAATCACCACCACGTCAATGGCTGGATCGGCAAACGCCGCGCCGGGCTCGGCCACCACCCGCACCTGCGGCCAGTCGCCCAGCACCTGCGCTGGCTTGCTGCTTGAAACACAGCTCAGCTGCAGGCCGGGCACACCGGCAATCAGCGGTGCATGAAAAGTCTTTCCGGCAAAGCCATAACCGATGAGGGCGACATGCAAGGCGGAGTGGGAGGGCTGGAGGCTCATGCGACCATCATCGCAAAAAAAATCCAGCCGCGTGTCAGGCGCGAGGCGTGGGCAATGCTGCCGCTATCAGGCCTGGGCCGGTATCACCTTGCCCGGCTCACGCACCGGCAGCGTCGGTTCGCCGGGCGGCAAGTCAATCTCTTCGGGCTGGACTTCGGGTGAAGGCGGCATCACCGGTGGCGGCATCTCGGGCGGAATCTGGGTGCCCGATTCGGGCTCGGTGGCGAACGTCTGGGGATTCATGGAGGGTCTCCGTCAAAGGTGCAAGGCACGGCGTGCAGCGGTGCCTCAAAAATTTCAATGCCCGCGCCGGCTGAACGCAGCCCGTACCAGAGCAGCCAGCGCCGCGCCGGCCGCAAGCGCCATCAGGGCCGACTGGGCGGGCTTTCGGGCGACATAGGCGGCCAGCTCTTCCTGATATCGGTGCAGGCGCTGGCGGCGTGCGAAGGCTTCACCGGACGCGAAAGCGCCGGGCGCCAGCGCCTCGGCCGATGAAGCGGGGTTGGTCAGCACGGCTTCTTCTGCGGACTGCAACACGTTGTCCCCCAGATGCCGGTGAGCGGCATCAGGCGAGGTGGACGCTTCGTGAAGGGAGGGTGTGGTCATGAAAAAACTTTCGGTGAACAAGCACCGAAAACTTTAAAAGCCCTGGCAGGGCTCGCCTGCGGGATAGCCGAGTGTCGGCCTGTAGGAGGAGGCCCCGCCGGGCCGCGCAGTGGCGCAGCCCACCCGAAGCAACCGTAAGACGGGTCTTACAGGGGCTCGCGATTGCCCTTACACCGGCTGGCGTTGCGCGGCTACGCACCCTGGAAGCCAGGCTTCGTAAGCTGGGAGCAGTTCACCGTTCGCCCCCCTGCCCCGGCAGCCGGCCTCTGTTTTCCGAGGATTCAACATGACACATGCAGCCTCTTCCACCACGGAGTCCCCGAACCGCCGGGTGTCCGCGAGGCCTCAGCACTTCCCGGGGCCCTGGGCATGGCTGCTGATTACCCTTGTTGGCCTGACGGGCCTGCTGGCACTCGTGCCGGACGGCATCGCCGAGCCGCTGCAGACCGTGATCGGCTGGCTGATCACCGGCATCGTGGCCGCCTTTGGCGTGATGGCCATCGTTCGCGGACTGGAACGCCTGCTGGACTGCGAGAGCAGCTAGGGCCTGTTCAGGCCCCAGGTCCCCATGCCCGGCCGCACGGCCACTTTTTTTTGCCCCCGTTTTCAAGGACCCCAGATGCCGCAACCCAAGCGCAGCGCGACCAGCACTTCACCGAAACTTTCTCCTAGTGCCACCGAAAAACAAAAGCAGCTCCAGAACAGCACCACCGACCTGACCGGCACGCTGACGACGAACCAGGGACTGCACATCCCCGACAACCACAACTCGCTGAAGGCGGGTGTTCGCGGCCCGACCCTGATGGAGGATTTCATCCTCCGCGAAAAAATCACCCACTTCGACCATGAGCGCATTCCCGAGCGCGCGGTGCATGCACGCGGCACCGCGGCGCACGGCTTCTTCAGGCTCTACAAGCCGATGACGCAATTCACCAGCGCCGGTTTTCTGCAGAACCCGGAAGTGGAAACGCCGGTGTTTGTGCGTTTCTCCACCGTGGCCGGCTCGCGCGGGTCGGCCGACACGGTGCGCGACGTGCGCGGGTTTGCTGTGAAGTTCTATACCGACGAAGGCAACTACGATCTGGTGGGCAACAACATCCCGGTCTTCTTCATCCAGGACGCGATCAAGTTTCCCGACCTGGTGCACGCACTCAAGCCCGAGCCGCACAACGAGATGCCGCAGGCGGCCAGCGCTCACGACACCTTCTGGGACTTTGTCTCGCTGATGCCCGAGTCCACCCACATGCTGATGTGGGCGATGTCGGACCGCGCCATTCCCCGCAGCTACCGGATGATGGAAGGTTTTGGTGTCCACACCTTCCGCTTCATCAACGCGCGGGGCGATTCGCACTTCGTGAAGTTTCACTGGAAGCCCAAGCTGGGCGTCCACGGCCTGGCTTGGGACGAAGCCCAGAAAATCGCCGGCAAGGACGCAGACTTCCACCGCCGCGACCTGTGGGAAGCCATCGAGCACGGCGACTTTCCGGAGTGGGAGCTGGGTGTGCAGATCATCGAGGAAGGCAAGGAAGACAAGCTCGGCTTTGACATCCTGGACCCCACCAAGCTGATTCCCGAATCGGTCGTGCCGGTGCAGCTGATCGGCCGGCTGGTGCTCAACCGCAACCCGGACAACTTCTTTGCGGAAACCGAGCAGGTGGCGTTCCACCCTGGGCACCTGGTGCCGGGCATCGACTTCAGCGACGACCCGCTGCTGCAGGGACGGCTTTTTTCCTACACCGACACGCAGCTGTCACGCCTGGGCGGTGCGAACTTCCACGAGATCCCGATCAACAAGGCGGTCTGCCCTTTTCACAACTTCCAGCGCGACGGCATGCACCGCCAGGGCATCAGCAAGGGTCGCGTGGCCTACGAGCCGAACACCCTCGGGACCGGGGCCGAGTTCCGCGTGGATGGCGGCGCGCAGGGCTTTCACACGCAGCCACAGGCACTTGAATCGCCGAAGATCCGCCGGCGCAGCCCTTCGTTTGACGACCATTTTTCACAGGCCGCGCTGTTCTGGAACAGCCAGAGCCCGGCGGAAAAAGACCACATCGTGGCGGCCTTCAGGTTTGAGCTGTCCAAAGTGGACGTACCCGGTATTCGCCAGCGCATGGTGGACAACCTCGCCCATGTGGACGCCAAGCTGGCGGCGCGGGTGGCAGCGCCGCTGGGCATAGCCGCGCCGGATGCCAAGGCTGCCGCCGGCCGGCTCGGGTTTCGCGAATACAAAATCACCCAGACCGTGGAGGACGATGCCGCGCTGAGCATGACAGCCCGGCCGGGCACCGACATCAAGACACGCAAGGTCGCCATCCTGGTCGCCGACGGCGTGGACCTGCTGAGCTTCAAGCGGCTGCAGCAGGAGCTGCTGGAAGCAGGCGCGCAATGCAAGATCATCGCGCCGCAGCTGGGCCCGGTCACCACCTCGTCGGGCAAACAGCTGGCAGCCGACCACACGTTTTCCAACATGTCCTCGGTGATGTTTGATGCTGTCCTGATTCCGGGCGGTGCCGGCAGCGCCGCTGCACTGGCACAGCTCGGCGATGCGGTTCATTTCGTGCTGGAGGCCTACAAGCACTGCAAGTCCCTGTGCGCGCTCAACGAAGGTGTTCAGTTGCTGGGCACGCTGGGCTTCGCGCTGGAAGCTCAGGGCGGTGCGCTGATGCAGCCGACCCCGGGGGTGCTGATGGCCGACGCACGCAAAGCAGCAGAGGGCCAGATCTCGCAGGCTTTTGTTGCCGCCATCGCCAGCCACCGGCACTGGGACCGGCTCAACGTGGACGCCGTCCCCGCCTAAGGAAGCGCTGAACAAGTCCCCTGCGGCGCGCGATCAGCCGGGCTCGGGCGGTCTGCTGCGTTGAATTTCTTGCCAATAGCCAGCTATTGGCTGCGAAATCCGCCTTGCATCCCATCCCGATCCGGCTGCCGCGCATCCGCAAGGACTCATTCAACGCTTCCCTAGCCTCAGGGGCTCAGGGTCAGCTGGTGCGCAAATACCGCCGGTTTCATCTGCAACGGACGGTAGCCGCCGGTGGCCCAGGCCTGGCTCATGTCGCGGTAACGGCTTGAGAACACCAGCCCGCTTTGCCCGGTCTGGTAGATGAACTGTGAATTTTCCAGATCGGCCAGGTCGTACACCGCGCGCAGCGATGGCGCGTGCCGGTTGGCAAACGGGACTTTCGCGTCGTTCGGCCAGTACTGGCCGACATCGATGGTGAAGGAGTCGCCGCCGCTCGGCACGCGGACATCGAACACGCGGGCGAGCAGCGGCACACTGCCGAAGGGCCGGTGCGCCGACAGCGCATAGTGCGCGTCGCCCCATTTCCATTGCGCGGGCACCTTGCCGTAGCTGGCCTGCAGGCGGTCCAGCGCGCGGTCCAGTGCGGCTGACGACTGCGCCGCGCAGCCCGCTGCGCCGCACCAGAAAGCATCGTTGCGCTCGACGATTCCTTCAATGGCGCTGCGGAAATGCCGCTTGCCGTACATGGTCATGAGGCGCTGCTCGCCCAGCCGGCTGCCAATCACGCCGCGCGTGAGTTCGTCGACCCAGGCCGAGAAAATCAGCGGGGCGGCGCTGCCTGCGCCCATGGTGCCGTCAAAGCCGGCCAGCACAGCCTGCGCCTCGCGCGCCAGTGCGTGCTGCGACGCCGTCTTCTGCAGGAAAGGCAGCAGTGTCAGCGTGGCCAGCGAGAGCTGGTCGCCCTGGATTTTCTGCATGGAGGCCAGGTCGTGCCGCGGCGCGTCGGCAAGCAGCTTTTCAATGCGCTCAAAGCGGTGCGGCGCCAGCCAGTCCTGCCCCATGAAGTAGTCGAAGCTGGGCGGAACAACGCTCTGGTTCGCGTTGGCAAACCAGCCTTTTTTGCCAATGGCCAGCGGGTCGGCCTGCGGTGTCTGCGCATAAGGCAGCCAGCCGGCCCAGTCGTACCTCGCCTCCCAGCCCGGCGATGGCGCCACGCCCCGGATGTCGTTGTCGGGCTGGCGCAAAGGCACTTTGCCCACCGCCTTGTAGGCCACCTTGCCGGCGACATCGGCCATCACGACGTTTTGCATCGGCGAGTGGTAGTCGGTGTAGGCGGCCAGCAGGTCGTCCACCGACTGGGCGCGGTTGGAACGCAGGCCCGCCAGCACCGTGCGGTTGTCCGTGTCCAGCGCGCTCCATCGCAGCGCCAGCACATATTTGCCGGTGTCCAGCAGCTCGCCGTGCGCTTTCTGCGCATCGCTGAGCACCGGCCCGTGGCGGCTGGAGCGCACCGTGAGGTTGACATCGGGCTTGCCCTTGACGGCAATGGTTTCCTCGCGCGTCTTGAAATCGGCCCACTGCGGTGCTTGGCCGGCCGCGCCCGGCAGCCGGTATTGCCGGGAATTGGCGGGATTGATCTGTTCCAGGTACAGATCCTGGACATCGGGTCCGGTGTTGGTGAAGCCCCAGGCGGCCTTGTCGGTGCGGCCCAGCACGACGAAAGGCAGGCCGGGCAAGGTGGCGCCGATGACGTTCAGGGCCGCTCCGCCCGCCACCTCCGGCGCCTGCAGGTGCGCAAAATACCAGAGGGCCGGCGCCGACAGCCCCAGGTGGGGGTCGTTGGCCAGCAACGGCTTGCCGCTCTGCGTGTGGCCGCCCGCAAGCACCCAGTTGTTGGAGCCCTTGCCTTCGACGTTGCCGATGTTGGCCGACCAGGCCTTGATGTTTTTGGCCAGCAGGCTACGCACATTCTGCGTTTCCTGAGAGTCAAAACCGGCCCCGATCCTTTGTACATCAGCGCCAGCAGCTCCCGTTTTGATAGCGTCCTGAGCATTTCTGTAAACCCCCAGCCCGGCGTACAGTTTGGCGAAGTCGGTTTTGGAAGCCGGTACCTCTCCCTTGTATGGCGTAAACAGCTGCCACAGCTGCTCAGTCGTCAACACCCTGGCGGCCGACAGGCGCGCAAACTCGGTGCCCCAGTTGCCGCCCAGGTCCAGCGCCATCATCAGCGACCAGCCCACGCTGTCCTGCGGTGTCCAGGGCTGGCCTGTGCGCCCGCCCGGCTTGACGCCCAGGATGTGGAATTCAGGCGACAGCGCCTGGGCGCTGCTGGCATAAAAAGCGTTGATGCCGTCGCTGTAGGCCTGCAGCGCCACCTTGCCGTCGGCCGGCAGGGCTTGCCACTGACGCTCGGCCGCCTCCATGATGCCCAGGGTGCGCAACAGCTTGTCGGTGTCCAGCGTGGCTTCGCCCAGGACCTCGGACAGCTCGCCATGCATGACGCGGCGGTTGAATTCGAGCTGCCAGCCGCGCTCCTGTGCATGCACATAACCCAGCGCGAGCCAGGCATCGCGCGGGGACTGGGCCTGGATGTGGGTCACGTCGGCCGCGTCGCGCGCCACCGTGACGGGAGCGGCCAGTGCAGGCAGCTTGAGTTCGCCGTCCAGGGCCGGCAAAGCCCGGCTGGCATACACAGCCAGCGCCGCTGCCAGCAACACGCCCAGCGCCAGAAGCGCCCAGAAAAACCGCTTGATCCAGACCATGACCACTCCTCCTCGTTGTGGTCAATAGCCTACCCGAATCCGGTCAGTGAGCGTCCTCGGAAAGGATCAGGCGGCAGCGGGCTTGAGCTGCAGCGACTTGAACTCCAGAAATTCTTCAAAACCGTACACACCGGCTTCACGGCCGTTGCCCGACTGCTTGTAGCCGCCGAACGGTGCGTTGGCGTTGAAGGGGCCGCCGTTGATGTCGATCTGCCCGGTGCGGATGCGGCGTGCCACTTTCATCGCGTGTTCGTCGCTGCCGCTCCAGACGCCACCGGCCAGACCGTAAATGGTGCTGTTGGCGATGGCCACCGCCTCTTCCTCGTCCTTGTAGGGGATGATGACCAGCACCGGCCCGAAGATTTCTTCCTGGGCCAGGGTGTCGGTGGACTTGATGCCCAGGATGGTGGGCTTCACAAAATAGCCCTTCTCAAAGGCAGGCGGCTCGGCACCGCCGGCAATCACGTCGGCGCCTTCCTTGATGCCGGTGCGGATGAAGCCCAGCACGCGGTCGCGCTGGTTGGCGCTGACCAGGGGCCCAAGCCGGCTGGTTTCTTCCAGGCTGGGGCCGACGCTGAACTTGGCAATCGCGGCCTGGGCCAGCGTCTTGACTTCGTCATAACGGCTGGCCGGCACCAGCATGCGGGTGTGGGCGGAGCAGGTCTGGCCGCTGTTGAGCATGCAGGCCGACACGGTGCCTTTGACTGCCGCTTCGAAGTCGGCGTCGTCCAGGATGACACTGGCCGACTTGCCGCCGAGCTCCAGCGCCACGCGCTTGACCGACTGGCTGGCCAGCTGGCCCACCCGTTTGCCCGCGCCCGTGGAGCCGGTGAAACTGACCATGTCCACCTCGGGATGAGTGGCCAGAACCTCGCCGACCACCGGACCCATGCCGTTGACCAGGTTGAAGACACCCGGTGGCAGGCCGGCTTCGTGGATGATTTCTGCCAGGATCATGGCGTTAACCGGAGCGATCTCGCTGGGCTTGAGCACCACGGTACAGCCGGCGGCCAGTGCCGGCGCAATTTTCAGGGTGATTTGGCTTAGCGGAAAATTCCAGGGCGTGATGCAACCCACGACGCCGATGGGCTCGCGCACCACCAGCGAGTTGCCCACGCGTTTTTCCCACTCGAAATTGCGGGCGATCTTGGCGTAGTTGCCCCAGTGCCAGGTCGGCCCGCCGACCTGCACGATGCGCGACATTTTCAGCGGCATGCCAACTTCGCGGGCAATGGCCAGCGCCATCTCGTCACTGCGCGCCTTCAGGCCGGCCGCGATCTTGTCGAGGTAAACCGCACGTTCTTCGGCAGTCAGGCTTGACCAGCCCTCAAAGGCGGCGAGGGCCGCCAGCACGGCGCGCTCGGCTTCCCCAGCCGTTCCGGCCGGTACGGTTGCCATGATTTCTTCGGTGCTGGAGTCATGAACCGGCAGGGTTTCCGCTGACTGGGCCTTGACCCATTGGCCGTTGATGTAGTGCGAGGGGTAGTTGGTCATAAAAGCGCTTAAAAAAAAGAGTTTTGCAAGGAATAGATGGTTTACGATGTGAATAAATCACATAAATGCTTAGGACTGATTTTCGCAAGCGGCATCGAAAAGAATGAACCTGTAAGTATTCATAGTAATATGGACCCGAGAATCGACATGACATTTGGTTACTAACGCTTTGATTTCTTTGTTGTTTTGCGTTAACCAAGTCACACGATAGATCTTGCATCGGATCCCGCCGAGCCTTAATCTACCAGACCACACGTTTTCCTGTTGCCTGTCGTCTATTGAAAGCTTCAACTCTATGCGTTGGATTAAACCTCATCTAAAAAGCAGTTTGCTGGGTTTGCTCAATGGTGGCGAAGTGACACCTTCCAGTCTGGAAAAACGCACCGAGGGCATTCGGCAACTGATGCTCAACGAACTCGGTGAATTCGGTGAAAAACATTACCCGAAAATTGCGCTGCGAATTCGCTACGCCCAGGATGCACAGGGCTTGTGGTACGCCCGGGGCGACGTGATGGCCGTGATTTCGGCGATGCAGGGCGAAACCATCGCCCGCCAGAAGGTCAGCAGCATCACCAAGATGTTCGAAGGCCTGCTGCCCGGCAGCCTGGGCTCGCGCCGCAGCTCGCTGACCCTCAGCAACTAGGGCCTGTTGACAGACCTCAGCCTCTCAGTGCTTGTGGCCCCAGAGTAAAAACGCGTCCCTGCCCTCGACCGCCAGCGTCACCTTCGCTCCCACCGGCAATAACACCTTGGTCGGCACATGCCCAAACGGCAGGCCGGTCAGTATCGGCGCCTTGATCTGGCGCTGCAGCCACGCCACCACCGTCGCCAGTTTGAAGCCCTTGTCGTGCGGCACCAGCTTGTAGTTGGTGAACTGGCCCAGCACCACGGCTTTCTGCTGTGCCAGCACACCGGCATGCAGCAGCTGCGTCAACATGCGCTCGAGCCGGTACGGGTGTTCGTGCACTTCCTCCACGAACAGGATGCCGCCCTTGATGGCAGGCAGATAAGGCGTGCCGACGAGGGAGGAAAGCACCGCCAGATTGCCGCCCCACAGGACGGCATTTTTAAGCTCAAATACGCCTTTATCGCCCGCTGGCTCTGCGCCCGAAGCTATTGATTTTGTAGCGGTTTTCGGCAGGCGCCAGCCAGTGCCCTCGCCCTGCCCGCTGATCAGGTCGTCGAAACAGGCTTCCATGATGTCGTCGGGTTCACCTTCGGTGCCAAAGTCCTCGCCCAGCGCCGGGCCGGCCCAGCTTTCGGCACCGGTTTTGGCCAGAAGTGCCATTTGCAGCGCGGTGAAGTCGCTCAGGCCGACGAATTTCGTGCCCTTGCCCACCGCCTTGGCCACAGCCTTGTAGTTGATGCGTGGAAGGATGCGCGTCAAACCGTAGCCGCCGCGCGAAATGAGCGCCACATCGGCGCCGCTGGCGGCCGCGCGGTGAATGGCGGCCAGCCGGGTCTCGTCGTCACCGGCGAAACGCTGGTAGCTAGCGAGTGCAGCCTCGTCGAGCTCCACCTCATGGCCGAGGGCCTTGAGACGCTGTACGCCGCGCCGGAATGCGGCCTTGTCGCGCACGGCGCTGGATGGCGAGTAGATATAGATATGTTTTTTCACGGCGCAAGTATCGCATTGCCTTCCTGCTGCGCCGGGACCCGCTCACTGCGGAGGTGCGCCCTGCGAAGCCACGCTCCCTGGAGAAAACGCCCGCCCCCGGGCAGAGCCGGACGGAAATGAAGGGGAGTTCGTTAGTTGGGAGTCAGCGGAAATAAGCCACCGCCCTGTCGGCGATCTCCTCGCCGTGCTCCTGCACAAAATGCCCGGCCTGCGGGAGAATCAGCGGTTCGCCGCAACCGCGGATGAGCGCCTGCAGCTCGCGCATGACGGGCTCGCCCAGCACCGGGTCCTGCGCACCCAGGACCATCAGCGCCCGCCCCGACCAGCGCTCCTGCCAGAAGCTGCGCGCCTCGCATGAGACGGCGGCGCCTTCCGCGTCTTCAGACGCAGGCACCATGGGGGGAAAGGCACGCAGGGCGGCCCTGTGACCCCGGTCGGGAAAAGGTGCGTTGTAGGCAGCGCATTCCTCAGCGCTCAGGTGCGGGTTGCCGCGCGCCAGCAGACGTGCCACATCGAACTCCGGGTTCCTGGCACACATCTCGCGCCAGGCCAGGAAACCGGGGGACAGCGGCACATCGCCGGTGGCCAGCGTGGTGTTCATGACCAGCAGGCCTTTGTACCGTTCGGGCGTTGCCATGGGCAAAGTCAGCCCGAGCAGGCCACCCCAGTCCTGCACCACCAGCACGATGTTGTTCAGTTCGAGGCGTTCAACGAATTCCAGCAGGATCTGCCGGTGGAGGGTGAAGCTGTGAAAACTGTCCTTCTTGGGCTTGTCGCTTTTGCCGAAGCCGATCAGGTCGGGCGCGACCACGCGGTGCCCGGCTGCGAGGAACACGGGAATCATCTTGCGATAGAGATAGCTCCAGGCCGGGTTGCCGTGCAGGCAAAGCCACGTAACCCGATCGTCCTGCGCCTGTCGAAGAGCGCGCGGACCCTCGTCGAGGTAATGCATGCGCAGGCCAGCCAATACGGGCAGGTCGCTGATGTAATTCGGCGCCCAAGGGTAGCCTGGCAGGGAAGCAAACGCGCTTTCGGGCGTACGCAGCGCATCGTCGCGCAAGGGGTGCGCCGCCTGGCTCTGCTGGCGTTGACTGTCGCGCCTGCCCCTGAAGAAGCCCTGCAGCACGGCGCCGCATTCATCGGCCAGCACGCCGCCCTGCACCTGAGTCTGGTGATTGAGCCGGGGATTGGCAAACAGGTCGATCACCGAGCCGGCGGCTCCGGTCTTGGGATCTGGTGCACCGAACACCACCCGCTTGAGACGGGCATGCAGCATGGCGCCGGAACACATGGCGCAGGGTTCGAGCGTGACGTACAGCTCGCATTCGTCCAGCCGGTAATTGCCCAATGCGTGGGCGGCCGCCCGCAAGGCGTGCATTTCGGCATGGGCTGTCGGGTCCAGCGTATCAATCGGTGCGTTGCGGCCGGTGGCAATCACCTGCCCCTGCCGCACCAGCACGGCACCCACAGGGACTTCACCTGCCTCGGCGGCCTGCCGGGCCTGCGCCAGCGCCAGTTGCATGAAGTCGGCGTCGCTCATGGTTGCTTCTTTATTGATAGCTGCTCCCGCAGGCGGTATAAGGGCTGGAGGCCGATTTGATGCCTTATTTGTCTTCCGGCATGGGCCTGGCCTGTTGCAGCGTGCTTTCGATCTGCTGGCGCACCTGCTGGACCTGCTGCTGGGGCGCCGCACCCGCGGCCGGCGCAGGCAGGGTCATGCCCGCATCTGCCGGGGCTATTTTCACCGGCGCCGGGGACAGCTGTTTTTTCAGCAGCAAGCCAACGATGAGCACCACAATCAATACGCTCAGGACTCCGAAAACGGCACGCATGTCAGGCCTCCTTGTGTACGGACGGGGAATTCATGCCCAACTCGTCCATCCAGGCGGCCAGCGCCTGTTCATCGGCCGTACCGGCCGCATACATCGCCTTCATGGCAGCGTGCGCCTCGGACCGATGCTGGTTGAGTTTGAGCTTGCACTGCAGATCGGTGACTTCCAGCTCAAAAGCCACAATGCCGGCCAGCATCTTGTGGGCGAACTCTTCGCCCAGACCGCGCCACTGTTCGGCATAGGGTGGCTCGTGGTCGCCTATCAGCTTTTTGAGCAGCCGGTCCTTGGCCAGCGGGTCTTCGACCAGGCTGGCCTGCACCGTGCAGTGCACCGCCAGATAATTCCAGGTCGGCACCCGCGCCAGGTCCGGGTAGACCTTGGGGGAGAGATACGCATGGGGGCCCAGAAAGGTCACCACAGCCTGCGCCCTGGCCTGCAGGTAGCGCCAGTGCGGGTTGGGTTTAGCGACATGGCCCAGCAGCACCCACTGGCCTTCCCGATCTTCGAGGTGCAGCGGCAAGTGGGTCACGTAAGGCAGGCCTGCATCGTCCATGCTGATCAGGCTGGCGAAAGGGTGTTCGGTGATCAGCCTGGCGGCTTGCGGGCGGTCGCCCTTGAACTGGGGTGGTAAATACATAGGCTGAAGTATCCGACAAAAGGCGGACGCCTCAAACCTGCAGCTTCACCGGAAAATCAGGCCCGCAGCGACCAACGCGCGAGGGGCATATGCAGGGTCTGGCCAATCAGGCTGTGGATGAGGACAAACTCGCTGGCCGTCCAGGAAATCGCCGGCACCGCTTGCTCCGGAACGCTGCGGTCGTCGTAAAGCAGGGTCACGTGAGGCGTGTAGGCCGGCTTGGCCCAGCGGCCGAGCACGGTCTTTTTCAGCGCGTCTCCCAGGGTCTGCTGGAACGCGATCAATGAAGCGACGCCATCGCCGCCGCGCAAGACAAATGGACGGTTGCGCGGAGCGGTGGAGAAGCTGGCCGCGCGGTCAAAGGTGACGTCGAATGGTGCGGCTGCAAGGCTTGCGGCCGCTGCACAGGCCACCTCGACCAAATCCTGCGGCAACCCGGCGTAATCGCCCAGATGATGCAGCGTGACATGCAAGCGTTCCGTCTTCAGCGGCTTGCCTCTGAGGCCATGTTCCTCACGCAGCTGCTGGGCCAGACGGGCAATCTGCGCAGCGGCCCCGGCATCCGGAAAAATCGCGAAAAACAGCCGATCCGTGAGTTGGGGCGCGGCGTCAAAACCTGGCAGGAGCGATTGCCCGGGCATGGAAGCTGCCCTTACTCCCACTCAATCGTGGCCGGCGGTTTGCTGCTGACGTCGTAGGTCACGCGATTGATGCCGCGCACTTCGTTGATGATGCGGCCTGATACCTTTTTGAGCAGCGCGTAAGGCAGCTCGGCCCAGTCGGCCGTCATGAAGTCGCTGGTCTGCACGGCGCGCAGGGCCACCACATAGTCGTAGGTGCGACCGTCACCCATCACACCCACACTTTTCACCGGCAGGAACACCGTAAAGGCCTGGCTGGTCAGGTCGTACCAGCTCTTGCCTGTTTCCGCGTCCTTGAAATTGCGCAGTTCCTCGATGAAGATCGCATCGGCGCGGCGTAGCAGGTCGGCGTATTCCTTCTTGACTTCACCGAGGATGCGCACGCCCAGGCCGGGGCCGGGAAACGGATGGCGATACACCATGTCATGCGGCAGGCCCAGCGCCACGCCGAGTTCGCGCACCTCGTCCTTGAACAGCTCGCGCAAGGGTTCCAGCAGTTTCAGGCCGAGCTGTTCGGGCAGGCCGCCGACGTTGTGGTGGCTTTTGATGGTGACGGCCTTCTTGCTCTTGGCACCGCCGGACTCGATCACGTCGGGGTAAATCGTGCCCTGCGCCAGCCAGGCCACATGGCGCGACTGGTCGTTCTTGAGCTTGCCCGCCTCGGACTTGAAAACCTCCACAAACTCGCGGCCGATGATCTTGCGCTTGGCTTCGGGTTCGCTCACGCCCTTGAGGTGGCCCAGGAACTGGTCGGCCGCATCCACGCGAATGACCTTGGCGTGCAGCTTGCCAACAAACATGTCCATCACCATGTCGCCTTCATTCAGGCGAAGCAGGCCATGGTCCACAAACACGCAGGTCAGCTGGTCGCCGATCGCGCGGTGAATCAGGGCGGCGGCGACCGACGAATCCACGCCGCCGGACAGGCCGAGGATGACTTCTTCCTTGCCCACCTGCTGGCGGATTTTTTCGACCGCCTCGCTGATGTAGTCGCCCATGACCCAATCGGGCCGCGTGCCGCAGATGTCCAGCACGAAGCGCTCGAGGATGGCCTTGCCTTGGGTGGTGTGCGTGACTTCCGGGTGGAATTGCACCGCGTAATACTTGCGCTCTTCGTCAGCCATACCGGCAATCGGGCAGGAGTCGGTGGACGCCATGAGCTTGAAGCCGGGCGGCATCTCGGTCACGTTGTCGCCATGGCTCATCCAGACATGCAGCATGCCGTGGCCTTCGGGGGTCGTGTAGTCCTGGATGCCGTCAAACAGTTTGGTGTGGCCACGGGCACGGACTTCGGCGTAGCCGAACTCGCGCTTGTGCCCGCCTTCGACCTTGCCGCCCAGGGCATGGGCAATCGCATACATGCCGAAACAGATACCCAGGACCGGCAAGCCCAGCTCGAACACCGCGCCAGGCGCACGCAGGGTTTCGTCTTCCCACAGGCTGGCATGGCTGCCCGAAAGGATGATGCCCTTGAGGTTGCCGTCTTTCGCATACTCGCGCACCCAGTCGCTGGTCACGTCGCAGGGATGGACTTCACAGAACACATGGGCTTCACGGACGCGCCGCGCGATCAGCTGGGTGACCTGGGAGCCGAAATCGAGGATGAGGATTTTTTGGTGCTGCATGAGAGGCGTTTCAGGCAAAAAAAGAAAAGGCGCCTCTAAAGACGCCTCGACCCGATGAAGAGGTCAGTCCGCGCGGTAGTTCGGCGCTTCCTTGGTGATCTGCACATCGTGGACATGGCTCTCGCGTATGCCGGCGGTCGTGATCTCGACAAACTCGGCCTTGTTGCGCATATCTTCAATCGTGGCGCAACCGCAGTAACCCATGCTGGCTCTCAGGCCGCCGGCCATCTGGTAAATGATGGCGACCATGGACCCCTTGTAGGGCACGCGGCCTTCAATGCCCTCGGGCACCAGCTTGTCGGCATTCGGGTTGCCGGTGGTGGCTTCCTGGAAATAGCGGTCAGCACTGCCCTGCTGCATGGCACCAATGCTGCCCATGCCGCGGTAACTCTTGTAGCTGCGGCCCTGGAACAAAATGACTTCGCCGGGCGCTTCCTCAGTGCCGGCAAACATGCCGCCCATCATCACCGTGCCGGCGCCCGCGGCAATCGCCTTGGCGATGTCGCCGCTGTAGCGGATGCCGCCGTCGGCAATCAGCGGCACGCCGCTGCCGCGCAACGCCATGGCCACATTGTCGATGGCCATGATCTGCGGCACGCCCACACCAGCCACGATGCGGGTGGTGCAGATGCTGCCTGGGCCAATGCCGACCTTGACCGCGTCGGCACCAGCCTCGGCCAATGCCAATGCGGCGGCGCCGGTGGCAATGTTGCCGCCAATGACGTCAACTTGCGGATAATTTTTCTTGACCCAGCGCACACGCTCGATCACGCCATGACTGTGTCCGTGGGCAGTGTCCACCACGATGGCGTCCACACCGGCCTTGACCAGCGCCTCCACCCGCTCTTCCGTGCCCTCACCCACGCCGACGGCAGCGCCCACGCGCAGTCGGCCCGAAGGATCGCGCGCGGCATTCGGAAAATTGGTCTGCTTGGTAATGTCCTTGACGGTGATCAGGCCCTTGAGCTCGAAATCGTCATTGACCACCAGCAGGCGCTCGAGCTTGTGCTTGTTGAGCAGGGCCTTGGCCTCGGCGGCGGACGTACCTTCCTTGACCGTGATCAGCTTCTCGCGCGGCGTCATGATCTGGTGCGCCTTGACGTCGTAACGCGTTTCAAAGCGCAGGTCACGGCTGGTCACGATACCGACCACCTTGCCGCCGTCGCATACCGGAAAGCCGGAGATGCCGAGCTGCTCCGACAGTTGCAGGACCTGGAGCACGGTGTGCTCGGGCGTGATGACCACGGGATCGCGTACCACGCCTGACTCATAACGCTTGACCCGGGCCACTTCGGCAGCCTGCTGCTGCGCCGTGAGGTTTTTATGGACGATGCCTATGCCGCCCTCCTGAGCGATGGCAATGGCCAGCCGGGCTTCGGTGACCGTGTCCATCGCGGCTGAAACCAGGGGCAGGTTCAGGCGGATGTTTCTTGAAAACTGGGTGGAAAGCGAGGTGTCCTTGGGCAGGACCTGGGAGAACGCTGGCACCAACAATACGTCGTCGAAGGTGAGCGCTTTGCCGAGTAGGCGCATAGGGATGGCTCCAAAAACACGATTGTACCCGCGCCGGTCGGTACAAACCCTAGCGCCTGGAGGGCGCCCTGCCGCGTTACAAAAAGGCCACGGCCAAACCCTCGCTTCTTCGCCTTCAAGGGGCGCAAACGGTACACTGATCTCATGGAACTGAAAATCACGCCCAAACACCTTGTCCTCGTCCTTGCCGGCTGGGCTTTCGCCCTGTCCGCGGCCGCCCAGTGGCAGTGGATAGGCAAAGATGGCCGCAAGGTGTTCAGTGACCGCCCGCCACCGGCAGACATCCAGGACAAGGACATCCTCAAGCAACCCGGCGGACGCGGTGGCCGTGCCAGTGTGGCCCCTGCTGTCACGGAAGTTCCTGCGCCCACGGTGACAGCCGCTAAACCCAATGTCCCGAAAATTTCGGGCAAGGATGCTGAACTCGAAGCGAAGAAGAAAAAGCTCGAGGAAGAGGAAGCTGCAAAGAAAAAGGCCGAAGAAGAAAAGGTGGCCAAAGCCAAAACTGCCAATTGCGAACTGGCCAAAAAGGGACTGGCTACTTTTCAATCCGGTGTCCGGGTCGCCTCCACCAACGCCAAAGGTGAACGTGAAATCATGGACGACAATGCGCGCGCAGCTGAGAGTAAACGCGTCCAGGCGATTGTTGACAGGGACTGCAACTAAGTCCGTCCTCGCTGCTCAGTAACCGGCTTTTGCTCCTGCCCTCTTTTTGGCAAACAGCCCCGATTTCTTCACACCCTGCTTGTTGAAGCGTTCGCGCCGCGCAATTTTCGGGTCCACTCTCAAAGGCCTGTAGATTTCGAGCCGGTCCCGCTGCTGCAACAGCTGCCGCAAGCTCGTCTTGCGCCCCCAGATGCCGATCGACAGACGGCCTTCTGCCAGCTCCGGAAATTCCAGCAGGACGCCACTGGCCCTTATGGCCTCCGCCACGGTGCTGCCAACCGGCAAGCTGAGATCCCATTGCCGCACCTGCCGCGGTGCCGGCGAATACAGCAGTGTGATGGCCAGCGCACTCACCCGGCTCAGGCCTCGGCCTCGCCGTACACTTGGGCCGCCCTTTTGACAAAGGCATCGACCAGGCTGCCGGCAATCTTGTCGAACACCGGCCCCACCAGCGCCGCGAGTGCGGCGTTGTCGAAGTCATAGCGCAGGGTGAGGTCCACCTTGCAAGCACGCTGGGTGCCGTCACCGAGCGGACTGAAGTCCCACTCACCATCCAGCCTTGAAAAAGGCCCGTCAACCAGCTTGAGCGAGACCTTGCGGTCCTCCACATGGGTATTGCGGGTAGTGAAACTCTGGTGAATGCCAGCAAAAGCGATGCCGACCCTGGCTGTCATGCCCCGCGCATCTTCCTCGACCACCTCGGCCTGGTCGCACCACGGCAAAAACTGCGGATAGCTGGCGACATCGGTGACCAGGGCGAACATTTCGGCTGCGCTGTACCAGATCAGAACGGACTTGTGAACGGTTTTCATACAATCATGGGCTGCGCTCGATTGTATTAGCCGGCGCTGCCCTTACTTTCCATACATGGCCACCAAAGAAGCATCCTCCAAAAAACCGGCCGCCGCCTCTTCCGGGAAAGCCGCGGGCAAGCCCGCGATCAACCTGACGCCCAAAGCTGCCGCCGCTGCAGTGCGTATTGCCGACAACAAAAAAGCGCTGTTCAACTATCACATTGAAGAGCGCTTCGAGGCCGGCATGGTGCTCGAAGGCTGGGAGGTCAAGTCGCTGCGCGAGGGCAAGGTACAGCTGACCGACGGTTATGTCGTGATCCGCAACGGGGAGCTGTTCCTGATCGGCTGCCAGATCAATCCCCTCGGCACAGCCTCCACCCACGTGCGGCCGGACTCGGTGCGCACCAAAAAACTGCTGATGCACAAGGACGAGATACGGCGCCTGATCGGCAAAATCGAGCAAAAGGGTTTCACCCTCGTGCCGCTGAACCTCCACTGGAAGGCAGGCAAGGTCAAATGCGAGATCGGCCTGGCCAAGGGCAAGGGTGAACATGACAAGCGCGACACCATCAAGGACCGGGAAGGCAAACGGGAAGTCGAGCGCGCGATGAAGTCGCGCAGCCGCTGACACCCGCGCCAGGCAAGCGCCTGGTTTTTTTGGGACTGCAGGGAATAAACCGGCCTGCCCGGGTGTTTATCCGTTTGCAGAGATCGTCTGCCTGACCACATTTTCCGGAGCACCTCATGAAATTCCTGATCACCGCCGCCCTCGCCACCACCCTGTTCCTTGGCGCTTGCGCCTCCATGTCCAGCCAGCCCGCCAAAGTCGCCGACGGCGTACTGGTCGGCCCGAACGGCATGACGCTGTACACCTTTGACCGTGATGTGACGGGCAGCGGCAAGTCCGTCTGCAACGGCCCCTGCGCCACCAACTGGCCGCCGCTGATGGCTGTCGAAACGGACAAGGCCTCGGGCGACTACACGGTGATCACGCGCGACGACGGCAAGAAGCAGTGGGCCATGAAGGGCAAGCCGCTGTATTACTGGATCAAGGACACCAAGGCCGGCGACAAGACCGGCGACGGCGTGCAAAACGTCTGGCACGTCGTCAAACCCTGATTCCAGGCCATTGAACGCCCTGGCCCATGGACCGCACTGAGCTGGTTGCGCAGATTCCAGGGCTGCGGCGTTACGCACGTGCGCTGACCGGCAATGCCTGGGCCGCCGACGACCTGGTGCAGGACACGCTGGAGCGCGCCTGCAGCAAGTGGCGCCTCTGGACGGCAGGGTCTGATCTGCGGGCCTGGCTGTTCACGCTGATGCACAACCTGTTCATGAACCAGCGGCGCAGTGCGGCGCGCCAGATGCAGGCCGGCCCTGCGCTCGACGTCGATGAGCTGGCCCACACGCTGGCCGCACCCGACGCCAGGCAGGACCAGGCTCTGGACCTTCAGCGTTGCCTGCTGCGGCTGCCGGACGACCAGCGTGCCGTGCTGCTGCTGGTCAGCCTGGAAGACATGAGTTATGAGCAGGTCGCCCGCGTGGTGGGCGTGCCTCTGGGCACCGTGATGTCGCGCCTGTCCCGGGCACGCAGCCGCCTGCGTGAACTGATGGACAAGCCGGCGCAGACCCAGCCGACGACGAACAGCGCCCGGCCTGTTTCCGCCCTGCGGCGCCTCCAATAAACCCACTGCCATGGATTTTTCAAGGACTTCTCCCCTGACCCACGACGAGTTGAATGCGCTGGTCGACGGGCAACTGACGGCCGGACAGCGGGCAGCGGCACTGGCGCGCGCAGCGGGTGACCCTGCGGGCAGTGACACGCTGCAGGCCTGGCAGGACCAGCACGAGGCGCTGCGCGGCCTGCACCGCGAACTGCTGGACGAACCCATTCCTGAAACCCTGCTGGCGGCCGTGCAGCGCAGCACACGCGAGCGACAAGCGCTGGATCCGTGGTGGCGCTGGGGCGGCATGGCCGCCGGCATGCTGCTGGCCTTTGCCGTGGGCTGGACGTCGCATGGGCAATTGGGCAGCGCGGCCCCGTATGCCGCGGGCAACGCAGCACGCACCGGCCAGGCCTTTGCCCACCAGGCCGCACTCGCCCATGTCGTGTTTGCACCGGAGGTGCGCCACCCGGTGGAAGTGGGCGCGGCGCAGCAGGAGCATCTGGTGCAGTGGCTGTCCAAACGCCTGGGCAAACCCCTCAAGGTGCCGCTGCTGGCCAGCCAGGGTTATGAACTGGTGGGCGGCCGGCTGCTGCCCGGCGATGCCGGCGCCCGTGCACAGTTCATGTTCCAGAACAGCTCGGGCGTGCGCGTGACCCTGTACCTGGGTGCGCTAGATGGCAGTCCTGCGACAGGCAAGCCGGCCAGCGCGGAAACCGCCTTTCGTTACAGCGCCGACGGCCCGGTCCCCGCGTTTTACTGGACAGACCAGGGTTTCGGCTATGCCCTGAGCGGCCCGGTTGCGCGCGAAGAGCTGATGCGCCTGGCCGAGCTGGTGTACCAGCAGCTCTAGGAAAGGTCGCGCAGGGGATGCGTTTCTGCCGTCCAGGGGCTGGCAAAAAAAGCCTGCACCATTTGCGGCTTGACGTCTTCAATCCGGGCCGGCTGCCACTTCGGCGTGTAGTCCTTGGCGATCGCCAGGGCGCGTATGCCTTCGACCGTCTCGCTCGCAGCGCCGGGCCGCAAATGAAAGCAGTGATGGACGATATCGCGCTCCATGCGCAAATCGTCGCCCAGGCTCATGCTTCGGGCGCGCCGGATCTGCTCCAGCGTGACATGCAGCATCAGCGGTGAACGTTTGCGCAAGGCGGCAGCGGTTTTCTGCGCCCAGTCATCATCTTTCGCGGCTTCCAAGGCATCGACGATGTGTTTCACCCGTGCCAGGCAAAAATATGAATCAAATGAGCCGTCAGCCCTTTCTGGACGCGCGCCACCAGCTATTAATTTGGTAGCAATCCATTGATTCGCATCTGCTGTTGAAGCAAGCTCTTCCCACAAGGCCGGCAGGCTGGCGACGGGCAACTGGATATCGGCCAGGCCGTAAGCCAGCGCCTCGGCGGCACCGATCACCGCGCCGGTCAGTGCCAGGTACTCACCGGCGCTGCCTGGGCAGCGGCTCAGGAAATAGCCGCCGCCGACATCGGGGAACAGCCCGATGTTGGTTTCCGGCATGGCCAGCTTGCTGTGTTCGGTCACGATGCGAAGCTTCGCACCCTGGCTGATGCCCATGCCGCCACCCATCACCACGCCATCCATGAAGGCGATGTAGGGTTTGGGGTAGTGGTGGATCAGGTGGTTGAGACGGTACTCCTCGGTGAAAAAAGCATCCAGCGGATTCAGGTCGCCGGCCAACGCCACCTGGTGGAAAAAGCGGATGTCGCCACCGGCGCAAAAGCCACCGAACAGGCTTTCCGGGGTGCCGGGACGCCCAGCCTTGTTGGTGCCCCGGATCGCCACGGCAGCAACGGCAGCGTCATCGCGCCATGCCGTCAGCACTGCCGCGAGATCGCGCACCATCTGCAGCGACAGCGCATTGAGCGCCTTGGGCCGGTTCAGGGTGATGAAGCCGACCTGCCCGCGCACTTCGGCCAGGATATCGCTGTGGCCGGGTATCTGTGTTGCCTGGTTCATGCTCTCTGTCTCCAACCCATCAGTTCATTGATCACCAGCGCTCCAATGACCAGCATGCCGCCGGTCAGGACACTTGCCGCAGGCACCTCACCGGCACCCACCCAGGCCAGCAGGATGCCGAAAATAATTTCCAGCAGCGCCAGCAGGGCCATCTCCGGCGCTTTCAGCACGCGAGCACAAACGACCGACAGCACGCAGGGAATCGCCAGCTGGACCAGGCCCAGCAGCGCCAGCAAGCCGATGTCGTGCGGCGTTGCGGCAAACGGAAAGGCCAGCGGCAAGGTGAGCAGCGAGGAAATCACGGCGCCCACCAGCACGGCCGGTACCAGGTCGATTTTTTCGCCGTGGGCCTGGCTGCGCTGCACCACAGTCCAGTTCACAGCCGCAGCCATGGGCACCAACAGAGCCACCAGGGTCCCGGCAAACTGCGCCGCACCACCGCCCAGATTGACCTGACTGCCATGCATCCACGCGATGCCGGCACCGGCCACGGCAATGGCCACCCACGTGCGGGGCGGAATGCGGTGGCCGATGAACACCCGGGCGATCAGGGCCGTGAGGAAAGGACCCAGTGCCATGGTCACCAGCACATTGGCCACGCTGGTCATCGTCAATGCCAGCATGAAGGCGGTGAACATGATGCTCCAGCAGACACCGGACAGCCACAGGAAGCGGCCGGCCCGGCGAATCCTGGTGAACACCTCCCTGCCCTGGAACAGCGGCAGGATGACCAGCAGCGACAACAGCGTGAAAAAGCTGCGCCAGAAGGTCACTTCAAAGCTTTTTGCCGACTCAAGATGACGCGTCACCACACCCGCAATCGACCACATCAGGGTGATCGCGATCATCAGCAGTACAGCTTTGGAATGCGTGAGTTTCATGATGATGAAAGAAGTTCAGGCGACCATGTTCTACACAAATTAAAAGACCGCTGGAGCAAAAGCGCGCAGCGGCCTGGTTCAAGCGTTCACTCCAGTCGCCGCCCTGCCCGATCCAGTCCAGCAGGGGCCGCGGGACTGGCTTTGCCAGACCGCAGGCGCAGCGGCCCCTCGGGG
>NZ_JBAQYR010000099.1:0-29345 GCF_049790275.1 Polaromonas sp.
AGCCAGTTCCGCGGCGCCCACTTGCACGGGGATTTATTCCCTGCCTCTTCCCCATTTCGCTGGATTGGAAAAACTGACATGGCAGGCGCAATCAAAAGTACCAGTGAGGGCCAGACCCTTGTCCTGACGATCAGCAATCCCGAATTCAGGAACGCGCTCGGGCCGGAGATTTATGCCCAGGGTGTGGAAGCGCTGAACGCCGCCGAAAACAATCCTGAGATCCGCAGCGTGGTCATCACTGGTGAAGGCGCCAACTTTTGCGCCGGGGGCAACCTGCGCCGCCTGCAGGGCAACCGGGAGCTGCCGGCCGACGTGCAGGCCCAGAGCATCAACAGCCTGCACAGCTGGATCGATTCGATACGCACTTTTCCAAAGCCGGTGATTGCAGCCGTCGAAGGCGCCGCCGCCGGTGCCGGGTTTTCGCTGGCACTTGCCTGCGATTTCGTGGTTGCGGCCGAAAATGCCGTGTTTGTGATGGCCTACAGCAGTGTGGCCCTGTCGCCGGACGGTGGCGGCAGCTGGGCGCTCAGCCGTGCCCTGCCCCGCGCCCTGGTCACCGAACTACTCATGTGCGGCGAACGCATAGGCTCCCCGCGGCTGCATGCCTTGGGCCTGGTCAACCGCAGTGTGACTGCCGGTGACGCGCTCCACGAAGCACTCAAACTGGCCGATACGCTCAACGCGCGTGCACCCAATACACTGGCCAGCATCAAGGAGCTCATCAACGACGCGCAGGCCAATACCCTGAGCCAGCAAATGGACGCCGAACGCGCGCATTTCGTGCGCAACCTGCATCACCCCAATGGCGGCGAAGGTATCGCGGCGTTTCTCGACAAGCGCCCTCCCGCCTACGAGTGAAGCAGGCGGCACGCGCCGCGGCTGCCTCCGGCCATGGCCTGAGCCAGGACACCGATGCGACAGCCGGACGCGCGCCAGGCCGTCGCTGGCGCGACAATAGAAGTCTTGTGAGTCACTCAAAAGACAGGCTATGGACGATCCCATTCTTACGATAGACGAAAGAGAGGCCATCAACGGTGGCCGATGGTTTTCATCCCTATCTCCTTCACTCAGGCACGACATACTCCGATGCGCTTACGTCCAACGTTTCAAGGACGGCGAACTGATCGCCGCCCGCGGCGATCCGCCGGAGCAATGGATTGCCTGCGCCAAGGGTGCGGTGCGGGTGAGCTCGACCTCCATCTCGGGCAAGCAGATCACGCTGACCTATGTGGAACCCGGCATCTGGTTTGGCGACGTGGCGATCTTCGACGGCGACCGGCGCACGCACGACGCCTATGCGCATGGCGACACCACCATTCTTTGCGTGGCCAAGGCCGACTTCAAAAAAATCCTGGCCGCCCACGTGGAACTGTACGAAGCCATGCTGCGCCTGCATGCGCGCCGTATCCGCCAGCTTTACGGCCTGGTGGAAGACCTCAACACCCTGCCGCTGCGCGCACGGCTGGCCAAGCAGCTGCTGCACCTGGTGCGCAGTTATGGCGTGAGCAGCCTCAGCGATGGCCGCGAAGTGCGCATCGGCCTGCAGCTCGCGCAGGAAGAGCTGGCCCAGTTGCTGGGCGCCTCGCGCCAGCGCGTGAACCAGGAACTCAAGGCCATGGAGCGCGAGGATGCGATCCGCATCGAGCCGGGCGGCCTGGTGGTGCGCAACCGCGAAGCCTTGATGCGTATCTCTGAAGCTGATCTGGAAAAGTGAAACGATGAGCAATTTTGACCATTTCCTGGGCACCCGCGAGGTCTCGGCCCAGCACGCTTTTGATGTCGTGGCGCTGAGTGCCTACCTCGAGAAAAACCTGCCGGGTTTTGCGGGACCGCTGAGCGTGGAAATGTTCAAGGGCGGCCAGTCCAACCCCACCTACAAGCTGCTCACGCCGTCACGCGCTTACGTGATGCGCGCCAAGCCGGGACCAGTGGCGAAGCTGCTGCCTTCGGCGCATGCGGTGGAACGCGAATTCAAGGTCATGAGCGGCCTGCAGGGCACCGACGTGCCGGTGGCAAAAATGGATTGCCTGTGCGAAGACGAGGCCGTGATCGGCCGTGCCTTCTACGTGATGGAATTTGTCGAAGGCCGCGTGCTCTGGGACCAGGCCTTGCCGGGAATGACGAATGCCCAGCGCGGCGATATCTACCGGGAGATGAACCGCGTCATTGCCGCACTGCACAAGGTGAAGTTCGCCGAACGGGGCCTGGCCGACTATGGCAAACCGGGCAATTATTTCGAACGCCAGATCGGTCGCTGGAGCAAGCAGTACACCGCCTCCATCACCCAGCCCATCCCCGAGATGGACGCGCTCATGAAGTGGCTGCCCGGGAACATTCCGGCGAGTGCCCGCGATGAAAGCATGGTCTCCATCGTGCACGGCGACTTTCGCCTCGACAACCTGATGTTCCACCCGACCGAGCCGCGCGTGCTGGCCGTGCTGGACTGGGAGCTCTCGACCCTGGGCCACCCGCTGGCCGACTTCAGCTACCACTGCATGGCCTGGCACATACCGCCGGGCGCCTTCCGCGGCATAGGCGGGCTCGATGTGGCCAGTCTGGGCATTCCGCTGGAGTCCGATTACATCCGCCTGTACTGCGAACGCACCGGCTTTGCCAGCCCCGAACAGATCAAGGCCGACTGGAATTTCTACCTCGCCTACAACCTGTTCAGGCTGGCAGCGATTTTGCAGGGCATAGCCAAACGGGTCGAGGCCGGCACCGCGGCCAGCGCCCAGGCCGTCGCCTCGGCCAAGGGTGCCCCTGCGCTGGCACGCATGGCTTGGGACTTTGCACAAAAAAGCCAGATGCAGACATGACCCCCACGCTTGTCGCTTCGCGTACTGCGCTGCCCCTGTCACCACGCAAAGGGGCTAATTTTCCTTGGGGCGGCCCGGCGGAAAATTGGTTACCCAGCTAACGAAAACGATCACTCAAGGAGATATCCATGGATTTCAACTACACCCCCAAGGTACAGGAACTGCAGGCCCGCCTGCTCAAGTTCATGGACCAGCATATCTACCCGAACGAAGCGCGTTTCTTCCGCGAGATTGCCGAAAACCGCGCCAGGGGCAACGCCTGGATTCCTACCACCCTCATCGAGGAACTCAAACCCAAGGCCCGTGCCGCAGGCCTGTGGAACCTGTTCTTGCCCCATTCCTCACGGGCACCCGAAGGCCTGTCCAACCTTGAATACGCGCCGCTGTGCGAAATCATGGGCCGCGTGGTGTTTGCTGCCGAGGTATTCAACTGTTCAGCGCCCGATACCGGCAACATGGAAACCATCGAGCGTTACGGCTCGGAAGCCAACAAGGACCGCTGGCTCGAACCCCTGCTCAAGGGCGAGATCCGCTCGGCCTTCCTGATGACCGAGCCTGAAGTGGCCTCGTCCGATGCGACCAACATCCAGTGCAGCATCGTGCGCGACGGCAACGACTATGTGCTCAATGGCCTGAAGTGGTGGTCGTCCGGTGCCGGTGACCCGCGCTGTGCGATTTACATCGTCATGGGCAAGACCAACCCGGAAGCCGGCCGCCACGAGCAGCAGTCCATGGTCCTGGTGCCGGCCAACACGCCCGGCATCACCGTGGTCCGGCCGCTGAATGTTTTCGGCTACGACGACGCACCGCACGGCCACATGGAAGTGCGCCTGACCAATGTACGCGTGCCCGTGAGCAACATGCTGCTTGGCGAAGGCCGCGGCTTCGAAATCGCCCAGGGCCGCCTCGGCCCCGGGCGCATCCACCACTGCATGCGCAGCATAGGTATTGCCGAGCGCGCGCTCGAACTGATGTGCAAGCGCCTGAACACGCGCGTCGCCTTTGGCAAGCCCATCGCAAGCCAGTCGGTCTGGCATGAGCGCATTGCCGAAGCGCGCTGCATGATCGACCAGGCCCGCCTGCTGACGCTCAAGGCCGCTTACATGATGGACACCGTCGGCAACAAGGTTGCCAAGGCCGAAATCGCCATGATCAAGGTCGTGGCGCCCAACATGGCCTGCCAGATCATCGACTGGGCCATCCAGGCGCATGGCGGTGGCGGCGTGTCGGACGACTTCCCGCTGGCCTATGCCTACGCGCACCAGCGCACCCTGCGCCTGGCCGACGGCCCCGACGAAGTGCACCGTGCTTCGTTGGCCAAGCTGGAACTGGCCAAACACCTGGCGATGCCCCGCGAAGTCGAGATGCCGATCACGCGCGGCAGCTGAAACGACGCACCGAACAGAAGCGGCGGGTCGCCGGGTCGCTATTAAAAGAGTAGCTGGTGGCGCCCGTCCCTGCTGGGCTTGAGCCTGATTTGTCTTGAAACTACAGGGGAATGTCGGTGGACAGGCCAGCCAGCGCCGCATCACACGCACTGGTGTACACAATGGCCGCATGCTGCAGCGTGGCGATGGTGGGCGGGCTGTACTGCATGCGCAGGTAGGCCTTGCCACGCAGCAGCATCAGGATGAATGGCGTTGTCGGATCCGGGCCGGGCTCGGGCCAGTGCAGCAGCATTTCCGCCAGGTTGTTGTCCACCCAGGCCAGCGCGTTGTCACGCCGGTCAGCCAGCACCGCATAACGCTCCCAGAATTCGGGCACCACGCTGCTCCAGCCAAACTCCTCGTACATCGCGAGCCAGCGCATTTCCTCCGGTAGTCCAGGGGCAGCTGTGGTCTGCAGTGTGTCCGTATAAATGGCGTAGGCGCGCTTTTCCAGAGACTCCTTGAGCGGCCGGTTCATGATCAGCACCGCTGCATCTTCATTGATGCCCAGTGCGGCACGTGCACGCAATTCCTCACCCACGATGTAGTCGCGTGATGCCGCCCCGCTTTCGAGTTTCCAGGGTTTGCCGCGCACCTTGCCGGTCAATACAAAACCGGCCCCCTTGCCCTGGCTGGAGTAACTGAAGCCATGCGTGCCCGCCCACTCCGACACCGCATCGGGAGGCACTGCTTGCGGCAGTTGCGTCTCGCTTCGTGCAAAGACTTTTTTCAGGCGATCAAACATGGTTCCAGGATTTCTCTTAAAGTCCAGCAAACATCATATGTTGAAAAGGAAGCGCGATGATCAAGGTTTATTCGTGGCCCACGCCGAACGGCCACAAGGTGCACATCCATGCTGGAAGAGTGCGGCTTGCGCCTGGGGCACGACTGGGAAGCCATTGCAGTCAACATCGGCGCCGGAGACCAGTTCAAGCCCGAGTTCCTGGCGATCAGTCCGAACAACAAGATCCCCGCCCTGGTGGACCCTGTGGGCCCGGACGGCCAGCCCATCGCCCTGTTCGAATCCGGTGCCATCTTGCTCTACCTTGCGGCCAAAAACGGGAAGTTTTTGCCCGGTACCGACCGGCTCAAGTTCCAGACGCTGCAGTGGCTGATGTTTCAGATGGGCGGCGTCGGACCCATGATCGGACAGGCCCACCACTTCCGCCAGTACGCGCCGGAAAAAATCGAATACGCCATCGACCGCTACACCAACGAAACCAGGCGCCTCTACGGCGTGATGGACAGGCAGTTGGGCACAAGCAAATTCATTGCCTGCGATGAATACACGATTGCCGACATCGCCATCTTCCCCTGGCTGCGCAACTGGGAAAACCACGGCATCGATTGGGCTGACTACTCGCACCTGAAAAAATGGTTTGACCTGGTGGGCGCGCGTCCGGCCGTGCAGCGCGGCGCCAGGGTGCTGGCCGACCTGCGCCGCCCCATCACCGACGACAGGGCACGCGACATCCTGTTCGGCAAAACGCAGTACCTGAAGCGCTAAATCGGAGCACCAATATCCGTAGCCCCTGAAATAATTCCAGGGAGCCGGAAACACCTGACTCTTCGGGCTATAATCTTGGACTTGTCGGAGTGTGGCGCAGTCTGGTAGCGCACCTGGTTTGGGACCAGGGGGTCCAAGGTTCGAATCCTTGTACTCCGACCATGAAATCATCCAAAAAAGCCCGCTTCTGTGGGCTTTTTTCGCATCTGCGTTTACATTCGCCGTATCCGCATTTCTGCCCGTAGCTCAGTTGGATAGAGCATCAGCCTTCTAAGCTGAGGGTCGGGGGTTCGATCCCCTCCGGGCAGACCACTGAGTGGGGCCGTTGAGGTCAACACCACACCACGACCGTCCGTCATCCCGCCAAAACCGTTCAGAATGGCGTCAAACGTCGATGCTGAAAGGATTCTCATGGCAATAAAAATTGTGAAGCTGGGTACACCCCGTAGTCAGGGAGAAGGCCTGCGTATAGGCACGGTACGGCGGCCGCCGCGCGGTGTACCCAAGACGGAATTTGCGTCGCAGGACTGGTACGACGTCTGGTACCCCAACCTCGCACCCGGCGTGGAAACCATGAAACTGGGCCAGTCGGTGGAAACCGACAAGGATTGGGCCGCCTTCAGCAGGAAGTACCGCTCCGAAATGGCAGAAGCCGACGCCAGCCGGAACCTCGACTTGCTGGCTGCGCTCTCACATCAAACCAGTTTCGCGATGGGTTGCTACTGCGAGAACGAGGCACGCTGCCACCGTTCGCTGCTGCGGGAGCTGCTCAAGGAACGCGGCGCCCTGATCGGCTGACACATCAAAAAACCCCGTAACGCATGCGCGTTCGGGGCTTTTTGCATTCAGGCTCAAAGTTTGACGTATTCGTACTCGACGGCATTGGCATTGATGCCGCGGTCCGGTGGCGCGATCCAGCCGGCCATCTTGCCCGGCTCGGTCACGCGCTGCATCAGGCTGTGGATGAAGGTCTTGTCTTCGTCGGTCGGCAGCCAGACGTCCTTTTTTGCTTCAAATTCAGTGGCGCTGATCGGGTTGCCCTGCGGATCGGTGTGGGCGGCCGACCAGGCGCCGACGCTGCGGCGAAAACGTGAATTGGGCAGGCTCAGTTCGAAGTCCACAGCGGCGCGCTTGATGGCCATGTTCCAGCGTGTCACGCCGACATTGCAGTCCTTCACGTATTCCAGGCGGGTGATCTCGTTCATGCCGTTGCGCGTGGAAATGGTTTCGTTCTTCAAACCGCCCTTGCCATCCGGCACCTGGATGGTCATTTCGGTTTCGAGCTCGACGTGGTCGGCGAACCTGGCTTCATCGGGCCGGCCCTTGATGCCGTTGCTGAAGTAGTTGGCCGCGTTCGATGAGGCTTCCGAGCCGAACAGGTCCAGCGAGGAGGTGAACCAGAAGTTCATGAATTTCTGGACGGTCGGCAAGTCGATCACGCCGGCCTTGCGCAGGGTATCGACGTTGTCGGTGTCCAGCTCCTTCATGACTTCCAGCGTGCGCTTGATGACGCGGCCGATGCCGGTCTCGCCGACAAACATGTGGTGGGCTTCCTCGGTCAACATGAAACGCGTGGTGCGCGCCAGCGGGTCAAAGGCGCTTTCGGCGAAGCTCTTGAGCTGGAACTTGCCGTCGCGGTCGGTGAAATAGGTGAACATGAAAAAGCTCAGCCAGTTGTCCATGGGCTCGTTGAAGGTGCCCAGGATGCGCGGCTTGTCGGCGTCGCCGCTGTGGCGGGTCAGCAGCTCTTCGGCTTCCTCGCGGCCGTCGCGGCCAAAGTGCGCGTGCAGCAGGTAGACCATGGCCCAGAGGTGCCGGCCCTCTTCGACATTGACCTGGAACAGGTTGCGCAGGTCGTACAGGCTGGGGGCGGTGTGGCCCAGCAGGCGTTGCTGCTCGACGGACGCCGGCTCGGTGTCGCCCTGGGTCACGATCAGTCGGCGGAAGGCGCTGCGGTACTCGCCGGGCACTTCCTGCCAGACATCCTGGCCCATGTGGTCGCCAAAACCGATCTTGCGGTTTTCTTCCTTGTCCGCCAGAAAGATGCCCCAGCGGTAATCGGGCATGGGCGTATAGCCGTAGCTGGCCCAGCCGGAAGCGTCCACGCCGACGGCGGTGCGCAGGTACACCTCTTTGGCGTTGAAGTCGCTCGGGCCCATTTCATCCCACCAGCTCATGAAGGCCGGCTGCCAGTGCTCGAGGGCGCGCTGCAACTGGCGGTTCTCGCCGAGGTTGACGTTGTTGGGGATCAGGGCTTGCAGGTCAATGGTGCTCATGTCGTTCTTCCATCAGGTAAGTATGTTTACCAAGGCCAGTGGCCGCCGCGGAACCGGCTCTGCCGGGCCGCTGGTGGCCGCCTCCTTGGGGGAGGCGCCGCAGGCGCTTCGGGGGGAATCAGATTCTTTTCCAGTCAAATTTCGCTTTTTTTCCGGTGCCAAAAAGTTTCAGGGCACCGTCCTCGCCCACCGCATTCGGGCGGATGAAAATCCAGTTCTGCCAGGCCGACAGGCGGCCAAAAATGCGTGTTTCCATGGTTTCCTTGCCAGGGAAACGCAACGACGCTTCCATGCCGGTCATCGCGTCGGGCGACATGGATGCGCGTTCTTCCAGCGTGATGCGGATCTCGTCATCCCAGTCGATGTCGTCCGGGCTCAGGGTCACCAGGCCGAGTTCGAGCGCCTGGTCGGCGCGCAGCTTGCTGTCGCCGAGCTTTTCAAGCTGCTTGATGGTGACGGTGTCCTCGCAGAAACGGGTTTGCAGCCGCGTCAAGCCATTGACGGCGGGGAACCAGCCAAAGTTGGCGGAGCTCAATTGCAGCGTGGGTGCGGCATCGGGCGAATCCGGCAGGTCCAGCATGTAGATGCGGTCGCAGGCCAGCGCCAGTTCATAAAAGGTCCCGGCGAAACACGAGCCGGCATCCACCAGCGCAATCAGCGAGCGGCTGGTCACGTCGATGCGGGCCAGGGTGCGACGCAATGCACCCGTGGTTTCCTTCACCAGCCAGTGGTCCTTGAGTTTGGCCAGCACCTCGTCCATGCGGATGATTTGCCCCGCGTCGCCTTGCGTCCTGATGACCCAGGTGCCGACTTCCAGCTCGTTGGTGCGCAGGTTCAGGATGGTGTCGTCCAGTTCCCGCTGCAGCTTGAGCGGGTACCAGCTGGCGCCGGCCGCCTCGATGGCTTGCGGCGTGGATTCAATGGCGACAGCAGGTGCCTTGACCGTGATGGTTGCAATGCGGTTGCCGCGGTCCACCTGCGCATCAACCACGCTGTAGTGGTAACCGGCATCGTCGACGACCACCTTGAGGGGCGTCAGTTCAATGCCTTTTGAGGCTGCAGCCCTTGTGGATTGGGCGCGGAGCGCTTCTATTTCAGTAGCAAGCAAGGCACTGAACTGCTGCGGCTTGGCGCAGGCGTCAATCAGCTTCCAGTCTTTCGCGCGGTCGGCGCGCACACCTTCGCTGGTGGTGCAGAAGATGTCGGCCAGGTCGCGGCGCACCTTGCGCTTGTCGGTCACGCGGGTCAGGCCGCCGGTGCCGGGCAACACGCCGAGCAGCGGCACTTCGGGCAGGCTCACGGTACTCGCGCGGTCGTCCACCATCACGATGCGGTCGCAGGCCAGGGCCAGCTCATAGCCGCCGCCGGCGCAGGCGCCGGTGACAGCGGCGATGGCTTTCAGGCCGTCATGGCGCGAGGAATCTTCCAGGCCGTTACGGGTTTCATTGGTGAACTTGCAGAAGTTGACCTTCCAGCCGTGCGTGGACAGGCCCAGCATGTAGATGTTGGCGCCCGAACACCAGATCTTTTCCTTGCCGGATTCGAACACCACCACCTTGACGGCCGGATGCTCAAAACGGATGCGGTTGATGGCGTCGTGCAGCTCGATGTCCACGCCCAGGTCGTAGCTGTTGAGCTTGAGCTTGTAGCCGGGCTTGATGCCGCCGTCCTCGTTGATGTCGAGCTTGAGACGGGCCACATCACCCTCCACGTTCAGCGTCCAGTGCTGGTATTTGGTCGGGTGGGTGGCGAAGCTTACGAGCTCGCGCTCCTGGCCTTCAATCACCTGTTTGAACAACAGCGGTTCGGTCATGGCATTCATGGGGGGATATCTCCTATGTCTATGTTTCAGTTACTGGCAGCCTGCGGAACGGCGCGTTCCAGGTCTTTCAGGCTTTGCTTGAGGGTTCTTGCCGCGGTGTCCACCACCGCATCGGCACGCGCATACAAGGCTTCGCGGCTGGCCAGGATGCGGCGCAGGTCTTCCATGGCCTCGCTGGTGGCGCCGCGTGTGCTGTCGAAAGGCCGCATGTCGCCCTGCGCCACCACACGCGCCATGTGTTCTTCCGGGCTGGCCTTGAGCCAGACGCAGTAAAAGCGGCTTTGCAGCAGGTCAAAGGTTTCGCGCTCGCTGACGATGCTCCCACCAGTGGTCATGACCACGCCGTCGGCATGGTCCTCGGCAATACGGAACAGTGCGCGGCGTTCGTAGCGGCGGTAGCCGGCCTGCCCGTGCAGCAGCAAAATTTCGTTCATGCTGGTGCCGGCTTCGCGCTCGATCTCGCGGTCCAGCTCGACAAAAGGCACGCCGCGTTCGGTCGCCAGTTTCAGGCCCAGCGTTGATTTGCCGGCGCCGCGCAGGCCGATCAGCGCAATGCGCTGTTCACGGCCTTGTGTCTCGCTCAACCCGAAAGTGCTACCCAGCAGCGTGTACGCCTGGTCCAGCTGCGTGTCGTCGAGCCGGCCCAGCAGGCCATGCACGCGCGCCAGCGCCGGACGCGGCGCGTCCTGCAGCAGTTCAAGTATGGAGATGTTCAGCGCGCGGGCGGCGGCTTCCAGCGAATTGATGGAGACATTGCCCTTGCCGCTTTCCACATCGGCCAGGAAACGCTCGCTGAGGCCGGAGTCGGCGGCCAATGCCTTGCGCGTCATGCCGCGGCGGGCGCGCCAGGCACGCACCCTGGCGCCCAGTTCGGCCAGGGTGGCTTTTGCTTCAGTTTCAGACATGGCTTGCATCGGACATCACTTTTTCAAAAAGTATTTGCGCTAGATCAAGATTGCAGTATACTTCACATCAATAACGCGTCAAGCAGTTTATTGCATCTTTTTTCGGAGACCTTAATGAAACTGAAAATTCTTGTAGGCACCATGACCAGCACGGCCGACTATGTGGCGCAAGCGATCCAGATGGATTGTGCCGATCTGGTCCCGGACATTGATGTCCAGCTGATGGACGGCCTGGACATCAGCGTCTTTGACACTGCCGTCGAAGAAGATGCAATATATCTCATATGTTCTTCCACCTATGGCCAGGGGGACGTGCCGGACAACGCTCGTGCGCTGTACGACTCGCTCGACAGCCAGCCGAAGTTCCTCGGCCACGTCCGTTATGGCGTGATTGCCCTGGGCGACCGCACCTACCAGCAGACTTTTGCTTTCGGCGGCAAGAAATTCGACGAACGCCTGCAGGGGCTGGGCGCCCAGCGCATCGGCGACGTCTGGATCCACGACGCCAGCGCCGGCACGATGCCCGAGACCGAAGGCGCCGCCTGGTGCCGCGAATGGCTGGCCCTGGTGCTGAGCAGCACACCCAGCACCGAAGCCGCCTGAACTTTCATAGAGAAACAAGCCGTCAGCCCTTGCGCAGCGGGCGCAGGCGGCTATAAAAACCAGAGCATCCGGAGACTATTGATGAAACTGAGCCGCGCCGACCACAGCGTCAACCCGCCCCGCGTGGACATCCCCCGCGAGTACAACGCGGCCTACGACCTGCTCGAACGCAATGCCGGCCGCAGCGGCAAGGTCGCATTCATTGACGCCGTCAGCGGCGCCACCCTGAGCTATGGCGAACTCACGGAGCAGTCGCACCGTTTTGCCAACGCCTTGCGCGCCCAGGGCTTTGCACCCGAAAGCCGCGTCCTGCTGGCCGTGCTCGACACCGTCGAGTGGCCGGTGGCTTTTCTGGGCTGCATCCTGGCCGGTGTGGTGCCCATCGCCGCCAACACGCTGCTGACCACGCCTGACTTCGAATTCATGCTGCGCGACTCGCGTGCACAAGGCCTCATCGTCTCCAAAGCCCTGCTGCCCGCCTTTGAACCACTGTTAGGCCGGATACCGACCCTGCGCAGCGTCATCGTTGCGGGCGCCGAAGATGCAGCACCCCACGCAACCCTGGCCCAGATGGCGCGGGCGCAGACAGCTACCCAAAATGTAGCGCCCACCTGTGCCGACGAGGCCTGCTTCTGGCTGTATTCCAGCGGTTCGACCGGCACCCCCAAGGGCACGGTGCACCTGCACAGCCACCTGATCCAGACCGCCGAGCTGTATGGCCGCGGCGTGCTCGGCATCCAGGAGTCGGATGTGGTCTATTCAGCGGCCAAGCTGTTTTTTGCCTATGGCCTGGGCAACGGCCTGACCTTTCCAATGAGTGTGGGCGCCACCGCAGTGCTGCTGCCCGCGCGGCCCACCCCGGCCGACGTTTTCGGCATCTTGAAAAAGCACCAGCCCACCATCTTCTATGGCGTGCCCACGCTATACGCCGCCCTGCTGGCGGATCCGGCGCGGCCGCAGAAGCCGGAACTGAAGCTGCGCGTCTGCACCAGCGCCGGCGAGGCCCTGCCCGCCGAGATCGGCAAAAAATGGACCGCACACTACGGCTGCGAAATTCTCGACGGCATCGGCTCCACCGAGATGTTGCACATCTTCCTGAGCAACCGGCCCGGTGAAGTGCGTTACGGCAGCACCGGCAAGGCCGTGCCCGGCTACGAGCTGCGTATCGTCGGCGATGACGGCAGCGAATGCGGCACCGGCGAGATCGGCGAGCTGCAGATAAAAGGGCCCAGCTCGGCCCTGATGTACTGGAACAGCCGCGCGAAGACCAAGTCCACTTTCGCCGGCGAGTGGACACGCAGCGGCGACAAGTACACGATGGACGCCGACGGCTACTACACCTACAGCGGCCGCACCGACGACATGCTCAAGGTCGGCGGCATCTATGTCTCTCCTTTCGAAGTCGAGGCTTCCCTGATGACACATCCGTCCGTCCTCGAAGTGGCGGTGATAGGCGCGGCCGATGCCGACCAGCTGGTCAAACCCAAGGCCTTTGTGGTGCTCAAGCCCGGGCAAGCAGCTTCGGCCGACGAGCTGAAGGCGCATGTGAAGCAGCAACTGGCGCCCTACAAATACCCGCGCTGGATCGAGTTCGTCACCGAGCTGCCGAAAACAGCGACCGGCAAGATCCAGCGCTTCAAGTTGCGCCAGGCGGCTGTTCAAGCCGGCAAGCTGGCAGGGTAATTGCTTTAAACATAAACAATTCAACCTTCAATCTCGGGTTTTTCACTAGGGTTTTCGCAGCACCGCACCGTTACCATCAAAGGCTTCCGGCGCTATCCGTTCAGTCCCAACCAGGAGTTTTCCATGACCTCACGCCTTCCTTCACGTCGTTTGATCCTGAGCCAGAGTGCCGCCGTCATCGGCGCGGCTTCCACCGGCCTGCTGCTCCCTCAAGTGGTGCGGGCACAGTCCGGCAAGGTGCGCGTGGGTTTCATGCTGCCCTACACCGGCACCTTTGCGCAGCTCGGCGTGGCGATTGAAAACGGTTTCCGCCTGGCCATCGACCAGCAAGGCGGCAAGCTCGGTGGCCGCGAGATCGAATACTTCAAGGTGGACGACGAATCCGAGCCATCCAAGGGTGTTGAAAACGCCAGCAAGCTGGTGCAGCGCGACAAGGTCGATGTGCTGGTCGGTACCGTGCACTCGGGCGTGCAGATGGGCATCCAGAAAGTGGCGCGCGACTCCGGCGTGCTCAGCCTGATCCCGAACGCCGGTGTGCATGCCGCAACACGCAGCCTGTGCGCGCCCAACGTGTTCCGCACGTCATTCACCAATTCGCAGCCAACCCGCGCGCTGGGCCAGGCCATGATGGCCAAGGGCCATAAAAAAGCCGTCTGGATCACCTGGAAGTACGCAGCCGGTGACGAAGCCTTCGAAGGCTTCAAGGAGAGCTACACCAAAGCCGGCGGCACCATCATCAAGGAGCTGGGCCTGCCCTTCCCCAACGTCGAATTCCAGGCGCTGCTGACCGAAATCGCCGCACTCAAGCCCGACGCCGTGGCCTGCTTCTTCGCCGGCGGCGGCGCTGCCAAGTTCATCCGCGACTACGCTGCGGCCGGCCTGAAGGGCAAGATTCCCCTGTACGGCTCGGGCTTCCTGACCGAAGGCGTGCTCGACGCCGCGGGCCCCGCGGCCGACGGCATCATCACCACCATGCATTACAGCGACTCGCTGGACACGCCGCGCAACAAGGCCTTCCGCCTGGCTTATGCCACGGCCTTCCGCAGCCAGCCCGACGTTTATGCGGTGCAGGGCTACGACACCGGCCTGCTGCTGGTGCAGGGCGCCAATGCGGTCAAGGGCGACCTGAACAGCAAACCGGCGCTGTACAAGGCGCTCGAGTCCGCGGTGATCGACAGCCCGCGCGGCAAGTGGACCATGAGCAAGGCGCACAACCCGGTGCAGGACATCTACCTGCGCGTCGTCGAGAACAAGGAAAACAAGGTGCTCGGCGTAGCCGCCAAGGCGCTGGCCGATTCCGGTGCCGGTTGCAAAATGAGTTGAGCCCCCACGGTCGCTCGCTTCGCGTAGCTCCCTGCCCCCCGAGGGGGCCGCTGCGCCTGCGGGCCGGCGAAGCCGGACCCGCGGCCCCTGCCTGGTTTAAGAGTCCCCGGGTCGCGCGGCATATCGCTACACGCCCGGCCCCTTTTTGACCCGCCTGGTACGGCGCGTGCTTGCTGTCTTGTCGCAATGCTATCTTCCCCTCCATGACCCTCACCACCTATCTCCTCTACCTCGCGGCCGTCGCCTTGCTGATCTTCACGCCAGGCCCGACCATGCTGATGTGCATGACGACCTCGCTGAATCATGGTCCGCGCAAGGCCATGACTTCGGTGGCCGGCAGCGTCAGCGCCGTGTTGTGTGTGATGCTGCTGTCAGCCCTGGGCCTGGGTGCGCTGCTGGCAGCCTCTGAAGCCGCCTTCACGGTGGCCAAGGTGCTGGGCGCGGCTTACCTGATTTACCTTGGCGTCAAAACTTTCCGCAGTGACGCCGCCGTGCTGCGAACCGATGCAGGTGTGAGCGAGGCGCCCCGCCGTTCATTTTTTCTTCGGGGCTTCCTGGTCGGGGCGAGCAATCCCAAGGCCGTGCTCTTTTTCGCTGCCTTCTTTCCGCAGTTTCTCAATCCGGCTGCGCCTTTCGTGCCGCAGTTCGCCATCCTCTCGCTGACCTTCATGGCCTTCGAGTTCAGCGTTCTGAGCGGCTGCGCTTTGGGCGTTGCCCGCATTGCGCCACTTTTGCGCTCCAGCCGCGCCGTGCGCTGGTTCAATCGCGTTTCCGGCGGGCTGTTCACGCTCATGGGCGGGCTCCTGCTGCTCACCCGCAGGCAGGCCTGAAGCTCGGCCATGGATCTCGCCAACTTCCTCATCCAGCTGCTCAACAGCGTCCAGTACGGCCTGCTGCTGTTCATGCTGGCCGCCGGCCTGACGCTGATCTTCGGCATCATGGGCGTGGTCAACCTGGCGCACGGCAGCTTCTACATGCTGGGCGCCTACCTCGCCTGGTCGCTCAGTGCCTATTTCGGCAGCCTCACGCTGGCCATACTCGGCGGCGCGGCGCTGTCGGCCATTTTCGGGCTGGCACTCGAATGGCTGCTGTTTCGCCACTTCTACCAGCGTGATCACCTCGACCAGGTGCTGCTGACTTTCGGCCTGATCTACATCTTCGAGGAGCTGCGTTCCATCCTCTGGGGCGACGACGTGCATGGAGTGGCCATTCCCGAACTGCTCAGCGCCTTGATTCCGCTGACTGACAACCTGTCCTACCCGGTCTACCGCCTCTTCATGTCCGGTGTCTGTATCGCCCTGGCCGTGGGCCTGTACATCCTGATCTCCAAAACCCGGCTCGGCATGAAAATCCGCGCCGGTGCCTTCAACCGCGACATGGCCGGTGCGCTGGGCATCAACATCAAGCTGATCCATGCGGTGGTGTTCGCACTCGGCGTCACGCTGGCCGCCGTGGCCGGCATGATTGCCGCCCCGATTGCCAGCGTCTATCCCAACATGGGCTCGCAGGTATTGATCATGTGTTTTGTGGTGGTGGTCATAGGCGGCATCGGCTCCGTGCGCGGCGCCCTCATTTCCGCCCTGCTGGTCGGGCTGGTTGATACCTTCGGCAAGGTGCTGCTGCCGCAGGTGGCCGGCATGCTGGTTTACATGTTGATGGCGGCCGTTCTTTTGTGGAAGCCTGAAGGCCTGTTTAAACAATGAAACTCAACACGAACAGCGTAAGGGTTCATGCATCTCCCCGCATGCTCAAGCAGGGGCCGCGGGTCCGGCTTTGCCGGCCCGCAGGCGCAGCGGCCCCCTCGGGGGGCAGCGCAATACACGAAGTGACAAGCGTGGGGGCGCAATGATGAAAGCCAATCTCGAAGTCCTGCCGCGCGGCGTGCAGGTGGCGCTGGCGCTCGGGCTGGTCGCCCTGGTCGCGTTTCCGTTCACCGGCACCGATTTCTATGTGCAGATGGTCACCCGCATGATGATCATGGCGATTTTTGCGATGAGCCTGGACCTGTTGCTGGGCGTCACCGGCCTGGTCTCGCTGGGCCATGCGGCCTACTTCGGCCTGGCCGGTTATGCGCTGGCTTTCCTGATGCCGCAAGGCGAGGCGGTCAGCATATGGTGGACGCTGCCGCTGGCCGTGCTGGCCTCCGGGCTGGGCGCGCTCATCATCGGATTTTTCGTGGTACGCACGCACGGCATCTACTTCATCATGGTGACCATGGCCTTTGCGCAGATGGTCTTCTTCCTGTTTTTCGACAACAAGGTGCTGGGCGGCTCCGACGGCCTGTACATCAACTTCAAACCCGATGTCGCCTTGTTCGGCTGGGTACCGGCCGCATGGTGGGACCTCGAGAACAAACGCACGTTGTATTACTTCACGCTGGCTGTGCTGCTGCTCGTCTACGTCTTCCTGCGCCGCCTGCTGTGGAGCCCGTTCGGTCGTGCGCTGGCCGGCATACGTGTCAACGAACACCGCATGCGCGCCATGGGTTTCGGCACTTTCCGCTACAAGCTCACGGCCTTCACGCTGGCCGGCGCACTGGCCGGCCTGGCCGGTTACCTGTGGGGCACGCAAACCGGCTACATCAACCCCGAACTCATGGGTTTTCACATGAGCGCGCACGCCATCATGATGGTCATCCTCGGCGGCATGGGCAATTTCGCCGGTGCCATCGTCGGCGCCTTCGCGTTCGAATACCTGCTGCATGTCTTCAAGGACCTGCCACAGGTCGGCAGCGTCAATCTCGGCAAACACTGGCAGTTGTGGATGGGCCTGTTCATTGTGCTGCTGGTCACCTTTGCACCGCGCGGCATCCTCGGGCTGGTCGAGCGCTTTGGCAAACGCAGGGGAGCTGGCAATGAGTGAAATACTCCTTTCAGCAAGAAACCTGACCAAACGTTTCGGCGGCCTGGCTGCTGTCAATGACGTTTCGCTGGACCTGCTGCGCAACCACATCCACGCCGTCATCGGCCCCAACGGCGCCGGCAAGTCCACGCTGACCAACCTGCTGTCGGGCGACCTGCCGCCGACCTCGGGTTCGGTCCAATTGGGCGACCAGGATGTCACCGGCTGGAACCCCGAGAAAATCTCGCGCCAGGGTCTGGGTCGCAGTTACCAGAAAACCAACATCTTCCTGCCCTTTTCTGTGTGGGACAACGTGCGCCTGGCCGCTCAGTCGCGCCAGCCGCATGCCGCGCGCTGGCTCAGCCGTGCTACTGATTTTGCAGCTATCAATGCCCGTGCAGAAAGGGCTATCGAGCTCTCCGGCCTTGAAAATCGGAAGAACGCCATCGCTGGAACCATCAGCCACGGCGAGCAGCGCCAGCTGGAGATCGCCATGACGCTGGCGACCGAGCCGCAGGTGCTGCTGCTCGACGAACCGCTGGCCGGCATGGGCGTGGCGGAAGCGGAGCGCATGGTCGCCCTGCTGCTCAAGCTCAAGGCCGACCACGGCATCCTGCTGGTCGAACACGACATGGACGCCGTCTTCACGCTCGCCGACCAGTTGACCGTCATGGTCAACGGCCAGGTGATCGCCACCGGCACTCCTGCAGAAATACGCGCCGATGCCGGTGTGCAGGCTGCCTATCTGGGGGAAGAAAACTGATGGCCGAGCTGCTGATCGATGCCAAAGGCATCCACACCTACTACGGCGCCAGCCACATCCTGCGCGGCGTCAATTTTTCCGTCGCGCGCGGTGAAACCATAGGCCTGATGGGCCGCAACGGCATGGGCAAAAGCACCCTGCTCAAAAGCATCATGGGCCTGGTCAAGCCACGTTCGGGCACGGTGGACATCATTGGCAAGCCGATGGCGGGCCGCGCGCCCTATGAAATTTCCCAGCTCGGCATTGCCTACGTGCCCGAAGGCCGCGGCATCTTCGGCAACCTCAGCGTGGTCGAAAACCTCAAGATGGCGGCGCGCGCCGGCACCCGCGGACAACGAGACTGGACCTACGAACGCGTGCTGGAGACCTTCCCGCGCCTGAAGGAGCGCCTGGGCCACGGCGGCCAGCAGCTCAGCGGCGGCGAGCAGCAGATGCTGACCATCGGCCGCGCGCTCATGACCAACCCCGACGTGCTGATCCTCGACGAGGCCACCGAAGGCCTGGCACCCCTGATCGCCCGCGAGATCTGGCGCATCTGCGGCGTGATCCGCGAAAGCGGCATCAGCAGCGTGATCGTCGACAAGAACTGGAAACACGTCACCCAGATCACCGACCGCAACATCATCCTGGTCAAGGGCGAAGTGGTGTTTGAAGGCAGCTCGGCCGAGCTGCATGCGCGGCCTGAACTCCTGACCCAATACCTGGGCGTTTGACAGCGCGGCCGTCCCTGCCCGTGATCGGCGCCAGCAGTGGACCACTTGCCTTGCCGCCTGCAGGCGCGGGAAACCGGGCGTTTCAAGCCGCGTCCCTGCAACCCCACCGCTTAACAAGCTTGCAGGGTTTTGAAACATCGAAACATCCCAGGGGAACCGGGTTGGCACGTCCTCCAGGTCGGCTGATGGTAAAAAAGTCACAATTTCAGGCTGATTTTTCGCATCATCATGCTAATTCATGGGAAAGCTATCTAAACTACCCACGCTTGCCTGTATTTCCCCTGTATTGCCTCTCGATCCAAAACTAACGTATTAGCGGAGCCCCTCATGAAACGTCGCCAATTTATCGCATCCGGTACCGCACTGGGCGTGACTTCGCTTTTTTCCTCCAGAATTTCGCATGCTGTTGCGAATCCAAATGCCTGGCTTATCGGCAGCACCGCCGCCATGACCGGGCCGCTTGGCGCGTTTGGCCTGGAAAACCAGAAAGGTGTGAAAGCAGCGCTGGCGCAAATCAACGCCAAGGGAGGCATCCACGACCGTCCCCTTCAAATGGAGGTCCTGGACGATGCTTACGTGCCCGCGCGCAGCGTGGAAAACATCAAGCAACTGGCGGCCAACCCGGCCATTGTGGGCCTGATGTCCTGCCTCGGAACCGCCAACAATGCCGCCATCACGCCCCTGATTGAATCCGCGGGCCTGGTCCATCTGGCACCGCTCACCGGTGCCAGCAGCCTGCGCACCAGCGGATTGCGCAACGTGTTTCACATTCGCGCCAGCTACAGCGATGAAATTGAGCGGCTGGTGCAGAACGTCGCCTCCATGGGCATCAAGAACCCGGCCCTCGTCTACGCCGACAACGCCTACGGCAAGGAAGTCGCCGCAGAAATGATGGCGCTGCTGAAAAAAGCCGGCATCAATGTGCTGGGCCCGTTCGCGTTGTCCGTGGACGGAAAAAATACCGATGCCGTGGCAGCACAAACCGTGGCGTCCATTCCTTCTGCCGTGGTACTGGCCACCACGGGCGCCGCCACCACCGGGCTCGTGGCCGCCTTGCGCAAGGTTTCGCCAAGCATGCCCATCGCGGGCATCAGCCCCTCCCTGACGCAAGAAGGCGTCCGCCAGCTGGGCACCAGCGCCCGCGGTGTAGCCATCACGATGGTGTTTCCCGAGCCCAACCGCTCCAAACACCAGATCATCCGCGAATACCAGGGCGCGATGCGCGCCACCGGCGAAGAGCGCTTCACCACAGGCAGCCTGGAGGGTTATATCAACACGCGGGTCATGGCCGAAGCCCTTCAGCGTAGCGGCCGTGCGACCGACCGGGAAAAACTGCGCCAGGCCGTCGCCGGCATCCGTAATTTCGACCTTGGCGGTTTCCAGATCGATTACAGCGGCACCACCGCGCGTGTCGGCTCCCGCTATGTCGACCTGGGCATCCTGTCGGGTGACGGCAGGATCATGTCCTAGGAGCCTCTGTGCCGGCCGCCAGCGCGTTACGAACCGGTCCCCAGCGGCCTTCGGCTCGGCGCACCTCAAAGTTCCTTAACTTTGGAAGCCGCCGGCCGGCCTTGGGAGCCCCTGTTCTGGCCTCTTCCCGAAAGCGTGTGCTCTTGGCCGTGGACGTACTGGACGAGCTGGTTGCAGACCTCGTCAGGAAAAATGCGGCCAAGGTCCCTTCCGACTTCCTCGACTGGGTGGCCGACGAAATGACGCCCCGCCTTGAAAACATCACCCTCGCGTACTTTGCGGACCCTGGTCGGCGCAGCACAAGCACTGACCGGGACACCCGGGACTGGGTCGCCAGCGTTTGCCTGCCGCTGCTGGAGAGAAAAATCAAAGGCTTGGACCCTCTTACAGGCGGGCACTGGCGGGAGACGAGTTCCGTCGCAGACACCCACTGAAGGGCGCAGGCGTCACCCTTGTCCGGCGTGCTTGCTCACGCGCCGAATCAGGGCGCGGTACGAGGCAACGGCGATGTCTGTCGTGTTCGCATCGTTCATGATGCGGTATTCGTACAAGGCCCCCAGCACCAGGCAGTGAATCTCGAACAGCAGCGCCTGCGGATCGATGTCTTCCTTGAGCTGGTTCCGCTCCATGGCCTGGGTGATGGTGCGCATCATCACACCGCGCCACGCGCGCACATTGCCCACCAGGATTTCTCGCGTTTCCTGCGCGGCCTGGTCCATGGACAGGGCAGTGACTTCAAACAGAGCCATGCTCTTGCCATCCCCGCTGCATATTTTTCGGATCCATGTCTCGACCATCGCGTTGAGCCTGTCCAGCCCATGCGGCTTGTTTAGCGCGGGAAAAAAAATATCAGCCAGAAAGCGCCGGCCATATTCATCAACCAGGGCAATGCGCAAGGCCTCAATGGAGCCGATCCGGGAAAACACGCCACTGTTGGAAAGCTGCAGCTTTTCAGCCAGGCTGGGAACCGTCACCGCACCCAATCCATGACGAACGGCAATGTCGATGCCCGCATCGATGATGGCGTTGCGGGTCAGCTCGCTCTTTTTGGTTTTGGCTTCCATCTGCAAATTCTAGTGGCGGCACGCACGCCAGGCACCTAGTGATTACCTGACCGGCTACATCAGCGGCCGCAGCTCCCTCGCCGCGTCGAACAGCAGCGGCAGCAAGTCGCGCTGCATCGCCTGTGCCGAAAGCCGCTGCGGCGACGCCACCACATTCAGCGCGGCCACCGTCCTGCCCTGCATGTTGCGCAGCGGCACCGCCAGCGCATGCACGCCAAGCTCGTGCTCTTCCGCCGCCAGGCAGCAGTCGTCGACCCGCACCTGTTCGATCACCGCCCGAAACTGCTTGATGTCGATGATGGTGCGCGTGGTCAAGCGCGGCAGCGTGCGGCCCTTGAGCCATTGCGTCAGCGCGGTTTTGGGCTTGGCTGCCAGCAGCACGCGCCCGGTGGATGTCGCATGCGCGGGCAGCCGCGCGCCCAGGTGCAGGCCGTAGGCCAGCACACGCACGGCGCCGTCCGCACCGCTTTTCCACTCGTAACCGCTGCGCCCGATGACCACCACTTCGTCACCGTCCAGCACGCTGGCCGAAAACGACTCCTGGGTTTGCGCCGCCAGGCGGTTCAGCGTCGGCTGCACGGCGCGCGGCAAACGCGCCGATGCCAGGTAGCTGCCCGAAAAGCGCAGCACCTTGGGCGCCAGCCAGTAATAGCTGCCGTCGGTTTCCAGATAACCCAGGTAGGCCAGCGTCAGCAGGTGGCGGCGCGCGGCCGCGCGCGTGATGCCGGCGCGTTACGCGGCCAGCGTGGCGTTCAGGCGCTGGCGCTGCGTGTCAAAACTCTCCAGCACCGCCATGCCTTTGGCCATCCCTTCAATCAGGTCGGCTTTGGCGATCGGCTTGCCGGCCTGCAGGAAGCCGTTCGTCTGCACAGAAGGGGTCGGTTGGCTGCTCATTGCGCGATCATCGCACAAATGGCGTGGAGATCGCACACGGCGCGCGTGGCCATCTGGCCGTCCCCGGGAGCGGCGAATACGCTAGCTGTTCAGTAAAAACGAAATGGAGACAGACATGCGTACCCAGGTTGCCATCATCGGTGCAGGCCCCTCCGGCCTGCTGCTCGGCCAGTTGCTGCACAAGGCCGGCATCGACGCGGTTATTGTTGAACGCCAGAGCGGCGACTACGTGCTTGGGCGCATCCGCGCTGGCGTGCTCGAGCAGGTCTGTATTGACCTGCTTGACGAAGCCGGTGTCGGCAAACGCATGCGCCAGGAAGGCCTGGTGCACGGCGGCTTCGACATGCTGTTCAAGGGTGAACGTCACCGCATCGACATGAACCGCCTGACCGGCGGCAAAAACGTCATGGTCTACGGCCAGACCGAAGTCACCCGCGACCTGATGGATGCGCGCCAGGCGGCAGGCCTCACCACCATCTATGAAGCCGGCAACGTGGCCGTGCACGGCTTCGACACGAAGAAGCCGCGTGTGACTTACGAAAAAGACGGCCAGACGCATGAGATCGAATGCGACTTCATTGCCGGCTGCGACGGCTTTCACGGCGTCTGCCGCGCCAGCGTGCCCGACGGCGCGGTGGCCGAATACGAAAAAATCTACCCCTTCGGCTGGGTGGGCGTGCTCTCCGACACACCGCCAGTGCACCACGAACTCATCTACGTCAACAGCACGCGCGGCTTTGCGCTGTGCTCGCAGCGCAGCCACACGCGTAGCCGCTACTACCTGCAGGTGCCGTTGACCGACAAGGTCGAAGCCTGGTCGGACGACGCCTTCTGGAACGAGCTGCGCCTGCGCCTGGACGCGGGCGGCCGCGAAAAACTCGTCACCGGCCCGTCCATCGAAAAAAGCATCGCCCCGCTGCGCAGCTTCGTCGCCGAGCCCATGCGTTTTGGACGCATGTTCCTCGCCGGGGATGCCGCCCACATCGTGCCGCCCACCGGTGCCAAGGGCCTGAATCTCGCCGCCACGGATGTGAAGTACCTGTCCGGCGCGCTGATCGAGTTTTACGCCGACAAGAGCGAAGCCGGCATCGACACCTACTCGGAACGCTGCCTCAAGCGCATCTGGCGGGCCGAGCGCTTCTCATGGTGGTTCACCAACCTGATGCACCACTTCCCGGAAAACGGCCCCATCGGCCAGAAGCTGCAGGACGCCGAGCTGGACTACATCGTCCACTCGGAGACCGGCGCGCGCTCGGTCGCTGAAAACTACGTCGGCCTGCCGCTCGATTTCGGCGCCTGACGCAGTCGGGGCGCAGGCGTTACGCGGCCTGCTAACGGGTTAAAGAGCCTCCATCAGGCACATTCACCAGCAGGTCGCCGGGCTGGCAATCCAGAAACTCGCAGATCTTCAGCAAGGTGTCGAAACGCACGCCTTTGACCTTGCCCTGCTTGAGCAGGGACAAGTTGGCTTCGGTGATACCGACGTAGGCGGCCAGGTCTTTGGACCTGGCCTTGCGCTGCGACAGCATCACGTCAAGTTTGACGACGATGCTCACAGGACAAGCCTTAAATGAACTGGGCGTTCTCTTCCGCGAGGGCCACGGCCTTGCCCATCACGGCGGCGATCTGCCACACCATGCCGGCAAACAGCAGCGTCAGCAGTTCGTTGCTGCCCAGGCCGAAAGACAGCGCCCTCTGCCCGGCCGGCGCACCGGCCGTCAGCACCACGCAGATCAGCATCGAAGCAAACAGGCCGGTGACCACCGACGCAAAAACGCCGGCGGCGAAACCGCGCAGGTAACGCACCGTGCGCACGCTGAAATATTCGGCTTGCGAAAAACCGGAGAAGCAGCGCATGGCACACACCAGGCCATAGGAGGCACAACACACCGGCACCATGCCCAGCACCAACGCGAGCATGCGTTGCCACAGCTCCACCTCCAGCATGGCCGCCTGTAGCGCCGACACGTTGACGCCCGCACGGAGCAGCAAGCCCTCGGTCGGCGTGGTCACCAGCTGGTAGAACACGGCCAGCGGCAAGGCCACGGCCAGCGAGGCACAAACCCAGGCAAAGGCGCTGTTCAGGCGCTGCACGTCGGGGCGTGTCAGGGTGCTTGCGGCGAATGCGTTTTTCATGGGTCACCTCTTGTGTCGTGAGGCGTCTATTGTGCGCGTTAAATATCTGCAAAACAATAATTAATTTCTGTAAAACATAAATTTTTACAAAATAAGAGCTTCCTCGCCACGGCAGCAAAGTCTGGTAAGGTCAATTGCATCCGGACGCTTTCCGCCCCTTCCTCCCCCGACCATCCACCACCCAGATGACCTCCTCTGCCGCCGCCAAAATCGCTGCCCTTCCCTCCCTCCAGGGCGTACGCGTCCTGAGCCTGGCGCTCAACCTGCCCGGCCCCGCCGCGCTCATGCGTTGCCGGCAGATGGGCGCCACCTGCGTCAAGCTTGAGCCGCCTGCGGGCGACCCCATGGGCCTTTACAACAAGCCGGCTTATGCGCAGCTGCATGAAGGCGTTAAGGTGCTGACAACCGACCTGAAAAGCGAAGCCGGCCAGAAGGTGCTGCACCGCGAGCTTGAAAAAGCCGATGTGCTGCTCACCTCGTTTCGACCGTCGGCCGTTGAAAAGCTGGGCCTGGGCTGGAAAAAAATCCACTCCCTTTACCCTGCGCTCTCGCACGTCGCCATCGTCGGTGCGCCGGGCGTACTAGGCGAAGAGCCCGGCCACGACCTGACCTACATGGCCCACTACGACCTGGTCACCGGGCTGAACCTGCCGCCCACGCTGTACGCCGACATGAGCGGCTCGCTGATGGCCAGCGAAGCCGTGCTGCAGGCCACGCTGCGCCGGCAAGCGCCCTACACCGGCTCAGGCGATCCGCACCCCCTGGGCGCCTTCATTGAAGTGGCGCTGTCCAATGCCGCCGCCTACCTGGCCCTGCCGCGGCAATGGGGCCTGACGCAGCCCACCGGTTCAGTCGGTGGCGCGCATGCCGGCTACCGTGTTTACGCCTGCAAGGACGGGCGCGCCGCGGTGGCCGCGCTGGAGCCTCACTTTGCCGCTGCACTGTGCGCCGCAGCCGGCGTGGCCACCTCTGACATTCGCGCCATGTTTGAACCTGCCACGCATAAAGCTGTGGCTGCTTTCATGCTTACACAGACGCGTGAGCAGCTGGACAAGCTGGCGGAGGAGAAAGATATTCCACTGCATACGCTATCGAATGAATAGCTGCTCGCGCACGCCGCATAAGGGCTGGCGGCCAATTTTGCTTCATGAACTGCGGTGCCGACTCCGGGGCAAGCCCTAAGCCGGCGATACCCCCGGTGGCTTGCGCAAAGCGCGCTTCAACGCCCGCACCAGCTTGACCGTCTCCGCGTCACGCGGATTGCAGGCCAGGCAGACGCGCCGCTTGGCGCCCTCCGCGTCGCGCAGGGGCAGAACCACGACGCCCGGGGCGCCTTCACAGTGCGAGCGGGGCAGAATGGCCACGCCGATGCCCAGCTCGACCAGCGCCACCGCGATCTCCTCACGCTCGGCCACGGCCCGCACGTCCGGCCGGATGCCGGCTTGTGCCAGCACCTGGACCAGCATCTGGTTCATCGCGCAACTGGAGCGCTCGATGAAGGCCAGTCCCTCCAGGTCCGACAGGCCCAGGCTGGTGTTGAAGCGCTTGGGGTGCGAAGCCGGGACGGCGGCCACGTAATCCTCCTCCCAGAGCGGCTCGGACCACTCCTTCGCGCCCACCTCCCGTTCAGTCACGAGGCGCAGATCGGCCTCTTCGGCGCCCTGGCACAGCTTGAGCTTGGCCTCGGGCAGTTGCTCATGCAGGGCGCGGATAAGTGCTGAGACCTGGCGCAGGTGCATGTCCGGCTGCACCTGCAGGCGGATCTCCTGGTCCGCGGGTTCGCGAAAGCTGTTCACGACAGCCTCGGCTTCGGCCAGCAGGCGGGTGGCCAGCCCATACAACTTCTCACCATCCGGTGTGGGGCTCAGCCCGCTTTTGGAACGGGCGAACAGCAGGCTGGCCAGCTCCGTCTCCAGGCTCTGGATTGCGTGGGTGACCGAAGGCTGGGCCACGAAGCAACGCCGCGCCGCCGCGGTGATGGAGCCTTCTTCATAGGCGGCCACGAAATAGCGGAGAGCTCGCAGGTCGAACATGAGCTTTCTTTCATAGCTTTTTTATCTCAAGCAACAATATAAACAATATTTGCCTGATGCATGGACAAGCCGTACAGTGCCCCACCATGCAACCTACCAACTTCCTCCGCCCCTTCATCCTCCTTCTGGCGCTCCTTGCAGGCCTGGCAGGCGCCCATGCCGCACCACCTGCGCCTGCCGCCCTGCCGGAGGTGGGCTTTTCCATTGTCAAAACCGGTTCGATCCAGGTGCGCGAGGGACTGGTGTACTCGGGCGGCAGCTTTTCGAAGAAGGTGGACACCGTCTTCTCGGCCATGCTGATCAAGCACGGCGCCGAGTTCATCCTGTTCGACACCGGCCTGGGCAGCAACATCGCCGAGCAGTACCAGCAGGACATGCCGCTGCTGATGCGGCCGCTGTTCAAATACGAGGAGCCGGTCACGCCGGTCAAGGCGCAGCTGGAGAAAGCGGGGATCGGGCCCCTGTCGCGCATCATCCTGAGCCACAGCCACTGGGACCATGCCAGCGGCGTCACCGATTTCCCTCTCACGCCTGTCATGGTGTCGCCGGAGGAACTGGAGGTGATCCGGCGGCCGGCCGGCACGACCGGCGGCGCCTGGCCTTCGCAGGTGGGAAGCCCATCCATCCAGTGGCAGTCCATCGCCTTCGAGCCGCGCCCCTACGCTGGGTTCGAGCGCAGCCTGGACCTTTACAGGAATGGCAAGGTGGTTCTGGTGCCGATGTACGGGCACACCCCGGGATCGGTCGGCCTCTTCCTCACCGTTGATTCGGGCAAGCGGTATTTCTTTGTGGGCGACGTGGTCTGGAGCGCTGCGGCCCTGGCGAACGGCAGCCCCAAGTTCTGGGCCGCACGCATCAAGGTCGACGACAACGCTGCGCGAACGCAGGGCACGATCGAGCAGATCCGCGCGGCCATGCAGCGCGACCCTGGCCTGGTGGTGGTGCCGGCACACGACGGCACGGTGCAGAACGCACTGGGCTACTTCCCTGCCTGGGTCCGTTAGGCCTGCCGGGCTTGAGGCGTCGAAAGCTTTATCCAGAGATAGCAGTCGCCTGGCCCGCATCCGCTGCACACGCTATCGAATAAATAGCTGGCAGCGCACGCTACATAAGGGCTGGAGGCCGATTTGGCTTCATGAACTGCGAGAAAAAGCCGGGAGCCCACCTTGCATTGCACGCCCTGCCGCGTAGGATGGGAAGCCCCGCCTTGCACACGGCACACCATGACCGAGTTCGAACTCAAGTTTGAAATTCCCCCCGCACGGCGCCAGGCGGTAGAAGCCGCCGTGCGCCGCGGACGGGTTGCGCAGCAACGGCTGCAGGCACGTTATTTCGACACGCCCGAGGGTGCACTGGCGGCGCAGGGCGTGGTGCTGCGCCTGCGCAAGGAAGGCCGGCAGTGGGTGCAGACAGCCAAGGCGCCCGGCATCCGGCCGCTGGAACGGCTGGAACACAACGTGGCGCTGGGCGCCAACGCGGCGCCTGTGCCTGACCTGGCGCGCCACAGCGGCACACCGGTCGGCGAAAACATTCGCCAGGCCTTGAGCCTCAAACCAGGCGAAGCTTTCCCTGGGCTAGCGCTGGTGTACACCACCGACATCGTCCGCCTGACCCGGGTCGTGCGGGTGCGCGGCGCAGTGGTCGAGCTTGCACTGGACCGGGGGCGCATTGCCGCCGGCGACAAGTCGCTGTCGGTGAGCGAGCTGGAGCTGGAACTCAAGCAGGGTCAACCCGCCGGCGCCGTGGCGCTGGCAGGCAACTGGTGCCTCAAGCATGGCCTGTGGCTCAGCAGCGTGAGCAAGTCCATGAAGGGCCAACGCCTGGCCGCGGGCCAGGATTTCGGCGCCGCTGTGAGCGCCAGGCCGCCACACTTTCCTCGCCACGCCTCCAGCCGCAATGTGGCTGCTGCCGTGCTGGCGGCCTGCCTGGACCAGGTGCTGGCCAACGCAAGCGATGTGGCCGGCGGCTGCACCGATGAGGAACACATCCACCAGTTGCGCGTGGGCCTGCGCCGGCTGCGCACCGCGCTGAAAGAACTCGGCGCCCTCGCAGGCGGCTGGGGCGACCAGGGTGACAAATGGGAAGCGCCGCTGGCCACCGTGTTCCGCGAGCTGGGCCTGCACCGCGACCGTGACTACCTCCTGCACAAGCTGCAAGGCCAGATCGAAGCGGCAGGCGGGCCGCCGCTGGACTGGCATGACGGAATGGGCGCCCTGCCCAGCGCGGCAGAGTCGGTACGCGCACCGGCCTTTCAGCAGGCGCTGCTGGGCCTGGTCGGTGTTGTTCACGCGGCCTCTAGTGAAGCTGAACCAGAAAACAAATCACCCAAAAAAGCCTTGCGCAAACGCCTTGCCAGGCTGCACAAGCAGGTGCTGGCGCAAGGCCAACAATTCATGGCTCTTCTCGAGCCCGAACAACACGCATTGCGCAAGCGCCTCAAGCGCCTGCGCTACCTGGCTGAATTCGCGCAGCCCCTGTTTTCAAGGCGCAAGTCAGAGGCCTACCTCACCGCCCTCAAGCCGCTGCAGGACGCGCTGGGCACCTACCACGACGAAGTGGCGGCACTGCGGGCCTGGCAAGGGCTGTCGGGCCACGACCCGCGCGCCCTCTTCGGCGCAGGCTGGCTCAGCGCCCGCCGCGAGGTGCATGTGCAGGGCTGCCAGCAGGCTTGCGACAGCTTTGCCGGACAGGCCAGGCCGTTCTGGGACTAGCGTGCAGGCAGTTGCTCGCAACTCCACTTATTCAAGCTTCCCGGGACTGCCCTCAACAGCTGCGCCCACCCACCGCGCATACCGGAAATCCCTGATCCCCGTCACCTTCCCTTGCGCAAACGCCAGCACCACCACATACCCCGGCGCCCCGGCCCCTTCGTCCGCTTCGGTATCCACCCACAGCCCAGGCCGGCCCTCCACGTTGATCGGCGTCATGCGCAGCCCGTATGTCTTGGCGGCGTAATTCGTGAAGTACTCGCCGCCGCGCGCCTGCATCGGCTTGCGGCGCGCCACCAGGTCCAGCTTCACATCCTGGCCCAACATCTCGCGCAGGCCGTCAAAGTCCCTGGCGTTGAAG
>NZ_JBAQYR010000100.1:0-55469 GCF_049790275.1 Polaromonas sp.
CGTGCCACCAGCGCGTTGTCGGCCGCCGGCACGTTGCCGCGCAGGCGCACGTTGCCATAGGTGGTGAGCAGGCCCTCTGTGTCCTGCAGGTCCTTGATGCCCATGGGCAGGCCGTGCAGCGAGCCCAGCGGTGCGCCGCGCATCACCTGCGCCTCGGCCTGGCGCGCGGCTTCGCGGGCGCGGGTGAAGTCGGTGGCGCAGATGGCGTTGATGGCCGGGTTCAGGGCTTCGATGCGTGCGATGCAGGCATCCAGCAACTCGACCGGCGAGAGCTGGCGGCTGCCGATCAGGCGCCGCAGTTCGACGGCCGATGTTTCGACGAGAGTGGTATTCATCTTCAATCTATTTTGATCTGCGAGCGTTCGGCGATGGTTTTCATGCGGGCAATGTCGGCGGTGACCATGCCGGCCCAGTCGGGAATGGTGCTGTACGCGGGCTCGAAACCGGCGGCCTTCATTTTTTCCTGGGTGTCGGGGCTGGCCATCAGTGTGGCCAGTGCTTTATCGAGCCGGGACTTGACGTCCGCCGGCAGGCCGCGCGGCGCCACCAGCGCGAGCCAGGCCGTCATGTCGAAACCGGGGTAACCGGCCTCGGCCACGGTGGGCACATCGGGCATCACGCCGGAGCGTTTGGCTGAGGCGACCGCCAGCACCTTGATCTTGCCGCTTTTGAGCTGGGGCGCTGCCGCCACCACGGTGTCGAAGCTCACCGGGATCTGACCACCTATCAGGTCGGTCATCAGCGGCGCACTGCCTTTGTACGGGATGTGCATCATCTTGAGGCCGGTGGCGTTATTGAACATTGCGCCGGCAAAGTTGGAGCTGGTGCCGTTGCCGAAGCTGCCGTAGACAAACTTGTCGGGGTTGGCCTTGGCGGCGGCCACCAGTTGCGGCACGTTTGCTGCCGTCACCGACGGGTGCACCAGCACGGCCAGTGCTACCGAGCCAACCATGCCGATGGCGTCGAAGCCTTTTGCCGGGTCATAAGGGAGCTTGGCCTGCACCGCGGGGTTCAGCGTGAAGGTGGAGTTGGAGCTGATGAGCAGGGTGTAGCCGTCTGGCTTGGCATTGGCCACAGCTGCTGCACCAATGGCGGTACCGGCGCCCGGTTTGTTTTCCACCACGACGGGTTGGCCCAGCTGCTCCTCGAGTTTTTTGCCGAGGATGCGGGCCAGTACATCAGCCGCGCCGCCAGCGGGGTAGGGTGCCACCAGAGTGACCGGCCGTTCGGGGTAGCCGGCCGCGCAGGCGAGTCCGGCGAAAAGCAGGCTGCTGGCAAGGAGTGCACGGCGAAAAGTATTGATGGTGTGTTGCATGGTGAACCTCGTTTAAAAAAGGAATGAAAAAAATGTCAACGGGGGATGGGAATGCCAGACCCGGCTGCCGGCAACAGGGAGCTGCGCGCTGCGACCACTGCCTCCAGCGCGGCAACAAACTCGTCGGCCTGCGCATCGCCGAAGGGCAGCGAGAGCGCGACCAACCCGCGCCGCGCCAGGAAGATGCCGCGCTCCAGCAGGTCGAAAAACAGCAGGGCCTTGACGCGGTCATCGGTGCCAGCCAGGTCGGCCGCGTTGCGCAGCGGCCGGTCGGTGGCGTGCAGTTGCATGACCGAGCCCAGGCCGGTGAATTGCAGGCCCACGGTGTGGCGCTGGAACACACCGTTGAGCCGTTCGCGCAGGTGTTCGCCGCGCTGATTCAGTGCTTCGAGTGCGGTGGGGGTAAGCACCTGGGTCAGGCCGGCCAGGCCGGCGGCCATGGTCAGTGCATTGTTGTTGAAAGTGCCGGCATGGCCCAGCGCATCGGCGCGGCGCGGATCGAACCGTTCCATGACATCGGCCCGGCCGCCGAAGGCGCCGAAGGACAGGCCGCCGCCGAAATATTTGCCCAGCGTGGTGAGGTCCGGCGTCAAGCCCAGCAGCGCCTGCCGCCCGCCGCTGGACAGGCGCGAGGTCATGACTTCATCGAGGATCAGCAAGGCGCCGCATTCACTGGCCAGCGTGCGCAAGCCATGCAGAAAGGTGGGGTCCGCGGGAATGCAGCCGCCGGCGCCCAGCATGGGTTCAACCAGGATGGCCGCCAGTTGCGGGCCGTGGGCCTGTACCAGCGTGCGCACCGCATCGATGTCGTTGTAGAGTGCGACCACGAAATCGTGCGGCACGTTCACCGGCGAGCCGCCACCGCCAAACGACAACACACCGCCGTGGTAGGCGCCGTTGAACACCAGCACCTTGCGCCGGCCCGTGTGCGCGGTGGCCGCAGCCAGCGCCATCAGGTTGGCTTCGGTGCCCGAGTTGGTAAAACGCAGCAGCGCCATGCCGGGAAAACGGCGCTGGATTTCATGCGCCAGCGCGGCCTCGCGCGCGGTGTGCGAAGACAGGCTCAGGCCGTCCTGCAGCGCAGCCACGATGGCTTGCCGGATCACCGCATTCGAGTGGCCGTAAATGCCCGCCGTGAACTCGCCCAGCGCGTCCAGGTAGCGGTGGCCGTCGGCATCCCACAGGTGGCAGCTTTCGCCCCGCGCCATGTACAGAGGGAAGGGCGTGTAGAACAGCACACTGCGCGTGTTGCCCGCGGGCAGCACGTCGGCGGCCTCAAGCAGTAGCAGCTCGCTGGCGGGGTTGTTCGCTCGGTAGCGGGCAGTGGCCTCGGCCAGGGCCGCATCAAGCGCGGCGGCGGGAAAGGTGGGGCTGCTCATGGGAGGTCAGGGTTGGTCAACGCAAGCGGGCCGGTGACAGCGCGGCAGCGTCGACGCCATGTTGAACCAGTTCGGTCGGCAGGGCTACACCGCGCAGCAGGGCATCGGCCAGCGCACTCGCGCCGGCCGCGCTCTGGATGCCGTAACCTCCCTGTGCCGCGAGCCAGAAAAAGCCGGGGCAGGCAGCATCCCGGCCGATCACCATTTCACCGTCAGGCACAAACGAGCGCAGCCCGGCCCAGGTGCTGCTGGGACGGCGGATGCTCAAGGTGGTGACCGACTCGATCTGGTGGATGCCCATGGCAATGTCCAGTTCTTCGGGCACCACGTCGTGCGGCACGGTGGGGTCGGCGTTGGCAGGCGAGCCCAGCAGCTGGCCGGCGTCGGGTTTGAAGTAGTAACTTTCATCCATGCCCACCACGGCTGGCCAGCCGGACACGTCCACACCTTCGGGCGCCTTGAAGGTGAAGGCGCTGCGCCGGTGCGGCACCAGCCCGATGGGGGCAGCACCGAACAGGCCCGCCAGTTCGTCGGCCCAGGCGCCAGCGGCATTGACGACCATGTGGGTGCGCACGGCCTGGCCGTCGGCGAACTGCAGCGTCCAGCATTGTCCGTCGTGTGTGGCCTGCGTCAGCGTGGTGCCGGTGCGCAACTCGCCGCCCTGCTGGCGGAAGCCGCGCAAAAAGCCTTGGTGTAGCGCGTGCACATCAATATCCTGGGCACCCGGGTCGTACAGGCCGCCATGCACCATCTCGGGCCGCAGGCAGGGCACGCGCGCCAGGGTGGCGCGGGCATCCAGCACTTCCAGGCCGGGACAACCTGTGGCCAGTTCGGTGCGGGTCTGCGCCATCAGCGCTTCCTGCCCGGGGGTGGCGACATACAGCGCTCCGCGGGGATGCATGAGGGGCGCTGTGGCAAATCCTTCGGGAGGGTGCTCGTAAAAGGCACGGCTGGCGCAGGTGAGTGCCCGCACGGCCGGCGGGCCGTAACTTTCCATGAACATGGCGGCCGAGCGGCCGGTCGAGTGGTAGCCGGGCTGGGCCTCGCGCTCCAGCAGCAGCACGCTTTGCTGGCCGGCCGCGCGCCAGGCCAGGGACGCACCGGCCATGCCGGCGCCCACAATGATCAGGTCATATTCTCGCATTTGAGAATTCTCACATGCGAGAATCATGCCTGTCCAGTGCCGTCTGTCTGCTTTCAGTTCGAACAAGGGAAAACACCATGCCTGCACGCTCTGCCCGCACCTCCGCCGCTGCCCCCGAGGCCGACCGGGCGCAGCTTGGCCTGCAACTGCGCGAACACCGCAAGGCAAGGCGGCTGACCTTGAAAGACCTGTCCGGCCGTTCCGGCGTGGCGCTGTCCACGCTGTCCAAAATGGAACTCGGCCAAATTTCTGTCAGTTACGAAAAGCTGGCCGCCGTGGCCCGCGCGCTGGCACTGGACGTGGGGCAGCTGTTTGATGCGCGCGCCGCAGCACCGGCTGGCGCACAAGCGCCGTCGGTGGTGTGGTCTTCGGCCGATTCAGGGCCGGCCTACAGCTCGGGCAACTACGACTACCGCATGCTGGCCACAGGTTTCCCGGGCAAACGGATGACGCCACTGTATGGCCGCATCGTGGCGCGCAAGCGGGACCAGTTCCCGGATTTCATACGGCACCAGGGGCAGGAGTTCGTCATGGTGCTTGCAGGCCGCGTGGCCATTCACTTCGAAACCGGTGAAACCATAGAGCTGGGTCGCCACGAAACCGCTTACTTCGACAGCGGCGTGGGCCACATCTACCTTTCCCTGGGTCGCAGCGACGGGCAGGTGGTGGTGGTGATGAGCGAGTAGCGGTAAGGGCTCACTCGGGCCTTGCGGCGGGGACCTTCAGCACGCTGATCGCCCGCATGAAAGGCGGCTCGCCGACGGCCTTGCTGCCGAACACGTTGTCTTCTCGGTTGGACTCGGGCCCAGAGATCCATCCTGAAGCGGACGAAAAACTGGAGATTCGCGTCGAGCAGCAACTGCACGAAGTGAAGAAAAATCACAGGCTCGACCGCTCATTCTTCAAGCCCCGTCTGCCGCCTATATTTCGGACTGCTGGGTAATGGGGTATGAACAGCCCCTGGTTGGCGGGACCCATCCGGGCACCACATTCCCAAGCCAGACAGAACAGGGCAGCGACGGGTCAGCCCAGCTGCACGAGACCACAGGCCCGCGGTTTGCTTTTTGGGTGATGAACAGAAGATGAATGCGCCATTCAGCATGCATACAGGGTGGCTTTTCCACAATCTCATTGAACAAGAAGGCAGAACCATGATGCGTATCAACGTTGCAGCTGGAATTTGGCTGCCGGGCACCAGCCCTGGCATTGGCGGCACCGTAAACCGTTCATCATGTGCTGACCCGTTTTAAAGGACCCTCCCATGAAATACCCCACCTCTTTGCGCCCCGGCTTGCTGGTTTTGTCAGTGGGCCTGGCCGTCCTACCCGCATGGGCCGGTGACGATTGCGATGCGCCGCTCAATCGCTGGCAGACGCGTGAGGCTGTGCGGCAGATGGCAGTCGCACAGGGCTGGCAGATCCAGCGGCTGAAGATCGACGACGGCTGCTATGAAATTCGCGGCACGGATGTCCAGGGACGCACCTTCAAGGCCAAGATCGACCCGGAAACCCTGAAAGTGTTGAAGATGAAGCAAGACGACCACCAACGTTCCCGGGAACGAGATCGTGGTCAGGAGGGTGCCGCGCAGCAGGAACGACCGCCGCAACCGGATGGCGCCGCGGCGCCATCGCCTTTGTTGACCCCTGGCGGCGCGCCGCGCGGCCAGATCCAGTAACCGCCAATCCCACAGGAGCATCACCATGTCCAAACCTCTTTTGACCATTTTGGCCAGCGCCTGCGCGCTGGCGCTTCCCGCACTGGCACACAGCCGACCGGTCACGCTGACCGCCCAGCTCAAGAACTACGGTGGCGACGGCGCCTACCTGGCGGCGTACCTGATCGATGCCAAAGGCGCCTATGTGCGCACACTGTGGGTGGCCGGCGGCAAGGCGAAGTACCACAAGCACTTGTCTGACTGGAGCCGCCTCTCGGCCGGTGACGCCAAGCGCCTGGACGGCGTCACCGGTGCCAGCGTGGGCGCGGGGCGCACACTCAAGGTCACAGCCGATCTGGCGGATGCACTGATTGACGCGGGCTACGAAATCCGCATCGACGCCGCTGCAGAAAACATGCGCGACAGCCCGTCGGAGGTCCGCGTACCGCTGTCCAAAGCCAACGCCGGCAAGCCGCAGGCCGGCAAGCAGTACATCCAGTCGGTGACCTTCCAACTTCAATGAAGGGTCTCGCATGAGCTGGAAAGCCATCCACCGCTGGCTGGGCCTGACCGTTGGCACACTGGCCGTGGTGCTGGGCGTCACCGGCGCCATCCTGGCGATCGATCCGGTGCAGCAGGCGTGGCAGGTACCTGCCACACCGGGCGATTTGGCCGTGGCTACGCTGGTTGAGCGCGTGACGCGCACCGTCCCGGGCGCGGAAGAAATTCGCCACCTGCCATCGGGTGCCATCGTGGTGTTCAGCTTTGCCGGCGACCAGCCGCAGGCGTCATACGTGGACCCGGCCGATGGCCGGGTGCTGGGTGCGTGGCAAGCCTCGGCGCTGCCGCGCTGGGTGAAGAACCTGCACCGCTCGCTGTTGCTCGGCGACGCCGGGCGCTGGGGCGCAGCGGGCATTGCGCTGGCCATGGGTTTGTTGTGCGTCTCTGCCCTGGTGCTGCTGCTGCGGCGCATGGGCGGCTGGCGGCGGCTGGCGGCGCGGGTGCGTGGCTCGCTGGCGCAGCGCATCCACGTGGTCGCGGGCCGTGTGGTGCTCGCCGTCCTGTGCCTGACATCGCTCACGGCGCTGACCATGAGCGCCTCGACCCTGGGCCTCGTGGCACTGGACACCAGGACCGAGCCTGAAGTGCTCTCGGCGGTCAACGGCAAGCCAGCCTTGCCCGGCGCACAGCTCGCCACGCTTCAAGGCCTTGCGGTGCGTGATTTGCGCAAGCTGAATCTTCCCGGCGCCAGCGACCCGGAGGACACCTGGAAGGTCGCCACCGCCCAGGGTCAAGGTTGGATCGACCGGTACTCGGGGCAAATGCTGGCCTGGCAGGACGCCACCTTTGCGCAGCGCGTTTACGACCTGGCCGTGGTGCTGCACACGGGCGAATCCGCCTGGCCCTGGGCCGTGGTGCTCGGGCTCGTGGGCGCCAGCGTGCTGCTGTTCTGGCTGTCGGGCGTTGTCATTTGGTGGCAGGCACGCCGCCAGGCGCCACACATCACGGGCAACACCCCGCTGGCACAGGCCGACGTGCTCATCTTTGTTGCCAGCGAAGGCGGCAGCACCTGGGGTTTTGCCCAGACGCTGCAAGACGCGCTGAACCAGAGCGGCCATCGCGTTCACACCAGCGCGCTGGAAAACTTTCGAACCACGGCCGCCACGCGGCAGGTGTTTGTACTTGCTGCAACCTATGGTGAAGGCCAGGCCCCGGCCCACGCCAGCCACGCCCTGGAGCACATCGCCAGGCTCAACGCCAGCGCGGTGCCGGTGACGGTGCTGGGCTTTGGCGACCGGCAGTTCCCGGCCTTCTGCGCCTTTGCCCAGACGCTGGACCAGGCGCTGCGCGCGCAGGGCTGGCCGGCACTGCTGCCGCTCGAGTGCATTCACCAGCAATCGGGCCAGCAGTTCGCGCGCTGGGGCGTTGCCCTGGCACAGGCGCTGGGCGAACCCCTGGTGCTGGAGCATGTGCCGCGCGTGCCGCCCACTGCAGCGCTCACGCTCATGGCGCGCCAGGACTACCCCGGTGCGACCGGGCAGGCCACGGCGATCCTGCGCTTTGCCTGGCCTGCACAGGGCCCGGGTGCACGCCTGCGCGGGCACGGTCTGGCGCGGTTTGCAGTAGGCGACCTCGTGGGCATCGTGCCGCCGGGTTCGGCCGTGCCGCGCTACTACTCGCTGGCGTCGGGCTGGGAAGACGGGTTTCTGGAAATCTGCGTGCGTCAGATGCCGGATGGCCTGTGCTCTACGCACTTGCTGGGCCTGCAGAAGGGGGACAGCATCACCGCCTTTATCCGGCCCAACCCCGGTTTTGCACTGCCGCGAACGCGGCGACCTGTGCTGCTGATCGGGTCGGGCACAGGCGTGGCGCCGCTGGCCGGCTTCATCCGCCGCAACGACAGACGCAGCCCGATGCACCTGTACTTTGGTGGACGCGACCCGGCGCGGGATTTTTACTTCGGCCCCGAAATTCAGCGCTGGCTCGGCGAAGCGCGCCTGACAACGCTGCAGACGGCTTTTTCCCGCGTGCCCGACGGCGGCGGCTATGTGCAGGATGCCCTGCGCCGAGACGCCGAGCGCGTGCGCGGCCTGGTGGCACAGGGCGCCATCGTGCGCGTTTGCGGAAGCCGCGCCATGGCGCGTGGCGTGGCCGAGACGCTGGACGTGGTGCTGGCACCACTGCAGTTGAATGTATCGACGCTGAAAGCAAAGGAGCGGTATGCCGAAGATGTCTTCTGAGCCCGCCACGGCCTGCAAGCGGACCACCCTGCACGGCCCGACCATGGGCACACGCTGGTCTGCCAGTATCGACGCCGACCACACCATGGACCTGGTGGCCTTGCACCAGGACCTCGCCGCTGCGGTGGGGCAGGTGGACGAGCAGATGTCGCCCTGGAAACCGGACAGCGGCCTCATGCGCCTGAACCGCGCGCCCGTGGACGACTGGGTGGACCTGCCCGCTGAAATACTGGAGGTACTGGACTGTGCGCTCGACGTCCGCCGCCTGAGCGCGGGTGCATTCGATCCGTGCGTTGGGGCACTGGTTGATGCCTGGGGGTTTGGCGCGGTGCGCGATGCACCCGACGCGCAGGCGATCCGCGCCGCACGCCAGCCCTCCCCCCTCACTGCGCACGGGTGCCTGGAGCTGGACAGGCCCTCAGGCCGCGCCCGCAAGTGTGCGCCCTTGCAGCTCGACCTGTGCGGCATCGCCAAGGGCTACGCGGTGGACCGCATGGCCACCGTGCTGCAACAGCACGGTGTGCGGCATGCGCTGGCAGCGCTGGATGGTGAGCTGCGCGCCGTGGGAGCCCAGGCCAGCGGCGTGCCCTGGGCGGTGGCGCTCGAACGCCCCGAGGCGGGACACCGCGCGGTGCACGGGGTCATCGAGCTGGAAGATCTGGCCGTGGCCACCTCGGGCGACTACCGGCGTTATCTGGAGGTGGGCGATGCGCGCCTCGCGCACACCATGGACGCGCGCCGCTGTGCGCCTGTGAACAACGCCGTGGCATCGGTCACCGTGCTGGCGCGTACCTGCATGCAAGCGGACGCCTGGGCCACGGCCTTGCTGGTGGCAGGCCCCGACGACGGTCTGGCCATGGCACAGCGTATGGGGATGGATGTGTTGTTCCTGCTTCGCCGCCCCGAAGGTTTGGTGGAGGTGGGGCTGGGTCGGTTTGGCAGACAGGATTAGGGCCTGTTCGCACTTGCATAAATAGTGTGAACAGGCCCTAGTCAGCACCGCCGCGTCAGGCAGGGTGACCGGATCGCGGGGCTGTGCTTCACTGCTTGACGGTCAACTCATCGTGGATGGTATGGGCGCCCTGGGCGGCCCGTGCGGCGCTGATGGCGGTGTCGATCTGCGCCTGGCTTGACACTACACCCGTGAGCCGAACGTCGCCCTTGGTGGTGACGACAGTGATGTCAAGCCCTGCCAGACCGGGTGCCTTGTTCAGTGCAGATTTGACATGGGTCGTGATATCGGCGTCTGAAACGTTGGCAACTGCGCTGGCAGCCGGAGTCAGCGTCGCGCTCGGGTTCTCTGCCTTGTTGCATGCGGTCAGCAGCAGCGTGCAGCAGGCGGTCAACAGGAAGACCTGGTTGATGGATGTCATGGGATTCCTTCGTGGGGTGTGGGCGATAAAAGCGCTTTGCTCTGCGGCTTTAACCGGCGGGAAAGGTTTAAAGGGTTGAGGGCCAGTGGTCTGCTCTGGACCTTGGCACCATGTTGCAAGCGTGCGGCTGAACCTAAGCTGAACAAGAACGCGCGCTCGGCGGCGTTTGAGGCAATTCGTTGCGTCATTGACCCGTGTGGGTTTTTTGACGGGGCATATTCAGCGGAGAGGGGGAATGTGACCATCCTGGCGAGAATGTTGGAAGTTGTTTCCTGAAATGAAAATAGCCAGATACCCGCATAAATGCTGGATGCATCGCTATCAAATTTGCATATTCCCGAACAGGAAATCGCCATATGAAAGCAAGTTCCACAACGGCCATCGGCCTTGTCCTACAGGATGGGTTGGTCAGCCTGCCTAGAGTTGCAACGATCGGCAAAAGAAGGATTTGTTTTTATGTCTTATGCAGAAACGGGGTCGGGCTTCATCCGCACACATGACGACAGGGCGCTTGACGGCGCGGAATATGGCAAATGGGCCAGTGATTTTGCCCACGCCTATTACGCGCTGGTCAAAGGCGAGGCCGACCTCGGCGACCTGATGGACCAGGGTTACGAGTTATGGCCGGAGCGCATGCATGACTCGCCTCTCGACGTAGCCCAGGAGCGGTTCGATGCCATTCCCGACGCAGCGCGCAGGCGTTATCTCGCTGGAGGGGAGGCCTATGAAGCCTTCGAGCAATGGCAGGCCTCCCTTGCGGACTGAGGCTGTGAGTCGCACTCCGGCATGAGGGTGGTGACGTCTCTTTCCCGATGTCTGTTCTCCCTCGGCGTGCCGGCCCTGTTGTGTTTGCATGTGTCGCCCGCCAGGGCGGACATCTGGGGTTATGTGGATTCGGAGCGGATCCCGCATTTCGCCACCAGCCGCCTCGACGAGCGTTATGAGCTCCTCCTCAAGGACAGCGACGCTGTAGAACCGTTCCGGCCCATGGCCGGCGCAGGACCGGCGCCGAGGGAGGCGCCGAAGACCGTCGAAACGGAAGCTTCCGAAGTTGTTCCGGTGGTTGCCAGCGTCGCCAGCGCCCGCACCGTGTCTCCCAGGTTGCTGGATTTTTTCGAGCAGTCCAGCACTTACAAGGCGGTCAGCCCCTTGCTGCGCGAGGCCTCGAAAACCCATGGCATTGACTATTCGCTGCTGCAGGCCTTGATCAGCACCGAGTCGGGCTTCAACGCCCATGCCGTTTCGCCCAAGGGCGCGGTCGGCTTGATGCAGGTGATGCCGCCTACAGCGGAGCGTTATGGCGTGACGGCAGGCAAGAACAGCACCGTCGCCAAAAAGCTGACCAATCCCAAGGTCAACATCAAGACCGGTGCCAGGTACTTGGCGGACCTGATCAGGATGTTTCCGGGGCGGCTGGAACTGGCACTGGCTGCCTACAACGCGGGAGAAGGTGCGGTACAACGCGCCGGGAACAAGGTTCCCAACTATCCCGAAACCCAGAAGTATGTCAAAACCGTCATGCAGCTCTATACCGGCCTGGAGCCTTCTGCCGACGCCGCAGCCACGGCGACGTCCAACGGTCGGGTGCGTGTGGAAATAGGGGGCGGCAACACGGCACGTAAATCCACGGCACGGCTGGTGGAACCTGCGTCTTCCCGCTCGCGCTGAGTTCCCGGCCCTGGCGGTTCAGTCTCAGCTGTTGCGCAAAGCTTTGAGTACGTTTTCGGCAGTGGCCGGCGCATCCAGCCGGACAGTGCCATCACGCGCTGCCGCCACTGCCTCCTTCAGCGCCTCCAGCACGCTGATCGCCAGCATGAAAGGCGGTTCGCCAACCGCCTTGCTGCCGAACACGTTGTCTTCGCGGTTCGGCTCGGGCCAGAGCTCAATTTTGAAGTGTTCGGGAATGTCGCCGGCCGCCGGGATTTTGTAGGTGCTGGGTGCGTGGGTCGTCAGCAGGCCCTTGTCGTTCCACACCAGCTGCTCGGTGGTCAGCCAGCCCATGCCCTGCACAAAGCCGCCTTCGATCTGGCCGATGTCGATGGCCGGGTTGATGCTGGTGCCGACGTCGTGCAGGATGTCGACCTTCAGCACACGGCTTTCGCCGGTGAGTGTGTCGATGGCGACTTCGCTGCAGGCCGCGCCGTAGGCAAAGTAATAAAACGGCCGGCCAGTCAGCGTGGTCTTGTCGTAATGGATTTTCGGCGTGCGGTAAAAACCGTCGCTCCAGAGCTGGATGCGGTTGGCGTAGGCCATGCGCACCACCTCCGGGAAGGGCCGGCTGCCTTTGGGCGAACTGATGGCACCACCGGCAAACGACACGGCGCCGGCGCCGCAGCCGTCCAGCCCGGCGACGAATTGCGCCAGGTTGTTCTTCACGTTGCGCGCGGCGTACTGCGCAGCGCGCGCATTGAGGTCCGTGCCGGCCGAGGCAGCGGTGGCCGAGGCATTCGGGATCTTGCTGGTGTCGCTCGCCGTGGCCAGCACGTCCTCAAAGGCCACGCCCAGTTCGTCGGCGACGACCTGCGCGACCTTGGTGTTCAGGCCCTGGCCCATTTCTGTGCCGCCGTGGTTCACCTGCACGCTGCCATCGGTGTACACGTGCACCAGTGCGCCGGCCTGGTTGAACAGCGTGGCGGTGAACGAGATGCCGAACTTGACGGGCGTGATGGCGATGCCGCGCTTGATCACCGGGCTTTTTGCATTCCATGCCGAAATGGCCTCACGCCGGCTCCGGTATTGGGCGGAAAGCTCCAGTTTTGATAGCAAGGGGTCGAGGATGTTGTCTTCGACCTTCATCTGGTAGTGGGTGACATTTCGCTCTTCAATGCCATACAGGTTGCGCTTTCGCACATCCAGCGGGTCCAGACCCAGATGCCGCCCGATGTCGCCCAGAATGGTTTCGATCAGCACCACGCCCTGCGGACCGCCGAAGCCGCGGAAGGCGGTGTGGCTTTGGGTGTTGGTTTTGCAGCGGTAGGACGCGATCTCCACGTCCTCGAGAAAATAAGCGTTGTCGGTGTGGAAGATGGCGCGGTCGGCCACCGGGCCGCTCAGGTCGGCACTGAAGCCGCAGTTGGCCGCCATCATCAGCTTCAGGCCCGTCAGCCGGCCGGTGTCGTCGAAACCCACGGTGTAGTCATAAGCAAACGGGTGGCGCTTGCCGGTGACCATGAAGTCATCGTCGCGGTCCAGCCTCAGCTTGATGGGGCACTTGAGCTTGTTCGCGGCAATCGCCGCCCACACGGCCAGATGGCCGGCCTGCGTTTCCTTGCCACCAAAACCGCCGCCCATGCGCCGGCATTCGACGCGCACCGCATGGTTGTCAATGCCCAATGCGTGCGACACCCAGTGCTGCACCTCGCCGGGGTGCTGGGTGCTCGAGTACACCAGCCACTGGTTCTGCTCCTGCGGCACGACATAAGCCACCTGGCCCTCGAGGTAAAAATGTTCCTGGCCGCCCACTTCAAGCTGGCCGCTGAGTATGTGCCGGGCCGCCTTCAGCGCTTTCGCTGCATCCCCGCGTTTGACAAACACGGGCGGCAGCACATAACTTTCGGCCTTCAGCGCATCGCGCACTTTCAGGATGGCCGGCAGTTCCTCGATATTGAGCTGGACCTTGCGCGCGGCACGGCGTGCCTCCATCACCGAGCCTGCCACCACCAGGCCGATGACCTGGCCGATGTGTTCCACGGTACCGGTGGCAAACACAGGTTCGTCATGCACAAAGGTGGCCAGCAACGGGTCGCCGGGAATGTCGCGCGCCAGGATCACATCGCGCACGCCGGGCATGGCCAGCGCGGCCGTGGCGTCCACGCCGAGCAGGCGGCCGTGCGCCACGGTGGAGAGAATGGGCGCGGCGTACAGCGTGCCGCGTGCCTCGCGCATGTCGTCGACGTAGGTGGCGGCCCCGGCGACCTGGGCGCGGGCGCTTTCATGTTTGTGCGAACGGCCGGCGGCGCCGTGGGCGGGTTTGCTCCCGGCAGCAGGAGCGGCCACGGGCGGCACGGGAAGCAGGGGCACGGTCGGGTTGTCGGCGCGGCTGACCGGGCCTTCGTCGTGGTTCCTTTCCCGGGCGTTCATGGGGACTCCTCTACCAGAACGAAGGATTCCAGGTTGATCTGCTGCATGCCCTGGCTCTCCAGCCAGAAGCGCTGCAGCAGGTTGCCCAGCACTTCGCTGCGGTAGGCACCGGATGCGCGCATGTCGGAAATCGGCGAAAACTCGGCGCGCAAGGTCGTGGTGGCTTGCCGGACTGTTTGCAAGGTCCATGGCTGGCCGATGAGCGCCGCTTCGGTACGCACCGCGCGCACCGGCGTGGCGGCCACGCCGCCTGCGCCCAGGGAGGCCGAAGCGACAACGCCGTCCTTCACGTGCAGCCTGATTGCCAGGCACACGGCCGAGATGTCGTCGTCATACCGTTTGGAAATCTTGTACACGCGGAGCTGCTCATTCGCGACCGGTTTGGGCACCTTGATCCAGGCCAACACCTCGTCGGCGGCCATCACGTTTTTCCGATAGCCGGTGTACAGCGTTTCCAGCGGCATCTCGCGATGGCCGCGCTGGCTCATCAGCACGACGTTGGCTCCCAGGGCAATCAGCAGCGGCATGGAGTCGCCAATCGGCGAGCCATTGGCCACATTGCCGCCCAGGGTGCCGGCGTTGCGCACGGGCAGGCCGGCGAAACGGTTGGCAAAGGTTTGCAACTGAGGCCGGTCGGCGACCAGCGCGGCAAACGCGTCGCTGAGTGTGACGGCTGCGCCTATGGCGATGTGCTGCGGGTAATGCTCCACGCGCCGAAGCTCTTCCACCCGTGTCACGTCCAGCACCTGGCCGAACTGCATGTGCATCTTGGTCACCCACAGGCCGACGTCGGTGCAGCCGGCGACCAGCTGCGCGTCGGGGTGCTCCGCGCGGGCGGCCAGCAGTTCTGGCAGGGTACGCGGCGACTTGTAAGTGAAATTGGCCTCCAGCCCTTTGCGGACGGGCGCAAGCAGCTTCAGTTTTGATAGCAAATCCGCTTCGTCGATGGTCACCGCAGGCAAGGCCGCCATCTGCTGTGCGGCGTCAAAAATGGGCCGGTAGCCGGTGCAACGGCACAAATTGCCGGACAAGTCCTGCTGCGCCAGTTCGCGCGTGATGGGGTTTGTCCTTGAGGGCGCGTTGGTCTCCTTCAAGCCAGGGCCGCGGATCTGGCTTTGCCAGTCCGCGGGCGCAGCGGCCCCCTCGGGGGGCAGCGAAGTACACGCAGTGACGAGCGTGGGGGCTATGTAGTTCTGGTACATGCCGAACAGGCTCATGACAAAACCCGGGGTGCAGAAGCCGCATTGGGAGCCGTGGCACTGGACCATGGCTTCCTGGGCGGGGTGCAGTGTTCCGTCGGCGGCTGCCAGGTCCTCGACTGTCCAGAGTGCCAGTCCATCCACCGAATGCGCCAGCTTGATGCAGCTGTTGACCGCCTTGTAGCGCAGGTGGTCGCCTTCTGCCTCGCCCACTACCACCGTGCAGGCGCCGCAGTCTCCTTCGCCGCAGCCTTCCTTGGTGCCGGTGCAAGCCAGGTCCTCGCGCAGCACCTCCAGCAGCGTGCGGCTGGGTGGTACATTGGCGAGCGAGACCACCTGGCCACCCCTGACGAATTGAATGGTTTTGAGAGGCGATGACATGTCCATGTTCACTAGGGTAAACCCAATCGTTCAGGGCAGGTATACCCATCGTCATATTGGAGCGATGCTTAAAAAGGTATGAAAGACCAGGCCTTATTCGACAAGATAGACCTCCATCTCATAAGGGTCTTGAACACCGTGCTGACCGAACGCAGCGTTTCACGCGCCGCCATCCGCCTTGGAATGTACCAACCCGCCGTCAGCGCGGCGCTCAAGCGCCTGCGCGAGCTGGCGGGCGACCCTTTGCTGGTGCGTTCGGGCGCCGGCATGGTGCCTACCGATGCCGGCCTGCGCATGATCGAGCCTTCGGCGCGCATCCTGCGGGCGGCCGAGGTGCTGTTCAGTGACGCCCGCGGCTTTGACCCTGCCACCGCGACGCACACCTTCAGCCTGGCCGCCAGCGATTACATGGACCCGCTGTTCCTGCCCCAGCTGGTGGCGCAGGTCAAGAACCAGGCGCCGCTGTGCCATGTGGACATCCACCCGCTGTCGGGCGAGTCGGACTACCGCACGCGGCTGGCGCAGGGCGAGGTCGACATCGTGGTCGGCAACTGGCCGGCACCGCCCGACGACCTGCACATGGCGCGCCTGTTCGGCGACGAAGTGGTTTGCCTGGTGGCCAAAGACCACCCGGCCGCCCGCCGCGGCTGGGACAGCGCGAACTGGCTGGCCGCCGAACACGTGGCGCCGACGCCCACGCACCCCGGCGCCAAGGGTGTGATCGATGAGCACCTGGACAAGCTGGGCCTGCAGCGCAACATCACGGTGCGCTGCCCGCACTTCGGCCTGATTCCCGCCATGGTGGCCTCCAGCCTGCTGGTGCTGACCACCGGGCGCCAGTACTGCGAGCGCTACACGGCAACACTGCCGGTGAAAATCCTGCCATGCCCCATCGACTTCCCGCGCATGATGTATTACCAGCTCTGGCATGAACGTACCCACGCTTCGGCATCAGCCAAATGGCTGCGCGACCGCGTCAAGGCGGTGGCTGCAGCGCTACGAAAATAATAGCCGCTTGCGCTTGATGCATAAGGGCTAGAGCCTTAAAACATATAGAAAAACAATGTCCGTTTCCACCGTTCCTCCCGATCCGCCTTCCGCTGTTGTGCCGCGCCTGCAGCTCACCGGCATCACCAAGGCCTATCCCGCGGTGGTGGCCAACAGCGAGGTGTCGCTGACGGTGCTGCCCGGCGAAATCCACGCGGTGCTCGGTGAAAATGGCGCAGGCAAATCGACGCTGATGAAAATCATCTACGGCGCGGTCAAGCCGGACGCCGGCCGGGTCGAGGTCGATGGCCGCAGCGTGGTGATCCGCAATCCGCAGGAAGCGCGTGCACTGGGCATTGCCATGGTGTTCCAGCACTTCAGCCTGTTCGACACGCTGACGGTGGCTGAAAACGTCTGGCTGGGCCTCAGCAAAAGCCTGAGCCTGGCCGAGGTGTCGCGCCGCATCATCGCCACCACGCAGGAGTACGGCCTGCAGCTCGAACCCACGCGGCCGGTGCACACGCTGGGTGTGGGCGAGCGCCAGCGCGTGGAAATTGTGCGGTCCCTGCTGACCGACCCCAAGCTGTTGATTCTTGACGAGCCGACCTCGGTGCTGACGCCGCAGGCCGTGGACAACCTGTTTGTCACCCTGCGCCAGCTGGCCGCGCGCGGCTGCAGCATTCTGTACATCAGCCACAAATTGCACGAAATCCGCGCGCTGTGCACGGCCTGCACGGTGCTGCGCGGCGGCAAGGTCACCGGCGTGTGCGATCCGCGCGAGGAATCCAACGCCTCGTTGAGCCGCCTGATGATTGGCGCCGAACCGCCGGCGCTGGAGCACCGCGAGCAGGCCGCCGGCGCCGCCGTGCTGGACGTGCGCGACCTGAGCCTGGAGCGAGAAGACCAGTTTGGCGTGGACCTGCAGCACGTGGCGCTGACGGTACGCGCCGGCGAGGTGGTCGGCATTGCCGGCGTTTCGGGCAACGGACAGAAGGAGCTGCTGTATGTGTTGTCGGGTGAAGACACCCGCGCCGCGGCCGGCAGCATCCAGATAGCCGGGCAGGACGTGGCCCGGCTGGGCCCGGGGCAGCGCCGCGCGCTGGGTTTGCATTTCCTGCCGGAAGAGCGGCTGGGGCGCGGCGCGGTGCCGACGCTGAGCCTGGCGCACAACCTGCTGCTCACGCGCAGCGATGCGGTGGGCCGAGGCGGCTGGCTGCACCTGGGGGCCCTGCAGACGCAGGCGGCCGGCATCATTGCGCGCTACCAGGTCAAGGCCGGTGGCCCGCAGGCGGCGGCACAGTCGCTGTCGGGCGGCAACCTGCAGAAATTCCTGGTGGGCCGGGAGGTTGAGGCCAAACCCACGCTCCTCATCGTGTCGCAGCCGACCTGGGGCGTGGATGTGGGCGCGTCGGCACAAATCCGCGGCGAGCTGCTCAAGTTGCGCGACAAGGGCTGTGCAGTGCTGGTGGTCAGTGAAGAGCTCGAAGAGCTGTTCGACATCAGCGACCGGCTGTATGTCATGGCCAAAGGCCAGATCTCGCCGGCCCTGCCGCGTGCCGACGCGACGGTGGAACTGGTTGGGCAGTGGATGAGCGGATTATGGGCGGACCATGCCGTGGAGGGCGCACATGCTCAAGCTTGAAGCCCGGCCGCAGCCTTCGAAGTTCTGGAGTTTTGGCTCGCCGCTGCTGGCACTGCTGGTCACGGTGGTGATGGGCGTGCTGCTGTTTGCGGCGCTGGGCAAGGACCCGGTGCGCGGCCTGCAGATCTTTTTCTGGGAACCCATCAAGTCACACTATGCGCTGAGCGAGCTGATGGTCAAGGCGACGCCGCTGCTGATCATTGCGCTGGGCCTGGCCGTGTGTTTCCGCTCCAACGTCTGGAACATCGGCGCCGAGGGGCAGTTTGTCATCGGTGCGGTGGCGGCCGGCGGCGTGGCCCTGCTGGCCGACAAGACCACCGGCCCCTGGATTGTGCCGGCCATCGTGCTGGCTGGCATGCTGGGCGGCATGGTGTGGGCCGGTATCACGGCGCTGCTGCGCGACCGCTTCAATGCCAACGAAATCCTGGTCAGCCTGATGCTGGTCTATGTGGCCGACATGGTGCTCAGCTACCTGGTGTTCGGTCCGTGGAAAGACCCGCAGGGCTATAACTTTCCGCAGACCAAGACCTTTGAGGCGGTAACGCAGATCCCGCGCCTGATGCAGGGTTCGCGCGTGAGCATCGGCATCCTGCTGGCGCTGGCAGGCGCGGTCGCCTTGTGGCTTTACCTCTTTCGCACCCATGCCGGCTTTGCGCAGCAGGTTGGCGGCCTGGCGCCCGCGGCAGCGCGTTATGCCGGCTTTTCCTCGCGCAAGGCCTTGTGGGTGGCGCTGCTGACCTCGGGCGGGGCCGCCGGGCTGGCCGGTGCGCTGGAAGTGGCCGGACCCATCGGCCAGCTTACGCCTTACGTACCGGCCGGCTACGGCTTTGCCGCGATCATCGTGGCTTTTGTCGGGCGGCTGCATCCGGCCGGCATGGTGTTTTCGGCAATCTTGATGAGCATGTTTTACATAGGCGGCGAACTCGCGCAGTCGCGCCTGGGCCTGCCCAAATCGCTCACCGGCGTGTTCCAGGGCCTGCTGCTGTTCAGCCTGCTGGCCTGCGACACGCTGATTGCCTACCGCGTACGCTGGACGGGCCGCGTCAGACCCGTCATGAAGGGAGCCCGCTGATGGACTCCACCGCGCTGCTGGTGGCAGCCACCCTGAGCGCCGGCACGGTGCTGGCGATTGCTTCCCTGGGGCTGCTGATCAATGAAAAGGCCGGCATTGTCAACCTGGGCGCCGAGGGCATGATGCTGTGCGCTGCCATTGCCGGTTTTGCCGCCGTGGTGCACAGCGGCAACATCTGGCTCGGTTTTGCGGCTGGCATGGCGGCCGGGGCCGTGCTGGCTGCCGTCTTTGGCGTGCTGGTGATCTGGCTCAACACCAACCAGTACGCCACCGGGCTGGCGCTGAGCCTGTTTGGTGCGGGTTTCTCGGCCTTTGCCGGCATCAGGTACGTGCAGGAAAAGCTGCCCGAGCAAAGCCACTACCCCTTGCCCTGGTTGGGCGACCTGCCTTTTGTCGGGCCGGCGCTGTTTCGCCAGCACCCCATGGTCTATCTGGCCATGGCGCTGACCGTGGGACTGATCTGGTTCTTGTACCGCACACGCGCTGGCCTGGTGCTGCGCTCGGTCGGCGAAAGCCCGGAGTCGGCCCATGCCCTGGGTTACCCGGTGCGGCGCATCCGGCTGGCGGCTGTGGTGGCCGGTGGCGCGCTCTGCGGCCTGGCCGGTGCCTATGTCTCGGTGGTCTACACGCCGCTCTGGGTAGAAGGCATGATTGCCGGCAAAGGCTGGATTGCGCTGGCCCTGACCACCTTTGCCACCTGGCGCCCGGCACGGGTGTTGCTTGGGGCTTACCTGTTCGGTGGTGTGACCATGTTGCAGTTTCACCTGCAGGGGCTGGGGGTGGATGTGCCGCCCCAGTTCCTGACGATGCTGCCTTACCTGGCCACCATCGTGGTGCTGGTGCTGATCTCGCGCAACCCGCGCTGGATCAGGCTGAACATGCCGACATCGATTGGAAAGCCTTTCTACCCCGGTTCATAATGTGTTCTTTTTTCGTTAACCGTCGCTACAGGAGACGACATGACTGACATGCAAAAACGTTCATTGCTCAAGCTGGCTGCACTTTCCGCAGTGGCTTCAGCCGCGCTGATGGGCTGCGGCAAAAAGGAAGAGCCCGCACCGCCTCCGGCCGCCGCGCCTGTCGCTGCGCCGGCGCCGGCCAAGGCCGAGCCGCTGAAGATTGCGTTTGCCTACGTCGGCCCCGTCGGCGACGGCGGCTGGACTTTTGCGCATGACAACGGCCGCAAGGCGATCGACAAGGAATTCGGTGACAAAGTGATCACCAGCTTCGTCGAAAAAGTGCCCGAGTCGGCAGATGCCGAGCGCGTGATCCGCGATATGGCGAGCCAGGGCAACAAGCTGATCTTCGGTACGACCTTCGGCTACATGGAGCCCATGCTGAAGGTGGCCGCCGACTTCAAGGACGTGAAATTCGAGCATGCCACCGGCTACAAGACGGCAGACAACATGCGCACCTATGACAGCCGGACTTACGAAGGTGCCTATATGGCCGGCGTGATCGCCGGCAAGATGAGCAAGAGCGGCAACCTGGGCGTGGTCGGCTCGGTGCCGATCCCCGAGGTGGTGCGCAACATCAACAGCTTCACGCTGGGTGCGCAGTCGGTCAACCCCAAGGTCAAGACCAAGGTGGTCTGGGTCAACGAGTGGTTCAACCCGCCCAAGGAAACCGAAGCCGCCACCGCGCTGATCAACGGCGGCGCCGACGTGCTGTTCCAGAACACCGATTCGTCGGCCGTGCTGCAGACCGCCGAGAAAATGAACAAGCGCGCCTTCGGCTGGGATTCCGACATGACTGCCTACGGCCCCAAGGCCCACCTCGGTTCGGCCGTGATCAACTGGGCTCCTTACTATGTCAAGGCCACGCGGGATGCGCTTGAAGGCAAGTGGGCCACCGGCCAGGTCTGGTGGGGCGTGAAGGAAGGCGCCATCGACATGGTGTCGATTGCCGCCGACGTGCCGGACGAGACCAAAAAACGCATCGACGAAATCAAGGCCGGCCTCAAGGACGGCAGCTTCGTGATCTGGAAAGGCCCCATCATGGACAACACCGGCAAGGAACTGGTAGCCAAGGATGCGGTGGCCGATGACAAGTTCCTCGGTGGCCTGAAGTCTTACGTCAAGGGCGTGGAAGGTAAAGTCCCGGGTAACTGACCGCGATGCCGTGCGGCGGAGCGGCCACGGCCGTTTTGCCGCACAGCGGCAGTGCCCCAAGCCGCCTGCGGGCGGCTTTTTTCGTTTTTGGAGCCGACATGAATTCCGTCCGACCTGTTTCCCCCGAGAAATTGCCCGAGTTGCTGCGCCTGATGCCCAAGGCCGAGCTGCACATCCACATCGAAGGCTCGCTCGAGCCCGAGCTGATTTTTGCGCTGGCAAAACGCAATGGCGTGGCATTGCCCTACGCGGATGTGGAGGCACTGCGCAGCGCCTACGCGTTTACCAACCTGCAGAGTTTCCTGGACATCTATTACGCCGGCGCCAGCGTGTTGCTGACCGAGCAGGATTTTTATGACATGGCCCACGCTTATTTTCTGAGGGCTGCGGCTGACCATGTCGTCCACGCCGAACTGTTTTTTGACCCGCAGACCCACACGGCGCGCGGGGTCAGCATGGAGACGGTCATCAAGGGCTTGCACCGCGCCTGCACCGATGCGCAGGCCGAGCTGGGCATCAGTGCCACGCTGATCATGTGTTTCCTGCGCCATCTCAGCGAGGAAGAGGCCTTTGAGACGCTGGAGCAGGCACTGCCCTGGCGCGATCTGATCATTGGCATCGGGCTGGATTCCGGCGAGGTCGGCAACCCACCCGAAAAGTTTGCCCGCGTGTTTGCGCGCTGCCGCGAACTGGGCTTTCATCTGGTCGCGCATGCCGGTGAGGAAGGACCGCCGGCGTACATCTGGACGGCACTGGACCTGCTCAAGGTCGAGCGTATCGACCACGGCGTGCAGGCAGCCAAAGATCCGGCGCTGATGCAGCGCCTGGCGAAGGACCGCATCGCCCTGACGGTGTGTCCGCTGTCCAACCTCAAGCTCTGTGTGTTTCCGGACCTGGCGCAACACAACCTGCGTCAGCTGCTGGATGCTGGGCTTGCTGCCACCGTGAACTCAGACGACCCGGCTTATTTCGGCGGCTACATGAACGACAACTTCACGCAGACTTTTGCCGCCACCGGCATGGATGCGCAGCACGCCTGGAAGCTGGCGTACAACAGTTTCGAGGCGAGTTTTATCGACGAGCCGGCCAGGCGTCGGCATACCGACAGGCTGGCCGCCTGTTTTGAAACTTTTCGTTGATGCATCCACCCGCAGGCAGGTAGCTGCGACTCAGGAGCTGGCGTCCCGGTTGGTCCAAGGGCCTGCCGCCTGGGCACTGCCCTTTGGGTCTTCCGGTAACCCCACCACCGTCCTGACCGCCCGCATCAGTGCGTCGGCTTCGAACGGTTTGGTGATGTAGCCGTCGGCGCCGCTGGCCAGACCCTTGAGCACGGATTCCCGTGTGGATTTTCCGGTCAGCATGATGACCGGCACATCTTTCAGCGCCGGGTGCTGGCGCAGCCTGAGCAGGATGTCAAAGCCGTCGGCGTCCGGCAGCATCACGTCCAGAAGAATCAGGTCAGGCAAGGGAGGTTTGCGGAACTCGGCAATCACCTCGGCACGGTTGCCCGCCAGCCGGACCTGGAAGCCATCGAAAGCCAGGTAGGTCTGGATGAACTTGGCGAGCATGGGTTCGTCGTCCACCACGATGGCCGACAGCACCTCGCCGGGTGCGAGCTTGCGGGCCGGCCCGCGCGGACGGGCAATGCTCACGTAGTACCCGGCTTTTTTCAGTGAAGCGGCACCCGAATCGGCCTCGGCCTCGGCGCTGGACAGTGCAAGCTGGTTGAGCTGAAAATTAAATTGTTCGGTGAAGGGGTCGATTTCTGCCTGCGCCAGCAGCCCGCGGTCCAGCAGGTTTCCGAAAGTTTTTGCGAAGGTCTCTGCGGGCACGGCCGGCATGCCTGTCCTGATCTGTGCGAGGTTCAGGATGCCGTCGATACGGATCAGCAGCTCAATCTCGGCGGGTGTCAGCTTGGTGGCGCTGCCGCGCAGCTCCTGTTGGCCGCGGGGGGTGAGCTTGTAGATGTCGTTGTCCTGCATGTTCGCTGGCTTTCGTGGATGAATGATTCCTGCTGCCCGGCGAAGGGGCCTCGTTCTTTTTGATTATCCTCGCTTCGTGCCGGGCTGTGCAGTTTCCCGGAGCTGCAGGCTTGCAGGGGCCGGCCGCCTGGTACGGTAGGATTATTCCCACTCCATGAAACGCCTGATCTTCCTCCTTGCCCTGATGTGCCTGAGCGCCGGCGCGGCCGCGCAGTGGACGCCGGTGATGGTGGACCCGGTGGTCATCACCTACATCGATCGCACCACCCTGCGCGGCAGGGGCGGCATGGTCAAGATGTGGTGGCTGATGGACTACCAGCTGGTGCAGATCATCGACGAAAAAGGCTATTTCTCCCGCTTGCACCACAGCGAATTCGACTGCAGGCGCCAGCGCTCACGCCTGCTGTCGGTGGCTCTGTTGTCGCAGCAGATGGGACTGGGTGAGACGGTGTTTGAAGACCCCGTCCCGCGCCGCTGGGAGCCGGTGGCCGGGCAGCCATTTCAGCAAGCTTTGTTTGACATTGCCTGTGTTAGTTATTAGCCCCAATGTCACTGTTGGCCCCCACGCTCCCCGCTGCGTGTGGTTCGCTGCCGCCGAGGGGGCCGCTGTGCCTGCGGACTGGCGAAGCCAGATCCGCGGCCCCTACTGGTAAAGAGGGGGTCTTCGGGACTGCACAGCCTGAGCGGCTAAAATAACAATTCACCTGTGTGCTGTCCCGGCGCGCTGGTGTTTTTGTTTACCGGGGCCATGTAGAGGACCACCATGTATAAAAACCTCGCTGCCGCGCTCGCGGCCGCCTGTTTTATTTCTCCTGCTTTCTCCCAAACGCCGCCGGCTGCCAAAGAGCCTTTGAAAATCGGCTTTGTTTATGTCGCGCCGCTGACCGACGCTGGCTGGGTGCGTCAGCACGAAGAGGGTCGCAAGGCCGTCGAGGCGGCGCTGGGCGACAGGGTGAAAACCAATTATGTTGAAAACGTCCCGGAAGGCGCTGACGCTGAACGCGTGATTCGTGACCTGGCCAGCCAGGGGCACCGGCTGATCTTCACACCCAGCTTTGGCTACATGGAGCCGACGCTGAAGGTGGCGAAGGACTTCCCGGATGTGAAGTTCGAGTCCATCACAGGCTACAAGACCGCGCCCAATGTGGCGGTGGCCAACGCACGTTATTACGAAGGCCGTTACCTCGCGGGCATCGCGGCGGGGCGCATGGCCGCCAGCGCCGGTTATGTGGCGGGCTTTCCGATTCCCGAGGTGATCCAGGGCATCAACGCCTTCGCCCTGGGCATGCGCTCGGTCAATCCGCAGGCAACGGTCAGGGTGGTCTGGCTGGGCGCCTGGTTTGACCCGCCGCGCGAGCGCGAAGCGGCGATGACGCTGTTCAACCAGGGCGTGGAGGTGATGGCCTTTCACACCGGATCCACCGCGGTGATGAGCGCTGCGCAGGAGCGCGGCAAGCTTGCCATTGCCTACCACTCGGACATGCGCAAGGTGGCACCGGATGCGCAATTGCTGGCCGTCACACACCAGTGGGGCGACTACTACACCCGGCGCGCCAGGGCCGTGCTGGATGGCAGCTGGAAAAGCGGCACGCTGTGGGGCGGCGTGAAGGACGGCATGATCCGCGTCGACAGCTTTGGCCCCAGGGTGCCGAAGAAGGTGGCCGACGAAGTGCTGGCGCGCCAGCGCGACATTGCCGCCGGCAAACTGCATCCTTTCCGCACGCGTACGGCTCTGCTCGACAACGAGGGCCGCGAAGTGCTGGCTGCCGGACAGACGCTGTCGGACGAACAGATCCTCGGCATGAACTTCCTGGTGCAGGGCGTGGTGGGCAAACTGGCGAAAACGCCATGAGTTACCAGGTCAAGGAGATTTTCTACACGCTGCAGGGCGAGGGCGGCAACGCGGGCCGGCCCGCGGTGTTCTGTCGCTTTGCCGGCTGCAACCTGTGGTCGGGCCGCGAGCAGGACCGCGCTACCGCTGTCTGCCGGTTTTGCGACACGGACTTTGTCGGCACCGACGGGACACTGGGCGGCAAGTTTGCTGACGCCGGGTTGCTGGCCTGCCAGATCGAAGCCCTCTGGCCGGCCGGGGCAGGGCACCGGCTGGTGGTGCTGACCGGCGGTGAGCCATTGCTGCAAGTTGATGCGCAGTTGATCGACGCCCTGCATGCGCGCGATTTTGCGATTGCGGTGGAAACCAATGGAACAGTTGCGGCACCCACCGGCATCGACTGGCTCTGCGTCAGCCCCAAGGCCGGCGCGCCCTGGGTTCAGCGCGACGGTCAGGAGCTCAAGCTGGTGTGGCCGCAGCCTGGTTTTGACCTGACAGAACTGGAAGCCGCTAACTTCAGCCAGCGCTATCTGCAGCCCATGGACAATGCCCAACGCGCGGACAACACCCAGGCCTGCATTGCCCTGTGCATGCAACGCCCCGCCTGGCGCTTGAGCCTGCAGACCCACAAGATCACAGGCATCCGATGAGCTACACCATCAGCCAGAAGTTTTTCTTCGACGCAGCGCACACCCTCAAGCGCGAGATCGAGGCCGACAGCAGCCGGCGCGTGCACGGCCATACCTACAACGCCGAAGTATTTTTGAGAGGACAGCGCGATCCGGACTCCGGCATGGTGATGGACCTGGGGTTGGTACGACTGGAGATTGAGCAGCTCCGGCAGTTGCTGGACCACCACCTTCTGGACGACGTGGCCGGACTGGGCCCGGCAACGCTGGAAAACCTCTGCCGTTTCATTGCCGGCAAGCTGCAGCCGCGTCTGCCGGCCTTGAGCTCGGTGCGGGTGTGGCGCGAGTCTGTGGGCGACAGCTGCATGTGGAGCCTATAGCCCTTATTGGCTCCGGCTTATGGGTAAAGCCGGCTACTGAAGTATTCTTGCGGGCATGAAAGCCTGGCGCGCCTCACTCCTTTACTTTGCCGGTCCAGCGAAGGCCGTGCTGGAGGCCGACGGCCTGCTCGTCGTGGGCCCGGACGCCGCAGGGCGCCAGGTGGTCCAGGCTGTGGGCGATTTCGCAGCCCTGGCCGGGCGTTATCCCGGGCTGGAGGTGCAGCACCTGCCGGGGCGCATCATTGCTCCCGGTTTTGTCGACATGCATATTCACTACCCGCAGCTCGACGTCATTGGCTCGCCCGCCGAAGGCCTGCTGCCGTGGCTGGAGAACTACACATTTCCGCATGAAAAACGCTTCTCGGCCCCCGACTACAGTGTCGAAGCGGCTATATTTTTCATAGCAGAATTGCTGCGCCATGGCGTCACGACAGCGCTGGCTTTCGCCACCTCGCATCCGGAATCCGTCGATGCGCTGCTGGGCGAAGCGCAGCGGCAGAACCTGCGCATGATCGCCGGCAAGGTGCTGATGGACCAGAACGCGCCCGACGGCGTGCGCGATGCCACCGAGCAAAGCCTGGTCGATACCGAGGCACTGATCTCGCGCTGGCACGGCGTGGACCGGCTCGGTTACGCGATCACGCCGCGTTTTGTGCCCAGCTGCAGCGAAGCGCAGTTGCGCGGTGCGGGCGAGCTGGCCGCCAAATATGCCGACGTGTGGATCCAGTCGCATGTGGCGGAGAACAGGGACGAGATTGCCTGGGTGCGCGCGCTGTACCCGCGGGCACGCAGCTACCTCAGCGTGTATGAACAGTTCGGCCTGCTGCGTCCGCGCGCCGTGTACGCGCATTGCATCCACATCGACGACGAAGACCGCGCGCTGCTGCGCGCCACCGGCACCGCCGCCGCCGTCAGCCCGACCAGCAACCTGTTTCTCGGCAGCGGCTTTTTTGACTACGCTGCTGCCGACCGCGCGGGGTTTCTGTACGGCCTGGCCAGCGACGTGGGCGGCGGTACTTCGTTCAGCCCGTTTCACACCATGCTCGCTGCCTATTACGTGGGCAGGGAAGGGCAGACCAAACCGGGCGTGTCGCTAAATCCGCAGCAGCTGTGGTGGCAACACACCGGTGGCGCGGCCCGGGCGCTGGGCCTGGAAGGCGTGGTGGGCAACCTGCTGCCCGGTTGTGAGGCCGATTTTGTTGTACTCAACCCGCAGGCCACACCGCTGCTGGCGCGCAAGACGGCACAGGCCGGCAGCCTGGACGAGCTGCTGTTCGCGCTGATCGTGCTGGGCGACGACCGCGTGGTCGAGCAAACCGTGATTTCGCAGGCGCTGACGGCCTGAGAGCAGCTGATCCGGAATTCGCAAGCTTAATCCGCTTCCAGTCCTGATGGAGCAAGCGCAGCAAGCTATTAAAAGAAGAGCAGATTGTGGACCTGGGCGGAAACGCTTCTCCGGGTTTGATAAGCCGTCCATGGGCGCTTGTCTGTGCTGACGGTGCTGCGGATCAGGGTCTGATTGCACACGCCGTTTGTCCGGCATGTCCTGCGCCTTGCAGGCCGATACACAAGATAACCAAGCGTCATTCCCCAATCGGGAGTAAAATACGTCCGCTGTTGCAATTTGCTTACCTTTGCAGCAACTGTAGTCTGACACGGTTCGTGGCACCTCATTGCCACCCCGCACCTTTTGGCCGATAGTTCCGGCCCTCCCGGTCGTCAAACTCCCCCAGCGGCGAGCTTCACCCCCGGTCTCTTTTTTTTTCCTCCCGACCGAATTTATGACCTGGGCCAGGTGCCGGATTGATTTCCGGTCCATGGAACCCAGTCCACCTGTACGCTGGCTCCGGCCAGGCGTCAGTTTCGTTGACCGGCTTTCTAACCAGAGCCGTCATACCCGCTTCGTGCGTTTGATTCAAGTGCGCAAGCTTTTTTTGAAAGGTCCCAAAATGGGCAAGAAACTTTACGTCGGCAACCTCTCCTACTCGGTGAACGACGATTCCCTGCAACAACATTTCTCTGAATTTGGCACGATCTCGTCGGCCAAAGTCATGATGGACCGCGACAGCGGCCGCTCCAAGGGCTTCGGCTTTGTGGAGATGTCCAGCGACGCTGAAGCCCAGGCGGCCATCAGTGGCATGAACGGCAAGTCCGTTGATGGCCGTGACATGGTGGTCAATGAAGCCCGTCCCATGGAGCCGCGCACCGGTGGCTTCGGTGGTGGTGGCGGCGGCGGTCGTCGCGAAGGCGGCGGCGGTGGTTATGGTGGTGGCGGCGGCGGTGGTGGCGGCTACGGCGGCGGCCGCAACAACTACTGAAGTCTTCACCTCAGTTCAGAAAACCGGCAACCCTGCCGGTTTTTTTTTCGCCTGGTGCAGCCATGCGTCCGGGACGCAGACGAGTGTTTCCTTGATGCTGAATTGGTCATCAACCTTTAGTGGGCGGGCGCAAGCAGCTATCAAATGCATAGTAATCCGAGGCCGTCCGGACCGTCCGGCGGCTTGCCTACAATCGAGCCAAACTGAGGAAACTTTGGCATGAGCATCAAAAGCGACAAATGGATACGCCGCATGGCCGAGACCACCGGCATGATTGAACCCTTCGAACCGGGCCAGATACGCGAAAGCGAAGGCAAGAAAATCATCAGCTACGGCACCAGCAGCTACGGCTACGACATCCGATGCGCACCCGAGTTCAAGGTCTTCACCAACATCCACAGCACGGTCGTCGATCCGAAGAATTTCGACGAGAAGAGTTTTGTCGACTTCCATGGCGACAGCTGCATCATTCCGCCGAACAGCTTTGCGCTGGCCCGTACGCTGGAATATTTCCGCATCCCGCGCAATGTGCTGACCATCTGCCTGGGCAAGAGCACCTATGCGCGTTGCGGCATCATCGTCAACGTCACGCCTTTCGAGCCTGAGTGGGAAGGGTATGTGACGCTGGAGTTTTCCAACACTACGCCGCTGCCGGCCAGGATCTATGCCGGTGAAGGCTGCGCGCAGGTGCTGTTCTTCGAGAGTGACCCCGATGACGTCTGTGAGGTCAGCTACAAGGACCGCGGCGGGAAGTACCAGGGCCAGGTCGGGGTGACCTTGCCCAAGGCCTGAGCTGACTGCTGTCCGGCACGCTGATCAGCGCGGCGGCATGTTCATGGCCGAATAGCCCAGACTCACGGTGCGGAATCGGCTGCTGCCTCGTCGTTGATGATGGGCACTGCGTCGTGCCACGACACCTCGTCGGCCTGCCACAAGCTTGAGGCCATGGGCCTTCCCGGGGCTTCTGCCCCAAGGACGGCTTCCGTCTTACTTGACCAGCAGGACGGGAATATCCGAGTCGGTGACCACGCGCTGGGCGACGCTGCCCATGACGGCTCTGCCCAGGAGGCCGTGGCCGTGGGTGCCCATGACGATCATGTGGGCCTTTTCGCGTTTGGCGGCACGCAGGATCTCTACTGTGGGCGAGCCCACGACAGCCAGCGTTTTGAATGCAATCTTGTGGCGCTTAAGAAAGCGTTCGATGAGCGCCAGCACCTTTTGCGATTCCTCCGCGTGGAAGGCCGCGACTTCTGCGGAGCCGAGCATGGCCCTGACGCGTCCGGGTACCGGCGCCTGCACATTGAGCACGACCACCTCGTCGTCCGGACCGGCCAGGCTTTCATGGGTAACAAGAAAAGCCAGGGCCTTTTTGGTGTATTTGCTGCCATCGGCGGCGAACAGGACTTTCATTCTTCTTTTCTCCTTGTGCTTGATGGCGCCAGTTTAGCGCAACACCAGCACGGGAACGCTGCTGTGCGTCAGCACATGCTGGGTCTCGCTGCCAAGCAGAATGCGTTTGATGCCCTTGCGTCCATGGGAGGCCATGACGACCAGGTCGCATTTCTGTTTTTTCACGGCGCTGATGATCGATTCGGCCACCAGGTCGGAAGACGCGATGACCGCCCTGGCCTTGATGCCTTCGCCTTGCGCTGCGACTTTGACGGCCTCCACCACGGCCTTGCCCTTGTCTGCCCATTGTTTCTCGATGCGGGCCACGTCTTGCGACGAAATGGTGACACCTCCTTCGAAATAGCTGACGGGGTACCGGGGTACCACGTAAAGTGCGACCAGTTCCGCGCCGATGGCGCCGGCCAGATCAATGGCGCTGCGCACGGCCTTCTTCGAAAGTGTGGAACCGTCGGTAGCGACGAGGATGCGTTTGTACATGTCGGTCTCTCCTGGGTTGATGCGACGTTCGCAGCTTAGGGCTGGCATTGTCCCGCACGCTTGATCCATGTCAAGCGGGTGCGCCTGTCCGACGGTAGGCTTGCCCCATGCAAACTGCCACCCTTTCGCTCAACAGCGACGCCTCCCGGCAGGCCTCGCGCTGGTCCGCGCTGGATGAACGCGCCGAGTGGGAGGGGTTCAGCCGTCCGCTGTCCGGACGGCCAGGCCTCTGGGAGTCCTACCTCGCAATCGAGGGCATGCACTGTGCGGCCTGTTCGCTCACGGTCGAGGAGGTGCTGCAAAAACTCCCTGGCGTCGAGAGCGTGCAGGTCAATGGTGCCAGCGCCGTGGCCCGTCTGACCTGGGCGCCAAGTCAGGGCATGCCATCAGCCTGGCTTGCCGCACTGCAGCGAGCCGGTTACGGCGCCTTGCCTGCGGGCGACATGCTGGCCGCAGCGCCGCGTATTCAGGCCCAGCGCATGATGCTCTGGCGCTGGCTGGTCGCGGGCTTTTGCATGATGCAGGTGATGATGTATGCCTTCCCGGCTTACATTGCCGAGCCGGGCGATATCTCGGCCGAGGCACAAGGGCTGCTGCGCTGGGCTTCCTGGGTGCTGACCTTGCCGGTGGTGCTGTTTTCCTGCTGGCCATTTTTTTCTGCGGCGCTGCGTGACCTGCGCAACCGGCGCATCGGCATGGACGTGCCGGTGGCGCTGGGCATCCTCATCGCGTTCGGTGCCAGTTCGGCCGCCACGTTCGATCCGGCTTCACCCTGGGGCGCCGAGGTCTGGTACGACTCGGTCACCATGTTTGTATTTTTCCTGTTGTCCGGGCGCCTGCTCGAGCAGCGTTTGCGCGACCGCACCGCTGGTTCGCTGGAGGCGCTGATGCGCAGCTTGCCCGACAGCGTGGAGCGGCAGGGCGCCGATGGCATGTTTGAGCGCGTCCCAGTGCGTCGCCTTGTTCCGGGCGACCTGATCCGCCTCCTGCCCGGTGATGTTGTTCCTGCCGACGGGACGGTGACCGCGGGTGAAAGCCAGGTTGACGAGGCGCTGCTTACCGGTGAATCCACGCCGCTGCAGCGGCGCACCGGTAGCGCGGTGATTGCCGGTAGCCACAACCTGAGCGGCATGCTCATGGTCCAGGTGGAGCGTGCCGGGACCGGGACGCGTTATGCCGCCATGGTGGCCCTCATGGAGCAGGCCTCGGTGCAGAAGCCGAGGCTGGCGCGTATTGCCGACCGCATTGCCGGACCTTTTGTTCTGCTGGTGTTGCTGGCCAGCGCTGCCGCCGCTTTCTGGTGGTGGCCGAGTGACCCGGCCCATGCGATTGGCGTGGCCGTGGCTGTGTTGATCGTGACCTGTCCGTGCGCGCTGTCGCTGGCCACGCCGGCTGCAACTCTGGCCGCTGCAGGTGCGCTCGCGCGGCGCGGTGTGCTGGTGCGCCGGCTGGAGGCGCTGGAGAGCTGCGCGGCGGTGGACACGGTGGTGTTCGACAAGACCGGCACGCTCACCCAGGACCGCATGAACGTGACTGTCAGCCGGACCCGTGAAGGCCTTGACCTGGTGCAGGCCTTGCGGATGGCGGCAGCATTGGCGCAGCATTCCCTGCATCCCCTGTCGAAGGCGATTGTTCAGGCTGCAGGCGCCGTGCCTGAGCCCGCGACGGATGTGACCGAAGTGCCCGGCCAGGGGCTGCAGGGTCGCGTCCTTTCCGGTGCCGGCGCAAAGCTGCACGCCGTGCGGCTGGGGTCGGCCGCCTTTTGCGGGGTGCCGCCATCTGCCCAGGCGGTCGACGGCCCCCAGGTGCATTTGTCGGATGAAGCCGGCTGGCTCGCCAGCTTCGACATGGACGAGGTCTTGCGGCCGGAGGCCAGGGCATCAGTGGGTGCGCTGCAGGCTCTGGGTCTGCAGGTGCAACTGCTCTCGGGTGACCTGATGGCCGCTGTGGCTCGGCTGGCTTCGCGCGCAGGCATCGACGAAGCCTGGGGGCAACATACGCCAGAAGCCAAACTGGCCCATGTGCGCGGGCTACAGCAGCGCGGCCGGCGTGTGGTCATGGTTGGCGACGGCATGAATGACGGGCCGGTGCTGGCCTGTGCCGATGTGTCCGTCGCCATGGGCCAGGCTGTGCCGCTGGCACAGGCCAAGTCTGACTTTATTGTTCTGGGCGGCCAGCTGGCGGCCGTGCCTGCGTTGCTGCGGCATGCGCACCGCGCCCATGCCATCGTGCGCCAGAACCTGTGGTGGGCAGCCTTGTACAACGCGGTGTGCGTGCCGCTGGCTGTTCTCGGCTTCATGCCTGCCTGGCTGGCCGGCCTGGGCATGGCGGCCAGCTCGCTGCTGGTGGTGCTCAATTCAGCGCGGCTGGCCCGCATGCCGGAGACCTTCTGAATGGACATTCTTTTTCTTCTGATTCCCCTGTCCGTCATTCTTGCGTTGCTGATCATCGCCGGGCTGGGCTGGGCTGTCTGGCGTGGCCAGTTCGACGCATTGGAGCAGGAAGGCGAGCGAATTCTGCGTTCGGATTGACTTTCATCAACTCAGACCCTCCTCCCGGCAGGGACACTTGAGGCATCACTTAAACAGGTGCTTCATGAACGACAAACAAACATCCGCCGCGATCTATGACGACACCGTCGTCCGGCAGTTCTCCCTGATGGCCGTGGTCTGGGGCGTGGTGGGCATGCTGGTGGGGCTGTTCATCGCCGCCCAGCTGGCGTGGCCAGAGCTCAACTTCGGCATTCCCTGGCTCAGCTATGGTCGCCTGAGGCCTTTGCATACCAACGCCGTGATCTTCGCCTTCGGCGGTTGCGCGCTGATCGGCAGCAGTTATTACGTGGTCCAGCGCACCTGTCATGTGCCGCTGTTTGCCGGCAAGCTCGCTTCGTTCACGTTCTGGGGCTGGCAGGCGGTGATTGTCGCTGCAGCGGTCAGCCTGCCGCTGGGTTACACCCAGGGCAAGGAATACGCGGAACTCGAATGGCCCATCGACATCCTGATCACCCTGGTATGGGTGGCCTATGCGATTGTTTTCTTCGGCACCATCGGCATCCGCAAGGTCAGGCACATTTATGTTGCGAACTGGTTCTATGGTTCTTTCATTCTTGCCGTGGCAATCCTGCATATCGTCAACAGCGCCGTGGTGCCGGCTGACTGGATGAAGTCCTACTCGGCTTATGCCGGCGTGCAGGACGCGATGATCCAGTGGTGGTACGGGCACAACGCGGTTGGCTTCTTTCTCACCGCCGGTTTCCTCGGGATGATGTATTACTTCGTCCCCAAGCAGGCCGAGCGTCCGGTCTACAGCTATCGGCTGTCCATCGTGCACTTCTGGGCACTGATCTTCACCTACATGTGGGCCGGCCCGCACCACCTTCACTACACGGCCCTGCCGGACTGGACGCAGTCGGTCGGCATGGTGTTTTCGCTGATCCTGCTGGCGCCCAGCTGGGGCGGCATGATCAACGGCATCATGACGCTGTCGGGTGCCTGGCACAAGCTGCGTGATGATCCGGTGCTGCGTTTCATGATCGTGTCGCTGTCCTTCTACGGCATGAGCACTTTCGAAGGCCCGATGATGTCCATCAAGACGGTCAATGCGCTGTCGCACTACACAGACTGGACCGTGGGCCATGTGCATTCGGGTGCGCTGGGCTGGGTGGGGCTCATCTCGATGGGCACGCTCTACTACCTGATTCCGCGTCTCTTTGGCCAGAAGCAGATGTATTCGGTCAAGGCGATCGAGGCTCATTTCTGGATAGCCACCATTGGCATCGTGTTCTATATCGCCGCGATGTGGATCGCCGGTGTGATGCAGGGCCTGATGTGGCGCGCCATCAACGCAGACGGCACGTTGACCTACACCTTTGTCGAGTCGGTCAAGGCGACGTATCCCTTCTATGTGGTCCGCGTGATCGGCGGCGTGCTTTATCTGAGCGGCATGCTGATCATGGCCTGGAATACCTGGATGACCGTGGCCAGGGGACGCTCGGTCAGCGTCATGGTGCCCGCACCCGTCCACGCCTGAAGAAAGCTCTACCATGACTGAAAAAAACACCTCCAATGCCGGCTTCACTCACGAGAAGGTCGAGACCAACAACTTCCTGATGATCGTCCTGATCCTCCTGGTGATTGCCGTGGGCGGCCTGGTCGAGATCGTGCCGCTGTTCTTCCAGAAATCCACCACCGAGCCGATCCAGGGCATCAAGCCCTACACAGCGCTGCAGCTCGCCGGGCGCGACATCTATGTCCGTGAAGGCTGCTACAACTGCCATTCGCAGATGATCCGGCCCTTCCGTGCAGAAACACTACGGTATGGCCATTATTCGGTGGCCGGCGAGTTTGTCTATGACCATCCCTTCCAGTGGGGCAGCAAGCGAACCGGGCCCGATCTGCACCGCGTGGGCGGCAAATACAGTGACGAGTGGCATCGCATTCACCTGACCAACCCGCGTGATGTGGTGCCCGAGTCCAACATGCCGGCCTATCCCTGGCTCGAGAAAAACACGGTCAATCCTGCCGGGATGGCGCCCCGCATGAAAGCCTTGCGCATGGTCGGTGTTCCCTACACCGATGCGGAGGTCACGCAGTCGGCCCAGGACGTTGCCAGCAAAACCGAAATGGACGCCCTGGTTGCCTATCTGCAGGTGCTGGGTCGGACGCTCAAATAAGGAACCATGATGGACGTGACTACCCTGCGAATCATCGCAACCTTGGTGAGTTTTGCCACCTTCATAGGCATCTGGTTCTGGGCTTTTTCGCACCGCAACAAGGCCCGCTTCGACGAGGCTGCCCGCCTCCCGTTCGAGCAGGACTGACTGGAACAAGACCATGGACCACCCGATTCACATTTTCCCGTTGACCTCCAGGCCGGCCACCGCCTGTGCCGGGGCAGCGGGTCAGGAGACCTCATGAGCGATTTCAATGGAAACTTCTGGTCGGTGTATGTCGCCGTCCTGACCTTGGTCAGCATACTGGCCTGTGTGCTGCTGCTTTGGATCACCGCCCGCAAGAAGATGGTGGCTCGCAGCGACAACACCACCGGCCACGTCTGGGACGGCGACCTGCGCGAGATGAACAACCCCATGCCCCGCTGGTGGATGTGGATGTTCGTGTTGAGCATCGTCTTCGGCTTGGCCTACCTGGTGATTTATCCCGGCCTGGGCAGTTATGGTGGCCAGCTGGGCTGGAGCACCCGTGGCGAGTACACCGCCGAGGTGGCGCGCGCCAACAAGGATCTGGAACCGCTGTATGCCCAGTTCACCGCCAAGCAGCCTCCCGAGCTGGCTGGCGACCCTGCGGCGATGGCTGTGGGTGAACGCCTGTTCATGAACAACTGTGCCCAATGTCATGGGTCGGATGCGCGCGGCAGCAAGGGCTTTCCGAACCTGGCGGATGCGGACTGGCTGCACGGCGGCATGCCCGCAAAAATTGCGGAGACGCTGACAGCAGGCCGGCAGGGCAATATGCCGCCCATGGCAGCGGCCGTCGGCACGCCTGATGATGTCAAGAACGTGGCCAACTACGTGCTTAGCCTGTCCGGCAGTCCGCACGATTCTGTGCGTGCACAACTTGGCAAGGCGAAATTCACCGCCTGCGCCGCCTGCCACGGCATGGACGGCAAAGGCAACCAGGCGCTGGGTGCGCCGAACCTGACTGATGACATCTGGCTGCACGGTTGGGGCGAGCAGGCCATCGTCACCATGATCAACAAAGGCAAGGTCAATGAAATGCCGGCCCAGGCAGGCAAGCTGACCGAGGCCCAGATTCAGGTACTGACTGCTTACGTCTGGGGCCTTTCGAACAAGCCCGTCCCGGCGGCGAAACTCTGAACCGGAGGGTCGTTTGCAACCGTCGTCCGCCCGCAAGATCATTCCCATTGTTCCCGTGGGAGGTGACGATGCACCCGAGTCGCTGTACGAATCACAGAAGAAAATCTATCCGCGCTCGGTCAGCGGCCTGTTTTCGCGCTGGCGCTGGGGCTTTGTTTTCCTGACCCAGCTGGTGTTCTACGGCCTTCCATGGCTGGAATGGGGCCAGCGGCAGGCGGTGCTCTTCGATCTGGGGGCGCGCCGGTTTTACATCTTCGGCCTCGTCCTTTACCCGCAGGATTTCATTTATCTGACAGGCTTGCTGGTTGTCAGCGCGCTGTCTCTGTTTCTTTTCACTGCCGTGGCGGGGCGCCTGTGGTGCGGCTTTGCCTGCCCGCAGACGGTGTACACCGAAATCTTTCTCTGGATTGAACGCAAGGTGGAGGGCGACCGCAGCGCACGCATGCGGCTGGATGGCGCACCGATGTCGGCACAAAAACTCGGCAAGAAGTGGCTCAAGCACGCGCTGTGGATCAGCCTGGCAATGTGGACCGGCTTCACCTTTGTCGGCTTCTTTTCACCGATCCGCGAACTGGGCATGGATTTCCTGAAGATGGACATCGGGCCATGGGAAGCGTTCTGGGTGTTCTTCTACGGCTTTGCGACTTATGGCAATGCCGGTTTCATGCGCGAACAGGTGTGCAAATACATGTGCCCGTACGCGCGCTTCCAGAGCGCCATGTTTGACCGCGATACGCTGATCGTGAGCTACGACACGGCGCGTGGCGAGCCGCGTGGTGCCCGTTCACGCAAGGCTGATGCTGCGGCCCTGTCATTGGGCGCCTGCGTGGACTGCACCTTGTGCGTGCAGGTCTGCCCGACTGGTATCGACATTCGTGAAGGCCTGCAGTACGAATGCATAGGATGCGCGGCGTGTGTCGATGTCTGTGACACGGTCATGGACAAGATGAACTACCCGCGTGGCCTCATCCGCTTCAGTACCCAGGCAGCGATGGCGAACAAGTGGAGCGGCCCGCAAATTGTCAAGCGTGTGCTGCGGCCGCGTGTGCTTGTCTATGGTGCCGTGCTGCTCGCCTTGTGCGTGGGTCTGCTCTGGAGCCTGGTGGCCCGTACGCCCCTCAAGGTGGACGTCGTGCGCGACCGCGCCGCGCTGTCCCGTATTGTTGCCGGGGGCAAGCTCGAAAACGTCTACCGCCTGCAGATCATGAACGCCACCGAGCAGCCGCAGCGCTACCGCATCGCCGCCGCCGGGCTCGAGGGCTTGGTGCTGGCATCGGATGCTGAAGTGGATGTCGGCCCGGCTGAGTCGCGCTGGGTTGCGGTGCGCTTGCAGATTCCTTATGGTTCCGCCACCCCCGGCTCGCATCCGATCGAGTTCAGCATAGGTGATGCGGCAGGCCAGTCCCATCTGGCTGAGAAGTCGGTATTTCTCGTTCCGCGCTGATGAAACAGGCAACAACAGATTCAAGGAGTCCCTCATGAGCCATTTGATTCAAGCTCCCCCGGTGGCCGCCTCTCCCTGGTGGAAACACGGCCACGTCTGGCTGCTGATTGCTGGCCCTGCCGCCGTGGTTGTGGCTGCTTTCGCCACTGCCTGGATAGCCGTCAGCAACCCGGACCCGGTGGTGGCGGAAGACTATTACCGTCGCGGCGTCGAGATCAACAAGACGCTGGCGGCACGGGACAAAGCGTTGATGCCGGCCTTGCAGGGCCGCAACCATGCAGCTACGCCGCCAGTCGCCGGCGCTCGCTGATTCATACGCATTCCAAGGAGACAGCCATGTGGAGCCAGAAACTGATGTGGATCGCGTGGCCTGCGTTCCTGGGGGCGTGCGCGCTGGAACTGCTGGTTTTTGCCATGGTTGATCCGGGTGACCTCCATTGGTCGGGTGAGCCGCTGAGACTCTCGCGCCAGGGCGTGTACACCGCTGCCTTTTTTGTGTTCTGGGCGATCTGCCTGGTCTCCAGCGCGCTGACCAACCTGCTTGGCATGTCATCGGCCGAGGTCAATCGCTGTCCCGTGCTTCCGGGCGAACGTCCGGACAGTTGCCGGCCGCAATAGCCCTGCGCTCAGGCTTGGCTGCAGCTTGCAGGCAGGCGCGTCGTTCGGCCTGTTGCGCCTGCGGCGAGAGGATGCCGGCGCGTTGACCTGAGTCAATCCTTGCGGTACGCGTTTGCTCCAGACTCAAACCAATTTCAAGGGAGTCCAGAAACGCCATGTTTGCCGATCGGTTCGCTGCCGGGTATGCATTGGCCAGAAAACTTCTGGCTTATGCGGGGCGCAGCGATGTTGTTGTGCTGGCCTTGCCGCGCGGGGGAGTGCTGGTGGGTTGGGAAGTGGCCACTGCACTGAGTGCCCAGCTCGACTTTCTGATTGTGAGCAAGCTCGGTGTGCCGCATCGTCCCGGGCTGACCTTGGGAGCCGTTGCCAGTGGCGGTGCGTGTTACATCAATCCACAGGCCGTGGCGGGCAGCGGCCTGACTCCGCAGCAGCTGGAGCAACTCATTGCAACCGAAAGCCGCGAACTGGCGCGGCGGGACGCGGGTTATCGGGGTTCGCGGCAGCCTGTGCGCATCGAAGGCCGCACGGTGATCGTGGTCGATGACGGCCTGGTAACCGGAGCGTCGATGTGCGCCGCCTTGCTGGCTCTGCGAGCTTCCAAGCCGGCGTGGATCGTGGTGGCGGTGCCGGTCGCGCCTCCTGGAGCCCAGGAGCGTATCGGGACGGCCGCCGATGAATTTGTCTGTGCCCTGAGTCCTGCGGATTTCAGCCGTGTCGGGCAGTATTACCAGAACTTCGAGCCTCCCAGCGACGAGGAAGTGCGCGCCTTGCTGGCCAGGGCCTGAGGCGATACCGGCCGCCTTCCTGCCGCGTGGCGTTTCAGCCTGGTTTGGTTTTGCTGTTCTCAGCCGAACGAACGACGAGTACAGGCACCGGTGCCTGCCGGAGGATCTGTTCGGCGCCGCTGCCCAGCAGGGCGCGGCCAACGCCGCGTCGCCCATGCGTGCCCAGGACGATCAGGTCGGCGTTCCACTCCCGGGCGGCTCCTGCAATCACCTCGGGAAGTCGTTCGCCAAGTTTGTCGAACAGCATCGAGTCGGCTTGCACGCCGGCCGCCTTGGCGATGTCCAGGCCATCATGGAGGATGTGGTTTCCGGCTTCCTGCATGATCCCGAGCAGGTCGCCCGAATATCCCCCGAACTGCTCGTAACCGGCAAGATAGGTCAGATCCTCCAGCACGTGCGCCAGGCGTACGCTGCCACCGCCTTCTCTGGCAAGCTGCAGCGCGGCTACCAAGGCCTTGTTGGATGTTTCGCTGCCGTCCACGGGCACGAGTATTCGCTTGTACATGACTGCTCCTTGAGGTTCAGGGATAAAGATCCAGTCTGAGTCGGACACCGGGGAGGGGGGTTGATGTGGGTCAACCGTATCCAGCTATTCCCCCACGGCCTCTGGGTAAATGAATACTTTCGTTGATTGCTACACTGGGCCATGGTTTCCTCCCTGACGGACAGTCTCGATGCGAATTCCCGGGCTTATAACCCGGGCAGCGCGGCCGCATTGCTGGCCGGCGTGCTCGACTCGGCCATGGACGCCATCATCACGGTGGACGAACAGCAAAACATCATTCTGTACAACCGTGCCGCCGAGAAGATTTTCGGCTGGCCCCGCGAGGAGGTTTTGCACCAGTCCCTCCACAGGCTGATTCCCGACCGGTTCCGGCAGGACCATGCCCAGTATGTGGCGCGTTTTGGAACTACCGGGGCGACGTCCAGGCGCATGGGGACGCTCAATGTCATTTACGGTCTGCGCGCCAACGGTGAGGAATTTCCGCTGGATGCATCCATTTCCCATCTGGACACGCCCGACGGGAAACTTTTCACCGTGATCCTGCGTGATATCACGGAGCGGCTCCAGGCCCAGGAAGAGCATTTGCGGCTCGCAGCCCTTCTGGACTCAGCCATGGACGGGATCATCACCGTGAACGAGGCGCAGTCCATCGTGCTGTACAACCGGGCGGCTGAAAAAATCTTTGGCTGGCCCGGTGAGCAGGCCTTGGGCCAGCCCTTGAACAAGCTGATACCCGAACGCTTCCGAGCCAGCCACGGGGCGCATATTCAGCGTTTCTCTGCAACCGGCGTGACGTCCAGGCGCATGGGTGATGGCACCGTGATTTACGGCTTGCGCGCCAGTGGCGAAGAGTTTCCGATGGATGCCTCGATCTCCCAGCTCGGTACAGCGGACGGAATGCTCTATACCGTGATCCTGCGCGATGTGACCGAACGCGTCCGTGCGCAGGAGGAGCGCATTGCCTTTGCCGCGGCTGTCAATTTGGCGCGTGAAGAGGAAAAAACACGCGTGGCGCGCGAGCTGCACGACGAACTGGCCCAGTCCATGACCGCCCTGAAGATGGACACGATCTGGGTGCGCGACAACACACTTCCTGCATCCGGTGCGGCCAACGCTAAGCTGACGGACATGCTGGCCATGGTGGACGGCATGGTCGCTTCAACTCGGCGCATTGCTGCAGATCTGCGCCCGCTGCTGCTTGACGACCTGGGCCTGTTGGCGGCGATTGAATGGCTGGCTCACAACTTCATCCAGCGTACCGGCGTGAGCTGTACGCTTTCGGCGGATGAAGACCTGGAACTTCAGGAACCCTACGCCACGGCAGTCTTCCGGATCGTGCAGGAGGCGCTGGCCAATGTGGCCAAACACGCTGACGCGACCCAGGTTACTGTGGCTATTGACATGCTCCCCGGCGTGATCTCGCTGACGGTGCACGACAATGGCCGCGGCTTTTCCACCGAAGAGCCGCGCAAGCCGCAATCGCTGGGGCTGATGGGTTTGCAGGAGCGGGCGCTGCTGCTCAAGGGAACAGTCGACATCCACAGCGCGCCGGGGCAGGGCACACGCGTCGAGGTGAGTATTCCATTGCCCGAAGGAGAGCACGCCCCATGATCAGTATCGTGATCGCCGATGACCATGCGATCGTTCGCGAAGGCCTCAAGCGTATCGTCTCATCCGCGGATGACCTGCGTGTGGCGGGTGAGGCGGCCGACGGAACGGAGGTCATGCAGCGGGTGCGCGAATCCGACTTCGATGTACTGGTGCTGGATCTGTCCATGCCGGGTCGCAGCGGCATGGAACTGATCAAGCTGGTTCATGCCGAGAAGCCCAGGCTGCGTATTCTTGTGCTCAGCATGCACCAGGAGCTGCAGTATGCCGTGCGCGCCATCAAGTCCGGTGCCAGCGGTTACCTGACCAAGGAAAGCGCGCCGGCACAGCTGGAGCAGGCCATACGCAAGATCGCCGCGGGTGGCGCCTTCATCAGCGCCGAGGTGGCGGAGCAACTGGCCCTGAGCGCCATGCCGGGCGGGACTTCCGCGCCGCATGAGTCGCTGTCGAACCGGGAGTTCGAAGTGTTTCGCCTGATCGCGGCCGGTGTATCGGTGACGGACATAGCCACCCGCCTGAAGCTTTCCGTCAAGACCATCAGTACCCACAAAGCCAACCTGATGCAGAAAATGGGGTTGCAAAACCAGAGCGACCTGATCCGCTACGCCATCAAGCACGGCGTGTCGGACCCGCTGGATCCCTGACCCTGTTTTCGATGGGGCTTGACTTCTGTCAAGCCCGCGGTAATGCATGTCCCCTAAGGTGAGGGGAACGCAATGACCAAGGAGACGGCCCATGACGACATCCCTGAAACAACTGCTTGTTCACCTGGACGCTTCGCCGCAGGCAGCGCAACGCCTGGAGGCGGCGTGCCGCATCGGTCAGGCGCACGGCGCCGCCGTCACGGCGCTTTACGCGGTGACGCCCGGTTTCGTGGAGTTACCCTTTGCACCGGAGATCGGGCCGGGCGTGGCGGCATCCCTGCAGGAGAGGGACGACGGATTGCGCACGCGGGCCCGGGCTGCATTTGACAGGGTGCTTGCGGCACACGGCATGAAAGCGGCATGGGCCGAAGTGGGCAACGATCCCATCATGGGTGTATTTGCCCAGCAGGCCCTGTACGCAGACCTGCTGGTGCTGGGGCAAGCGGCCCCGGCGGAAAAGCGGGCGGACGGCGTGCCCGCCGACTTTGTCGAGACGGTGCTGGCATCCAGCGGCAAACCGGCCCTGGTCCTGCCCTATATCGGCACCTCATCAACCCTTGGTGAGACGGTGGTGGTGGCCTGGAAACCGACACGCGAGGCGGCCCGGGCCGTCAGCGCTGCCCTGCCCCTGCTGCAGCGGGCCAGGCAGGTTCATGTCCTTTCCTGGTCGGACGAGGATGAGGCGGTCGGCGGTGAAGGGTTGAGCCTGGGCGGCTATCTACAGCTGCACGGCGTGAAGACCATCTGGCATCAGGAGACACAGGAGCCCGATCTGCTTGGTGAACTCCTCCTTTCGCGTGCCTTTGACCTGGAGGCCGACCTGCTGGTGATGGGCTGTTATGGCCACAGCCGCGCACGCGAATGGGTGCTGGGCGGTACGTCCCGCACGGTGCTGCGCTCCATGACCCTGCCGGTGCTGATGGCGCATTGAAGTTGCAGTGAGAGTGCCGGTCCACGGCTCACGCGGCCGGTACCTGGGGCCTTGATGCGCTAGGAATATTCCTAGCAGGGCTCGGAAGGGAAGCGCCCCTAATCCGGACTTCTCCGAGGGGTTCATTCAGCCGCAGCCTATGGTTTCCGGCCCCGGCTCCGGCCACAGTAGAGCCATGTCTCAAAGCTTGGTTCCCGTCAAAGTTTTTCTCGCCGACGACTCGGTTCCCATCCGGGACCGCGTCGCCGCCATGCTCGAAGCAAGCGCCATCGCAGTGGTGGGCCAGGCCGGGACGCCACAGGCATCCATAGACGGCATCCTGGCCACTTCACCCGATGTGGTGGTGCTCGACGTCCAGCTCGAAGGCGGCCAGGGCCTGGAGGTTCTGCGGGCCATTCGCCAGGCAACGCCGGTTGTCGCATTTGTGGTGTTCAGCAGCAACTCCGGCCCGGCTTACCGCAAGCGGTATGCGGCCGAGGGTGCCGAGGTGTTTCTTGATAAAAGCACCGAATTTGACCAGCTCGTGGACGTCGTCAAAAAAGCGTCGCGCCCCGGGTCTGCACTGATTTCGGCTCACTGAAGGAGAACGCCGTGCCCAGTGCAACTCCCATCACCATCAGGCGGCCTGCACCCGACTTTGCGAAAACCGCCGCGAAGGCTGAGTGTGCCAGCGCACAGACGGCTGCTGATCCATGGGCGCAACCTGCCCTCAAGAGGTGGCCGCCACTGTTTGCACCGTCCTTGCACGTCCACCATCACCTGGGCGTCCTTACGCCCCACGCATTTAATACCCCAGCTTCAAGGAGAACCTCATGTCCGCAGCCACCATGCATACCATGACCGCCCCCATTCGGGTCATTCCTCGTCAGGCAGCCCTGGTTTCGGGATCGGTTGCCCCGCTCGTCACACATTGTTCCACCTGCCATCTGCGCGACCTGTGCTTGCCTTGTGGCCTGGCGGGCAGCGACGTGGAGCGCCTGGATGACCTGATGTTCAGCCGCCGCAAGGTGAAGGCCAGCCAGACCCTGTACCGTGAGGGCGATCGCTTCCAGTTTATTTATGCGGTGCGCAGCGGTACTTTCAAGTCCAGCCTGACGCTGGCCGATGGTCGTGAGCAGGTGGGCGGGTTTTACATGGCCGGTGAGCTGATGGGCCTGGACGGCGTGGCCAATGGTTCGCACGCCAGCAGCACCACCGCGCTGGAAGACACCGAAGTCTGCGCCATTCCCTTTGCCCATTTTGCCGAAGTCGCGGCCGGCAATCCCGGCATGCAGCACGTGGTTACCCGGCTGATGAGCCGCGAGATCGTGCGGGAGCACAGCCTCATGGTGTTGCTCGGCAGCATGAATGCCGAGGAGAGGCTGGCGGCTTTTCTGCTGAATTTGTCACAGCGCCTGAAGGCGCGGGGTTACTCGGCCAGCGAGTTTCACCTGCGGATGTCGCGTGCCGAGATCGGCAGCTACCTCGGCATGACGCTGGAGACCGTCAGCCGGACTTTCTCGGCTTTCCAGCAGCAGCGCCTGCTGGAAGTGGACAAGCGGCACATCCGCATCACCGACCTGGATGGCCTGACCCGGGCTTTCGAGACACGCGTCCATTGACGCGGCGCGCGGCGCCATGAAATACAAGGACTACTACGCAACGCTGGGTGTGCCGCGCGATGCGGATGCCGAACAGATCAAGAAGGCCTATCGCAAACTCGCGCGCCAGCATCACCCGGATGTGTCCAGTGCGCCTGAAGCCGAGGCTCGTTTCAAGGAGGCCGGCGAGGCCTACGCGACACTGAAGGATCCTGAAAAGCGCGCGGCCTACGACCAGCTGGGCCGCCGCCCCGCAGGCGAAGAGTTCGCGCCGCCACCACAGTGGAGCCACGACTTTGCGAACGACCAGGCGTTCGAAGGTGTCGATCTGGCGGATCTGCTGGCCGCCATGGGACGGGGGCGCGGTCCGTCCCGCGGTCCTGTTCCCCTGCACGGGCGCGACTATGAAACCAGCGTCCGCATTCCGCTGGAGGATGCCCATCGCGGCACCAACGTCAGTCTGGAGCTTGCTGACGGGGAAGGGGGGCGCACGCTGGAAGTCACCATTCCGCCGGGCACCACGGATGGCCAGAAATTGAGGCTGCGCGGCAAGGGCGGAAAAGGCCGCAACGGTGGAGCTGACGGAGACATTTACCTTCACATCACGCTGGCGCCGCATCCCGTGTTTCGCGCCGACCATCACGACCTGCATTTCAACCTGGCACTCGCTCCCTGGGAGGCGGCACTGGGTGCGGACGTGGAGGTGCCGACGCTGGACGGGCCGGTGATGCTCACCGTGCCGCCGGGAACACGTTCGGGCCGGAGGCTGCGGCTGCGTGGCAGGGGCATGGCCAATGGCCGTGAGGGTCGGGGTGACCTTTACGCCACCGTGCATATCGATGTGCCCGCCACATTGTCCGAACGCGAGCGGGAACTGTTCAGGGAACTGGCAACGACCTCGCATTTCAACCCGCGCGTGCTTGCGGGCAAGGAGAAGTCTCATGGAACAGCAACTGCTTGACGTTGCCTGGCTTGATGCACGCGAGGTGATCACTCTGGCCGAGCTGGCACGGATCTGCGCCCTGAGTCCGGCTGAGCTGGATGAGCTGGTGGACGATGGCGTCCTGGTGCCGCTGGAGCACGCCCGGCAGGAACGCCTGTTCAGCGCCGAATGTGTGATGCCCCTGCGCACGGCCAGCAAGCTGCGCCAGGATTTCGACCTGGACCTGTTCACGGTTGGGCTCCTGCTTGGCTACCTGAACCGTATCGAGGCGCTGGAGCGCCAGGTGCGGACATTGAAGGCGCACATGCCGGACTGACAGCCGTCAGACCGTGGCCGGGTGCTGATATTCAGCGCTTCTTTTTTGTGGGCACGCTGCAAAATTGGTCGTACAGCACCCCCAGCACGCTCAGCGCCTGCGGGCTGTCGATCTGGTAATAAATGGACTTGCCGTCGCGACGGGTACTGACCAGGCCCTCGTCGCGCAACACGCCCAGCTGCTGCGACAGCGTGGGTTGCATGACACCGACAAGTTCCTCCAGTTCGCCCACGCGCATCTCGCCCTGTGCCAGCTGGCACAGCAAGAGCAGGCGATCCGGATTGGAAAGCACTTTCATCAGGCGACAGGCCGCATCGGCGGAACTGCGCAGGCTGCCGAGATCCATCACTGTGTCCGCGGGCATGGGATGCACTCCTTTTGATTTTCGACAATGACATTATATTTACATATATAATGTTTGTAAATAGAATGTTAAAACTGAAATCGAACAAGCAGGAGAGTAGAACATGACACCCATCGTCACAAGCTTTTTTGATCCTGACACCTGGACTGTCAGCCATGTGGTCTACGAGAAGACGGGGGCGCCCTGCGCCATCATTGATTCCGTCCTTGACTATGACCCGAAGTCTGGGCGCACCCGCACCGCCTCGGCAGACAAGCTGGTGGCGTTTGTGCATGCGCAAAACCTGCAGGTGGCTTGGATTCTCGAAACCCATGCCCACGCGGACCACCTCTCGGCTGCGCACTACCTGCGCGGGAAGCTGGGCGGGAAAATCGCCATCGGCGCGGCCATCACCCAGGTGCAGGATGTCTTCAAGCGTGTTTTCAACCTTGAACCCGGATTCCGGGCCGACGGGCACCAGTTCGATCACCTGCTGCAAGACGGCGAGACCTTTGCCGTCGGCGCCCTGCAGGCCCAGGCTTTGTCGGTTCCCGGGCACACCCCGGCCTGCATGGCCTATCGCATCGGCGATGCGGTGTTCGTCGGCGACACCCTGTTCATGCCCGATGTGGGAACAGCCCGTTGTGATTTCCCGGGTGGAGACGCACCTGCCCTGTACCGTTCGGTGCGCAGGCTGCTCAGCCTGCCGCCCGAGACCCGCCTGTTCATGTGCCATGACTACCCGCCCGAGGAGCGGTCCCCCGTCTGGGAAACCACGGTGGCCGAGCAGCGCGCCAAAAACATCCATGTGCATGACGGCGTGAGTGAAGAAACGTTCGTGAAGATGCGTACTGCCCGCGACGCCACGCTTGACATGCCCACCTTGATCCTGCCTTCGGTGCAGGTCAATATCCGCGCCGGCGAGCTGCCGCCAACCGAAGACAACGGCGTGTCCTATCTCAAGATTCCCCTCAATGCGCTGTGATTCAACACCGTTCCTTCATCGGCAGAAAGTGATGCGATACCGGAAATGCGACGGGAGATTGATGTGACGCAAATGCGGGAGCAGCGCCTGAACACACCATGGGTAAACAGGCGGTCGGCCTGCACGGCAACGGGCGATGGCCGCACGCATGACAAAGGAAACATGATGAAAATTTTTAAGCTTCCGGTTTTTCAGGCGCTGGCCGTGGTGTCGGGCCTGGCGCTCAGCGCGGGTCCAACGCTGGCCACCACAGCCGTTGAGGTACCTGTGGTGCAGATCCGCGCACAGGCAGTGCCCACCGGTTTCGAGCTCGACGGTCTGGTCCAGCCGGTGCAGCAAAGCACCTTGTCGGCACAGGCGTCGGGACGGGTGGCGTCGCTGCTGGTGAAGGCCGGCGACCGTGTTCGTGCCGGGCAGTTGCTGGCCACCATCGATGACCGGGAGACCCTGACCGGTGTCCAGCGCAGCCAGGCACAGGTGGCGCAGGCCGAGGCGGAATTGCGTAATGCCCGGGCGAACGCCGAACGCTCGCGGGAATTACAGGCCATGGGTTTTGTCAGCAAGGCCGCGCTTGACACCGCCAATACCCAGCTCAGCGCCGCACAGGCCGGACGCGACTCGGCGGTCGCCGGAGGCCGGCAATCGGCGCTGGCGCAGGGCTTCACGCGCGTGACCGCGCCTTACGACGGCTGGGTGTTGCAGACCCTGAGCGAAGCCGGCGACCTGGCCTTGCCGGGTACGCCCCTGCTGACGCTGTACGCGCCCCTGCCTTTGCGTGCAGTAGTGCAGGTGCCGGCGTCGCTGGGCGAGATCGCTCGTTCGGCGAGTCAGGTGGAAATCCAGATTCCGGCCGGAAAGTCCGCGTCGCCGCAGTGGCTGGTGCCGGTGGCGCGCAGCGTGCTGCCATCGGCGGACCCGGTGTCCCAGACCATCGAGTGGCGGCTGGAGCTGCCGACGGCCGGTGCGGGCGGTCTGGTGCCCGGCCAGCAGGTGCGTGTGCGTTTTGTCGGCGGCGCTTCGGACCGCATGGTCGTTCCGGTCGCCGCAGTGATGCGGCGCGGAGAGCTGACAGCCGTGTATGTGGCGGCAGGCCAGGGTTTTGCCCTCAGGGCAGTCCGCCTCGGTGCCGACCATGGAACGGCGGGTGTGGAAGTGCTGGCTGGTCTTTCAGCCGGTGACAGCGTGGCGCTGGACCCGGTGCGTGCCGGTCTGTCCGGTGCCCGTCCGCAGACCGCTGCGCGCTGAGGTGGCCATGAACGACCCCACATCTTCCGGTCCCGCCCGTCTTGGCGCCTCGGGGCGCATGGCGGCGGCCTTCCAGTCCAATGCGATCACGCCGCTGCTGGCGCTGGTGGCCTTGCTGCTGGGGCTGTTCGCTGTGCTGGTCACGCCGCGCGAGGAAGAGCCGCAGATCAACGTGACCATGGCCAACGTGCTGATTCCCTTCCCCGGGGCCAGCAGCGAAAACGTGCAGAACATGGTGGCGCGGCCTGCCGAGCAGGTGCTCAGCCAGATTGCAGGCATTGAACACACCTATTCTGTGGCCCGCCCCGGTCTGGCCGTGCTGACGGTGCAATTCAAGGTGGGCGTGCCGCGCACCGAGGCGCTGGTGCGCCTGTATGACGTGCTCAACGCCAACCAGGACTGGCTGCCGCGTGACCTGGGCACACTCGCGCCCATCGTCAAGCCCAAGGGCATTGATGACGTGCCGGTGCTGGCCGTCACGCTCTGGAGTGCGGACGCGCTCGCCGCCAACGATCTCGAGCGGGTGGCCAGCACGCTGGAGATGGAGCTCAAACGTGTGCCGGGCGCTCGTGAGGTGCAGACCCTGGGCGGCCCAGGCCGCGCCGTGCATGTGTGGCTGGACCCGGTGCGCCTGCGTGAACGCGGTGTTGATGTGCTGGGACTCAAGCAGACACTGGCCGCGGCCAATTTCGGCATGCCCTCGGGCTCGGTGCTGGACCCTTCGCGCCAGCCGGCCCAGATGCTCAGCGTGGAAACCGGCGAGTTTCTTTCGTCGGCCGAAGACATCGGCTCCCTGGTCGTCGGTGTCAGCAAGGGCAAGCCGGTCTACCTCAGCGAAGTGGCCCGCATCGAGGCTGGCGCCCGGCTGCCACAGCGTTATGTGTGGTTCACGCCGGGCGCAGCCGGGACAGCTGGCGGCACGGATGCCGCGCGGCAGCCGGCAGCGGGGCAAGTCTATCCGGCAGTGACCCTGACGGTGACCAAGAAGCCAGGCGAAAACGCCGTGGATGTGGCGCGTGCGGCCAACGCCCGGCTGGAGGCGCTGCGCAACACGGTGATCCCGGCCAACATCCAGACCACCGTCACGCGTGACTATGGCGAGACCGCGGCGGAAAAAGCCAACAAGCTGATCCAGAAGCTGGCCTTTGCCACCGGCTCGGTGATCTTGCTGGTGGGCTTTGCCCTGGGCCGCCGGGAGGCCGTGATTGTCGGCGCGGCCGTGATCCTGACGCTGATGGCCACGCTGTTTGCCAGCTGGGCCTGGGGCTTCACACTGAACCGCGTGTCGCTGTTTGCGCTGATTTTTTCCATCGGCATCCTGGTGGACGACGCGATCGTGGTGGTGGAGAACATCCACCGCCACCAGCAGCTGTATCCGGAAAAGTCGCTGGCTGCCATCATTCCCGGCGCGGTCGACGAGGTGGGTGGCCCGACCATCCTGGCCACCCTGACGGTGATTGCCGCGCTGCTACCCATGGCTTTTGTGAGCGGATTGATGGGGCCTTACATGAGCCCGATCCCGATCAACTCCAGTCTCGGCATGGCGATTTCACTGGCCATTGCCTTCACGGTCACACCGTGGCTGGCGCTCAAACTCATGAAAGCGCACGGCCCGGGACACGGTCACGAAGCCGCCGCGAAGCCGGGCGGACTGGGTCCCAAGCTGCAGCGTTTCTTCACGCGCATCCTCACGCCCCTGCTCGACAGCGCGCGCAAGCGCTGGCTGCTGCTGGCCGGCATCCTGGTTGCCTTGCTGCTGTCGGTCGGGCTGACCATGGTGCAGTGGGTGGTGCTCAAGATGCTGCCCTTTGACAACAAGAGCGAGTTCCAGGTGGTGGTGGACATGCCGGCCGGCACGCCGCTGGAAAACACCGCGGCTGCCCTGCACGAGCTGGGCGCTTTCCTGGCGCAGCAACCCGAGGTGCGCGACCTGCAGGGTTATGCCGGCACCGCCAGCCCGATCACCTTCAATGGCCTGGTGCGCCAGTACTACCTGCGTGCCGAGGCCGAGCAGGGCGATCTGCAGGTCAACCTGGTGGACAAGGCACACCGCAGCGACAAGAGCCACGCGATTGCCCAGCGCCTGCGCCCGGAGCTGGAAAAAATCGGCGCGCGCCATCAGGCCCGCATCAAGGTGGTGGAAGTGCCGCCCGGCCCGCCGGTCATGAGCCCCCTGGTGGCCGAGGTCTACGGCCCGGACGAGGCCGGCCGTCAGGCGCTGGCCAGGCGCATCGCCGCTGCTTTTGCGGCCACGCCCGACATCGTGGGCATCGACACTTCGCTCAAGGAAGACGCCCCACGTGCCCACCTCACGGTGCACCGCCAGCGTGCCGAGTCGCTGGGCATTCCGGTGGCGGCGATTGCGCAGACGGTGCAAGGTGCACTCTCGGGCGCGGATGCCGCCTATATGCATGACGGCCAGTCCAAATACCCGGTGCCGGTTCGCCTGCAGCTGCCGCTGGACAGCCAGGTCGGGCTCGATGCCCTGCTGGCCCTGCCCATGAAAGCCGCGAATGGCCGCATGGTGCCCTTGTCCGAGCTGGTGCAGGTGGAACGCGGCGTGATCAACAAGCCGCTGTTCACCAAGGACCTGCAGCCGGTCAGTTATGTGTTCGGTGACATGGCGGGGAAACTCGATTCTCCGCTGTACGGCCTGTTCGGCATCCGGCCCAGGCTGGCTCAGGCGGCCCTGCCTGAAACCGGCGAACTGGGTGAATACTGGATCAACCAGCCGCCTGACCCTTACCGCGAGTACGCCATCAAGTGGGACGGCGAATCGCAGATCACCTACGAAACTTTCCGCGACATGGGCACCGCCTACGGTGTGGGCCTGATCCTGATCTACCTGCTGGTGGTGGCGCAGTTCAGGAGTTACCTCGCGCCGCTGGTGATCATGGCCCCCATTCCGCTGACCATTATTGGAGTGATGCCGGGGCACGCGCTGCTCCATGCCCAGTTCACGGCCACCAGCATGATCGGCATGATCGCGCTGGCGGGCATCATCGTGCGCAATTCCATCCTGCTGGTGGACTTCATCGAGCTGCAGGTCGCGCAGGGCATGGCCTTCAAGGAGGCCGTGGTGAGTTCGGCCGCCGTGCGCGCGCAGCCGATTGCGCTGACCGGCCTGGCCGCCATGATCGGCGCCTTTTTCATCCTGGACGATCCCATCTTCAACGGCCTGGCCATTGCGCTGATCTTCGGCATCCTGGTGTCCACGCTACTGACGCTGGTGGTCATTCCGGTTCTCTATTTCGCGCTGTACCAGCATCGGGTGGCCCCGCCGGCTGCGCGCATTGAAGCCTGAGCAACGGACTGATTTTTCAACCTGAACCAAGGAGACATGACATGGCCAACATCATCATCATGGGTGCCGGAATAGGCGGCATGCCGGCTGCCTACGAAATGCGGGAGCTGCTGCCGCCCGAGCACAAGATCACGGTGGTCAGCGCGGTGGATTATTTCCAGTTCGTGCCCTCCAACCCCTGGGTGGCGGTGGGCTGGCGCAAGCGGGACGACATCGTGCTGAAGATCGCCCCCCTGCTGGAACGCAAGGGTATTGCCTTTGTACCCAAGGCCGTCACCACCATCGATGCCGAGGCCAGGCGCCTGACGCTGGAAGGCGGCGACAGCCTGGACTACGACTACCTGGTGATCACCACCGGGCCCAAGCTCAGCTTTGACGAGGTTCCCGGTGCCGGCCCCCACGGCGGGCACACCCATTCCGTGTGCACCGTGGCGCACGCCGAGGCGTTCTGGGCGGAGTACCAGGACTTCCTCAAGAACCCCGGCCCGGTCGTCATCGGTGCCATGCCGATGGCCAGCTGTTTCGGGCCGGCCTACGAATTCGCCTTCATCCTTGACGCCGACCTGCGCAAGCGCAAGCTGCGCCACCTGGTGCCCATTACTTTCGTGACCAGCGAGCCCTACATCGGCCACCTGGGCCTGGGCGGTGTCGGTGACAGCAAGTCCATGATGGAGTCGGAGATGCGCGGCCACGACATGAAGTGGATCACCAACGCCAAGACCACGCGTGTCGAGGACGGGAAAATGTTTGTCACCCAGGTCGATGACCTCGGCAATGTGTACAAGGAGCATGAAGTCCCGTTCAAGCTGTCCATGATGCTGCCGGCCTTCAAGGGCGTGGACGCGGTGGCGGCGGTGCCGGGGCTGTGCAACCCGCGCGGCTTTGTGCTGATCGACGAACACCAGCGCAGCAAGGCCTGGCTCAACATCTTTGCGGCCGGCGTCTGCGTGGCCATCCCGCCGGTGGAGGTCACGCCTGTGCCGACGGGTGCGCCCAAGACCGGTTACATGATCGAGACCATGGTGACCGCGATCACCCACAACATCGCCGACGAAATTGCCGGCCGGCCAGTGCAGGCCAAGGCCACCTGGAACGCGATCTGCCTGGCCGACATGGGCGACACGGGGGCAGCCTTTGTGGCCTTGCCGCAGATACCGCCGCGCAACGTGAACTGGTTCAAGAAAGGCAAGTGGGTGCACCTGGCCAAGATCGCGTTCGAGAAGTATTTCATCCGCAAGATGAAGACCGGCAACTCGGAGCCGGTGTATGAGAAGTACGTGCTCAAGCTCCTGGGCATCGTGCGCCTGAAATAGAACCAACCTTTTTTTTAACTCTCTGGAGAATTTCATGACTGTCGAACGTTACATCCGCATCATTGCCGGCCTCTTCATCCTGGCTTCGCTCGCACTCGGCATCGAGGGCAGCCCGCTGTTTGTGAGCAAGTGGGCCCTGGCCTTCACCGCCTTTGTTGGCTTCAACCTGTTCCAGTTCGGGTTCACCAACATGTGCCCCCTCGGTTTCATTCTCAAGAAGCTGGGCGTGCCCGAGTCCAAATTTTCTTGCGGTACCTGAGCCTGTTCATCTTCAACCCGGAGGCGCCATGAGCGACACCCTCGTCCAGGTCAGCCTGGTTCAGCAGCACGACTACCGCTTTGACATCCAGTTTGGCGGGGCGATTCCGCTGCTGACCGGCGATGAACCGGCGCCACTGGGGACGGGCCTCGGGCCCTCGCCGGTGCAGTTGCTCAGCGCCGCCGTCGGCAACTGCCTGAGCGATTCGCTGCTGTTTGCGCTGCGCAAGTTCAAGCAGGCCCCGGAGCCGATACGTTGCGACATCACCTCGCAGGTGGGCCGCAACCCTGAAGGGCGCCTGCGTGTGCTGGCCATGACGGCGCAGTTGACGCTGGGTGTGCCGGCTGCCTCGCTGCAGCGCCTGGACCGCGTGATTGAGCAGTTCGAGGCGTTTTGCACCGTCACCCAGAGCGTGGGGCAGGGCATCCCGATCACCATCGAAATTTCTGACAGCACCGGCCAGCGCCTGAAATAAATAGCACCGGTCTTCCATGCCTTCCGCTTCCTGGCCCTTGGGGGTTCCTCATGAAAAGAGGGTCCAGCCCTTGCCGGGAAAGCGCAGGCAGCTATCAAAACGGTAGTATCGGGCTATGACTTCAAGCCTGCCATCCTCTGCAGATTCCTTCTCTGCGTCTTTCGCCTTGTTGCCGCCCGACGATGCGCAGCGTGCCGTGCTGCACAACGAGCTGCATGCACGGCCGTCGGCCCGCGTGCGGCTGCCGGCACTCATCATTTATGTGGCGGTCCTCAACGCCGGCGTGACGCGCGAGCAGGAGTGGGCGCACCTGCACCGCCTGCCGGGTCAACAGGATTTGCCGCTGGACAGCCTGAGCGGCAACTTCCTGAGCCTGCGCTGCGAAGGCTACACCGTGCAGTGGGAACGGCACACCGAATTCACGCGTTACGCCGTCGTGCAGCCGTTGCCCGCCAGTGCGCTGCTGGGTGCCGCCGAGCCGGCCCTGTTGTCGGCCCCGGTGGTGGCGCCGGGCTGGTTGCCCGGCATTCCGGGGCGTACGGTGGCGGCCATCCAGCTGGCCCTGGTGCACGGTGACCTGTCCGGCGAGGAGGCGCTGATGGCGCAGGCGCTGGCCTGGTTCGGCGGCCGGGCCGTGGTGGCTTCGCAGCTGGGCAACGGCCACTCGTGGGCGGTGACTGAATTCCACCTTGGCGCCGACGGGTTCGAACGCATGCTGGTGATCGCCCCGCCGGGCACGACCGACATGCGCGCCGGCCGCATCTCCCAGCGACTGCTGGAACTCGAGACCTATCGCCTGATGGCGCTGCGCGGCCTGCCCGTGGCAAAAGCGCTGGGCCCCATGCTGGCCGGGGCCGAGGGGCAGCTGGCCGACATCACCGCGCGGCTCGAAAACAAGTCGGCCTCCGACCAGGACCTGCTGGACACGCTGGTGTCGCTGGCGGCCCGGGTGGAGCGTGCCACGGCCGAGCATAACTACCGCTTCTCCGCCACGCGGGCCTACAGCGCATTGGTCGGCCAGCGCATCAACGAGCTGCGCGAAAAACCCATTCCTGGCACCCAGCTCCTCGGCGAATTCATGCAGCGGCGCCTGTCGCCGGCCATGGCCACGGTGGCGGCGACGGCGCAGCGGCTGGCTTCCCTGTCCGAGCGGGTGTCGCGCACCAGCGCGTTGCTGCGCACGCGTGTGGACATCGCCACCGAGGTGCAGAACCAGCAACTGCTGGAAAAACTCACGCGCGGGCAGGAACTGCAGTTGCGCCTGCAATCCACGGTGGAAGGCCTGTCGATTGCGGCCATCTCTTATTACGTGGTGAGCCTGCTGCTGTATGCGGGCAAGGCATTCAAGGCCGCAGGGGTGCCCGTCAACCCGGAGATTGCCGCCGGTGCCCTGATTCCGCTGGTGTTGTGGGGCGTGTGGCGCACCACGCGCCGCATCCACGAAAAAATCCGCGCACCCTGAACTTCCGGGATCCGGCGCACGCGCCGGCTGTCGACCTATCCCAGATCCGATTCTTCACTTTGCTACCAGGAACACCCCATGAAAACCGCCCATGATCTCGTCGCCGCGGCCAAAACCCGCGTGCAGGAAATCGCCGCGTCAGACGCCGAAACCGCGGTGCGTGATGCCGACGTGCTGGTGGACGTCCGTGAAGCCGACGAATACGCCGCCGGTCACATTGCAGGCGCGGTCCTTGTCCCGCGCGGCCTGCTCGAGTTCAGGTTCAGCAGCACGCCGGCGCTGCAGCCGAGAGACCTGAAGATCGTGCTGTACTGCAAGACCAGCGGCCGCGCTGCCCTGTGCGGCGCCGCCCTGCACGAGATGGGCTACCTGAACGTGCAGTCGATAGCCGGCGGCATCGATGGCTGGGTGGCGGCCGGCAAGCCGGTGGTCAAGCCGGAAGCGCCGTCCTTTGAATGATCACGCCCGAGCCGAAGCTGGTTGAAGAAGCGCGTCGTGCGGCGGTGCGGGAAGATCCTGAAATTTCAGTGAAATAAGCTCCCAGCCCTTGTTGGTACTGCGCAGGCAGCTATCAATCAAGGAGCAAAAACGCCTGATATCGGGCCGGGTCAGTTCTGTCCCAATGCCCTGAGCTTGCGGTAGAGCGAGCGCTCGCTGATGCCCAGCCTGGCCGCGAGTTCAGCGCGGCTGCCGTGATGGGTGGCCACCAGTTGTTGCAGGGCCGACTGCGCCATCTCCTGCAGTGCGCCCGGCCTGGGCGCGGTGCTTGCC
>NZ_JBAQYR010000101.1:0-27867 GCF_049790275.1 Polaromonas sp.
GCTTCAAGAGCTGGGCAGAATCGCAGCTGCCTGCCGGCGCACCGCCGCCGGACACGGCGACGGCCCCCGCCAACCCGCAAACCGGCCAGCCGGCCACCCCCATCCTGCTGCTGCCCGCCATGGCCACCGAAGCGGCCGATGGCAAGAAAATCGGTTGCCGGAACACCAATTACTCCGAGCTGTCGCGCTTCTGGGAGCTGCAGCGCGGCACGGACTGCGACACCTTCGGCCTGCGCGGCTACCGGCCCATCAGCCTGATGTGGTCGGGCTCGGACAGCGTCAACAACCAGCCATCCTCGCCGGCGGCCGGCCACACGGTGACCACGCCCTTCAACTACCGGCGCAACGAGACCAAGCTCCAGATATCGGTACGCACAAAAATCGCCAAGGGCCTGCTGGCCTCGGGCAGCGGTGACGATGCCGGCAGCGATTCGCTGTGGCTGGGCTACACCCAGCAAAGTTACTGGCAGCTCTTCAACGGCGCGGTTTCGCGCCCCTTCCGCGCCACCGACCACGAGCCCGAGCTGATCTACATCTACCCGCACCAGATCGACCTGCCCGGCGGCTGGAAATACCGCCTGAGCGGCCTGGCCCTGAACCACCAGTCGAACGGGCAGAGCCTGCCGCTCTCGCGCAGCTGGAACCGGGTCTACCTGATGGGCGCCGCCGAAAAGGAACTGGGCGGCGACAGCCGGCTCGAACTCCAGGGGCGCGTCTGGCAGCGCCTGAAGGAGTCCTCAGGCAACGACGACAACCCCGACATCGCCGACTTCATTGGCCGGGCCGAGCTGACCGGCTTCTGGCAGATCAACCGCGTGCACAGCCTGGGCCTGACCCTGCGCCACTCCCTGCGCTCCGAGGCACGCGGCTCGGCCCGGCTGGAATGGATGAAGACCTCCACCTCGATTGCCGACAGCGCCAGCCTGCGTTACCACGTCCAGCTGTTCAGCGGCTACGGCGACAGCCTGATCGACTACAACCGCCGCCGCAACGTGCTCAGCGTGGGCCTGAGCCTGGTCGGCTGGTAACCGGCTGACACGTGGGCGGGAAGCCGCCCTGCAAGCCCGCTGAGGGGCCTGGCTCATACTGGGCGCGTGCGGCCAACCCTGGTTTCACCTGCCTGAAGTGACTCCATGAACCGGTGCCACCCCTGCAAGACCCGATGAATGACGGCCTGAATTTCACGCTGGGTTTCGTCGTGGTCGGCGTCCTGCTCATCGTCATGACGATGAGCAGCTCCTTCATTTCCCGCCTGCCGCTGAGTGCGGCCATGTTGTACCTGGCGGTGGGCGTGGGCATAGGCCCGGCGGGGCTGGGCCTGCTGGTGCTGGACCCGATCAGCGACGCCGGCGTGCTCGAACGCCTGACCGAAATTGCCTTGCTGATCTCGCTGTTTACCGCGGGCCTGAAGCTGGAGTTGCCGCTGAACGACAGGCGCTGGCGTATTCCGGTGCAACTGGCCTCGGTCTCCATGGTGTTGACGGTGGCCGCGGTGACGGCGCTGGGCATCTGGGGGATGGGCCTGCCGCTGGGGGCCGCCGTGCTGCTGGGCGCGATTCTGGCGCCGACCGACCCGGTGCTGGCCTCTGACGTGCAGGTCTCCGATCCGGGTGACCGGGACCGCCTGCGCTTCGGGCTGACTGGCGAAGGCGGGCTGAACGACGGCACCGCGTTTCCTTTTGTGATGCTGGGCCTGGGCCTGCTGTCGCTGCACGGCCTGGGCACCGGTGGCTGGCGCTGGTGGGCTGTCGACGTGCTGTGGGCGGTCACCGGCGGTGTGGCCATCGGCTATCTGCTGGGCACGCTGACCGGCCGGGCCATCCTCTACCTGCGGACCCATCACCGCGAGGCCCTGGGAACGGACGAGTTCATGGCGCTGGGGCTGATTGCCCTGGCGTATGGGTTGGCCGTCCTGTGCCATGCCTACGGCTTTCTGGCGGTCTTTGCCGCAGGGCTGGCGCTGCGCCGGATCGGCGACCTGCCGGCGCCTGCCCACACGACGGCGGACGACCAGGCCGCAGCAGCCGAGGCGCCGGCCCACATGATGCACGCCGTGGGGCGTTTCAATGCCCAGCTCGAACGGTTTGCGGAAGTCGGCGTGGTCCTGGTGGTGGGCTCACTGCTCTGGGTGGTCGCTTTCCGCACGGAGGTGTTGTGGTTCATCCCGGCCCTGTTTCTGGTCATCCGCCCGCTGGCGGTCTATCTGGGCCTGTACGGCACGCGGGTCGAGCGGCCCCAGCGCCGACTGATCGCCTGGTTCGGCATCCGCGGTATCGGGTCCATCTATTACCTGATGTATGCCATCACGCACGACCTCGAGCCGGCGCTGGCCGGCCGGCTGCTGTCGATCACGCTGGCGGTGGTGGTGGCATCCGTGGTGGCGCACGGGGTGTCGGTCACGCCCCTGATGCAGCGTTATGAACGGCGCAAACCGGACAAGCACAAGCCGGCCGGGCCTTCAGACCCGCCGGCCTGAGCCGGCGTAGCGGTGCACAGGTATGCCGCGATTGCTACAGTTTCAATAGCTGCTTGCGCCCACCAGAAAAGGGCTGGCGGCCTTTTTTATCATTCGATACGCTGTGGGAGCGCTGCCCTGCTCGCTGCCGAAAATTCCGGCAGGGCCACACCCATCCGTTGCGCCGCGGCGAGGGCCGCCGGCTTCACAGGACGGGGTGGCAAGGGAGGAGCTGCCCGTGCCGGCAAAGGTGCAGCCGGACGGGGCGGCAGGGGCGGCGGCACCACACGCCCGCCCGAACGCAGCAAGGTGGGCGGCGGCGGGTTGTCGCTGCCAAAACCCACAATGCGCGAGCGGTCCACCTGCGGCAGCGGCGTCTTCGAGCTGTCCGTGGTGACCATGTCGATCATGCCGTCCGTCACATGCTGCTTGAGGTTGCTGGCTTTTTCGCTGGTGCTCATTTTTTCCCAGGCAGCCAGCTTGATGCCCTTGTGGTTTTGCATGCCTTCAATTTCAAACCGGGAACTCCGGACAAACTGGCCGGCCTTGGCGATCACGGGTTTGACAGCGGCGACCAGGCGGTCTGCATCCACCACAAAGTTGGGCGTGCCGAAGTCGGCGACAGCCATGTTGATGAGGGTGCTGTGATCCTGCACGGCCACGTAGTAGCAGCCCAGCAGCGGGCAGCTGCGGAACAGGCTCAGGTCCAGCGTGCCCTGGGTGAGCAACCGGTTGGCCATTTGCACCTCTTCACAATCCCGCACAAACTCGACAATGTGCTGGATCGCCTTGGCAATGGTTTCGGCAAGTCCGATCGCCGGGCCGCTGGCCGCGCCCAGGTCCAGCGCGCTGCACAGGGTCTTGGCAGTGAAGGCGGCACCCGCAATCGCGGTGGTTGCGATGGTGGAGTTGATCTCCCGATCAATCAGCACCTCGAGCGCCTGGAAAGCGGCCAGCGGGTCGCCCGCCGCAATGGCATAGGTGCCGACTTCATGCATTTGCGCGGCCTTCCACTTGCCGTACACGATCTTGCCCACACCCACCGCCGTGTCGCTCGCCGATGCAATGATGCCCAGCGCAGGAGCCATGCTCTTGGCAAAGTCGGCGACGCTTCCCAGACCCAGCTCGCGCATGATCATGGCGGGGTCCAGGGCGCCGCAAACCGCCTTGACCATCTCGTCGAACTTTTGCGTGATGGCCGTTCCGGCCACGGCATTGACTCCCTGCGCGGTCCGGGTGCCGGACCGGGTCACGTTGATGTCGCGGATATTGGCGGCTGCGCCCTGCGTTTTGGAGAGCAGGGTCTTGATTTCGCTCGCGTGTTTTTTCTTGTTGAAACTTTTGAGGCTCAGCTCTTTGCCGGCGAACATCTCCTTCAGGGCGTGCTGCTGCAGCGTCACCATTTCGCGCATCGCCAGCAGGTCGGCCTCGGTAAGCCGTCGCTGGTCCACGTTGTTGACGGCCCGGTGCAGGTTGGTCAAGGCGCCTTTCTTGTTGCGCACACTCTTGGTCCAGTCCTTGCCGCGGCGGCTGTGGTCGAACCGGTAGTCATCCAATGCCTGCTTGATTCTCAGCCGCGACTCCTCCGACTTGTCGCTGTCGTAGATGAATATCGCGAGGTCGACCGCCTTGAGTTTTTCACTGCGCGCGTCAGACCACGAGTAGGTGTCCCGCATCCATGTTTCATGCCAAGGAATTGTTGCCATATGTCCGGTTTCCCCTTCTGGCCGCCCCGGTTCAAAACCATCCCGCCATGGGATGCTTCACCGAACGACTGAAATTTATCCAGGCTGAGCGCGGCGCGGCTCAACCAGGGACGTTTTATACAAATCGCATCCCTACCTGCCAGCGCAGGCTCCCTGCGCCCGATTCACTTTATTCGCGCGACTCCTTGATGCCGAGCAGCGAAAAGTACCGTGCAATATCACCCTCTTCGCGCACCACTTCCTGCATCAGGTCAGCCAGCGACATCCGCCCCCAAGAGACGGCTCGCTTGACCAGGTAAGGGGTTGGACTGTGCGGCTCGGTTTTTTCCAGAAAAGCTGCGACCGCCTCGAGCATGCGGTAGGCATCCTCGCGGCTTGAAATGGAGCCGGAACGCAGCAGCGCTTCGTGCGCAGCGGGAACGGCGTCGGTGTTCGGAGTTGCAGCAGCCATGATGTCGTCCTGGTTGAGGGGGGGAGGTATTCCTTCGTCCTGAGCCGGCGGCGCTGCCGTTTGCGGCCGCGGGTCGCGCCCGTCGATCAGGCTGTCCGCGGCCCGCCCAAGGCGCCGCAACATTTCGCCGACACGCGCCACACTGGGCGGATTGGCGCTCATTCTTTCGTCGAGCAATCCTGTCAGGGCATCCCATTTCCCGATGGCAGCCTGAACCTGCTCCCTGATGGCTATCAGGGACAGCAGGTTGCTCCCGCTGGCGGCGGCGCTCAGCTCGTCGCGCGTCTGCACATTGGCGCCTGACGATTTTTTCGCATCACCCTTTTGATGATCAGTAATCAGGGCCTGGTCCCAATCTGCCAGACTGACCGCTGAAGGCATGCGGTCAGGCAGCTGGAGCAGGGTGATATGCAGCTTCAGGACCAGCGGCATGTTTTCATTGATCCAGATAAACGGTGCAGCGCGGGCGTCGTCGTCACCGTCTTCGATCAGCGGATGGGCCGTGTCCCAGAAACGTTCGACCAGCCCCGTCAGCAGGTCCACCGAAGCATTGAAGCCTTCAAGCTGATGCTGGCGTGTCCAGGACTCGCACAGCCAGGCGGCCACCTGGAAATCCTTGGACCGGCTGCCCAGCAGCTCGATGCACCTGGCCGAGACGGCCTTCCAGTCGGCTTTTTTGAGGGGCCGCTCCCACTCGCCCATGGGCAGGCTGGGATCGTCTTCCTCACGGGCCTGCCGGATGCCGAGGTAAAGCGGGTCATACCGCATGGACGGCCCGGCCGGGTCTGCCCCGGAAACAGGTGCCAGCAGGGCTTCGATATCAGGCTGAAAGCCTGCAGATGAATGGTGGGCCATGTGTCTTACTGCCCGCCAAATTCGGGGGCCCGGGTCGGAAACACGCCCGGCCAGAATACCGGGGTGCGCTTGCCGACCGGAGACAGGGCCAGCCGCAGGTAGACCCTGGCGCGAACCTCCTGGGGAGCCGTCCTCGGGTTATCCGGCGTGAAGCTGAGCGGGAACTCCATGCGCAGCAGTTGCGTGCGGCCATCGGCCCGGCCCGCTGCATCGGGCTCGCGCTGGCGCTGGATCATGCGCACCAGGGACCAGGCATCCGTGAACCGGTAAGAAACCGTTTTTCCATCGGCAGACATGTGGGGTTGCTGGGGATCATTGACGGCGTTCACCGGAGAGTCTTTGGCAAGCCGCAAGGTCAGGGTGATCGGCGTACCCGGCTCCCAACGCAGCGGACGCGGTGCATCACGCAGCTTGAGTGTTTGCGAGCCAACCTCCAGGGTCCAGTCGATCACCTTGCTGCCTTCGATTTCCGCCGACTGGTTGGTCCTGAATTCCACCGCCATGTCATAGCCCGCGACCGCTCCTTCTTCCACCGGGTACAGCGGGGCCATGAAGGCCCTGACACGGTCGAACTGATCGGCAAAGCGCCGGGCTGGCTGCCCGGGAGAACTGCGGCTTGCGGCAGATGTTTCCTTCAGGGTGCGGGACAGGCGCTCCGAGTTTTTCAGGATCTGGCCAACGTCATCGAAGTCCGCATCCGGCGCATCCTTGGCGCCAGGCACTGCAAAGGGTTGGCGACCCGCCAGCAGGCGGTTGAAATTGCCTGAGAAAACCGCCCACTGCTCCTGCTGCTCGCCGAAACGCAATTCATTGCAGCGCTTGAGCAGGGCACTGTAGACCTGCAGGTGTTTTTCGGCGAAATAATCGGCCGGCCTTCCGCCCGGCGCCTTGCCGGCCAGTTTTTCAGAGCAGTTCGCCCTGTCGAGGTCGGTTCCGGTGGTGACAAGGAACTGCTCATAGACGACCAGGCTGCTGTTCGGGTTTTTCAGGCGGTAACGTTCCAGCTCCCGGTTGATGGCCTGCCAGCGCCGCGCCAGCTGCGACTCGGCCGCCGCACTGTCGAGCGAGGCCAGATAGATTTCAGATTGCCGGCCCAGTGTTTCCGCACGGCTGAACTGCAGCGCCAGGGTCTGCAGCAGGCTGGGGCCGTCCGGCACACCGAAGGCCTGCAGCAGCGGACCACGGTCACCCAGCCAATAGCTGAAGTCCCGGCCCCGGATGGCATACAGGTCGGACTGGGTCAGGCTGTCATCGACCTGCCGCAGGCGCGCCACGGCATCCTGCGAAATCAGGCTGCGCAAATTGTCCGCCTTGCCTTTGGCGCCAAGTTCCGTGAGCAGTCCCTGGACCTTGACCAGGCGGCTTCGCGATGCATCGAACGCCATGGCATCGGCCACCGCACCGGGATCGGTCCTGCTGCTGATCGACAGGGCTTCAACCGCATGGTCGCCGACCAGGCGTGCAAACTGGAAGTTGACGAAGGCCGCAACGCTGTGGCGGGTTGCAGGCGGGAACTTGACCAGGCTTTCGCCCATGAAGCGCTTGTGCGCTTCACTGAGCGCCAGGGCCTGGTCCAGCCTGGTGCTGTCCCATACCAAAATGCTCTGCGCCACGATCTCGGGAATCTCGCGGTCGCTGGGCGGTGTCATGAAAGGCTGCGCCAGCAGCGCTGTGAGTGCATCGCGCAGGGCGAGCCTGTCGGCGGACAGCGCAAAACGCGCGTCTTTTTCCTGCCAGACAACACCGGCCTGCCCTTCGGCTCCGAGGAGTGCTTCAAACTCGGCCCTGAATTTCTGGAATTCGGTGACAGCATGCTGGCGCACCTGATCCGAAGCTTCCGGCCCGAGCAGGCGCCTGGACTGGGTGATACGCATCAGGGCAGCGTCATAGGCTGAACCCAGGTTCAGGCCGGGCAGTCTCATCCAGCCGCCTTTGCCGGTGGCCAGCAAACCCTCCTGCTCCTTGATCCCTCTCAGGATTTCCTTGTAGCCGCCCACGGTCTGGGTGTAGCCGCCGATACGTGCATCGGTGGCGAACAGCCGCGCACCCTGCGCCGTGAGCTGCCGTTCGGAGACCAGCAGGTCGTTGTTGACGAACAGGCGCCTGTCCAGGGCATTCATTCCCCTGTCCAGCGAACAGCGCACCGCCTGCTGGATATGCATCACGCTGATGGCAGCCGGCGAGATGCTCCCGGGAATATCGCTGCCCCTGAAGAAGCGGATGCTCTGCGACATGTTGCCCGGCAATTCGGCGCCCAGGGTGTACTTGACCAGCAACCTGAGGTCGTTGGCCTCGTTCTGGTTGGGCTTTTGCAGGCGAACCATGGCCACAATCGCCTGGTCTAGCCGCTCGACGGCTGTCAGGTATTGCAACATGGCAGAGAACTCCGGCAAGTCCTCGACCGCCAGGCTGAACTTGTGCGGCGTACCTGCAATCGCGGCGAATCCTGTGGGTGCGGCGCACTCGCCACCAATGATGAGTTCCGAGGTACTGGCATCCTGGGATACGCCGGTCAGGTCGGCAGCCCGCGCATACAGTTCGCGCCGCAGGGTGTTGATGGCAATTTCGCCGAACTCGCGCTCTATGCGCGCGGCCACACGTTCATCCAGGTTGTCGAAAACCTCCCACGAGCCGGGCATGAAAAACGTCCAGGCCTTGTCGGTTCCGAGCTTCTCGATGGCGGCAAGCAGGGAAAGCGTTTTCACCCGGTACCAGTCCGAGGCGATAGGTTCGCCACGCTCGCTGGCCCGGGCTCGGTAGTTGGCGTCGGTCTCGATTTGCGACAGGGCCCTGGCCAGTTCAGGGTTGCGTTTGCTCAGTTGCACCGTGGCCACCAGCAGACCCACACTCCAGCCCCCCAGCACCACCAGCGCAGCCCAGCGCGCGGCGCGGCTCAGCACCGGCCGCGTCAACTGCTGGCGGGACGGCCTGGCCACGCCGTACTCCATGAAGATTTTTTTCTCGAAAAGATCCCGCAGGAAAGCCGGTTCGCGCATCAGCTGCGACACCAGGTCGGCCTGCTCTTCCCGGGGTTCACCATTCAGCGCCGCTGTGACATCAAGTGCGCCGGCCTTTTGCGCCGATTCGCTGCTGTCGCCGGTCAGGTAAATGCCGCGAAAGAAAAACGGCTCATGGTAGGCACTGGGCCGCATGAGTTCGTCCACATAAACCTGCAGTTGCGCCCGAACCGCATCGATCCGGGACGGAAGCAGGAAAAATTTGCCTGTTTCCGCACTGACCGAATCGAGCGCAAAGAGTTCAGCCGAAGTATCGGACACCGTTTTCACAACGCTGTCGAGCGCCTCGGCAACCCAGCCGTCCTGGTAGGTGGTGGACAAATCGTAAGGCGATGACCAGCCGAGAATGCCAGCGCGCATGGGCTCGGGCAGGGCTCTTGCGAAAGGGGAGAAACCTTCGATCTGGTCGCACCCGGAGACCACCACGTAAACGGCAAACCGCATGGCAAAGCGGTTTTGCGCCAGCCAGAGCCGGCGGTGCGCGAGCCGGGCCAGCTTGCCGAGCTCCAGCAGGGCATCGGGATTGTTGTCCAGCAGCAAGGCAGCCGGCACAGTGATGACCACGGAGTCAAAGGGCCGCTGGGGACGGTATTTGCGGCACAGGCCGAGGAACTCGTCCCACGGCTTTTCCGTGGCATCTTCATCGTCGGGGGAGCCCAGGTAGGCGCCCTGCATGTCAATGACAATGCCCTTGTCAAAGAAGTGCCAGGCGATGCCCTGGGTTGCGGCGGTGGAAGCGGCCTCGGAGCTGAGCGCACTGGCCACGCCCGACTGTTCAATGGGCAACTGCCGGTTGTCCAGGCCTTCATTGAGTACCAGCACCCAGGGAATGCTGTAGCGCTCGCTCCGGGAAGCAATATTGCCCTCGATCAGTTCAACCGCCTGCCGGAATGAATTGCGAAGCGAGTCAAACCTGAGCTTGACGATCTTGGGATCGCTGCCAGGCTTGGCGGCCGAGCGGCGCACGGCGAAATACAGCACCAGGCCGAGAACAACCAGCACCAGGACGATCAGGACGCCCAGAGACGCCAGGAACAGGTTGTCTTTCAGCATTGCCGGCCTCCCGGACGCATTGGAGAAAGCGCGTTCATTGGCTGCCTCCCGTCCCTGCCGTGCTGCCGGTCTGCAGGACCTGGCGCACCGGCCAGGACTGCCACAGCCACAACATTTCAGAGATGGCCAGCAATCCGACAACGCCGAGGAGGAACACCACTGTCCAGCGACTCAAGGTCTGCATCTTCTTCGGCGCAATATGCGACAGCGTGCTGGCATAGGCGCGGTCGGACAGGACACGGTCCCGGCCGGAGAGATCGGGCCTGCGCTGATAGACAAACTGGAACAGCTCTTCCCGATAACCTGCAAAACGATCCGTGTCGGCCGCTCCTCGGTATTTGCCCTGGAAGCCCAGCGCGAGCGCCGAGAGGTAAAGGCTTGCGATAGGGCGCAAGGACGGTTCGCGGCTGGACAGCAGTTCTTCTATGCGTTCGAAAATCCGCTCGCCGGCAATACTGGTTCTGAAAAGCGAAGCCTCCAGCAAATGGGTGGTCCAGCAGTCGCGGCCTATCCAGGCCGTGTTGAGCAGGATTTCATCGGCCAGCGCGGCCTTGAGGTACCGCGCATCGGCAATGCTCTCGAGTTCAAACCGGTTGCCCTCACGCTTGGACTCCAGTGTCTGCAGCTCGATGAGGTTTTCCAGGTGTTTGCTGACATGCTGGGCCGCCAGGTCCGGGTCGGTTTCGCGCATCTCGATCGCGCGGGTCTGGGCCTTCGAAACTTCGTCGAAAAAAGAGCGAAACTGCGTGATCAGGTGGTTGTCGTCCTGTTTGTCTCGGGTTTGGCGTGCCATTGTTCGCTGCTTTCTGTTGGAGCGTCAGCCCTTGACGAAGAGAACCATTTCCTGCGGGCGTTGCGCAGACGCACTTTCCGTGGAGTTGCTGATGATCAGGGGCTCATTGGCCAGCGTCAGGGCGGCGCTGGCCTGAATGGAAAACAGCGTGTACCCCGAGCTGGCCCGCACGCCGAGCTCCTGGGCTACTTCAATGTGCGACCGCATGGCACCGAGCACGCGTCGTTCCCTGAGCGATGCATAAGCCGACTGGGACCCGACAATGGCGCCGTTCATCCAGGCGATCAGGTCTTTTTCGGGCTGCCCGCGCAAGCCCACCACCAGCTGCTTGTCCACCCACTCGGGCAACAGGTTGATTTCAAACGCCCCGTGACGGTATTCGAACTTGTGCTCCCGGTACTCCTGGCTGATTTCCATCAGGGAGTCCTGCAGGGCCTCGAGCACCGGGTTGAGCACCGCCAGCGGGTCAGCGTGATCGTATGCGGGCGGTACGGGCGGCAAAGCACCGGGCTTGAGCATGCTCAGGGGCCCGAGCAGGGCGCACAGCGCCAGGTACAGGGGATAAGGGTGCAAATTCGGTGTGCGCAGGATGGCCTCGATTTGCGGTAAGCCGGTCATCAGGTTGCGCAGCCGCTCCCTTTGCTCCAGGTAGGCCAGCCTGTCCTCGGTTTTGGAGGACGGCACAGCCGTCTGCTTCGCCACAAAAGCCGCCTTGCCGCGCAATTGGCCGACGAAGGCAGACACCCGTTCCCACAAGGCGCCGTCTTTCGGCATTTCGATCAGCGCGGGCAGGGTCTCGCCCATCTTGATGAGTTCATTGTCCTTGAACACCGTGCCCAGCCGCAGCCAGGTATACATTCCCGAAGGCACATCGCCTGCAGCCAGGGAGAGGTTGGGCAGCAGCCGCGGGAGTTCCGCAGGCAATGCCTCCGACACCTCGTCTTCCACCTGGCCCATGGCGACCGAACGGAATCGCGAGGGCGAGCCTTTGTCGCGCATGCTTTTGGTCAGCGGCAGCACCACGTAGAAGTCCAGGGGAGCGTTGCCCAGCGCTTCGGCAAACGGGGCCAGTTTGAGTTCGAGCGCGCCATGCAGGGCGTTGTCTGCCGAAAAGCTGACCGAGGTGCCGTCCGGCATGATGGCTTCCAGCTGCTGGACCCTGACAATGCCGGCCGGCAACAAGCCCATGTCGATTTTCAGGCTGCGCACACCCCATGAAAAAGGGGCAGCCAGCAGCGTGTGCCAGGCCACCAGGGAGTCAAGCCGGGCCGATGTCTGCTGGAAATGCTGCGGCGACAGCAGCATGCCCTCATGCCACTGGATACGCTCCTCAACCGGGAAGGACTTAGTCATGGAGAACCTCCTCATGTGTCGTGACCCCTTCCGGGATGCGGAGCGTCTTGGCGTTTTTCTTCATGGGGCCTCCTCGGCTTATTCGGTCTTCAGGGCTGACACGGAAAAGGAACGCGCACCCAGCTGCACCAGTATTTCCCCCTGCATCTGGTCGACCCGTACGCGGTGCTCCCCGGTCGTCAGGTAGTCCGCAAAAAGCAGGACGCCAACGACGCGGGACGCCCCGAAGGCGTCGGCGGGAAGTTTGAGGGTCTGCCCGGGCGCGATCTCCATGCTGCGGTAGCTCAGCCCTTCGGGAAAGGTCTTGGCCAGGTCGGCGCGGGATGAGAACCATTTGGACGCCGGCAATGTCGACACCATGCCCAGCGTCGCCTCGTCCCGAAGCAGCACCACATCCAGCGCAACCGGGGTATTCAGGTTGGCACCCTCGCTCGCGATGACAGTCATCCCGTTCCAGTCCAGGCGGCTTCCTTTCGCCGTGAAGAACCCGGCGACACTGCTGATGGTGCCGCAGGCCGACAAGCTCCCCAGGACAAGACTGATCAGGCAAATTTTTAGGAATTTCATTATTTTCTTAAACAGGGCTGTTCCCGGCGACGGCCATGGGCCCCGTTGCATACGGCTGGGGCAGGCCCACGCCGGTCTTTCGCATCCCGACGCCGATACCTGCAATCGTAATCAATAACGCCGCCAGCAGGATACAAGCCAGCGCCATTGCAACACTTGCGCGGGAAAAAACAAAGCGGACAGGCTCCAGCGTCCGCAGGCTCGCCGATGCGGCGGTTTCAACGCGCTCCGAAGGCAGTCCGCGGGAAACCAGCACGATCAGGACACAGGCAAAAAGCAGCGTGAGCAGGTTGCGCGGGCCTTCACAGACAAGATCGATCGCCAGAAAAAGTGCCAGCGCCGCTTCTATGGGCAGATTCAACAGGGACAGCACCACACCGGCGAACCCCACTGCCGCCAGGCTGTTGTTGCCAGCCGATGCAAACGCGGCCAGCGAAGCACCAACGCAGATCAGCAGGAACTCCTGCGATGTGATGGGGCGCCCATAGATATTGGCCACAAACACTGCCAGCAGCGAGAAATAAAGCGCCGCACCGGAACGCATGAACACCGACGCAACCGGAATCACCAGCTCGACAACGCCCCGGCTGAACCCCAATCGGGAACTCATGGCGTCTATCGTGTCGGGAATGCTTGCCGTGGTGCTGGCTGAAGTGAGGCTGATGAGGACAGGCGCCTTCAGCGCCGACATCACACTGGCCGGAGAAAGCCCTGACTTCTTCCAGATCAGCAGGATGGCTCCTCCGGAGAGAAGAAAAGCGAACAGGTAGAAAGAGCCCAGAAAACTGCCCATCGCGTGGAGCGTCCGGGCATCCGTCCTGGCGACAAAATAGGCCGCCATGCCAAAAGCCAGCACGGGAATAAAGACGTTGACGCGGGAAATGATCAACTCAAGAGTACGGTAAATCGCTTCGAAAATACCCATCAGGGCATTGGTTTGCGGCCTGAGCAGTGCCGCAAAAGCCAGCCCGAACAGGATGGCACACAGCAGGATGGACAGTGATTGGCCTTCGGCGAGCACCCGGAAAAAATTATCCGGTACCGCGGCCATCCACAAATCGGGCGCGGCTGTCACGTCAGAAGCTCCGGCACCATACAGGGAAATTTCGGCGTTTGCGGCATCTCCGCCGGCGTTTTGCACCAGGGCGCCGAGGTATTCACGGTTGGCAGAGCTCAGATCCTGACCGGTACCGGCAAGCATTCCGAACATTGCCCCCAGCACTGCACACAACACCACCAGGCCTATTGCCAGACCCACAATCATCAATGTGCGTTTTCCAGGCTGCGGCAGGACCAATGTCTGGCGCAGGCCGAAAAAAGTGGCCACAACCAGCAACGGAAGCGCAGCCATATTGACCAAGGCCAGGTAGATCTGCCCAAGAATGAAGGCCTCGCCACCGATGCCGGGCGCAAACCAGCCCAGCAGTGCGCCCCCCATCACGCAAAGCAGGAGCGCCAGCGGACTGTTCGACAGGCGCTTCAGGAATCCCATCCCGGCCTGTTCCAACCTCGTGCGAGGGCAAAAGCAACACTGGCTCGCGCCAGCTCCAGCGAGCTGTCGATCAGCCCCAGGCCCGACACGTCCGCATACCTGGAGGCAATGGGAATTTCGGTGCAGCCCATGATGGCAGTGGTTGCACCTTGCCGCGCGGCCTCCCGGCAGGCTTCGGTCAGATGTTGCCCGCCGGCATCCAGGTTGCCGGCCTTGATTTCGCGTATGCAACTGTCCACACTTTTCTGCCCGGCCTCGGGATCCGGGAGCATGAAGTCGATACCGCGCGACCGCAGTTCCCGCTGGTAAAAGCCTGAAGCCAATGCACCCCGTGTGGCGAAAATGGCCACCCGCGAAACACCTGTGGGAGAAATCGCCTCGACACAAGCCTTGGCGATATGCAGCAAAGGTGCCTTGCTGCTCGAACTCATTTCATCAAACCAGTGGTGCGATGAATTGCAGGGAATGGCAATGACGCCAACGGCGGCCTGATTAAGCATCTCGATGCCGGCCAGCAACTGCGGCAACGGATCCCGCCCATGCCCCAGAATGGCGCTGGATCGGTCATGGGTATGCGGCAAACTCGCCACAATGACCGGCAGGTGGTCCTGATCGCGCGCCGCAGGGGTGAGCTTGACCAGCTTGTCGAGAAAGTCGACCGTTGCTGATGGCCCCATTCCTCCAAATACGCCGATTCGGGACATCCTGGCCTCCTCTATATCTTCAGGGGCCGGGGGCAGATCAGGGAAACCGCGGCGTTGTTGCCAATCACCAGCACCAGGGTCCTGAGCATGTCGCAAATCGGATCCACCGCCAGGAACAGGATGAAAGCCGCCTCAAAGGGAAGCCCGAGATAGCTGCATGTCAGGCCGACCAGCGACACCGTCAGCAAACCCGTCATGCCCGCTGATGCGAAGCCGGCAAGTATCGATGCCGACAGGATGACGGTCAACTCTGTCGGACCAATCGGTTTTCCATACAGCTGGGCAATGAACACCGTGGCGGCCACGTAATAGATGACCGGCCCGATACGCAGCAGCGACACGCTCAGGGGCACCATCAGCTCGACCCTTGAACGCGCAAAACCCAGGCGATCCGCCAGGCTTTCTATCATGATGGGCATGCATGTCGCACTGCTGCGGGTGGCCAGCGCAAGTGCAAAGGGGCCTCGCATGGCATTGAGGGTCTGGCCCAGCGTCGAATTGGAGCGCTTCCAGATAATGATTGTCGCGATGACCAGCGCCAGCACAGAAGCAACAAAAAACGCCAGGACAAACTGGGCCATCGCCTGCAGGGGGCCGATGCCGGTTTTGGCCATCTGCGCAGCGCTCATGCAAAAAAGAATGATGGGCAGCGGATAGTTCAACCAGCGCATCAGGGTCTGGCACGAGTGATAAATGGTTTCCAGGGACTGGGTCAGCCCGTCGGATACCCGCGACGGAACCTGACCCACCGCAAAACCGAAAAGCAGCGCAAAAACGAGTGCCTTGAGCGTGTCGCCACTGGCCAGCGCGGCAAAAATATTCGACGGCACGAGGCTGACCAGCACTTCGGTAAAGCTCACCGACTTGACTGGCGCATCGACGCCCCCCAGGCTCATGACCGTATCGCTGGAATTGAGATCGTTGCCGACGATCTTGCCGAAGGTCTGCATGGTTTCGCTTGACAGGTTGGAACCCGGCTTCATCACCAGCAACGTAGTCGCCCCCAGCAGTGCAACAACAATGGAGAACACGACGAACACGACTGCCACGCGAGCCATCAGCCCGCCCGCCCCGCCCTCCCGGAACAGGCGCTGCAAACTGAAGATCACGGCCGACACCATGAAGGGCAAGGCAATCATCTTGAGGAGATCGACATACACATCGCCCACAAAACCGAGCTTCAGCCCGACGGCCGGCATGTACATGCCCAGCGCAAACCCGGCCGACAGGCTGGCCACCACCACCCAGGGGTTGAGCGCAAATGCATAGAGTTTTTTGAGGTTGATCATCACATGCCTTAGTTAGTCAATTACCGGTCCAGGGCCTTCAGCACCTTGTCAATCGTCAGCTTTTCGGTGCTCTCCGCCAAAAACTGGTTCACAAAGGCCAGGAGCGTCGGATCCTGTATACCCACGGCGATGCCAAGGGTGTCCTCCAGGTCCTTGAATGTGACCGTGCGCAATGTCAGGGACGCCGTCGGATCGCTTTTCAGAATCCGTTTGATCTCAAACTCATCGCGATAGGCGGCCATGATCTGGCCTTTTTCAAGTGCCTTGAGAACGGCGTCCCATGTCGGAAATTCGCGAAGCTCCGAAAGGGGAAAGTTTTTGCTGGCGTAGTCCGAGAAAGACGATTTCGCAATGACCCCGATGGAACCCTTGAACTCGCGAACCACAACCGGCAAGGGCCGATCCCGCGCCAGCTCGGCAAACTTCACCCGGTTCAGGATGAAAGCGTGGTTCAGTCGGATATAGGGCTCTGTGAAGCTGATCATCTGAGCCCGTGCCAGTGTCCGCGACAGTTTGCTGATGCCGAGGTCAGCCTCCTGGCGCGCAACCACATCAACCACTTCATTGAAGGTGCGGGCACTGCGGTCGAACCGGACGTTGACCTTGAGTTCCTTCGCAATCGCTTTCGCCAGGTCCACTTCCAGACCGACCAGCTCACCCTTCTTCATGTAGAAAAACGGGGGCGTATCCACGCCCAGCATCGCAACGATGAGCTCCCCCCGGTTGACGATGCGGGCAATGCTGGGCGCCAGCAGTCGGCCATCGGCCACCTTGACCAGGCTCGGAGTGGGCAACGCAGAGGTTACCGACGCCACCTCCGTCAACGGAGCGGCAGGGGCCGGCGCGCTGGCGGCAGGGGGCGCCGCGAGGGCGACCGCACTGACACAACCCCAGAGCCCGAGAACAAACAAGCCGGCTTTCCACCAAGAGGTTGACTGGCTGTGCAAGGGGTGTCCGGGCTTTGTTTTTGACATCATCAAATCCTGATTCATGGTTTGGCAACGGGTGGCGAAGGCGCTTCCCCGACGGGCGCCGACGAAGGCGGGGTTGCGGTCAGCGCAGCTGCGGGCGCAGTTCCTTCTGCGGGTGAAGAAATCTTCTTGCCGATTTCCACCCCGAGCAGGAACAGGAGCACACAAAGCAGCAGCAGGCAAAGCCCGGCAATGGTCATCATCCGGGTCGTCAGCGACAAAGTGTATTGCATTTGTTACCTATCTTCACGTTTAAGGAACCATCACGGTGAACTGTCCCGGGACAAGAATCTGGATGACGCCGCCCCACTGGCACATCAGCTTGGAAGAGTTCTGCAAGGCAGGCATGCCGCCCAGCATGACCGTCGCCGAACCGGGCATCCAGGGTGCCGCAGTCATGGGAATGCAGGGCATGGGCGTCAACACGCCGAGAGCGGCGGCCGTCGCAGCGGCCACCATCGGGTTGGAGGGGCAATTGCACATGCCAAAAGGCAGCACATTGACCAGCGGGACATGGTCCATGATGTTCGCGGCCGGTCCGCCCGTGAGCACACGGTTTGCGGGAAGCACGGTCAGCACGCTGGGTGCTACGCCAAAACTGCACTGAAGGGTTGCGCCCACGGCGACCTGAATGCCCATGTTCAGCCTTTCACCAGTTTTTCGAGACGTTTCATGAGGCTGGTTTTGGCGTCCTCACGCAGTTCCACCCCTTTGCTATCGAAACGCCTGGGCTTGCCAACCGGTTTGCCTGCGCGGTACAACAACACCTCCATCACCTGCCCGTCCGGCCAATACCGTGTCAGCGGCCCTTCAAGCAGGTTGTTTCTGTAACCGGCTTTCTGCACTACCGCACCGTCGCGGTCGTAGTCCAGCGTTTCCCCTTCCAGCAGACCCTTGCGATACTGCGACCGGCGGACCACTTCACCCTCGTTCATGAAGAAGGCCTCGCCTTCCACCTCGCCTCTGAAAAAATTCTGTTTCAGGGCGATCTCTCCGGCTTCTGAATAGGAGACCGACTCGCCATGCAGACTCCCATTCGAAAACCGCTGCTCGGACAACAAGCGCCCTTTCACGAAAACGCGGGTCAAGCCATGCTGTAAACCGCGGGTGTAATTCGCCTCCTGCACAGGATCGCCGTGCTCATCAAACAGCTTGAGGACACCGTGGAGCACGCCGGCATCGTATTGGGCGCTGGCGAGCAGTTTGCCGTCCGGGCCAAAAGAGCACATTTCGCCTTGGAGCACGCCATCCATCAAACCGGCGCGGTTGGACAGCCCACCGGCGTCGTTGAACTGCTCGCGCTCGACAAAGCCGCGCTGCATCCCGCCAGCGGGCGTATCCGCGGGCACGGCAGTGGTGGCAGAGGTTTTTTGCACCGCCATCTCAGTTGATCTTCACCAGGCCGCCCTTGAGGGTCAGCATCCCGCCACCGTCCACCGTCTGCATGGCTGACGCCTTGTTGGTCACCATCGCTCCCTCGTTGTCCAGCGTGGTCCCGGCCTTGTTCTTCAATCCGGTACCCGCCTGGTTCGTCAGGTCCAGCCCGGCCTTGTTGGTCAGGGACGTGCCGGCCTCGTTGGTCAGTGCTGTGCCCGCCTTGCTGGTCAGGGACGTGCCGGCTTCGGCACCGAAAGTGGTTCCGGACTTGATCGTGATGGAGCCTGTCACATCAATCACCAGGTTGCCGGTGACCTTCAGTTCGTAGTTCCCGGTGACGGCCTGGCTGAAATCAGCCTTGTTGGTATGGGTCTCATTGCCGGTGACCGTGAGTTCGCGCGTGCCCTTGACCTTGTGGACTTCCTTGCCGGTCTGGACATCGACGGTGCGATCTCCCTTTTCCAGCGTGTGCGTTTCTGACCCCTTTACCAGCTTGGTACTCAGGTCGTTCTCGATTTCGATCTTCATGTCTTTTTGCGCATGGAAATAGAACTCTTCCGAATCCTTCTTGTCTTCCATCCGCATTTCGTTGCCGGCGGTACCCTGCTTGGAAGCGCGTGACTTGATGGTGCTCTGGGTTTGCATGCCCGGCAGCGTCACCGGTGTGGTGTTCTCGGCGTTGTAGACGCAGCCAGTGACAATAGGCCGGTCGGGATCGCCATCGACATAGCTGACCACCACTTCCTGTCCAATCCGCGGCAAGAACAGGCTTCCCCAGCCCAGCCCGGCCCAGGACTGGGAAACGCGCACCCAGCACGAACTGTTTTCGTCCTTGACGCCGACCCGGTCCCAATGAAACTGGACCTTGATCCGCCCATGCGTGTCGGTCCATATCTCCTCGCCGCTGGGACCGACGACCAGCGCCGTCTGGCTGCCCGAAACGCGCGGCAGCGGCGACAGGCGCGGCGGTCGGAAGGGCACGGTGGCGGCAAACGCCTCAAAGCTGTTGTTGTACTGCTCGTTGCTGGCCATGTGCGTCACTGCCCGCAGCACCAGTGCCGTGTTCAAGGCTGTTCTCGAGTGGCCTGAGAGCGTGAATTTCCTGCCTGCAGAAAGCGGATAGCAATAACTCGTGCCGCGGCACACCGCGCCGTCGACCTGGCTGGCTTCGGCGCGGACCTTGGCGCGCTGCGTGCCATCGGCCAGCACTGCATGTTTGCCTGGAAATTCGAACTGCTTTCCCTTGCCAGTCGCCCCTGCGGATTCGGTCAGCAAGGCGGTGCTGGGCGTGAGATAGTTGTAGTCGCTGTATTCGAACTTCTGCGCCACCAGTCGGCTCTCGTATTCCAGCTGATTCACGGTATCCATCATGCGGCGCCCCCCCGGGTCCGGGAAGTAGCGCAGGGCGGCCCCACCGACACAATCGATATGGGCTGCCGAGCTATCGCCCAGCACCATGGTGTGTCCACCATCGGTGAAGGTGAAGAAATAGAAGATGCCTTCCTCCTCCATCAGCCGGGAGATGAACTCCAGTGCGGTTTCGTCGTACTGGACGCAATATTCGCGGCTTCCATAGGTACCTGTCAGCTGCGCATCAAAAGTCACGCCAAACTCGCCCAGGATGGCCTTGATGATGTCGGCCGCTGTCTTGTTCTGGTAGATGGCCCTGTCCCTGCTGAGTGTCAGAAGCCAGAGGCTGGGCACCAGCTCCGCCGAATAGGACGAGAAAGAGCGGTCACCGCCTGCATGCATGAAACGCGACACGATGCCGTTGAAAAACCGGGCGGGTCCGCCCGGCAAGGCAAGCTTGACCGTGACCGAAGCGCCGACAATCAGGGCCGGATCCAGACCTGTGTCGGAAGAACGCATTGTCAGCGAAAACCTGAAAGGCTGGGAGATAGCCTCCACCCCCTGGAAAGAGTCGAGCAACAACACGTCCGCACCGAACGGTGTGGTCACCGTCAACGCCGAATTCGTCTGTTTGAAGCCAGTCCGCATGCGCCTCTAGACCTGTTTCGGCGGGCCGAAAGTAAAGGAGAAATCGTCACGCGCATCCACGCCCATGTGTACCTCGTCAAAGGCATCGGACATGGAAATCCGCTCCAGCACCTGACGTGACAGTTCAGGCAGAACGGCGTGCGACAGGATGTGGTCGACGTTGCGCGCGCCGCTGTCGACTTCCGTACACCGGGCAGTGATGGTTTGTGCCACGGCGTCGTCCCAGGTGAAGTCGGCTTTGTGGTTGCGGGAGAAGCGCTGGGCCAGTTTTCCCAGTTTGAGACTCACAATGGACCGGATCTGCTCATCGCCAAGCGGGTAATAGGGAACAATCGCCAGTCGCCCGAGAAAAGCCGGCGAGAACTGCTGCATCAATACCGGCCGCAAGCGCTCGATCAGGACTTCGGGATCCGGCCGGCGCCCGCCTTCGCAGGCATCGGTGATGACATCCTGAGCGGCATTGGAGGTCAACAGGATCAGCGTATTCTTGAAATCGATCTGGACGCCTTCGCCATCTTCCATGACACCTTTGTCGAAGACCTGGAAAAACAGCTCCAGCACATCGGGGTGCGCCTTTTCCATCTCGTCGAGCAGGACCACGCTGTAAGGCCGGCGCCGGACTGCCTCTGTGAGGACGCCGCCACGGCCATAACCGACATAGCCCGGTGGCGCTCCCTTGAGGCTGGACACGGTGTGCGCCTCCTGGAATTCGGACATGTTGACGGTCACCATGTTGCGGTCACCTCCATAAATCATGTCGGCCAGTGCAAATGCGGTCTCGGTCTTGCCGACGCCGCTGGGCCCAACCAGCAGGAAGACCCCGACCGGCTTGCCCGGATCATCCAGATCGGCACGGGAAGTCCGGACGCGTCGCGCGATTGCATCCAGCGCCTGGTCCTGCCCGACCACGCGCTCGGCCAGTTTTTCCTTGAGGTTGAGGACGGTATGCAACTCGTCGGCCAGCATCTTGCCGACCGGGATACCCGTCCAGCCGGAGATCACGGATGCAACCACGCCGGAGTCGACACACACCGGAATCATGGGCTCGTCGCTCTGGATCGCATCCAGCCCTTTCTCGAGCCGGTTCAGTGAAGCGGACATGTCTTCGCTGTCTTCACCTTCCAGCTGGCTGCCGTCTTCCCTCAATCCTTCGGCGATGCGCTTGCGCAGTGCCACAATTTCGGCGACCGCATTTTTTTCCTCTTCAAGCTTTTCGGTCAGGCGGCGCTGACGCTGCCTGAGTCCTTCGAGTTCCAGAGACAGCGCGGCAATCGCGTGCGCATGGTCGCGCCCGGTTGCAGATTCATGGCGGAAGATCCGCAGCTGGTTTTCTGCATTGGAAATTTCGCGTGCCACCGATTCGATTTCCGGCGGCAGTCCGTTCTGCCCAATGGCAACGCGCGCGCACGCCGTATCCAACACGCTGATGGCCTTGTCGGGAAGCTGGCGCCCTGAGATATAGCGGTGCGACAGCTTGACGGCGTCCCTGACTGCATCGTCGATGATCTCGACACCGTGGTGTTTTTCCAGTGTCTTGACCATGCCGCGCAACATGTCAATGGCGACCTCCTCGGTAGGTTCGTCAACCTTGACCACCTGGAAGCGTCGCGCCAGGGCCGGATCGCGCTCGACATATTTTTTGTACTCGGCCCAGGTGGTGGCCGCGATGGTGCGCAACTCGCCACGTGCCAACGCAGGCTTGAGAAGATTGGCGGCGTCGCCCTGGCCTTCTGCCCCGCCGGCACCAATCAGCTGATGCGCTTCGTCGATGAACAGCACGATGGGCACCAGGGAGGCCTTGACTTCGGCGATAACGGATTTCAAGCGGTTCTCGAACTCGCCCTTGACACCTGCTCCGGCCTGCAGCAAGGCCAGATCCAGCGAGCGCACCGACACCTTTTGCAGGGCAGGCGGAACATCACCCTGCACGATGCGCTGCGCAAAGCCTTCCACCACCGCGGTTTTACCGACGCCGGCCTCACCGGTCAGGATGGGATTGTTCTGCCGCCGGCGCAACAAGACATCAATGATCTGGCGAATCTCGGCATCGCGCCCACGGATGGGGTCAATCAGGCCCTGCCTGGCCTGCTCCGTGATGTCAACGGTGTATTGGTCCAGCGAAGGGTTGGATGACGCGCCACGACGCATGGTGGGCATTTGAGGGGAAGACGCTTGGGCCACACCCGGTCCGGCTGTCGGGTCTTGCGCCTGCGACTGGGCTGCCGGTTTTGCGGAGCGCACGGCGCCGCCGGCGTCTTCGGCCGAGTTGGTCAGCAAATCAGCCAAATTCTTGCGCAGGCTCTCGCGCGGAATCTGCAGCAGGCCGGGAGCCGATTCCAGCAGAGCGCCGCGCAGGCTATCGACTTCCAGCAGCGCCAGCATCAATGTTCCGGAGCGAACCTGCTGCTCACCGAGCAACATGGAACTGAGCAACCATGCCTCCTGGAGCAGCGGCGCCAGATGCGGCGACAGGGCCGGTGTGCGGCCGTTCCCCCGCTTGAACCTGTCCATCGCGTCCTGCAATTGGGCCAGGATGACGTCTATCTTGATGTCGTACTCCGGAAATATCAGGCAGACATCCGGCGCTTCCGTCTCCAGCAACTTGAACAGCAGATGTTCGACATCCACGTTGTAGTGGGTTTGCTGGACACACAATTCCGCAGCTTTTTCCAGCGCCCGTTTGCATTCGGGATTGAGCTTGCCCAACAGGGTGCGAATGTCAATTTCCATCTTGAGTGCCGTTTCGTTCAGGCCATGCCGGGGACAGCATCGTCATGAAGTTTGAACCTCGCAGGCGCGAAGGCACCGGTGTAAGGCGTGCCGCTTACCAGCCAGGAGGTCCACCCCAGTTGTAGCGGCTCTTTCTGCCCCAGAATGCTTGGCCTGAGTTCACGACCATCGATGTGAAGAACCATCTCCACGCCAACGTCCTGCTGCAGATACCTCCCCACCATCCAGCCCAGCAGCCCGTGTTCTTCCCCGCCCCTCAGCAGGCGCCTCAAACGACGCAATGTCAGCCCGGAAAGTTCAAGCGTGATGCCCGCGCCCTGGTCCCACACGCGCTTGCCCAAAACAGCTGATCGTCCCAGCCGGGGTGCACGGCCGGGTGTACGACCGGACAGCCTGGTGATATCGCGCGGCTCGAGATTGCGCCATCCACCGCAAAACTGCCGGCCTCTGGCCACCACACCCAGACGGTCCGACAGCATGGCCAGCAATCCCGTCATCGAGCGTGGCGCACCACCCAGCAGCCCGGCGTGCCGGAGCCAGGACGCTTCACCCTGCGGCGATCCCAGGCCCGCCTTCAGACCCAAGGCACTGAGAGCGTCGAGGCAACCCGCCAGCGATGAGGACTGGGGCGACTGCCAGTTCAGGCCCATGTGGTGCTTCTTCCTGCTCCTGTATAAAAAAGCGAGGAAGCGGTGATTGAAAATGTCCAGGAAGTCAGCGGTAGCGTGGTCGCGCGCAGCTGTACGCTCCAGCACCATTTCGGTAAACGGCAAAGGCAGCGGTCCCTGCGCGCCCGCCAGCGACAGGACCGGTGTGGCCAGAATCCACGCTTCCGCATCTTCTGCGCCTGCGCTTACCCTGCTGACATCGCTGGGTTGAAAACCCAGCGAAACCACCGATTTGAGGCGCACTGCTTCCGTCTGGCCGTCGCCCTTGCCGACAGACGCCAGTTGCGGCGAAGCCCGCTCCAGCAGACTGATCGCCTGAAAGAGATTGAAGCCCTGCGGCCGGTCGCCCAGTCGTTCGACTAGAGCACCAGCTGGCGGCCGCTCATCGGTTCCCATTGTTTCCATACTTCATCGCCGCGGCGTACTCCCAATTGAACAAAAGAGTTGACGGAGGTGTACATCGCAAAAAACCGTGCCAGCACAGCAGACATCAACAGCTGGGAACCACCCACAAAGGCCTCTTCGTCAAATTCCAGCAGGACCTCGGTACCGCGACAGTAGCCACGCCAGGCATCGTGCCCGATCCTGCCGGTCACGCTGCGCGCCTGCAAGCCCTTGATGCCGCGAATCTGTTCATGGTCACGCGTACTGTCGGAGGCAAACAGGGTCAGCATTTCACGCAACTGGTCCTTGCCGGTTGAGCCATCGACCAGCGACTGATGATTGAGCGTCAGCAATGAAACCAGCCGCCAGAGGGTTTCGCTTCCAAGCGGCGGGTTGCGCTGCGAGGTCGGCTCGTACAGGCAGCGTACTGTGGCTGTTTTTGAAACGCCCTCGGCCACCATGCGCGCGCCGATAGGCACCTGCTCGGCCAGCCGCCGGTTGGTACACAGCAGATTTGCAAAAACCACCGGATCGGCCGGGGTCTTCAAGGTATTGGCCTGATCGACAAATGACAGGAAAACGTCCGTCCCCGAAATGTCCTTGCGCAAACTGTGCTCGCGACGGGAAGACCAGAAGCTGGTGGACGCATCCGAACGGATATGCCCCAAAGCAGAAAAACTCGGCACGATGACGGGACGTTCTGCATTCGGATCCGATGCCGTTACCGAGACAATCGAATGCACTTCCGTTGTTGATTCGCGCTGGCGGTCAGCCACCAGCAGGTACTCATAATGCCGGTGATCGACCAGAATCGGCTCGCTGGTTTTCGGGAACAGGTTCACGACGGGTGTGCAGCCGAGCCGGAAGTTGTCGGCTGTGATGTTGCCCAGGCCGCGCGCCGGCTGATCGAAGGTGATGGCCAGGTCAAACCGGGTGCATTTACCGGCATGGGCACGGATGTTGTGCAGGTCAAAGAAGTGAAATTTCCGGGGGAAGGCAAAATACTCCTGCATCAATCCGTATGCAGGCTGCGCATTGGCCGGCAAGGGAAGCACATTTTCGCCCTCTGCGTAGCCAACCTCGCACCAGGAAGCATCCGGCAACATTCGGGGAACGCCGCCTTCCGGCGTGATGCTTGCTTCGACAACGTCGGCCACCAGGAATTCGTACAGGGGCATGGTGGTCATCCAGTCCCCCTGCAGATGAATGCGCAGGCTGTCCATTTCCAGCTCCGCGAAATCGGTCTCGGCGCTGCATTCGAAAGTTATCCGGAGCGTGGAGCCGCCCCCCTCCAGCACCGCCTTGACAACCTTCACCGGCCACAAAACGGTGTTCCAGGCTGTTCGGAACCGGCACTGCTGCCCATTGGATGCGCTGGCATACAAGGCTGTATGTTGCGGAATCCTGAAGCCCGCCGTGACCTTGCCCTGGCTGGGGTCCAGGCCAAACTCGGCAACCGTCATGGATGGAACCGGCTGGATCAGAGAAGGACACAAATTGTCGAGCAAGGCCGCAGCCACCTGCGGGAACTCCCGGTCCAGGTCCTGGTGAACCCTGGCCGCCAGGAAAGCGACGGACTCGATCAACCGTTCCGTGTGCGGATCCAGCGACTCCGTGCCATGGAGCGCAAGCATTGACGCCACCTTGGGATAACGCTTGGCGAAGTTCGAACCCTGGTCACGCAGGTAAACAAGCTCACGCTTGTAGTACTGCAGCAGATCGTTATGCAGGATCTCGGCCACGCTCAGGCCGCCTTTGTGCGGCTGCCCTGCCGCTGATCAAGTTGAAGCTCAAAGTTCAGCTGGCGCAATTTCAAACCTATGGTCACCGTTCCACCAATCACCAACGTCGCCGCACCACCACCGCTGGCGGCTGGAAAAGCCTTCACGGTGACATCCTTCAAGCGGGGTTCGTAGTGATTGACGGCTTGCCTGATGGTCGATTGCAGCAGATCAAGGTCTGGATGGGACTTGGGGGAAAGCGCTGAAATATCCGGAATCCCGTAATCGATGGTGGTGCCCGTGCTGCCGGAGAATTCCGACGGTTTGAGCGGCGAGCGTGTGTTCATCAGGCGCGACAATTCGCGCCCGATGGACACCTCCAGCTGCTCAGGCGTCAGGAGCTGGTGCCGACTACCGTCCGACCCCTGCACAGACGACAGCCGATCGAAAAGAGGTACTGGCGAGCCTCGGACGAGTTCCGACATGATGACGTGCGTCTCTTAACGAACCGGCTGACATCGGTAAAAAAACACAGTTCGTCAGGCAGCCGGCGCGAGGGCTTTGCCCTCTTTGAGGTCCCAACCAAACGGAGCAACACCCTTCTTGGTGGAATCGGCGTTTTGCTGCGTCATCTGCGACGTGATCGTCGTGAAATTGATGCTGAAGCTTTCCTGGGGCAAATCCCCGCCGCCCGAACCGGAGGTGCTGATGTTCGAAATCATCGCATCGCCGAGAACATACTGGATGGTGGACATCACTTTGGCGCCTTCGATACGCGTCACGGAAACAGTGGCAGTGCCCAGCTTCAGGTTTCCCGCGCAAGCCTGGTAAAGCCCCGGCGAAGACGAGTCCATGGTCTTCGAAAAGGTCATTTCCGAAAACTGGGGGCCATCAGAAGTCCGCTCGGTATTGCCCGGCCGCGAGGTCAGGAATTGACTCAAGCTATGGCTGAATGAGTCAACGATGATTTGTTCCTTGTACGGATCTTCCGTGCAATTGCCTTTGATGGAATCAATTTTGAGATAAATCATGAGTCACTCCGTAAATAACCAACCAAGAGATGGAGGCCGGTCCGAACCGGCCAGCCCCCTGTTCAAATACGCTTGATGCTCCGCCGCATCAGGCGGCGGCAGCGGGCAGTTCCGCCACCAGGCGAATCGACGCCGTCAACTCTTCCATCTGGAAGTGCGGTTTCAGGAAACAGGTTGCCTGGTATGCGCCGGGCTTGCCCGCCACTTCGGTCACGTCAATGCGCGCGGCACCCAGCGGAAAACGGGCTTTCATTTCCTGGGGGGCGGACTCATTGAGCAGGACGTAGTCCGCAATCCAGTTGTTCAGGAAGGTCTCCACCTGTCCGCGCGACTGGAAACTGCCGATCTTGTCGCGCATGATGACCTTGATGTAATGCGCAAAACGCGAAGCTGCCAGCACATAGGGCAGGCGGGCCGACAACTGCGCATTGGCATTGGCCGCATCCTTGTTGTAGAGCTTGGGCTTGTTGACCGTCTGGCCGCCGAAGAAGGACGCGAAGTCCGACCCTTTGGAGTTCACGATCGCGATAAAGCCAAGGTCATTGAGCTCCTTCTCGCGGCGGTCGGTGATCAGGACTTCCGTCGGGCACTTGAGGACAACGTCGCCTTCGTCGGTCTTGAATGCATGAGCGGTCATGCCGCTGACCTTGCCGCCGCCTTCCACGCCGCGAATGGCAGTTGACCAACCGTACTTGGCATAAGCGTCGGTGATGCGCAGGCCCAGCTGGTAAGCGGAATTGGCCCACAGGTATTTCGAATGGTCCTTGCCGTCGACGTCTTCCTCGAAGTTGAAGTTCTCAACCGGAATCGTCTTGGCGCCGTAGGGCAGGCGTGCGGCATAGCTGGGCAACACCAGCGACACATAACGTGAGTCCTCGGACTCACGGAAGCTGCGCCAGGTGGCCAGTTCGGCGCTTTCGAAGATTTTGGACATGTCGCGCGGAACACCCAGCTCGGTGAATGACTTCATGTCAAACAAGGCAGGCGATGCAGCGGCAATAAAGGGCGCGTGCGCCGCCGCAGCCACCTTGGACATGCGCTCGAGCAAGGCCATGTCCTGCGGATGGCGGCCAAACGTGTAGTCGCCGATCAGCACGGAATAGGGGTGACCGCCGAAGGTGCCATATTCTTCTTCGTAGATCTTCTTGAACAGGACGCTCATGTCATGGTCGACAGCGGACTCCAGGTCCTTGAGCAGCTCCTTCTTCGTGACATTAAGCAGCCGCAACTTCAGCCGGGTGCTGGTTTCCGT
>NZ_JBAQYR010000102.1:0-15054 GCF_049790275.1 Polaromonas sp.
GACCACGGGCAACTGCTGCCGTGGCGCTTTGTGCTGGTGCCGCAAGCGGCGCGCGCCCGGCTGGCCGCGGTATTTGGCGCAGCGCTGGTCGAACGCGACGCGCAGGCCACCCCTGAGCAGGTTGCGCAGGCCCGCGAAAAGGCGCATCGCGCCCCCTTGCTCATGCTGGTGGTGGTCGATGGCGAGTGTGGCGATGCCGGGATCGATCTGGCCGAACGCATGGTCTCGGCCGGCTGCGCGGTGCAGAACATGCTGCTCATGGCCACGGCATTGGGGTATGGTTCGTCATTGACCAGCGGCAAGGCGTTGAAGTCCGATGGGCTGCGCACCCTGTTCGGCCTGGCAAGCGGCGAGCATGCCCTGTGTTTTGTCAGCATGGGGACGGCCCAGTCGCGCAAGCCCGCCTGCCTGAGGCCGGTGCCTGCAGATTTTGTAAGCAGCCTTTCTGCCGACGCAGCCGCAACGGGGTGCGACTCGGCGGACCCTTTTTATTCCCTGTGACTGGATGAATCCATGGACATTCTGAGTTTTGACGACCTGCTGCAGGCCGCCCGCGCCCAGCCCGAACCGCAGCGCCTGCTGTTTGTGTTTACCGGTGTCGAGCTGCCCGAGGACAGCACACCGGTGCAACGCGCACGTTTCGAAGCAGGCCAGGGTGGCGCGCTGGTGCCGCTGATGTGTGTGGACAAGCGTCCCGAGGAGCTGAGTTCGTTTGCCGCGCTGGTGCAGGAATCCCGCCAGTTTGGCCACAACTGGGGCCTGGTGTTTGCTGCCGCCATGTCGGGTTCGGTGAACCGTGCACCGACCACGGAAGACGCCGAGGAGCCGCTGCAGCGCATGGTCGAGTCCATCAAGCAGGGCCAGATCGGCGCATTTATTCCGTTTGACCCGCAGGGGCAACCGGTGCAGTTCGGCTGACATGGGTGTGTTGCGCCGAACGGCAAGTCCGGTGGCGCTGCCAGGGTTTCATGCCCCGGGAGCGGGCTTCGAGGCGCCTTTCGACATGCTGGCCGCCTGCCACGAACGTGTGGAGCGCATGCTTGCATTGCTGGCGCGTCTGCAGCAGCACCTGCTTGCGCATGGCCGCGACGATCCGGCACGCCAGGCGGCGCGCGACGTGATGCGTTACTTTGACCTCGCCGCCCCGCTGCACCACCAGGACGAAGAGCTGCATGTGTTTCCGCCCTTGCTGGCCGGGCCGGATACCGGTTTGCGATCGCTGGTCGAACGCCTGGTACAGGACCACCGGGCGATGGAGCGGACCTGGCCCGGGGCGCACCGCGTCCTGCACGAAATCGCCGAAGGCCCGGTGGCCGGCTGGACTGCGCTGACAGCCGCCCAGACGGCGGCGCTGGATCGCTTCGCCGGCCTGTACGAGCGGCACCTGGCGGACGAAGATCGTCTGGCCTATCCCGCCGCGCAGGCGCTGCTGACGCCGCAAGCCCTGCAGGCCATGAGCGGCGACATGATGCAGCGCCGTGGCGTTCGCCCCGGCAACTGATCCCCGGCTGCCGCTGGTCATGTTTAGAGGCAAAATAGCAGGATGAACGCGCCCGACTCCCCCAATGCCCTGGCTGCCCGCAGCGAACTCCCGGTGCTTTTGCAGGCCATGGGTTCACAGGCAAAAGCGGCTTCAGCCCTTATGGCGCGGGCGCCAACAGCTATAAAAAACAGAGCGCTTCTGGACTTGGCAGGTTTACTGCGCAGCCAGACCGCGTCCCTGCAAACGGCCAATGCCCTTGACCTGGAACGTGCCAAAACGGCCGGCTTGGCCGGGCCCATGCTGGACCGGCTCAAGCTGAGCCCCAAAATCATCGAGACCGTGGCCCTAGGCTGCGAGCAGCTGGCGGCCATGCCGGACGTGATCGGCGAGATCATCGGCATGAAGCAGCAGCCCAGCGGCATCCGCGTCGGCCAGATGCGTGTGCCCATCGGCGTATTCGGCATGATTTACGAAAGCCGGCCCAATGTGACGATTGAAGCGGCATCGCTTGCGATCAAGAGCGGCAACGCCTGCATCCTGCGCGGCGGCTCCGAAGCCATCGAGTCGAACAAGGCGCTGGCGGCGCTGGTGCAGCAGGCGCTGACAGGGGCCGGCCTGCCGGCCGATGCGGTGCAACTGGTGCCCACCACCGACCGCGAAGCCGTGGGCCTCCTGATCACCATGCCGCAATTTGTGGACGTGATCATCCCGCGCGGCGGCAAGGGCCTGATTGAGCGGATCAGCCGCGACGCCAAGGTGCCGGTGATCAAGCACCTGGACGGCAACTGCCATGTCTATGTGGACGACCCGTGTGATGTCGCCATGGCGGTGACGGTGGCCGACAACGCCAAGACCCAGAAGTACAGCCCCTGCAATGCCAGCGAAGGCCTGCTGGTCGCGCGCGGCGTGGCGGCGGAGTTTCTGCCGAAGATAGGCGCCATCTACGCGGCCAAGGGCGTGGAGATGCGCTGCGATGCTGAAGCACAGGCCCTTCTGGCGAAGCTGCCCGGTGCCAGGGTCCAGCCGGCGACCGAACAGGACTGGTACGAGGAATACCTGGCGCCCATCATCAGCATCAAGGTGGTCACCGGCGTCGATGAGGCCATTGCGCACATCAACAAGTACTCGAGCCACCACACCGACGCCATCCTCACGCGCGACCACATGCATGCCCAGCAGTTTCTGCGTGAGGTGGATTCGGCCAGCGTATTGGTGAATGCGAGCACCCGCTTCGCAGATGGTTTCGAGTTTGGCCTGGGTGCCGAAATAGGCATCTCGACGGACAAGTTCCATGCACGCGGGCCGGTCGGCATCGAGGGCCTGACCTCGCTCAAATACGTGGTGCTGGGCCAGGGCGAAGTCCGCAGCTGAACAAGCCACCGGCCGGCTACGCGCCGGATGCCTCTGCGGCTTACCTCTTGTAACCGCGTCGGGGCACCCCAATCTCCCTAAAATTCGGTCAGCTATCACCGAAGCAATAACAACGTTTCCCAATTGAAAGTGGCCGCATGGTTCCGCACCTCATTACTGCCCTGAACGGCCCCATCAACGAGCTGGAGCAGCGCATCCTGGACACCACACCGGCGATCGAGCGCTGGTTTCGCCTGGAGTGGATGGAGCACACGCCGCCGTTTTACAGCTCGGTCGATGTGCGCAATGCCGGTTTCAAGCTGGCGCCGGTGGACACCAACCTCTACCCCGGCGGCTGGAACAACCTCACGCCCGAGATGCTGCCGCTGGCCGTGCAGGCCGCGATGGCCGCGATCGAAAAAATCTGTCCGGAAGCGCGCAACCTGCTGGTGATTCCCGAAAACCACACGCGCAACACCTTTTACCTGGCCAACATCTTGCAGCTCAAGCGCATCTTTCACCAGGCCGGGCTCAACGTGCGGTTTGGCTCGCTCAGCCCGGAGATCACCGCGCCGACCACGCTGACCCTGCCCACCGGCGAGCAGATCACGCTGGAGCCGCTGGTGCGCACCGACCGGCGCCTGGGCCTGAAAAATTTCGACCCCTGCACCATCCTGCTCAACAACGACCTGTCGGCCGGCATTCCCGGCATGCTGGAAGACCTCAACGAGCAGTATCTGCTGCCGCCGCTGCACGCGGGCTGGTCGGTACGGCGCAAGTCGCGTCATTTCCAGGCCTATGAGGAAGTGTCCAAGCGTTTCGGCAAGCTGCTGGGCGTGGACCCCTGGTTGATCAACCCGATGTTTGCCAAGTGCGGCGAGGTCAATTTTGCCGAAGGGGCGGGCATGGACTGCCTGACCACCAATGTCGATGCGCTGCTCACCAAGATCAAGCGCAAATACAAGGAATACGGCATCAACGAGAAACCGTTTGTGATTGTCAAGGCCGACAACGGCACCTACGGCATGGGCATCATGACGGTGCGCGATGTGAAAGACCTGGACGAGCTCAACCGCAAGACGAAAAACAAGATGAGCACGACCAAGGACGGCCAGCAGCTGTCCGAGGTCATCATCCAGGAAGGGGTGCAGACCCACGAGCGCATCAACGACGCGGTGGCCGAGCCGGTGGTCTACATGATGGACCGCTATGTGGTGGGCGGGTTTTATCGCGTGCACGCCGACCGCGGCATCGACGAGAACCTCAACGCCCCCGGCGCCAGCTTCGTGCCGCTGGCCTTTGCCGACAGCGGCCGGCTGCCCCAGCCGGGCGTCAAGCCCGGCTCCAGCGGGCCGAACCGCTTCTATATGTATGGGGTGATTGGCCGCTTGGCCATGCTGGCCGCCAGTTACGAACTCGAGGCCACCGACCCGGACGCCGAGGTGTATGACTAGGCACGTTCTCGCTTCGGTGCGCTGCGTGTAGGCCTTTTCCCTTTGCAGGGGCGCCGCGCGACATCCGGCAAGGCCGGCCTCTGCCCGGGGCTGTTGGTGGAGTCGGGGGATGGCGTTGCGTACCCTGGGTGCTTGAACCATTTGATGATGAGTATTTTTGGACTCTAGCCCTTGGCTGGCGGGTGCCAGTAGCTATCAAAACCATAGTGAAAGTGATCCCAAGGTTGCTGCGCCCCGGGTAGCACATAATCCTCTCGGTTACAAGTTGTTGCAGTGCAACAAAATCCCGGATTCTCGCGATTAGAGGCCTGTGCTGACTTGCCGGATACGGGGGGAGGCGCAAAATAGCATCCTCCAAGACAACCCTTTCTCGCCGTTGGGGCAGCATGACCCCGGCTCCGCGAGAATTTTTTTGTGTCCAGTAAAAAATCATCACTTGCGGCGCTGACCCTGGGCGCCGTTGGCGTCGTTTACGGCGACATCGGAACCAGCGTCCTGTATGCCATCAAGGAAGTCTTCGGTTCCGGGCACGTCGCGTTTACCCCTGAAAACGTTTACGGCATCCTGTCCATCTTCTTCTGGACACTGACGGTGATCGTTTCGATCAAGTACGTGCTGCTGGTGCTGCGTGCCGACAACAACGGCGAGGGAGGGCTTGTCGCCATGCTGGCGCTGGCCTCGCAGGCGGTCAAGGACCGGCCGGAATTGCGGCGCATTCTCCTGGTCATCGGCATTTTCGGAACCTCGCTGTTTTATGGCGATGGCGTGATCACCCCCGCCATCTCGGTCCTGTCCGCGGTCGAGGGTCTGGAGGTCATTTCCCCGGCCTTCGAAAAGTACGTGATCCCGGCCACGCTGATGATCCTGTTTGCGCTCTTTGTCGTGCAAAAGCGCGGTACGGCCGGCATTGGCAGGTTTTTTGGCCCCATCACCCTGGTCTGGTTTGCCGTGCTGGCGCTGCTGGGTGCGGCGCAGATCATCACCAACCCCATCATTCTCAAGGCACTGAGCCCGCATTACGCAGTGATGTTCATGTGGTTCAACCCGGGGACGACCTTCATCATTCTTGGCGCGGTGGTGCTGTGTGTGACGGGTGCCGAGGCCTTGTATGCCGACCTCGGCCACTTCGGCAAGAAGCCGATTCGCCTGGCCTGGTTTGCCGTGGTCATGCCCGCCCTGACCCTGAATTATTTCGGACAGGGCGCGCTTTTGCTGAGCAACCCGGAAGCCGTGAAAAACCCCTTTTATCTGATGGCTCCGGAATGGGCGCTGTTGCCGCTGGTGCTGCTGGCCACCATGGCGACGGTGATCGCCTCGCAGGCGCTCATCACCGGCGCCTTCAGTGTCACCAAGCAGGTGATCCAGCTGGGTTACCTGCCGCGCCTGAACATCGAGCACACCAGCGTGCGCGACACCGGGCAGATCTACATCCCCCTGGTGAACTGGGGTTTGTTTGTCACCATCGTGCTGGCCGTGGTGATGTTCCGCTCGTCAAGCAACCTGGCAGCCGCTTACGGCATCGCCGTCTGCACCGACATGCTGATCACGACCATCCTGACTTTCTATGTGATCCGTTATGGATGGAAATACCCCTTGTGGCTCTGCCTTTCCGCCACCGGTGTCTTTTTTGTTGTGGATTTCGCCTTCTTCGCCTCCAACCTGATGAAGCTTTTTGCCGGCGGCTGGTTTCCGCTGGTCATCGGCGGGATCATCTTCACGCTGATGATGACCTGGAAGCAGGGGCGAACATTGCTCAACGAGAAACTGCGTGCCGACGCGATCGACCTGCCCGGCTTCCTGGAAGCAGTTTTCATCAGCCCACCGGCCCGGGTCGAGGGCACGGCCGTGTTCCTGACCGCCGAGCCGGGCGCCGTGCCCAATGCGCTGCTGCATAACCTCAAGCACAACAAGGTGCTGCATGAGCAGAACCTGTTTGTCACGGTGCGCAACCATGAGGTGCCCTGGATTGGCATGGACAAGCGGCTGGCGATCGAGTCGCTGGGCCACAACTGCTGGCAGGTCGTGATTCACTATGGTTTCAAGAATGATCCGGACCTGCCCAAGGCGCTGGAGCAGATGCGCACGCGCGGCTGCGAACTGGAAGTCATGACCACCAGCTACTTCCTGTCGCGCGACGTGGTGGTGCCCACCATCGGCAGCGGCATGGCGCCTTGGCGCGAGAAGCTGTTTGCGCAGATGCACCACAACGCAAGCGGTGCGGCGGACTTCCTCAATCTGCCGAACAACTCGGTGGTGGAACTGGGTAGCAAGATCGAGATTTGATCTTGGTGTTTTGTGGCTGCAGTCCCTGACCCATAAGCGCAAACAGCTATTGAATTAATAGCAAAGCATTCCTTGCGCTTGTCATCCCGGACTTGATCCGGGATCCAGATGCGAGGTGTTCTTTCTGCCCGCAGCAGGCCAGGCCGGAGCACAGGCGCCGGCAGTCACGCCGCCGAGACAGGGGCGGTAGCCCCACAACCGGCCAGGTCCGGGGGCGCCGACACGATCGACGTCAACGCCGGTTCGACAGCATGCAGCTCGCCCAGCGCCGGACGCGGGCGACGCAGTTCGTCAGATCCGGCAAAGGCCTGCTCCAGGGCCGCTGCCACCCCGAGCACCTGATGGTCTGCGCGGAATTGGCCAATGAGTTGCAGGCCGAACGGCATCCCGGCGTGGTCGGCGCCGCAAGGCAGGCTGAGCGCCGGCAAGGTGGTCAGCGTCACGACGTAAGTCAGTGCGAGCCAGCGGTAGTAGTTGGCTTGCGGTTTGCCGTCAATCGCGTCCGCGTACAGCGTTGTCCACGGGAAGGGGGTCACCGGGGTGGTTGGCGCAAGGATCACGTCGTAGCCCGACATCGCGGCGTTGAAGCGGGTGAGGACGCGGGTCTGCTCGGCCTGTGCCCAGGCGCTGTCGAGCAGGCTCATCGCTGCGCCGATCTCATAGTTGGCGCGGGTGTTGGGGCCCAGGCTGCCGGGGTCGCGCGCGTAGGCCTCGCGCGTGGCTGCCACGAAAGCTTCCGCGCGTAGCACGTCGAAACAGCGGTGCACGTCACCGAGATCGAAACTCACCTCTTCGCAACTGCGAAACAGGTGCTTCATCGCGCTCACCTTGCGGCGGAATGCCTGGCAGATCCCGGGATCGACGTCGCAGGTGCCAAAGTCCTCAGTCCATCCGACGCGCAAGGCGCCGAGATCCACCACAGGCGGCTCCAGAAAGCCGGCCGGATCCAGCGGAAAGCTCAGCGGATCACCCACGGAAACCCCGGCCGATGCCGCCAACTGCAGACAGGTGTCGGCGACGGTGCGGCCCATGGGGCCGACCACAGAGATCGGCGACCAGCCGAGAGGCTTGCGCGAACTCGGCACCGTTCCGGGCGACGGCCTGAAGCCCACCACACCGCACAGCGCGGCGGGAATGCGCAGCGATCCGCCGGTATCGGAGCCGGTACACACAGGCAGCATGTCGCATGCCAGCGCCGCCGCCGAGCCGCCCGATGACCCGCCCGCGTTGAGTCGCGGGTCGAAGGGATTGCCGGTGGCGCCCCAGACCTCGTTGCGTGTGTTCGCACCCGCGCCCAACTCGGGCACGTTGGTCTTTCCAACCACGATTGCTCCGGCGGCTCGCAGCCGCGCGACAAGCACGTTGTCCGCGGTCGGCACATGGTCACGGTACAAGGGGGAGCCCAAGGTGGTCAGCAGGCCTTCGGTAGCCTCCAGGTCCCTGACGCCGATGGGCAGCCCGTGGAGCAGGCCCAGCGGGCGGCCATCCAACACCGCGCGCTCCGCAGCCTTGGCTTCCTTTCGCGCGCGCTCGAAGCACGTGGCAGTGACGGCGTTGACGAATGGGTTCACCGTCTCGATGCGCGCAATGCAGGCCTCCAGCAGTTCCACGGGCGAGATCTGTTTTCCCCTGATCAGGCGCCGCAGCTCGACCGCCGAGCGGGTCACAAGGCCATCAAAGGCGGCCATCATGCCTCCGACAGGCCGTCCTTGGGCAGCATGGGCTTCTTCGGGGGCAGTGCAACCGCGCAGCGGAGGACGTAGGGGTCAACATGTCATTCCGGCCGGATGTTGGCGCGCTGGGCGATCGCACGCATGAGTGGGAGCTCGTTGTCGATACGTGCAACGACTGCCGCGGCCGGCTCATAGGCGGGCTCGAGTCCGCTTGCGATGAGCTTGTCGCGGATCTCGGTATCCTTCATCGTGTCGGCCAGGGCCTTTTGCAGCTTGGCCTTCACGTCCGCCGTGAGGCCTTTCGGTGCGGCAATAGCCAGCCAGGAGTCGGCCGAGAAGCCGGGAAAGCCGCTCTCCGACACTGTCGGCACATTGGGCAATTGGGTCGCGCGGCTTGCACCGGTCGCGGCGATGGCTTTCAGCTTCCCCGCCTTCAGGTGCGGGAGCGCTGCCGCAACGGTATCGACCGTGAAAGGGATCTGGCCTCCGAGCAAGTCGTTCATCGCCGGCGCGCTGCCCTTGTAGGCGACGTGCTGCAGCTTGATGCCGGCCGCGCTCCACAGCATTTCGCCGGCGAAATGCGCCGTGGTGCCGTTGCCGAACGAGCCATAGAGGTATTTGTCCGGTGTACGCTGCACGGCGGCAATCAGTTGCTTCAAGTCATTGACCGGGGCATTGGGATGCGCCAGCACGAGGAGGGGCACCCGCGCCACCTGGCCGATCGGCTCGAAACTCCTGATCGGGTCGTAGGGTAGCTTGGAGTTGAGCGCAGGATTGATCGTGAAGGTGGAACCGGAACTGATGAGAAGCGTGTAGCCATCGGCCGGCGCCTTGGCGACGAAGGCGGCGCCGATGACGGTGCCGGCTCCGGCGCGATTCTCGATCACCACCGGCTGTCCCAGGCGCTCGCCCAGTTTTTTGCTGACCAGCCGGCCGACGATGTCGGTGGCGCCTCCCGGCGGGAAGGGAATGACCAGCTGGATCGGCCTGGACGGATAAGTCTGCGCATGGGCGCCGGCCCAGGGGGCCAGCAAGGCCAGCCCCATGACCAGGAAGATGCTGCGCGAAAACTCTGATTTTCTCATCGTACATTCCCCTTTTTGATGCGGCGCACGGCCGCGTTGCTCAACCGTTGCGGAAGATGAAGCTGTAGGCGTTAAGCGCAGGCACGCCGCCTAGGTGGGCATAGAGCACGCGCGAGCCGGCCGGGAATTCGCCCTTGCGAACCATGTCGATCATTCCGTGCGCGGACTTCCCCTCGTACACCGGGTCGGTCAACATGGCCTCTTGCCGCGCGCACAGGCGAATGGCTTCCAGCGTGCCCTCGTTCGGCAGGCCGTATTCCGGGCCGCCGTAACGTTCGTCCAGCACGATGTCCTTGTCGGTGATCGAGCGGCCCAGCCCGACCAGTTCGGCGGTGTTCCTGGCAATGCGCAGGATCTGCGCCCGTGTCTGGGCCGGCTTGGCCGAAGCGTCGATGCCGATCACCCGGTCGGCCCGCCCGTCGGCCGCAAAGCCCACGACCATGCCGGCCTGGGTGCTGCCCGTCACGGAGCACACGACGATGTAGTCGAACTTGAACCCGAGTTCGGCCTCCTGCCGCCGGACCTCTTCCGCGAAGCCGACAAAGCCCAGACCGCCCAGCGGATGCTCTGAGCATCCCGCCGGGATGGGGTAGGGCTTGCCCCCGGCACGGCGCACGTCTTCCATGGCCTGCTCCCAGCTTGGCCGGATGCCGATGTCGAAGCCGGCCGCATCCAGCCGCACGTCCGCGCCCATGATGCGCGACATTTCGATGTTGCCCACGCGGTCGTACACCGCGTCGGAGTAGTTGACCCAGTTCTCCTGCACCAACACGCACTTCAGGCCCAGATGCGCGGCCACCGCGGCCACCTGCCGCGTCTGGTTGGACTGGATGCCGCCGATTGACACCAGCGTGTCGTAGCCGCCGTTCAGCGCCTCGGGGATGAGGTACTCCAGCTTGCGCGTCTTGTTGCCGCCGAAGGCCAGGGCGCTGTTGCAGTCCTCGCGCTTGGCGTAGAGCTCCACCTTGCCGCCCAGGTGGGCGCTGAGCCGTTTCAAGGGCTGGATGGGCGTGGGGCCGAAGGTGAGCGGGTGGCGGGGAAATTTTTCGAGGTTCATGGCGATCATGTGGTGTGTTGGAGAAATCCAGAAATCCCAGCTGGCGAAAAGTGAAGGCATGCCGGCGAGTTGCTTAAAGGATGCTTAAGGAGGTCAGGGAAATGCTATCAACGCGGCGGCGCAACAGGGTTGCAACTTTATTTTGATTTATTGATTAATATTGAAATATGAAATTCAATTACTTCTAAAAGTTGCTCAATGGCCATCAAACGCGAAATAAAAGTGCATGCATCGAAGGAGGCCGCAGTAGCTCCTCTTCCACTGGATCGCGTCGACCGCACGCTCCTGCGATTGCTGCAACGTGACGCGTCGATTTCCAACGTGGCCCTGGCGGCCAGGGTGCACCTCAGTCCGGCCGCTTGCCTGCGCCGGGTGGAGCGGCTCAAGTCGATGGGCCTGGTGCGGCGCATCGTCGCTCTGCTGAACCCCGCGCCGCTGGGCCTGGGGATGCTGGTAGTGATTGGCGTGGTTCTCGACCGATCCACGCCGCAGTCCTTCACTGACTTCGAGAAAGCCGTGCAGAAGGTGCCCGGTTGCCTGGAATGCGTCGTGGTGACGGGCGAGTTCGATTACTTCGTGACGATCCGCACGCAGGACAACGAGTCATTCAACCGCCTGCATGCGGCCGAACTGCTCTATCTCCCGGGCGTGCGGCAGATCCGGACTTTTGTTGTCCTGAAGCAGGTGCTTTCGACGACCGAGCTTCCGATCGCATAGGTTTTGGGGCTGTTCGGTGAGGGTTTCGCCGAGCGCGTTGACGAGCGCATCGATCCCGGGCCCCATTGCCTCGGGGCCTCAAACAACCCTGCCAGAATCTGCAGATGCGGTTCTTCAAAGATCTCAATCTCTCAACCCTCACCGCCGGCTTCGTGGCCGTGCTCGTCGGCTTCGCGAGCTCCGTTGCCATCGTGTTCCAGGCGGCACAGGCCTTTAATGCCACCCCGGAGCAGATCAGCTCGTGGATGTGGGCGCTGGGTTGGGGAATGGGATTGTGTTCCGTCCTTCCTTCGCTTTGGCTGAAAAAGCCTGTCGTGATTGCCTGGTCAACGCCCGGGGCGGCGGTGTTGGCCACGGCGGGACTGACGGGCGGGTTCTCGATGGGCGAGGCGGTGGCGGCCTTCATGGTCAGTGCGGCGCTGATCACGCTGTTCGGGGTGACCGGCTGGTTCGAGAAAGTCATGAACCGGATTCCGATGGCGATTGCTTCTGCGCTGCTGGCCGGTGTGCTGGCGCGTTTTGGCCTGCAGGCTTTTGCCGCGGCACAAACCGCCTTGCCGCTGGTGCTGCTGATGCTGGCGATCTACCTGCTGGGAAAACGTTTCATGCCGCGTTATGCGGTGGTGCTGACCCTGTTTGGTGCGATTGTGTTCGTGGCCGCACGTGGCGAGATGGCCTGGACGGCGATGAACTTCTCCTTTGCGCTGCCGCTGTTTGTTGCGCCGCAGTTCACGCTGGCTGCGGTGGTGAGCCTGGCCCTGCCGCTGTTTGTGGTGACCATGGCCTCGCAAAACCTTCCCGGCGTTGCGGCCATTCGCGCCGCGGGTTACGGTCCCGACACGCCGGACGGCGGCATTCCGGTGTCCAAGGTCATCACGCTGACCGGCCTGGCGACGCTGGTGTTGGCGCCGTTCGGCGCTTTTGCGCTGAACCTCAGCGCCATCACCGCCGCCATCTGCATGGGTCCCGAGGCGCATGAAGATCCGCGCAAGCGCTACACCGCCGCCGTGGCCTGCGGCGCCATTTACGTGGTGATCGGCATCTTTGGCGCAGCGGTCACCGGCCTGCTCACGGCTTTTCCCAAGGAACTGGTGGTGGCGATTGCCGGGCTGGCCCTGCTGGGCACGATTGGCAGCGGCCTGGCGCAAGCAGTGCGTGACGAGTCGCACCGGGAAGCGGCGCTTATCACTTTTCTGGTCACGCTGTCGGGCGTCGCCATTGCCGGCATCGGCTCGGCCTTCTGGGGCGTGGTGGCCGGCGCGATTGCGCTATTTGTACAACAATACCGCCAGTGCGCTGCCTGAGCGGCCTCCGAATCCCTTATTGATTGCCCCGTTCATGAACATTCTTTTTGTTGCCGACCCGCTCGCATCCTTCAAGACCTACAAGGACACCACTTTCGCGATGATGCGCGAGGCCCAGCGCCGCGGCCATGCAATCAGCGCCTGCGAGCAGCAGGACCTGATGTGGCAGCGAGGCTCGGCGGTGATGGCCCATGTGCGCGACATCACGCTGACCGGCGACGCGACAGACTGGTTCACTGAACGCGCCACGCGCCAGGTCGCCCTGAAGGAATTCGACGCCGTTCTCATGCGCAAGGACCCGCCTTTTGACAGCGAGTATTTCTACGCCACGCATTTGCTGGAGCAGGCCGAGCGCGAAGGCGCGAAGGTGTTCAACAAGCCGCGCGCGCTGCGCGATCATCCGGAAAAACTCGCCATCATGGAGTTTCCCCAGTTCATCGGTCCCACACTGGTGACGCGTGATCCGGAGGACATCAAGCGTTTTCACGCCGAACACGGCGACATCATCCTCAAGCCGCTCGACGGCATGGGTGGCATGGGTATTTTCCGTGTTGGGCCGGACGGGCTGAACCTGGGCTCGATCACCGAAACCCTGAACCGTCACGGCGCGCAAAGTCTGATGGTGCAGAAGTTTTTGCCCGAGATCGTCAAGGGCGACAAACGGGTGCTCGTCATCGGCGGGAAGTGTGTGCCTTACAGCCTGGCGCGCATTCCGCAGGGCAGCGAGGTGCGCGGCAACCTGGCCGCCGGCGGCAAGGGGGTGGCGCTGCCGCTGTCAACGCGCGACCGCGAGATTGCCGAGGCGCTGGGTCCCATCCTTCAAAGCCGCGGCCTGCTGCTGGCCGGCGTGGATGTGATTGGCGACTGTGTGACCGAGATCAATGTCACAAGCCCGACCTGCTTCCAGGAAATTTTCGACCAGACCGGTTTCGACGTGGCTGCCATGTTTGTCGATGCGCTTGAGGCTGCTGTCCAGACATAAAAGAGGCTGTAGCCCTTATCTGACGGGCGCCGACAGCTCCTGTTTTCGTAGCAAATCAGGTGTGCAACGTACCCCCGGCAAAAACCTTGAGCTCACCCGGCGCAAAGGCTATCCAGTTCTCGTTGGTGGTCAGCGGCGCTGTCACCACCACCGCAACCCGGTCGGTCGGCTGCGTGTGTTCGGCGAAGTTCACGCTCAAGTCTTCGTCGTTCAGCGTGGCGTGGGCAAACGGGTGTTTGCGCTCGACGTAGTACAGGTTGGTCGACGCATGGGCCCAGAGCGCCAGGCCGTTGCCCAGCAAAAAGTTGAAGGTGCCATGCGCTGCAATCTGCGCTGCCAGCTCGCGCAGGGTCAGGGTCAGCTCGTCCACCGAAGGTACGCCGGCGTGGGACTTGGCCAGCTCCTGCATGATCCAGCAGAACGCGCGTTCACTGTCGGTGGAGCCCACCGGCCGGAAGCTGCCGTGCAGGCGCGGTGAAAAATCCTTCAGGTCGCCATTGTGGGCAAACACCCAGTAGCGGCCCCACAGTTCACGCACAAACGGGTGGCAGTTTTCCAGCGCCACCCGGCCCTGCGTGGCCTTGCGGATGTGCGCAATCACGTTGCGGCTCTTGATCGGGTAGCGGCGTATCAGCTCGGCCACGGGTGATTCGCAGGCCGACTGGTGATCGACAAAATGGCGCAGGCCTTTGTCGCTGTCGCTGCCTGTGCTGTCATTGCCGCCTTCAAAAAAGGCGATGCCCCAGCCGTCGGTGTGTTCGCCGGTGTTGCCGCCGCGCTGCGCAAAGCCGCTGAAACTGAAGGTCACGTCAGTGGGCGTATTGCAATTCATGCCGAGGAGTTGGCACATGTTTCAGGTCCCGTTTTGACTGGCAGGAACTTGGCGTATCCCCCATGCCGCGACCAGTGCCAATGCGCAGAGCGCAGCCAGCATCATGAAAGCCTCGTTGAAGGCCGCCAGCCGTGCCGGGCTGCTTGCGGCATGCGTCAGCGAATCGCCGTGCGCCGCAAGTCGCCATTCCAGCACGATGCCGCACAGGCTGACGCCGATGGCGCCGCCCAGCATGCGCACGAAATTGATCGCGCTCGAACCCTGCGAGATCAGGCTGTTGTCCAGCGCGCGCAGCGAGCCCAGGTTGAGCGAGGGCAAAATGAAACCGAGCCCGATACGGCCCAGGATGGCCCAGAGCACCAGCAGCCAGATCGCGCTGGTCAGCGTCACGGTCAGCATCAGCGCAAACGACAGCGCCAGCAGAGCCAGCCCGGTGCTCACCAGCAGGTAGGTGGGATGGCGGTCTGCCAGGCGGCCGACCAGCGCAATCGTGATGGCCAGTACAAAGCCGGCCGGCAGCAGGATGGAACCCACATACGAGGCCGACAGGCCCAGGCCCAGCTGCATGTAGACCGGCAGCAGGTAGGTGGAGCCGAACAGCGCCGTGCCATAGATGAAGGCCACGATGCTGCCCATGGCAAACGGCCGGTAGCCGAACAGCACCAGGTTCATCAACGGCTCCCGGCCGGTGGCGGCCATGCGCCGCTGCCACAGCACAAAAACCAGCAGCGCCAGTGCCGCGCCGGCCAACAACAGCGCCGCTTCCAGCGCCGAGCCGCCGTGCAGGGTCACCATGCCGTTGAGCAGGCACAGCGTGCCCGCGCCGCCCAGCAG
>NZ_JBAQYR010000103.1:0-1897 GCF_049790275.1 Polaromonas sp.
ACAAATTCGTGCTTCAAACTCATGACGTTCTGTGCTTTCCATGGCATAGGGACCTCCCGGCTGATTCGCCGGAAAGTGTCAACCATGTCCCCGCACACCTGTCCACCATGTGTCCGGTCCGTACACGTCGCCAAAAGAAAAGTAAGCAAAAGAAAAGGCGACCCGACAGTCTGGGTCCCTTCGCTTCGCTCCGGGCAACCTGCGGTGCTCGGTCAAAGCGGGGTCTCGCTCGAACTCGCCTGCGGCTCAAACAATCGCGAGCCCTCATCCGCTTTGACCTGCGCTCCTCGGCCCAGCCTAACGGGTAGGGAGCGGAAACGGATGCGGGGAGACATGACGCGCGAAGCGCGTCATGTCGGACTCACGGGACTGTCATGTATGCACGCGGGTGCCGCACACGTTGCCAAATGAAGTCCCCCTCCATCGCCCAGCGGGGCGAGAGCAGGGGCTAGGGGTGGGAGTGGGGAGTCCGTCCTACTGTCCAGGGTGAACCGGGGACGCAGCGCGATACCAGCGAAAAAATTCAGGCCAGCGCTTTGGCCTTGTCCGCCTCCGTCGTGAACGAATCCGCATAAAACTCTTCAGCAGGCAAACCGCCGATCGCGCTGTAGTCGGCGCGGGCCGAGTCCACCACGATGGGGGCGCCGCAGGCATAGACCTGGTGGCCCGACAGGTCAGGGAAGTCCTGCAGCACCGACTGGTGTACAAAGCCGGTGCGGCCGGTCCAGTTGTCTTCCGGCAGCGCGTTGGAAATCACCGGCACGTAAGTGAGGTTGGGCATCTCGGCCACTTTGGCCATCACCCAGTCGTTCATGTACAGGTCGGCCGGGCGGCGACCGCCCCAGTACAGCACGGCGGGCCGCGTGATGCCCTTGAACTGCATGTGTTCGATCAATGCCTTGATGGGCGCAAAGCCTGTGCCCGAGGCCAGCAGCACCATCGGTTTGTCGCTGTCTTCGCGCAGGAAGAAGCTGCCGTAAGGCCCCTCGACGCGCAGGATTTCCTTTTCCTTCATGGCTGTGAACACGTGTTCGGTGAACTTGCCGCCGGGCATGTGGCGGATGTGCAGTTCCACCCCGGGGTTGTCGATTTGCGTGTGCGGCGCATTGGCCATGGAATAGCTGCGGCGGTCGCCATCGCGCAGCAAAAACTCCACATACTGGCCGGCGTGGTACTTGAAGACATCGCTGGCGGGCAGTTGCAGGCGGATCACCATCACGTCGTGCGAGGCGCGTGCCATGGTGTTCACCCGCGTCGGCATTTTCTTGATCGGGAACGCGCTTTCGTCGGTCACCTGGCGCGATTCCAGCACCACGTCGGTTTGCGCCACGCCGCAGCAGGTCAGGATGAAGCCGGCGGCTTCTTCCTCATGCGACAGCGCCTTGAGCTGGTGCGGACTGTGGACGACCGTGCCTTCGATTTTTTTGCATTTGCAGGAACCACAGGCGCCATCCTTGCAGCCATAGGGCATGCCTATGCCCTGGCGAATGGCGGCTGCCAGCAGTGCTTCATCCGGGCTGGCGGTGAACGATCGGCCGCTGGGCAGCACGGTGACGTTGAAAGTCATACTGGTTATCCTCTAACGTTGTCCTGCTTTTTTAAAACTCTGGCTGCTTTGCAGCAGATCCCCCAATTTTGCCTTCAAACCAAAGTCCCCTTGGCGCCCTGCCTTCACGCTTTCGCCGGCAGCGTGTCCTGATCGTTGGCTGTGGCGATGTCGGCCTGCGTGCCGCGCGCCTGCTGGTGCCGCGTGTGCGCGTGCTGGCACTGAGTTCGTCGCCGGAACGCAGACCTGAACTCCGCGCCCGGAACATCATGCCGCTGGCCGGCAACCTGGACCAGCCCGCCACCTTGCGCCGGCTGGCAGGGTTGGCGACCCGCGTGATCCACCTGGCAC